>VFZG01000124.1 GCA_016871275.1 Acidimicrobiia bacterium | reverse complement strand
CGGCTGCGCCTGGTGCTGCCGCCGCAGTCGCGGGCGGGGCACGAGCTGACCTTCACCGTGCGCTATCGCGGCATCCCGGGCGGAGGGCTGCGCATTGGCGAGAACATTCATCGCGAGCGCACGTTCTTCAGCGAGAACTGGCCGGACAACGCGCGTCAATGGCTGCCCATGCTCGATCACCCGTCGGACAAGGCCACCGGTGAGTTCATCATCACGGCGCCGAATCACTACCAGGCGGTCGCCAACGGCCTGCTGATCGAGGAGCTCGATCTGCCGAACAACGAGCGGCGCACGCACTGGAAACAGTCGGTGCCGATTTCCTCGTGGCTCTACGCCATTGGCGTGGCGCGGTTCTCGTTTCACTCGGGCGGCATGACCAACGGTGTGCAGCTGCAGACCTGGGTGTTCCCTCAGGATCGTGAGCCGGGCATTCGCCTGTTCGAGGACCTGTCGCGGCGGGCCATGGACTTCTTCGTCTCCCGCATCGGTCCCTACTCGTACGAGAAGCTGGCGAACGTCGAAGCGGCGGGCCTGAACGGCGGTACCGAGCACGCCAGCGCGATCTTCTACGGCGAGAAGGGCGTCACCGCCGGCAACGGTCCGGTGGTGCACGAGATCGCGCACCAGTGGTGGGGCAACTCGGTCACGGAGCGCGACTGGGACGATGTGTGGCTGAGCGAGGGATTCGCCACCTATTTCACGCACCTGTTCACCGAGCACGATGCCGGCCGCGATGCGTTCGTGGCCCGCCTGAAGCAGTCGCGCAGTTCAGTGCTGAAGCTCGAGCAGCAACTCCCGGACACACCCGTCATCCACCGCAATCTGTCGGATATGCGCCGCGTGCTCAACCGGCTGGTCTACGAGAAGGGGGGCTGGGTACTGCACATGCTGCGCGAAGAGGTCGGCACCGAACAGTTCTGGACCGCCATTCGTGAGTACTACCGGCGCCATCGCAACGCTTCGGCGTCGACCGACGAGCTCCGCGCCATCTTCGAACAGGTGTCTGGCAAGCCGCTCGACTGGTTCTTCAACCAGTGGCTGCATCGCCCCGGCGTGCCGAAGATCGAAGGCACGTGGCATTACGACGCCGCCCGGCGCGTGGTGGAGATCACGGTCACGCAGTCACACGCCTCGGCGCCATTCCGGCTCAACGTCGGCGTCGGCATGGTCGCGAGAGATGGCGACGTGCCGAAGGTGGAGACGATCGAGCTGACCGATCGCCAGGCCGTAGGCACCTTCCCGATGGACGCGCCGCCGGCATCGGTGAGCCTGGATCCCAATACGACGTTGCTGATGGAGGCCGGACCATTCACCCGTCTCCAGTAAGGGGTAGAATGGGTGAGTCGGGGCGTGGCTCAGCCTGGTAGAGCGTCCGCTTTGGGAGCGGAATGTCGCTGGTTCGAATCCAGTCGCCCCGACCACTTTCGGGCTGCGGGCTACGGGCTACGGGTTACTGATCAAGTGAGCCGGCGAAGTCTGCAAACGATCGCTGCATTCGATGCAGGAAGGCGCTTTCAAAATCGACGCCGTTGCCAAGATCCCGTAGCAGGTTCGTAATCGCGGCCGGGCCGGCTTCGTCGAGGAGCCGGCGC
>VFZG01000123.1 GCA_016871275.1 Acidimicrobiia bacterium | reverse complement strand
ACTGCACGACGGAGCGGGCGTCGACCCACTCCTCCACACTGTGAAGGCCTGCCCCCGCCGGTCCGAAGAGGATCGACGGGATGCCGGCGTCGCCCAGAATCGCGGCGTCGGTCCAGAACGACATCCCACTCGGCGCCAGGGTGCCAGGATGCCCCGGCGCCACGGTGCCAAGCGCGCGCATCGCGGCCACTGGCAGCGCGTGGTCCGCCGCGATCTCGTACGGCGACCTCGCGAACATGCTGTTGCTCGCGGCCTTGAAGTCGGCGTCGTCAGCGCGCAGTTTCGTCAGCAGGCCTTCGACTTCCCTCGCCGCCGCGCCGGGCGCCTCGCCTGGAATCGTGCGCCGCTCCATCTGCAGATGGCAGCGATCCGGGTAGCTGCTCAATTCGCGGCCACCTTCGATCAGCGACGCGTGCAGTGATGCCGTGCCGAGCAACGTGTGCGGCGGACGCGACTGCAGATCGCGATCGAGCAGGTCGAGGCCGTGCAGAACCCGTCCCATCAGCCGAATCGCGTCGCGCCCCTCCCGAGGACGGCTGCCGTGCGCGGCGCGCCCTTCGGTCTCGATCTCCACCCACTCGAAGCCCTTGTGCGCGATGGCAATCTGGAGATCGGTGGGCTCGGTCACGACCGCGCCGTCGGCCCGCCATCGGGTCACCAGCGCATCCGCGCCAATACTGGCGTGTTCCTCGTCGACCACGCACGCAATCAGCAACTGACCGGCCGCCAGGCCGCCCGATTCCGCAATCACGCGGGCGGCATCGATCATCGCCGCCACGCCACTCTTCATGTCCTGGGAGCCGCGGCCGTGGATGCGGCCGTCTTTTTCAACGGGATTGAATGGCGCCTTCATGCCCGCCACGCCGACGGTGTCAATGTGCCCGCACAACATCAGCGATCGGCCAGGCGTTCGGCCGTCGAGCGTGCCGACGACGTTGGGTCTGCCGGGCGCAACCTCCTGGACCTCGACCTTCAGACCCAGGCCGCGCATGGCCTCCGTGATCGTGCGCGCCACCGCCGCTTCACCTGCTGCGCCCGCCACCAACGACGGGTTCACCGAGTCGACGGCGATCAGATCTTTCAGGAGGCGAATGGCGTTATCCACTATCTGCGCTTTCTGTGCCTTCTGCGGGCATGAATTCTGCGGCCCATCATATGCTGTTCATGTGAGTCTCGAACACCAGGCACGCGACATCGCCGGGGCGGTGCGCACCGCCGGCGGCCGTGCACTGTGCGTCGGCGGATTCGTTCGCGATCGCCTGCTGGGCCGTCCGTCGAAGGATCTCGACATGGAAGTGTTCGGGATTCCGGCGCAGGCGCTGCTGGCACTACTGCAATCACTCGGTCGCGTCGAGCCGGTCGGGCAGGCGTTCCCGGTTTACAAGTTCGGCGACGCCGACGTGGCGCTGCCGCGGCGAGAGTCGAAGACCGGGCGCGGCCACAAGGGCTTCACGGTGGCCGGCGATCCGTCGATGTCGTTCGAGGAGGCCGCGCGACGTCGCGATTTCACCATCAATGCGATCGGTTGGGATCCGTTGACGGACGAGTACCTCGATCCGTTCGACGGCCGCACCGATCTCGAGCGGCGCACGCTGCGGGTCGTCGATCGACAGACGTTCG
>VFZG01000122.1 GCA_016871275.1 Acidimicrobiia bacterium | reverse complement strand
GCGTCGTGGTTCAGCGCGCTGCGCAACGTGTCGATCACGCCAGGCACGGTGCACTGGCTGCGGCAGGTGTGGGAGAAGACGGAGCACGTCGCCGGCTTGCCGCTCGCGGAGGCCGACTACACGTCGCTCGCACTCGAGCTCGCCGTGCGGCAGGTGGACGGCTGGAGCGACATCCTCACAACTCAGTTGTCGCGCATCGAGAACCCGGATCGCAAGGGCCGGTTTCAGTTCGTGATGCCGGCCTTGTCGGCCGACCCCACCGAACGTGACAAGTGGTTCCAGGCGCTGAAGGACGTCGCCAACCGCCGCCGCGAGCCGTGGGTGCTCGAGGGCCTGGGCTACCTGCATCACCCGCTGCGCGCGGAGGCGTCGAAGAAATACGTGAAGCCGAGCCTCGACCTGCTGTGGGAGATCCAGCGGACCGGCGACATCTTTTTCCCCAAGCGCTGGCTGGATGCGACGCTCGGCGGGCATCAGACGAAAGACGTCGCCGACACGGTGCGCGCCTTCTTGCAGTCGCTGCCGGCGGATTATCCGGAGCGGCTCAAGAACATCACGCTGCAGTCGGCCGACGAGTTGTATCGCGCATCCGAGGTGGTGAAGAAGTGAAGACGGTCGCTCTCTTGATCGGAGCGCTGGCGGTAGTCAGTGCCCAACCGGTCGAGCCAAACCTCGTGGTCGGGGCCCGCCGGATCATCGATGGCACCGGCCGCGTGCTCAACGCGAACGTGGTCGTCATTCGGGCCGGCAAGATTGCCAGCGTCGGCAACACCAGCGACCGCGTCACGATCGATCTCGGCGACCTCACGTTGATGCCTGGGTTCATCGATACGCACGTCCACATCGGCTGGCACTTCGACGACCAAGGCCGCTACCACTCGGGCCCGGAGGCGCCCGAGCAGGCCGCGCTCTACGGCGCGGAGAATGCCTACACCACGCTGATGGCCGGCTTCACGACCGTGCAAAGCGTGGGCGCCGCGTCGGACAAGCCGCTGCGCGACGCCATCAACCGCGGCGTGCTGCCGGGGCCGCGCATCCTGACGTCCATGGGATCGATCGGCAACGCCAAGTGGACGACCGATCAGATCCGCGAGCGGGTTCGCGAGTTCAGGAAAGAGGGCGCGGATCTGATCAAGATCTTCGCGTCGGCGAGCATTCGCGACGGCGGTGTGCCAACGCTGTCTCAGGAGCAGGTCGACGCGGCCTGCGGCGAAGCGCGGGCGCAGGGATTGCGCAGCATGGTGCACGCGCACAGCCCTGAGTCCATGATGCGGGCCGCGCGCGCGCAGTGCACGGTGGTCGAGCATGGCGGCCTGGCCAATGCGGAAGCGCTCAAGGCGCTCGCCGGCGCCGGCGTCTATTTCGATCCCAACATCGGGCTGGTGACGCAGAACTATCTCGAGAACAAGGAGCGGTTTCTCGGCATCGGCAATTACACCGAGGAGGGCTTTGCCGCCATGGCCAAGGCCCTGGCCCTGAAGGACGCGATGTTCTCAGCCGCGCTCGACACACCCAACCTCAAGATGGTCATGGGCACCGACGCGGTGGCCGGCGCGCACGGCCAGAACGCGCGCGAAGTAGTGGAGAGAGTGAAGTCGGGGCAGCGGCCCGGCGACGCGATTGTCGGCCTGACGTCACTGGCGGCGGAATCGATGGGACTGCAGAAGGA
>VFZG01000121.1 GCA_016871275.1 Acidimicrobiia bacterium | reverse complement strand
AGGAGATCGGGGCGCTTGTCTGGTGAGATCACGCCGACGAACAGGATCAGCGCGCCCTCCGCCGGCAGGTTCAAGCGGGTGCGGAGATTCCGGCGCTCGTCAGGCGTGGCGGGCGCAAACCGGCGCGGGTCCACGCCGTTGGGAATCTCACGAATGCGGTCGGCCGGCAGGCCCGCATCGAGGTAGCTGCGGGTCAGGCCTGGGCTGACGCTGACGACGTGGTCGGCCGACCGGAACGCCCACCAGGCCAGCGCGCCGTGGGCGCGGATGGCCTCGGGTTCGTCGTGCCGTGCGGTCTGCAGATGCATGACGACCGGGCGCCGCCATAGCCTCGACATCAGTCGAACCGGAATGTTCTTTGACGAATACCCCTGAACGTGGACCACATCCACTCCGGGGATGATCCGGAACAGCGCGCGGGCGAGCCGTACGCCGGCCACAAGGCGCGAGACGGGCGATGCGATGGCAATTGGCACGCGCGACACCCGAACCCCGTCGACGCGTTCTTCGCGAGGCAACCGAGGATCGACGGCGGTGGTGAGCACGCGAAGATCGGCGCGGCCACGGAGTTCGGCGGCCACGGCGCGCACCTGAAGGCCGCCACTGCTGAACTCAGGAGCGTAGGCGCCGGTCACACACAGTACCCGCGGCAGCCGAGGCGCCGCGCCGGCGTCATCCACACCGGCAGCCGAGCGGCGCGCGAGCCACGTTGCCCAGTGCAGCAGCGCGCCCGTCCCCCAGGCGAGCTGAATGACGGCGAGCGCCAGAACGTGTCGCGGCAGCAACGACCAGGTGCACGTTCGAGCGGCAACCTCGGCCGACGCTGCCAGCAGGACCGCCAGGTAGGCTGAACCGGCGATCAGATAGGGAACCCGCAGTCCTTCGGCCCACACGCTCAGAACGCCGGCCCCCACCAGCCACGCACACCACAGCACCGGCAGCACTTGCCGAAACCGCAGTGAGCCTGGGAACCGCGTTAACATGGCGGCCTTGAACCACCCATAGCTGAAGTACTGCCGCGCCAGACGGCCAATGGTGTCGCGCGCTACATACGTGGACTGGATCCCAGGATCCAGAATCACCTTCAACCCCGATTGACGGGCCATCAGGTTGAAGACGTAGTCTTCGTTGATGGTCTGCGATTCGTCGTAGCCACCGATGTCCGACCACAACGTCTTGCGAAAGCAGCCAAACGGGACGGTATCAACCTGCTGGGGCTGGCGCTGCGCTTCAGGGTGGCGGTAGGCCGCACCGCCGGTGGCGAGCCGGCTGGTGAGGGCCGCCGCAATCGAGCGGGCCGTCGCGCTGGGGCTACCGGCGGTGACGTGCCACACGCCGCCCACCACTCCGATGTCAGGCGCTGAGAAGTGTGCCAGCGAGAGGCGCACGTAATCGGCGTTCGGCCGGGAATGACCATCCAACCGTACAATCATGTCACCCGTCGCCGCCGCAATGCCGTCGTTCATCGCGGCAGGGGCGCCAGGCCTTGGGCAATGGATCAGGCGCACGGGCCACGGCAGCGATTCGCGTTGCAAGCGCTCCACGACGTCACGACTGGCATCGGTCGATCCGTTATCGACGACGATCACCTCGTGGAGCGGCGCGGTCTGCGAGCGCAGCGCGTGGAACAATGCACCGAGATGTGCGGCCTCGTTGCGGCACGGAATCACGACCGACACCAGCATGG
>VFZG01000120.1 GCA_016871275.1 Acidimicrobiia bacterium | reverse complement strand
ACGAGACCTACGGCGCCATCCCCGCGACCAACGCGTGGCTGACACCGCTGCGGATCATGGACGGCCGCTACGTCCGCTTCGGCATGCAGATGTCGTTCTAGGCCTCCCTGCGGGCTGTCGGGCCGACAGGTCTACCGGCAATCAGAAAGGGCCGGCTCCTTCGGGGGCCGGCTCTTTTTTTTGGCTGGCCCGTCAGCCCGACTGCCCGATTACCCGATTGCCCGACCGCCTGCTCGCCTGCTCGCCTGTGCTCCAACCGCCCATCGCGCCGATGCTGGCTAAACTGACCGGTGCGATTCCTGACACCGACGGGCTGCTCTTCGAACCGAAGTGGGACGGATTTCGATCGATCGTGTTTCGCTCTCTTCAACCCTCAGCGCAAGCGGCCGATGACGTGTACATCCAGAGCCGCGACCTGAAGCCGCTCGGTCGCTACTTCCCTGAACTGCACCACGCGCTGATCGAACGGCTGCCGCCTGGCTGCGTGATCGACGGCGAGATCGTCATCGCGCAGGACGGGTGCCTGAACTTCGATGCGCTCCAGCTGCGGCTTCATCCGGCGGCGTCGCGCGGCGCACCCATGCCCCCACAGTCAAGGAGCTGAGCGATGCATGTGACCAGGGACGTCGTGAGAGACCTGCTGCCGGCCTACCTGTCGGGGGAAGCGTCGGCCGACACCAACGCGCTGGTGGAGTCGTTCGCGGCTGGCGATCCGGCGCTCGCGCGGGAGGTCGAGTGGCAGTGGTCTTCACCTTGCTGCCGCTGTCGTTCGCGTTCGGCGGGAGCCGTGTGACGTTCGTCCTCCTGCGCGACGCGCCCGTCATCGCGCTCGCGTGGTGGGCCACGGCCGCGGTGATGTGGATGTGGCACGTGCGCGTGCGGCGCCGGCTGCGCGTGACGGGGCTCTGAGAAGGCCGGACCGCTTCCAGTCCTCCTCTGCGCTATGCTTCGTGCATGACCACCCGCCGTGATGCTCTGAAGCTGGCCGCGCTCGCCCCGATGGCCCTCGCCGCGTCGTCCGACCGCCTGTCGGCGGCGCCAGCCTCCGCTCCCGGACCCATCCGGTTTGCGGTCTCCACCTACTCGTACTGGCATTTCGAGGACCAGAAGTACCCCGTCCAGAAGGTCATCGAGCAGGCCGCCGGCCTCGGCTTCGAGGGCGTCGAGCTGCTCCACGTCCAGATGGACAGCGAGACCCCGGCGTACCTGAACAGCCTCAAGCAGCTCGCGTTCAGCAACGGGCTCGCGATGCCCATGCTCTCGATCCACCAGGACTTCGTCACGCCCGACCCGAAGGAGCGCCAGGAGGCGGTGGACCACACGAAGAAGTGCATCGGGCTCGCGGCGCGGCTGGGCATCCCGGCGGTGCGCCTGAACTCTGGCCGCTGGAACACGATCAAGGCGTTCGACGACCTGATGAAGGCGAAGGGCATCGAGCCGCCCATCCAGGGCTACACCGACGCCGACGCGTTCACGTGGTGCGTCGACTGCATCAAGCAGTGCCTGCCCGACGCCGAAGCGGCCGGCGTGGTGCTCGCGCTCGAGAACCACTGGGGCCTGAGCACGAAGGTCGAGAACCTGCTCAAGATCTACCAGGACGTCAAGTCGCCCTGGCTCGGCATCAACCTCGACACCGGCAACTGGCCGGGCGATCCCTACGAGGGCATCGAGGCGCTCGCGTCGTACGCGACCATCGTGCAGGCGAAGACGTACTACGGCGGCGGCGTTTGGTACACGCTCGACCTCGACTACCCGCGTATCGCGACGATCCTGAAGAAGGCGGGCTTCAAGGGCTGGGTGTCGCTCGAGATGGAGGGCAAGGAGCCGGCCGACACCGCGGTGCCGAAGAGCCTGGAGCTCCTGCGCAAGGCCTTCGCGTAGGTCAGAAGAGGGGTCCGGACTTT
>VFZG01000119.1 GCA_016871275.1 Acidimicrobiia bacterium | reverse complement strand
CGGATAGGAAAATCTATCCGCCCCAGGCTGCGTTGCTCCGCACGATTTGGTCATTCTCCCGCTCCCTGGTCCCGGTTTGACGGCGCACAATGAGGCTTATGTCGCCCCACGAGCCGCTATTGGTAAAGAGCGCGAGTGGTCATGCCAGGCCCAGAAGGCCGGCAGGCCGATCTCGACCTGCACGGCGCCGCACAGGCACTGGCCCTTTGTCACGACCGATGGGGCTACGCCGTCGCGCTCCTTCTCGAATGCCTTCATGCCGACTCGCGCCATGCGTACCTCCGGCATGAAGTGTAGCGCGGGCCGACGCAGTGTGCGCTACCTGCCGCGCTCCGCGAGCCACTGCCTCATCATGGCGATCTCGCCCTCCTGGGCCTTGATCACTTCTTCGGCCAGCGCACGCACCTTCGCGTCCTTGCCGTGTTTCAGGACCACGCGCGCCATGTCGATGGCGCCCTGGTGATGCGGGATCATCCCGCGCATGAAATCGACATCGGCGTCGCCGGTGTAGGCGATCGCCATATCCTTGTGCATGCGCGCATTCGCCTCCGCATAGGCCCGCGTTGACGGGTTGTCCGAAGCCGGCGGATTGGCGTGGCCCTGCCCGGAATGGCCCTGCCCGGAGTGACCCGGCATCGCGTGGCCCGGCCTGTTCTGCATCGGGGCTTGCGCGAACGCCAGCCCCGCGCCGACGGCTATCGCACCCGCAGCCAGGATCGCCATAAACCTGCTCATCGACGGATAAGAAAATCTATCCGCCCCAAGCTGCGTTGCACCGCACGATTTGGCCATTCTCCCGCTCCCCGGTCCCGGTTTGACGGCGCACAATGCAGTTTATGTTGCCCCACGAGCCGCTATTGGTAAAGAGAGGGTGCCCGAGCGAAGCGAGGACGGGTGAGGGGGGCATAGCCTCACGAGTGTCCATCACCCCTCACCCGGCTCGCAGCTTCGCTGCTCGCCACCCTCTCCCGCAAGGGGAGAGGGTATCCGAGTGCGTGGCGCCGCCCGAGTCAGAACAAATGCACGGCGTGCGGCGCGAACAGCCCGATCGCCATGAAGCCAAGGCCGACCGCGCCGAGGCCCGCAGCGAGCAAGCTCAGCAGCACCATCCCGGTGATGACCGTCGCCGACGCGAGCACAATGCCGATCTGGAACGCCGCCGACGCCACCTCATAGTGATGGTAGCGCTCCAGCGACGTGTCACGCTTCTTTTCCGCCGCCATCGCCAATGCCATCAACTCGCGCCGGCCCTCGCCGTAGGGCGGATTGATATTGACCTCCTCGCGGACCGGGCGGTCCATCGGCTCGGTGTTGTAGCGCGCGGCGATCTGCTCCCAGCTATGGATGCGCTTGGTCAGCGCATCCTTGGTCGCAGCGGCGTCGCCGCTCTCCCTGACCAGGTCGAGCTTCAGGATTTCGGTCCCGGTCTGAACCATGGTCTGCCGGATGGTCTTGGCCTGGAAGAACGCCCACAGGTTCGACGCCTCGACGTTGAAGCTGATCGCGTTGGTCTGCGCGCTCTTGCCCAGCGTCTCCGAGAACGCGAGGAAAAGCGCCAGCACCGCGATCAGCAGCGCGACCTTCTTGTTGCGGGCGTCGAGCAGGTCCTTGGGACCGCCGCCATGGCCGCCGTGCTCTCTATCGTGCTTGATCTGGTGTTCGGCTTCGTGCTGAACCGCGTGAACGGCGTGACTCATTGTTGATCCCCATCAGTCTCTTTGCGGACAATTCGTCCGGTGGGGTAATTTAGCACGCAGGCATGACAATCGCGGCGGGCGCGAATGTCCGTCACATAAATTTTCGATTACGCGCGGGGATGCGCGCTATTGTAGACGTCGAGCAGGCGCTCGGTGTCGACGGCGGTGTAGATCTGCGTGGTTGACTGCGAGGCGTGGCCGAGCAGTTCCTGGATCGCGCGCAGGTCGCCGCCGCGCGCCAGCAGGTGCGTGGCGAAGGAATGACGCAGCGCGTGCGGCGTGGCGCTGTCCGGCAGGCCGAGCGCGCCGCGCAGCCGCTCGATCGTGACGGATAGGAAAATCTATCCGCCCCAGGCTGCGTTGCACCGCACGATTTGGCCATTCTCGC
>VFZG01000118.1 GCA_016871275.1 Acidimicrobiia bacterium | reverse complement strand
CTGGCTCCACCTTGCCGTGCTCGGCAATCCGCGCGCGTCGGTGCGAATGGTGGAGATCGATCGCTACGACCCACGTAGCGCAGTCGGCCCGTGGATCACCGGCGAGCACCGAACCTTCGCGATCGCCGACTTGCGCAGCCTGCCCGACGAAGTCCGATCCCGCATCGAGATCAGGGCACAGTTCGGCGATGCCGCCGCCATCGCGCGCCCCGGCACCTCCAACTGCCCATCGCCACCAGCCCGCTGGCCCGATGGCCTGTTATCATGAATGGTTGTGATTAGCGTCGATAACGTCTCCATGCGCTTCGGCTCGAAGGTCCTGTTCGACGAAGTGACCGCGACCTTTTCAATGGGCCGCCGCTACGGCCTGACCGGCCCGAACGGCGCCGGCAAGTCCACCTTCATGAAGCTGCTGACCGGCGAGACGCAGCCGCAGAAGGGCAATGTGGTGCGTCCGAAGAAGCTCGGCGTGCTGCGCCAGGACCAGTTCGCGTTCGACAAGTTCCGCGTCATCGACACGGTGGTCATGGGCAACGCGCGCCTGTGGAGCGCGCTCGAAGAGCGCGACCTGTATTATGCGAAGGCCGAGATGACCGACGCCGACGGCATGCGGCTCGGCGAGCTCGAAGGGGTGGTCGGCGAGGAAGACGGCTACGAGGCGGAAAGCCACGCGGCCATCCTGCTGCAGGGCCTCGACATTCCCGACGAGCTGCACCAGCGCGCGATGGGCGAGCTGCAGGGCGGCCAGAAGGTCCGCGTGCTGCTGGCGCAGGCGCTGTTCGGCAATCCCGAGGCGCTGCTGCTCGACGAACCGACCAACCACCTCGACCTGGACTCGATTCACTGGCTGCGCGATTTCCTGCTGCGCTACGAGGGCACGCTGGTGGTGATCTCGCACGACCGGCACTTCCTCAACTCGGTGTGCACGCACATTGCCGACATCGACTACCAGACGATCATCACCTACACCGGCGGCTACGACGACATGGTGCTGGCGAAGACGCAGATCCGCGCCCGCGCCGAAGCCGACAACGAGCAGCGCGACAAGAAGATTGCGCAGCTCAACGATTTCATTGCCCGCTTCTCGGCCGGCACGCGATCGAGCCAGGTGCAGTCACGCCGCAAGGAGGTCGAGCGCCTGCAGACCACCGAACTGGCCCGCTCGAACATTCAGCGCCCCTACATCAAGTTCGCAATGAACCGGCCGTCGGGCCGCACCGCGCTCGAGTACAAGCAGCTGTCGAAGGCGTTCGGCGACCAGCAGATCTTTTCGAAGTTCACCGGCGTGATCAGCCGCGGCGAGAAGATTGTGCTGGTCGGCCGTAACGGCGCCGGCAAGACCACCATGCTCAAGGCGCTGCTGTCGGATGCGCCGGGCTTCGGCGCGTCGCCGGCGGCCCTCGATACCGGCTCGCTGCGCTGGGGGCACGAGGTGGCGATCGGCTACTTCCCGCAGGACCACAACGGCCTGATTCAGAAGGGCATGACCGCCGTGGAGTGGCTGCACCAGTTCGATCCCGACGCATCGCGCCAGGACATCCACGGCCTGCTGGGCCAAATGCTGTTCAGCGGCGAAGAAGGCATGAAGCCGACCGACGCGCTGTCTGGCGGCGAGACCGCGCGGCTGCTGTTCTGCCGCATCATGCTGCTGAAGCCGAACGTGCTGATTCTCGACGAGCCCACCAACCACCTCGACCTCGAGGCGATCAACGCGCTGAACATCGCGTTGCAGAAGTTCGACGGCACCGTGCTGCTGGTGACGCACGACCAGGACCTGATGGAGGAAGTCGGCACGCGCGTGTGGCACTTCGATCACGGTCGGATCGACGACTTCAAGGGTGCCTACGAGGAGTACGAAGCGTCACTGGCCTGAGCAAGCCACGTCCATGCGCCAGGCTGTACCCGTCAACCGGGGATGACTAGCGAGCGGCCGCGGCGTGCTCGAGGATCAATCCGACTGCCGTCCCGCGCTTGAAGCCTTTCCAGTAGGTGTGCGTCGGCTCGGGCTTGCCCGTGCGATCGACGTTGTAGATCGCGTCCTTTCCGTTCGGGACGACGTCGAGGTATGACTGCTGGTCGGTGTCGCCCTTGAGGTGCAGCGACAGGAACGC
>VFZG01000117.1 GCA_016871275.1 Acidimicrobiia bacterium | reverse complement strand
GTGCTCGAGGGCACCATCCGGCAAGGCATGAAGGTCACGCTGATGAACACCCGGCAGGACCACGAGATCGAGTCGCTGGGGGTGTTCTCACCCAAGGCGGTGCCGGTCGACCAGCTGGGGCCAGGAGAAGTCGGCTTCATCGCGTGCGGCATCAAGAACGTTGCCGACGCGCAGATCGGCGACACGGTCACGGAAACCCGCCGTCCGACGCTGGAGCCGTTCCCGGGCTTCAAGGCGTTGAAGCCGATGGTGTTTGCGGGCCTCTATCCCGTCGAGAGCCACCAGTACGCCGAGCTTCGCGAGTCGCTCGAAAAGCTGCGCCTCAACGACGCGTCGTTCTTCTTCGAGCCGGAAACGTCGGTCGCGCTCGGGTTCGGCTTTCGGTGCGGCTTCCTCGGCCTGCTGCACATGGAGATCGTGCAGGAACGCCTCGAGCGCGAGTTCAACATGGACCTGGTGACCACGGCGCCGGGCGTGCTGTATCGCGTCACCAGGACCGACGGCGAAGTCATCGAGATCGACAGCCCGGCCAAGCTGCCCGAGACCGGCCACATCGACAAGATTGAAGAGCCCGTGATCACCGCCACCATCCTCACCCCGGCCGAGTTCGTCGGCGCGATCCTGCAGTTGTGCCAGGACAAGCGCGGCGTGCAGAAGGCGCTGGAGTTCAAGGCCGCCGATCGCGTGCTGATTTCGTACGAGCTGCCGTTCAACGAGGTGGTGCTCGACTTCTACGACAAGCTGAAGACCTTGTCGCGCGGCTACGCCTCGCTCGACTACCACGTCACCGGCTATTGGGATTCGCCGCTGGTCAAGCTCGACATCCTGGTCAACGCCGAGCCGGTCGACGCGCTGTCGATCATCGTGCACCGCGATCGCGCCTACGATCGCGGCCGGCAGCTGGCCTCGAAAATGCGCGAGCTGATTCCGCGGCAGATGTTCGAGGTGGCGATCCAGGCGGCCATTGGCGCGCGGATCATTGCGCGTGAGTCGGTCAAGGCGCTGCGCAAGAACGTGCTCGCCAAGTGCTACGGCGGCGACATTTCGCGCAAGCGCAAGCTGCTCGAGAAACAGAAGGAAGGCAAGAAGCGCATGAAGCGCGTCGGCACCGTCGAGATTCCCCAGGAAGCGTTCCTGGCGGTGCTCAAGATCGGAGACGAATGACGATGGCCGAGGCCACGTTCCGGAAGTCCACGCTCCGCGAGTACTTCGAATCGATCGTCGTCGCCGTCATCCTGGCGCTGTTCGTCCGGACGTTCGTGTTCCAGGCCTTCAAGATCCCCACCGGATCGATGAAGCCGAACCTGCTGGTCGGCGATCACCTGCTGGTCAACAAGTTCATCTTCGCGCCGGCTGCTTCGTCGATCGAGAAGGCGGTGCTGCCGATGCGCGCGGTGCGGCGCGGCGACATCCTGGTCTTCAAGTTCCCGGAGGAACCGGAGCGCGACTTCATCAAGCGCACCATCGGCCTGCCGGGCGAGACCGTCGAGCTCAGGAACCAGACGGTGTTCATCAACGGCCAGCCGGTGACGGAGCCCTATGCGGCCTACCTGTTTCCGCCGGCTGATGAGACCCAGGCCGACGGCTTCGATATCAGGCGCAAGTACGGCCCCGTGACGGTGCCCGAGGGCCATTACTTCATGATGGGCGACAACCGCGACGATTCCCAGGACAGCCGCTTCTGGGGCTTCCTGCCGGAACGCTACGTCAAAGGGCGGGCGCTGTTCATCTACTGGTCGTTCGACGTGCCGGATGACGGCTCGAGCGCCGGCTTCGCGCCGCGGTGGGGGAGACTGCTCCACCAGATTCACTGACCCGGGGACCTGGAGACCGATGAAGGCCATCGTCAAGATCGTCCTGTCTCTCGCGGTGGTGGTGGCGTGCTTCAACGCCGCCCGGGCGGCGTCCAACGATTTCCAGTTCCAGGACGCGGTCCATGCAGGGTTGTTGTTCGACTCGCGCGCCTCGGACGAAGCGATCGTCGAGATGGTGATGAAGCTGGCGAGTGACTACGAGATCCCGCTGGCCGCCGAAGACATTGACGTGCGCCGCGTCCACTCGGACCTGATCGTGGACATGGCGTACGTCTCGAACGTCGTGCTCATCCCGGGGATCTACGCGCAGGACTGGACGTTCACGCCGTCCACCTCGACACGCGTGTTGGCCGGC
>VFZG01000116.1 GCA_016871275.1 Acidimicrobiia bacterium | reverse complement strand
GCCTGGCAGTTTGCGCAGGGGCCAGACGTGCCGACGCCGGTGAGCGACGGCAAGCTGCTCTACGTCGTGCGCGACAACGGCATTGCCTACGCGCTCGATGTGAAGACGGGTGAGCCGGTGTACGGCCCGGTGCGGCTGCCATCCGGCACCTACAGCGCGTCGCCGATTCTGGCGGACGGCAAGATCTACGTGACGACCGAGGAAGAGGGACTGACCACGGTCTATCGAGCCGGGCCGAAGTTCGAGATCATTGCCTCGAACCGGCTGCTCAACGACTGCGCGCCATATTGCCTCAGCACGGTGGCGATCTCCGAGGGCCAGCTGTTCATGCGGACCTCGTCGTACCTCTGGGCGATTGGTGATCGGAGGAAGAGGTAGAGGGACTAGGAACTAGAACGTCCAGGCCGTCAGCGTGTCGACATCCTTGACGATGATGGTGCGCCCGGTGAACGCCGGGTGCGCCCACATCGCTGAAGCCGCCACCACGTAACGCTTCACTTCTTGATACGCCACCGGATTGGCCCGCGCCACGATCAGCTCGCTGTTCGTCGTCGATAGCAGCAGGTAGTCGCCGGCGCGCACGATTGACGCGTTCTCGGCTTCGCGGCCCTTCGACAACCAGAGCGTGTTCCCGGTGGCTGCGTCGATCGCAAAGAACTGTCCGCGGTTCTTCGTCGACAGGCCGAACAGCGTGGTGCCGCTGATTGCGGGAGAGCTCATGTACATCGACACCTGTTCGTTGCGCCATTGCGGCTGTGCGGTCCACCCCTTGCCCGGGCTGGCGACAACGCGGACGGCGATGGTCGGGTTGTCGAGACCGGCGTAGAGCAGCCGATCGCCGGCGATCAGCGGCGTGACGGAATTCTGTTCATACGGCGTCTTGATCGGCATCTCCCACAGCAGTCGGCCGCTGGTGGCATCGACGCCGACGACCTTGTTCTGCGACTGCGTGATGACCTGCTTCACGCCGGCGAAGGTGGCGATCATCGGCGATGCGTAGCCGGGTCCGTCTCCGGTCCACTGCCACTTCACGGCGCCGGTGGCGGCATCCATGGCGGTCAGTGCGCCGGCGTTCTGTCCGCCGAGATACGCAATCACGTTTGCGCCGTCCACGACCGGCGAACTGGCGGTGCCGAACTCGGGAGGCGTTGGCGGCGCAGGCTTGCGCCACAGCAGTGTGCCGGTGTTGAGGTCGTGAGCGGAGAAGATGCCGCTGATGCCGAAGGTGAAGACGCGGCCGTCGGCAATCGTCGGCGTGGACTTTGGGCCGAGCCCATGTCCGCGCGCGGCGGGATTCATGGTGTAGGGCGCCTCGACCCCGTCCTGCCACAGCAGCTTGCCGCTGTTCAGATCGTAGGCGGCGATGATCTCGCGCGTGCCCTGGCGCGAATGCAGAATGACTCGCGTGCCGGCCACGGCTGGTGAGGCGTGTCCGGCGCCAACCGGAATCCGCCATTTCCTGGTGAGCTGCGCGGGCCAGGTGGCCGGCGGTGTGAAGTCGGCAGCCACTCCATCCCGGGCCGGTCCTCGCCACTGTGGCCAGTCGGCACGTAATGTGGCCACCGAGAGCACGGACAGCATCACGGAGAACGCCAAAGAAATCCGCATTTCACTCTCCCTTAATTGCTACCGTCACCGGTATTGCCGACGTCATCCGGATGGCTGCCAACGATGCCAGCAGTCCCGTGAGCATGACGCCGATCAGTAGACCTGTCAGGCTCGCCCACGGCAACGCCTGGGCGCGTGCCAACAGGACCGGCAGGATGGCGATGAACGCGCACCCCGCTCCAATCAGCAGGCCCGTCGTGACCAGCATCATGCCTTCCGACAACACCATCGATCGTACGTCGCTGGGCGTGAAGCCAACGGCGCGTACCAGCCCGATTTCTTTGCGGCGCTCGAGCACGTTGCGCGCCAGCACGGCACCCAGGCCGACCGTGCCCAGCAGCAGTCCCAACGATCCGAGCGCCTGGAACGTGGCGAGGTAGGTGTTCTCGACCTGGTGGTAGGCGTCCCACCGCTCGCGGGTGTCAATCACGTCGAGGCCGAAATCCGACAGCCGATCTTCGAGGTACGCCGTGACCGCTGCGGCGCGCTCCCGGTCCCTGATCCCTGATCCCTGATCCCCGATCCCCGAGATCATCCACACCCGATAACCCTCGTGCTTCGGGAACAATCGGACGAACGCGGCCTCGCCGATGATCATCTCCGATTGCAG
>VFZG01000115.1 GCA_016871275.1 Acidimicrobiia bacterium | reverse complement strand
ACCGACATTCACGCCAGTTCGGAACACCACGCCCTCAGCGGCGAGCAGATCGAGCCGTCGATTGAGCAGCCGCTTCTCGAGCTTGAACTCCGGAATGCCGTAGCGCAGCAGCCCGCCGACTCGATCGGACTTCTCGAACAGCGTGACGCTGTGACCGGCGCGATTGAGCTCGGCCGCCGCGGCCAGGCCGGCCGGGCCGGATCCAATCACCGCAACCTTCTTCCACGTCCGCGCCGCCGGCGGGCGCGGCACGATCCAGCCCTTGTCGAAGGCGCGATCGACGATCGCCAGCTCGATTGACTTGATGGTCACCGGATCCTTGTTGATGCCGAGCACGCACGATCCCTCGCAGGGCGCAGGACACAACAGGCCCGTGAACTCAGGCAAGTTGTTGGTCTGGTGGAGCCGATCGATCGCCGCCTTCCAGTTGTCGCGATAGACCAAATCGTTCCAATCGGGGATCAGATTTCCGAGCGGGCACCCCTGGTGGCAGAACGGAATGCCGCAGTCCATGCAGCGCGAGGCTCGGTAAGACGGACGCATGGCGGTCCGTTCGGTGCACCAGAGGCCGCGCAGACGGCGTATCGTCCAGGGGGACCCGCTGATGCGCCCAATACCAACCTCGTCCAGTTGGTTGGCGCTGCGCGCGACGTCGTGTTCAGGCGGTTCGCAAGTATATACCTGGCGATCCGCTACACCTCGCCGTTCCTGTTCGCGACCGCCGGCCGGTGGATGTATCGACGCAAGGAGCCGCGTTTCATCCGCCACTTGGTCGGGGGATTGCACTTTTGCTCGGCCTGGTATCTGCTAATCATCCCTGCGCCGACGTGACCAATGGCTATGATCGGAGAGGTGCCGTGGCAGGGGCGTGGACACGGATGACACTCAGCACGGTCGGGAGGCCTCTGCCCGGGACGAGCCGCGCGCGATGGGCGTGACCCGACGTGCCCTCATCGTCGGCGCTGGCATCGGTGGACTCTCGGCCGGCATCGCGCTGCGCCGGATCGGCTGGCACATTCGCCTGTTCGAGCGCGCCGCCTCACCTCGTGAGTTGGGCTTCGGCCTGGCGCTCGCGCCAAACGCGGTGGCGGCGCTCGGCGAACTGGGTGTGGCCGACGCGGTGCTCGCGCGCAGCTTCGTGCCCACGAATCTTTGGGGAGAAATCCGTCGGCCGGATGGCCGAGTCTTGAAGCAGGTCGATCTGCCCGCTCGCGATGCACTTGGTGGACCCATGGCCGTTGCGCTGCGCCCAGCACTCCACGGGGCGCTCCTCGATGCCGTGGGAGACGACGTCATCACCACGGACAGCGAGGCGTCTGGCTTCGAGGTGCGCAACGGTGGCGTGGCGCTACGTCTAACCAGCGGCGCCGTCGCCGAGGGCGACGTGCTCATTGGGGCGGACGGCATCGGCTCTACGATCCGGTGCCAGTTGCATGCCTCCGAGTCGCCCCCCCGGGCGAGCGGGCTGGTGGCGATACGCGGCGCCGTTGACGGCGCGTTGCAGCATCTGGGGCCGCTCTCTGCGGTCTACTACATGGGAGCCGGCATCGAGTCCGCGATCGTCCGCGCGAGCGAGACCAGCATCTACTGGTTCTTGTCGCTGGCCCGCGGGCTCGTGCCCGACGGGCTAGAGGACGCCGCCGCGATCGTGGCGCACATGGCCACACAGTTCGATGACACCTTCCGCGCCATCACGTCCGCCACGACCGACCTCCGTTACGACGCGCTCGCCGACCGGGATCCGCTGCACTCGTGGGGGCGAGGCCCGATCACGCTGCTGGGCGACGCCGCGCATCCATTGCTGCCGCACACCGGCCAGGGCGCCGCGCAAGCACTGGTCGACGCGGTGGCGCTTGGGAAGATGCTGTCCTCAGCACTGCCCGTCGAGGCGGCGCTGCGGTCCTACGAGCGCGAACGGCAGCGGAAGACGCGCGCGCTTCTCTATCAAGGCCGCCGGATGGCAGCGCTGATGCGAACGAGGAGCCCCGTGGCGTGCTACCTGCGTGATGTCGCCGTCCGGCTTGCGCCGGTCACGTCGATCGCCAAAGTCTTGGTACACGTCAATCGGCGCGCGGGCACCGCCGTCGACCACGGGCGCGACCAGGGGTGAGCGTGTGGCAAGACGTGAGAAGCATCACCAGCATGGGAGATGCCGTCACCCCGCCCCAATCGCCGCTGACCGACGCCGTCGTGGCGCTGGACCGGAAGACTGGCAAAGTGCTCTGGTCC
>VFZG01000114.1 GCA_016871275.1 Acidimicrobiia bacterium | reverse complement strand
AATCACCGGTGACGCGCGATTGAACGGCGGCGCCTCCTGCACGACGAAGAACAGCAGCGGCAGGGCGGCGACCGGGGCCGCGAGCCGCAACATCGACACCGCCGTCCCGACGCATGCCGCCGCGCCAAGAATCAGCGGCACTTCATAGCGAATGCGAAACGGGTGCCCGGAGTGGAAGGCGTAGATTGGCAGCGCGATCGATGCCAGCAGCGCGATCGGCATTACCATGACCGACCACTTCTGTCGCGTCACCGCAAACAGCAGCAGCAACGCCGCGCACATCTCTGCGGCATCGGTCAGGGTCGATCCCGCCAGCGAGACAACGCCGGAACGAATTGCCTCCCAGACTGCGCCGAGCTGGCCCTGCAGCGTGGGATCGGGCACGTAGAAGCCGCCGGTCACGAACCACGCACCAGTCGAGGCGTAGCTCATGCCCATGAAGAACAGCACCGTCAGCGCCGGATACATCGCCAGCTTGGCTATTTCCCGAGCGACGTCGAGCCCGTGAGAATGCGTCTGTGCAATGCGTGCCTGCTGCGGCCCGCGGCGCCACTTGACGATCGCCGCCAGGGCCATGGCGACGCCGACGATCGGCCAGGCTTCGTAGCGTGTCAGGCACGCCAGCACAATCGTCCAGCCGACGGCCTTGCGAATCTTCAGATCGTCGGCCATTGCCCACTGCGTCAGGTAGAGCACGACCAGCGAGGACAGCGCGAACAGCAGGGGCTCGGTCATCGGCGTGCTCTGCAGATACAGCACGTTCGGATTGAGCGCAAACAGCGCGGCCGCAAGGATGGCGCCGGTGCGTGTGCCGTTCGAGGCGCGAACAATCGCCGAGATGCACGCCACCGTGATCGCGAACGAGGCAATCGAGATCGCGATCGCCGAGGCGCCGGTGCGATACATCCAGTCGATCTGCACCGGCAGCGCATTCAGGACGTGAGGCAGGGGCAGCCACACGGCGCCGATCTGCTCCCAGCTGGGCGCAATGCTGTCGAGTATGCGGCGCGCCACCACCAGGTGCGCCTTGGCGTCGTAGTGGCTCAGCGACAGGCCTTCACGCCAATACACGCTCGCGCCATATGTGCCCAGAATGGCGGCCAGCACACCGAGCCGACGCGAAAGGGAATCGAAGGCGGGCACCGTCTCGTTCTATAATGCCCTGAATCTCCTGCATTTCATGAACCCTGATCTGTCCATCGTCATACCGGTTCACAACGAGTCGCCGAACATCACGCCGTTGTATGACGAGCTGACCCAGACCTTGGTCCAGTTCGGGCGGAGCTACGAGCTGATTGTCGTGGACGATGGCAGCACGGACGACACGTTCGAGCGGCTGTCGTCGCTGCAGTCGCGCGATCCCGATCTGCGGGTGATTCGCTTCAGGCGCAACTTCGGCCAGACCGCCGCCTTTGCCGCCGGCTTCGCGCACGCGCGCGGACGCCTGGTGGTGACTTCCGACGGCGACCTGCAAAACGACCCGCGCGACATTCCGGCGATGGTGGCGCTGATCGACGCCGGCAACGACATCGTGTGCGGCTGGCGGAAGGATCGGAAGGACACGTTCGTCAACCGCCGGCTGCCCAGCATGCTTGCCAACAAGCTGATCTCGTGGGCGACCGGTGTCGAGCTGCACGACTACGGCTGCTCGTTGAAAGTGTTTCGCGCCGAGGTCGTGAAGCCGTTGCGCCTGTACGGCGAGATGCACCGGTTCCTGCCGGCGATTGCCAGCCAGATTGGCGTGAAGATCGCCGAGGTGGTGGTCAATCACCGCCCGCGACGGGCCGGCTCCACCAAGTACGGCATCGGCCGCACGGTTCGCGTGATCCTCGATCTCGCGACCGTGAAGTTTCTCCTCAGCTACTCAACGCGTCCGCTGCAGATCTTCGGTCTGATTGGGCTACTGACCGGCGGCATTGGCGCGTTGATTACCGCCTACCTGGCCTACATCCGGTTGTTCACCACGCAAGGCATTGGCGATCGCCCGCTGCTGCTGCTCGGCGTGATGTTGATCTTCATCGGCGTGCAGCTGGTGACCTTCGGCCTGCTGGCCGAGGTGATGGCGCGCACCTATTACGAGTCGCAGGACAAGCCCACTTACGTGATCCGCGAAGTCCGCGAGGCGCATCAGGCCGGCGACGCGACGCCCCGCGCGCAAGAGACGCTGGGCCGATGACGGAGCGTCCGGCCCGGGCACACGATCCGAAGATCACCGTCATCCAGTCCGAGCTGTTCAACGAGAACCGATCGAACAGCGACAAGTACCGCGAGCTGTTCGTCGGCCGCCCCGGACTGGGCGCGCTGATCGCGTACGAGCTGGCGATGGTGCTCAGCAGCTGGGTGCCCGGCGCGATTGGGCTGCTGCTGCGCTCGAAGCTGTATCCACGCATCCTCGGCTCGGTGGGACGCAACGTCGTGTTTGGCGTCAACGTCACGTTGCGGCACCCGCACAAAATTCACATCGGCGACAACGTCGTGATCGACGACCTGTGCTGCCTCGACGCGAAGGGGACCGACAATCAGGGCATTACGATCGGCAACGGCGTCTTCATTGGCCGCAATACGATCCTGAGCTGCAAGAACGGCGACATTGTCATCGACGACCGCGCCAACATTGGCTTCAACTGCGAGATCTTCTCGGCGTCGAAGGTGCGTGTCGGCAAGGACATCCTGATGGCGGCCTACA
>VFZG01000113.1 GCA_016871275.1 Acidimicrobiia bacterium | reverse complement strand
CTGGTTGCTGGTTACTGGTTACTTCACATTCACTACTACATGAGCCGTCGTCCAGCAGCACTGGTCGCCGCCGCCGCCGTCACCTGAGCTGTCGTTGACCTGCGCGCGGAGCCAGTAGGTGCCGGGGGCGCTGAACGTCGCGGTGGTCTTCGCCTCGACGAACTTCGTCGCGTCGCCGCCGTTCTCGAGCGGCACCACGTCGTCGGCGAACTTCACGTCGCCGGGCCCGCGATACTTCCGCCAGATCACGCGGTAGGCCCCGCGCGTGTTGCTGCGCGCGGTGATGGACCCGCCGCCGGTCGGGGCGCCGGCAGTGGTGCTGCCGATCACGCGGTTGCCGATGATCGCAGGCGGCGGCTCGACGACCGTGGCCGGCTTACGCGTCGCTGCACGGGCGCCGGCCGCGGCTGCCGGCGGCGTGGACTCGAAGGTGATGGTCGGCGGCTGGTCGGCGACCAGCGCGCTCAGCTCGACGGGCTGGCCAACCGTACCACTCAGGGTCTGGACGAACTTTTCTTTCGGAGGTCCCATGAGCTCCGGTGCCGTCGGCGAGAACTTGATGCGTGGCGGCTCGTTGCCGTTCGCCGTGTTCTTGTAGAAGTCGATCCAGTACGGCGGGTTCAGCCAGAACGACACCGCCGAGGTGTGACCGTTGGCGGTCAGCGTCCAGGTCAGCTTCTTGGTGCCGAAGTCCTTCGGCACCGGAATCGCGAACACGCCCCACTCGCGGCCTGAATGAAACACCGTCGGCTGGCCGTAGTCCGGGCCACCCGGTTCAATGCGGTTGTCGGGCCCGATCGGGATCTGGATGTCCTGCTTGTTGCGGTTGAAATAGCCGACCAGCAGGACGTTGGTGCCGTCCCTGGTCGGTCCCCAGCCTTCGAACGCAGGATAGACCGCTTCCCCGGTGGTGCCGAGCGGCTCGAGGAGCACGCCGGATGGCAGGGCGGGCCGAGGCGCCTGCGCCTGTTGCGCTTCCGCCTTCGCGGACGCGACGGCGGACAGGTCGGAGCGGATGAGAAAAGCCGCTGCCACCATGACGGTGACAGCGGCTGAACGGTTGAGACGCATTGCTCGACGGCTACTGCTGCTGCGATGCGTTGGTGTTCGTGGTGCTCAGGAACTTGCGGCGTTCCTCGATCGCGGCGCGGTAGTCCGCGTCGTTCATGTAAGTGACGTTGACCCACGCGTGAGCCATCTCGTCGACCGTGCGATCGCCATAACCGACCCAGACGTTCGGATCCGGGTTCGCCTTGTTGGCGGCGGTGTTGTCGTGCCACGCGGTGACCTTGATCAGCGTGCCCTTGGGAAGCAGCGGCGCGGAGGTCTCCTTGTAAACGTAGGTGTTGTGCCAGTTGAAGTTGAACTCCGACACGTGGCTGAGCACCTGGATCTGCCCGTTCGGCAGGATCGCTTCCATGGCCATTGCCTTGCCGCGCAGGTGCATATGCGGCTGGTAGCTCTCCACGCGGCCGTTCTCCTTCAGCAGGAAGTAACCCACCGTGGCCTTGACGGTGTTGGGCGGAATGTCGACCGCGGAGCCGAGCGCGTTGCCGCCGCTGCCGCTGCCGTTGGTGCCGCCCATCAGATGCAGGACCTGGCGGAACTTCGGCTCCTGGCCCTTCGGGTAGAAGTAGATGCCGAGCTCGACATGGTCGGTGATGTCTTCACCACCGTTCGAGTAGTGCACGTCCCACACGATTCTCGACCCAGGCAGCATCAGCTTGCCGCTGTTCGGGCGCATCATCTCGCCTTGCTTACCGACCGCCCACTCCATGAACGTGCCGGGCAGCGGGTTGCCGTTGGCATCCAGCGGATTCGACGCGAGCTCGTCGGTCTCGACCTGCTGCAGGCGCGCGATAGCGTGATGCGTAATCTTGCGGCCCTTCACGCTGCCCGGACGGATTTCAATCGCCCGCACCCAGCGCGCCTCCTTCAAGCCGGTTTCGACGACGGGCTTCCACCAGGCGTCGTTGGCGCCGGCCTTCTGCGTCCACGGCAGCGACTTGATGATCAGGTCGGGTTCCTTCTGGCCAAACAGGTGCGCGTAGTTCCAGCCCTGCTCGTTCGGCCACACCTTGGCGGCAGGCATGTCCTTCGGATCGCCCTTCGGCGAACCGGCATCGACCCACTTCACGATGGTGTCGATTTCCTGGTCGCTCAGCGACCGGTCGTTCTCGAATTCCTGGATGCCGATGGTCTTGTCGACGTGCCACGGCGGCATCTGGCGCGACGCCACGCGGCTCTTGATCGACCGCGCCCACGGCCTGGACTCTTCGAACGAGACGAGGGACATCGGCGCAATCGAATCCGGCCGGTGGCACGCTTCGCACTTGTTCTGGAAGATCGGGGCGATGTCTTTGGTGAAGGTCGGCGCCTGCGCGGCCGCCGCGACCGGCAAGGCGAGGACCGAAACCACTCCGAGGGACGTAAGAAAACGGCTCATCTGGCGCTCCTGTTTCTGTCGCAACGGCGGGTGGCGCCGCGCGTCGAGCCTGAATGGATCGGGGCATTCTAGCAGGAAAGGACTGCGGGCGAACCGGGCTAGCGGGCTACGGGCTAACGGGCTACGGGGCACCTCCGGAAAGGCAGCGGGTCCCCCTGATCGCACCTAGCCCGTAGCCCGTAGTCCGCAGCCCGTAGTCCTTAGCCCGTAGCCCGTAGCCCAAACATCCTCGCCCTTGCATCCGTATACTATGTAGCATACAGTATGTTGCACACAGTATGTGGCGCACAGGATATGGACCCGAACCTTTTTGACACGCTGCGG
>VFZG01000112.1 GCA_016871275.1 Acidimicrobiia bacterium | reverse complement strand
GGCCGTACACCGGCTCACCCGTCTTCACATCGAGCGCGTAGGCAATGCCGTTGTCGCGCACGACGTAGAGCAGCTTGCCGTCGCTCACCGGCGTCGGCACGTCTGGCCCCTGCGCAAACTGCCAGGCAACGTGCGTTTTGGCCACGTCGCCGCTGCCGCCCGGCTTCATCGCGGTCAACGGATTCACGCGCGTCGGCGCGATGATCAGGTCGTTGACGACGGTCGGCGACGCGACGATGCGGTAGGCGCCGTTGCGATCGGGGTTGAGCACGTCGGCGCGCCAGTATTCCTTGCCGGTGGCGGGATCGTGCCCAGAAACAACGTCGCCACCGGTGATGATCAACTCGGCGCGGCCGCCCGCGTCAATCCAGGCCGGCGTGATGTAGGCATCGGGCGATTCGCGCACCGCCGGATTCGGACGCTCGACCTTCCAGATCGTCTTGCCCGTCAGCTTGTCGATCTTCATGACGTACGACGGGTCGTCGGTCTTCATGCCGTGCAGCACCGGCAGGTAGAGCGCGTCGGCCTTCAACAGCGGCGTGCTGGCGTAGCCCCAGTTCAAGCCGAACTTGCCGTAATCGGCCTGGATGTCGCGTGACCAGATTTCCTTGCCGCCGAAGTTGAAGGCTTTGAGGATGCCCAGGCCGCTCATCACCCACACGTGCTTGCCGTCGGTGACCGGCGACGGCGACGACATGTTCTGCTTGCGCTCCATGTGGTTGGACGCGGTGATCTGCCGCTTCCACAGCACCGACTGCTTGTTGCGGTCGATGGCCCAGAGCTCGAGCGCTCCGGTATTGGTGCCGGTGGCGACGTTCAGGAAGATGGTGTCGCCCCAGATGATTGGCGTCGAGCCGCTGAAGGCGGGCAGCGGTAACTTCCAGGCGACGTTCTTGGTCTCGACCTTGTCGCAGACGGTAGGCACAAGTGGACGGCCCTCGAAATTCTGTCCGGGCCCGCGCTGTCCGCCGCCGCGTTGGGCCTCCGCCGCGCCGTCGGGCGCGGCGCCGGTCACCGGGTCCGCCACGAATGGACCGCTGGACACTGCATCGTCCTGCGCCGATGGCGTGGACGCACACGTCGCGGACCAGGTGTCCGGCAGATTGCGTTCGGTGCTGACGCCGTCGTGCGTGGGGCCCCGCCAGGCCGGCCAATGCTGCGCCAGCCCCGTCACGCCGGTGGCTGCGATCACCACAGTTACTGCAAGCATGAAACTACGCATAGGTCTCTATTTCCGTCGAACGTCTGGTGCTAGCCCGCTAGCCCGCTAGCCTGCTAGCCCGCTAGCCTGCCTCAACTCTGCGGTCTGAAGTATAGGACCATCCCCGCGCCAACTGCCGTCATCAAAAAACCGAGATACAGCATCGGATTAATCGCGGATTTCGGCGGATGCAAGATCATCGTCGTGAGCACGTTCACCAACGGCGCGACACCGAACACGATCGGCATCACGTAGGTCGGCAGGCCGCCGGATCGGAACGCGAAGATGATGAACACCGCGCCAATCGCGCCGAGAGCGCCGGCCAGGGTCGCGGTCACGGTACCGCTGCCGTTGAAGTTGCGCAGGTCACCCTGTGCGCTGAGAACGCCGGCGGGGACCAGCACGCCGATCAGGAAGTACGCGACGCCGACGCAGAGCAGCGCCTTCATCGGGCTGCCCAACGCCACTTGTCCGCGATGCAACGACGCGCCATACATGCCCCACGAGAGTGCGGCGCCAAAAGCCAGAGCGATCCACGTCGACATGATCCATTCCCCCTAAGAGCCCGCCATCGGGCGGGCAAGCCATACGGCCTGCGCGTCAGCTGACGCGCCGACCTAGAACCTGAACCGCACGCCAAGCTGCATCTGGCGCGCGCTGGTCACGGTGTTCCTGATGCGGCCGAAGTTGCCGAGCGGCGCTTCTCCATCGGCCGCGCCGGCAAACGCCACCAGGTTCGGTACGCCGAAGTTTGCGCGGTTGAAGACATTGAACACCTCCACTCGCACCTCGAGCGTGGTGCCGGCCGATGGCTTGATGTCTTTGACGAACGCCAGGTCCATGAGCTTGAGATCCGGGCCGGTGAGTTCGCCGCGGCCGACGTTGCCGAACGTGCCCGCCGGCTGCAACGCGAACGCCTGCGGGTTGAACCACTGGTTCGGATTGCCTGCGACTGCGTTATCGGCGCTGAAGCCCGCGGCGTAGTTCGGGCGGTCGCGGCCAATGCCGGGACCGAGCGACGGCTGCCACTGCGAACGCGAGCGGTTGTTCTGCACGAACACCGTCAGCGGATAGCCGCTGCGGTACGACCCGATGGCGGAGACACGCCATCCGTCGAGCAGCGCGCCGGCGGCGCCGGAGAGGTTGCGGCCGAACGGCAGATCCCAGGTCGCATTCGCCACCAGGTTGTGACGCACGTTGAAATCAGACGGGCCGCGGTTGTAACCGGCAATGAACTCCGGGAATGCGGAGGTCGTGCCGTTGGTCGCATCGGAGAAGAACGTCGAGGCCTGCGTCGTGTCCTCCGAATCCGACCAGGTATACGAGCCCTGCACGGACCAGCCGTTTGCGAACCGGCGCCGTGCGTCGACGATGAACGCCGTGTACCACGAGTCACCGTCCGAGGTCTTCGCTTCAATCGTCGTCCAGGCGGTGTTCTGGCGCGGCAAGCCGGCCGCGAAGAACGGGCGCCCATCCGCGCCGCTGGTGGGCGTCGCCGTGTTGCGATCGTTGCTGCGGAGCAGATTCAGGCCGCGCGATCCGGCGTAGCCGACCGTCACCGCGGTGTCGGCGCCGAGCTCACGCTGCAGGTTGACGTTCCAGACGTGAATCGACGGCGTCTCGATGTCCCACTGCACCGGCCGGATCGACAGGCCCGACGCGCGCTCGAACGGCGGATTCGGGAACGTCGGCGCCTGGTAGACCACGCGCGGAGTCTGCGGCGGATTCGTGACGGTGACGATCAGGTTCTGCGAGCTGTTGGTCGCGT
>VFZG01000111.1 GCA_016871275.1 Acidimicrobiia bacterium | reverse complement strand
ACGAGCAACCACCCCAGCACCTATTCACGACTCACGCCGGGGTTGGGGGCCGTAGGCAGCGCCAGCTCGCCCTTCTCGTGGAGCTCCACCGCGGCTTTCACGACCGCGGGATCGAACGCCTGCCCCTTGAGGTCCCTGACCATCTGCAGCGCTTCCTCAAGCGGCAGGCCCTTGCGGTACGCCCGATCCGGCGTCAGCGTGTCGAGAAAGTCCGCAACGCCGAGCACGCGGCCCAGCAGCGGAATCTCCTCCCCCTTGAGTCCCTCGGGATAGCCTTTGCCATCCCAGCACTCGCTGCCGCCGGGCACACCAGACGACGCCGGCATGCTGTTCGGCCAGATCATCGCGACGATGATTGCCGCCAGGCATCCGAAGGTGGCCACGGTCGAGCGCATGGTGCGTCGCCGGAAGGCCGGCACGGTCTAGGTGGATTACCTGTAGAACATCCGGGGCAAGACACTGGCCTGCGCCTACAGCGCACGGGGCAGTGCGTCGGCAGGGGTGTCAACGCCGCTGACGTGGAAGCAAGTGCGGCAGCGGCCGAAGCCGCAAGACTTCACGATCGACACGATCCACGCGCGATTGAAGAAGGTCGGTGATCTGTGGGCGAAGATGCGCACCCACAAAGGCACCGACCTTCTGGCAGCGATCGAGATGTTGCAGGCCTAGGGATCCCTAGGCCCTAGTCCCTGATCTCCTAGAACGTCACCCTGAACTCGCCAATCACCTGGCGCTTGAGGATGTCGCCGAAGATGTGCGACTGGATGTCCTCGTCGAGCAGGTTGATCACCTTGATGGCGGCGGTGGCTCGCTCGCGCGCGAACTTCACGCCGAACGAGCCGTTGACCTGGGTGTAGGCCTTGGTCCGGCCGGCGAAGCGGGCGTCGAGCACGTCCTGGAAGAACGCCTCGTCCACGTAGCTCGCCGAGGCGTTGCCGAGGAAGCGGCTGGTGTTGAGGTTGACGCCGACGTTGAAGCGGTGGGTCGGCGGCAGGTTGATCTCCGACAGCGCGAAATCGGGCTCCGGTTGCGCCTGCCAGGAGTAGTTCGCGAACAGGTTCACGGCCTGCGACGCCGCGCCATCGATGCCCAGTTCGAAGCCCTTGTTCCTGGTCGTGCCGAGGTTGCGATAGCTGAAGTCGGACGGCACGCCGCCGGTGGTGCACACGGCGGTGGCGCAGGCCGGCGGCAGCACTTCGAGGATGCCGAGAATGCTGGTCAGCGGCAGGATAGGCATGCCACCGGGCGAGAAGGTCTGCACCCAGTTGGGCGGCGGCGCGGTGGCGCGATAGCGGCCGGTCTGCGTGAAGAAGATCTCGTCCTTGTTGGTGGTGAAGTAGACCGCCGCCGACACCGTGGCGCGGTCGTTGATGATGCCGGTGTAGCCGACCTCGAACGACTCGGTCGACTCTTCCTTCAGACTTTCGTTGCCGACTGCGCGCACCGGGAAGGCGAACGCACGCCCCGGCAGAGCGGCGAACGCGGGGTTGATGAGCGCAAGGTCGAGCTGATTGAAGATCGTCGCCTCCAGGTAGTTGTTGATCAGCGACGGCGAGCGGAACGCCTTGTTGTACGAGAGCCGCAGCGCGTGATTGGCCTGCGGCTTCAGGATCAGCGTGGCGCGCGGCGAGAACACCGGGGCCTCGATGCTGTCGAACTTGTCGAAGCGCGCGCCGACATTGAGGCGCACCTTGTCGTGCAGGAAGATCTCGTCCTGGATGTAGGCACCGAGCTCGGTGCGGCGGTCGCCGCGCGGCGCAATCGACATGTCGAAGCTGTTATAGCGGACGTTGCCGCCGTAGCTCAGTACGTTCCTGGTGCCGATCAGGTTGACGTTGCCGGTTTCGACGTCGAACGTCTGGGTGTCGAAACGGTACGAGGTCGGCCGCCCGTTGGCGCCGATCGCCAGCAGGCCCACCGCATCGGCCCGCAGGATGTTGGTGAAGACGTTGAGCTTCAGGCCGCCGCGCGAATAGCGCATGGTGCCGTAGCCGACGCCGACGCCGGTGGCGTCCAACGGGCCGAGGCCAGTGTGGAACATGCCGTCGGTGCCCGAGTAGCCGCCCGCGAACACCAGCTTGTAGCGATCGGCGTCGTAATCGACCCGCACGTCCAGCTTGGGCTGTGTCGTGCCGCTGTTGGCGAAGTCCGGGAAGCGCGTGCCGGTGCCGTTGGGAATCAGCCCGGTCGGACGCGCGAACGGTTCCGACGTGTAGCCGCCCGCCGAGAGCTTGTACGCCCAGCGATCGTTGACCGCCCTGGCGTGCGTGGCGTTGATGCCGAACAGCGTGCCGTTGCCCAGCTGCTGGCCGCCATCGATGTCGCGGCCGAACGCGCCGAACGTAATCGTCGCGCTGTTGCCGTTGAGCTCGCGCGGCGTCTTGGAGATGAAGTTGACGACGCCGTTCATCGCGTTGGCGCCCCATACCGCCGACGCCGGGCCGCGAATCACTTCAATCTGCTTGAGCTCGTTTGGATTGACGGGCAGGAGATCCCAGGCCACGAAGCCGAAGAAATCCAGGTACAGGCTCCGGCCGTCAAGCAGCGCCAGCGTGGACGTCGCCAGTGTGGACGCCGCGCCGCGCATGGTGATGTTGAAGTCGCGCGCCGAGGTCTGCGACAGGTTCACGCCCGGCACCGCACGGAAGAACTCCGCGTAGTTGGTGGCCGGCGTCGCCGCCAGCACGTCGGCGGTGACCACCGACACCGTGGCGGGCGCGTTGACGAGCTGCTGCTCCACCTTCGATGCGGTGACGACCACCTGTTCTACGTAGACCGGTGGCTCTTCCGGCTTGGCTTCGGGTTTGGCCGGCTGCTGCTGTTGCGGCGCGCCGGTCGGTGTCTGGTTGTTGCCGGTCTGTGCAAAAGCGGTTGCCGATGCGAACACGAGCATCAGCGCCACCGCGGTAATCCGCGCTGTCATGAAACCTCCAAGGGTGACTACAGAAGCCCTAATTGTACGGGGGTTCGTGCCAGGGCGAGATAGTCGGGGCGATCCGCCGGGGATCGGTGCCGGTATTCCGCGAGGATGCGGTCTCCCCGCACGAGAAACACGCCCGGCTGGCGCCGTATCATCTCAGCCGTCTGGGTGCCGAAACCGTGCGCCAGCGCCGAGGCGGCGCCCCGCATCCACA
>VFZG01000110.1 GCA_016871275.1 Acidimicrobiia bacterium | reverse complement strand
ACCGGCTGTTCGATGGCGCCGGCGACGGCATTGCCGGCGTCTACGTCGACCGCTACGGGCCCGCCGCCGTCCTCAGCGTCTACGACGATGCAGGGTGGGCGGATGCGCGGATTACCGATGCCGCACACACGGTGCTAGAGGTCCTCGGCAACGCGGGCGTGTCCGCCGTGTACGTGAAGCGGTTCGCCAAGGACCGCTCCAGGCTCGGCGGGCGCGCCCCGGCCGAGTCCACGTCCGCAACGCCTCGGGCCGGCAGTGCGGTCCCTGAAACGCTGACGGTGGAGGAACACGGTGTGCGCTACGAAGTGCGCATGTTCGACGGGTTCTCGACCGGTCTGTTCCTGGAGCATCGCGAGCACCGGCACGCGCTGGCTCAGCGGCGTGCGACGCGAGCACTCAATCTGTTTGCGTACACGTGCGGGTTTTCGGTGCCGCTGGCGGCCGCCGGCGTCAACGTGACCAACGTGGATGTGTCGGCGCGCTACCTGGGGTGGGGGCGCCGCAATCATGCGCTCAACGCGATCGATCCCGATCGCGTGCGTTACTCGCGCATGGATGCGATGACCTACCTCGCCTATGCGGCCCGCCACGCGCACGAGCGCTTCGATGTGATTGTGCTGGACCCGCCCACCTTCGGCACCGGCAACAGCCGCCGCGGCATCAAGCCATGGAAGGCGGTGTCTGACTATCCGAAACTGCTGAAGGCGGCCACTCGTGTGCTGACGCCGAAGGGGACGATTTTCGCCGCCACCAATTCGCGCGAGCTTGCGGCCGGGAGCGCCCTGCGAACCCTGATTGAAGCCAGTGTGGGGCCGGTGCGGTGGCAGGCGCTGCCGCCATGGCCCGCGGATCTGCGCGAGCGCGGCCGAGTGGCTGCGGCGATGTTTACGCCTCGTTGAGGAGCGTGCGCTCCTGCGCGTCGATCGCGCGTGCGAGATCGTCTGCCCACGCCGGCCGGCCATTGTGCGACGGTGCGCGCCACAGCCGCGGCTGGCTGCTGCCGAATGGCCGCGCGCCCAGCATGGCCTGTTCCAGATAGAACCGGCCGTCCGTCGAACCGCCGTACACATCGTCGCCGACCAGGGGGGCGCCAAGATGCGCCAGCATCACCCGGATCTGGTGAAACCGCCCGGTATGCAGGTGCACGAGCACATGGCTCTGTCCGGCTGCGGCCTCGGCCACGTGCACGAGGGTGAGGAACGACGGCTTGCCGCCGGCTCGCACCACGGTCGCGCGGCGCCCCTCGGTCGACAGGTAGGCTTTGTGAGGGCCGATAAGCGCCCGAACCTGGGCTGCCGGCGCCGACACTGCCGCCACATACAACTTCTGCCAGCGGCGGGCGGCGATTTCGGCGAAGTAGTGAGCGGCGGCCTCCGCAGTCCGCGCCACGATCATCAGTCCGCAGGCCGGCGAGTCCAGCCGATGGACCAACCGCACGTCCGAGTATCCGAGTGCGCTCAACCGCGTGACGAGCGAATCGGCTGCGGGATCGCGCGGCAGTTCCGAGGCCAGGCCCGGCGGCTTGCAGAGCACGATTTCGTGCGGTGTCACCTCGATCACCATGACGGCCTCGGTAGGCGATCGCAGCGAGTGAGCGCGTACAGCGGCATCTACCGGCGCTGATCTTCCGGCATCCGCTTCTCCATCTGGAAGATGGCGTCCACGCATGCGTAGTCTTTGTAGCCGAGCCGGGCGATTGGCCGCGCCTTGAGCACGTCCACGCGCCCGTCGGCCGTCAGGATGCCATCGTCGATATGCACCGCGACCACCTCGCCAAACACAAGGTGGTGATCGGCACCGGACTTCGTGGACGGCAGCGTCATGATCTGATGCAGCCGGCACTCGAACTGGACGAGCGATCCCTTGATCCGGGGTGGTGCGACCAGGCGCGACGGCTCGGTCTCAAGCCCTGCCGCCGCCAGTTCGTCGACACCACGTTCGACGATCAGCGCGGTCGTATTCATCTGGTCCTTCTGCGTCCACGTCGCCATGTTGTAGACGAATTCGCCGGTCGCTTCGACGTTGGTGACGGTGTCCTTCTTGCCGCCGTCGACTTCGTGCATGCCGGCTGAAAACATCACGAACGGCGGGTCGTAGCTCAGCAATTGGAAGAAGCTGAACGGCGCGGCGTTGACGATACCGGCGGCATTGACGGTGGTGATCCACCCGATTGGGCGGGGCACCACGCATGCCTTGAGCGGGTTGTATCGCAACCCGTGGTCGTTCTTCGCGATCTCGTAGAACATCAGACCAGGTCCTCGGGAAACAAGTGTCGGCCGTCCTGCCCCAGCGGCAGCAACCTGGCCCAGGACGCCTGGGCGGTCGGCAGCGGCGCATAGAGGTGGGGGAACAACGCGCCGCCGCGCGACGGCTCCCACGCCAACTGTTCCAGAGCGGCGGCCGGAATCGCCACCAGCATGAGGTCCGGCTGCCCGGCAAAATGCTTTGCCGCGGTCTCACGCACCTGCGCGGCCGTCGAAAAGTGGATGAAGCCGTCGGCGATGTCCACCGCCGACCCGACGAACACGCCCGCCCGGCAGGCTTGCTCCCAGAGCCTGGCGGGAAGAATCTTGTAAACCATCGCTGCGGGATTCACGAGGCTCGATTATGTCGTGTCGGCACCCCCTCAGCAGCACAATATTGGCGCGTTGCTGCGGAGCGGCGTCGCCGCGCCCGAAACGAACGCGGTGGGCGTCCCGTGCCAGCGACGGGGCCAGTGGCCATAGAATCGATTGACCATGCCGACGGTCTTCCTGTTGTCACCCGCGCGGTCCGCGTCCGCCGAAGCTCGATCCGGCGACGCGGGTGAAGGTAAGCTTGCGGCATGACAGCCACGGTGATCGCGTTGATGCTGATCGGGGCGTCGTCAAGCCCGCTCTCCACGCAGGAGCGGCCGGTGCCCAAGGACTCGGCGCGGTTGTCGATCTCCGGCTGCGCCCGCGGCCGCGTGTTCACCGTCCGGCGCGACCCTGAACACGAGTCACGCGGCGTGCTGCTCGAGGAGGGGATGAAGATCCGCCTCGAGGGCGACAAGAAGATGCTGGACGAGATCAAGGCGCACGAGTCATCGGTGATCGAGATCACCGGCTTGATGAACCGGTCGGAGATGACGCAACCGGGCATCGGGTTGGCGGGCGGGCGAGTACGCATCACGCCGGTGATGCCGGCCGGCCGCGCGGCCGGGCGCGATCCAGGTCCACCGCCGGCGATCATCGACGTCGAGTCCTACCGCCTGCTGAATGCTTCATGCCCAAGGTGATGC
>VFZG01000109.1 GCA_016871275.1 Acidimicrobiia bacterium | reverse complement strand
TCACCGACGTGCACCGTCGTCGCCGCGGCGGCGCCCGACTGCTCGAGCGCGTGCGTGAACAACCGCGGATCCGGCTTCTCGACGCCCCACTCGTGGGAGTCGAGGAGATGATCGAACCACTTGGTCAGATCGAGGCGATCGAACAGGTGCCGCAGACGGCCGTTGGCGTTCGAGACGACCACCAGCGTGAGCCCGCGGGCGCGCAGTGCCGCGAGCGCGGGCACCACGTCGGGCTCGACATGCTCCCACAGGTTGTCGACGCGATGGTAGTCGCGCAGCTCGGCGAGCGCGGCGTCGGTGCCGGCGTGCTGCGGCACGCCGGCATGGTGCAGCACGAGGTTGAAGTACAGCCAGCCGCGCGCGCGATCGTCGGTGGAGCCAATCGTCGTGGCGTTGTCGATGTCGCGCGTCGCCTTCTGCTCGGCGGCCGCCAACGCCGCGGCCGACACCTGCGCCCCATGACGCACCAGCGCGTCGGCGACGCGCGTCCACGACGGGTGGCAGATCACGCCGCCGGCATCCAGGAACACGGTCTCAACGGACATGTCGCATGACGTCGCCCTTCAGCGGTGACAGGTCGAGGGGAGGCTGGTGCTCCGGCTTCGGCAGCCAGTGGTGGTATTCCACGAGCGGGCGATCGTCGGTGAGCACCGGACCGCTGCCGACAAACGCCCGCATTTCATCGGGCCCGCCGGTGTACCAACTGCGCAGCACCGGCCAGCCGGACAGGCCAACGTCGTTCAACGCACCGCGGGTCTGCTGGGTCTCGCGCAGCCGGTCGACGGTGTCGCGCCGAAGGGCCAGCGGCCGTCGGGTACCGACCATGAAGTTCGCGTCGTACCAGAGCGTCGCATCGGGAAACACTTCGAGAAAGGTGCGCATGATCAACCGGTACTCAATCGACGGGCGGTGGCCAATCCACTGCAGCACCACGCCGTCCTCCGCGAGCGCGTTCCGCACCAGCGTGAAGTACTCGCGTGAATAGACGTGGCCGGCGCCGGCGTGGCCCGGCTGAATGATGTCGGCGGTGATCACGTCGAACTTTCGATCCGTAAACGTCAGGAAGTTACGGCCGTCGTCGATGCGCACGGTGACATTCGGCTGGTTGAGCAGGTCGTAGTTCACGTGCCGGAACAGTTCCGCGGCGCGCCGCACGCCGTCTGACAATTCGACGACCTCGACGCGCGCGCCCGGATACTGGCTGACCGCTCCAGGGGTCGCGCCGCCGCCCAAGCCAACGACCAGCACCTCCCTGGGATTGCCGTGCAGCACCATCGGCAGGTGGCCGATGGCGCGATGCAGCCGCACCATCTCCAACTGATCGTTGGCCTGGTGCAGGCCGTCGAGATACAACACGTGTTGAAACTGCGACGCGCGCACGCTGACGGCGGTCTGCGCCCCCTCATCGCGCCAGAACTCGAGCAACTGGTTGCCGTAGCGGCGATCGATGGCGACGCGGAACGGATCGGCCATGTCGTGCGCCGCCAGCGCGAACACGGCGCCAAACGCCGGAGCGCTCCACCGCAGGCGGCCGCGCACCTGCCAGAACACGAACACCGCCGACAGCAGGAACAGCGCGGCCAGCAGGATCAACGTGTTGACGGCGCCGAGCCGCGTCAGCAGCACGAATCCGGTTACCAGCGAGCCGAGAATCGCGCCGGCAACGTTCGTCGAATACAGCGCGCCGATCCACCGCGCCAGATCGCCCGGCGCAGCGGATCGCGCCGCGATGCCAAGTGCGAGCGGCAATCCGACACCCATGCACAACGCGGACGGCAGGATGGCAACCGCCACCGCCATCCACAGCTGCATGGTGTTCCAGCCGCGCTGCACCGTCCACAACAGCAACGTCATGCTGACGACAACGGCGACACCGGTCAGCGCCTGCACGACGGCGAGCGCGTTCAGCGGGTCCCGCTTCGAGCGCAGGATCGCCGTCGCGATCAATCCGCCAGCCGCGATGCCGAGCAAGACCGTCGTCAACATCGCGGTGAACGCTTCGGTCGTCGCGACCACGAACTGGAGCATCAGGCGGAACCAGACGATCTCGAGGCCGAGCGATGCAAAGCCGGAGAGGCCGACCACGGTCCAGAGGAGCCTGACCGGCACGGTCCGGCGGCTGCCGGACGCCACCGGCTGCTCCGACGCGCCAACGCCGCCGTGGCGTCCGGGTTGAGCCGGACGGTTGACTCGCCACGACATCCACAACGCGATGACGCCGACCAGCACGTTGATCGACGCCGCCAGCAGGAACGCATTGCGGATGCCGAGTCCGGGAATCAGGAAATAGCCGGTGAGCAGCGTGCCGGTCATCGCGCCAAACGTGTTCAGGGCATACAACAGGCTGACGTTGGTGTCCGCCGCCCTCGCCCTGCTTCGACGCAGCTCGTCGCACGCCGCGGTCAGCAGCGGCAGCGTCATGCCCATCATCGTCGTTGGCAGCACCAGGATCGCAAACGAGCACACCAGGCGCGCGACGGTGAGCACGGTCAGCGAATTCGGCGACAGGTCATGGACCGCGCCGTACAGGACCCACGCCGCATCCAGCATCAGCGGCGACAGCAGGCCGGTGACGCCGATCAGCACTTCGGCGATGCCAAACGCGGTCAGGGGCGACACGCCCCGGCGGAGGACCCGGCCCGAGAGCGCGCTGCCGAGCGCGAGCCCGGCCATGAAGGCGGCAAGGACAGTGCTGGCCGCGTAGACCGTGACGCCGAACACCACCGACAGGCGGCGCAGCCAGAGCGTCTGGTAAATCAACCCGGCGATTCCCGACAGGTAGAACAGGGCGAAGATCGCCGCGCGGCTGAACATGCCTGCCGATCATATAATTGGAAGCAATGATCGGCACCGGCAGTTCGGTAGTTGCGCCAGCCCGTTCGTCTGGTTCGTGAGATGCGTTCGGCAGTCCTTGCCCTTCTGTTCGCGGTGAGCGCGGCGGCTCCCGCGCTCGCATTCAAAGCGCGGGTCGTTGACCAGCAGGGCCGGCCCGTTGCGAGGGCCACCGTCACGATTCTCGGCAGGACCGGCGAAGCGGTGACGGATGCGGGCGGCCGGTTCGAATGGAAACCCGATCCACCTCCGCCGTTTGAGGTGCTCGTGATCGATGCGAGGGGAACGTATGCGCAGCCGGTGTTGATCGCCACGCTCGCCATCGAGCAGGAGCTCGTGATCACCATCACGCCGCTCGTCAGCGAGTCCGTCACCGTGTCGGGGTCCGCCCCGAGCATCGATTCGACGCCGGCCGCCGGCACCACCAGCGTCAGCGGACGCGACATCGCCGTGCGTCAGCCCGCCAACCTGGTGCAGGCGCTCGAACACGTCGCGGGCGTGAACCAGGTGTCCGAGGGCCAGGCGGCGG
>VFZG01000108.1 GCA_016871275.1 Acidimicrobiia bacterium | reverse complement strand
TGGTCGCGGTCATTGCGGCACTGGTCGTGCCGCGGCTGATGGGCCGCGACTACGACGCCGCCGTGATGGCCGGCGGGTTCGCCGGCTTCATGCTGGGCACGTCGGCCAACGCCATGGCCAACATGGGCGCGCTGGTGGAGCGATACGGTCCGGCGCCGAAGGCGTTCCTCGTGGTGCCGCTGGTCGGCGCGTTCTTCATTGATTTTGCGAACGCGCTGCTGATTACGTTCTTCCTGAACCTGTGGAAGTGACTTCCCTGAACTCGCCTTCCCACTTCGCGATCACGACCGACGCCAGGCAGTTGCCGACGACGTTGGTCATCGTCCGGCCCATGTCCATCAGCGCGTCGACCCCGAGGACCAGGGCCACGCCTTCGAGCGGCAGGTTGAAGGTCGCCACGGTCGCCGCCAGGATGACCAGCGCAGCACGCGGCACGCCGGCGACGCCCTTGCTGGTCAGCATCAGCGTCAGCATCATCGTCAGTTGCTGACCCCAGGTCAGCTCGATGCCGGCGGCCTGCGCGACGAAGATTGACGCCAGCGACAGGTAGAGCGTGGTGCCATCGAGGTTGAAGCTGTAGCCAAGCGGCAGGACGAACGACACGATGCGCCGCGGCACGCCGAACGCCTCGCAGCATTCCATGGCGCGCGGCAGCGCCGCTTCGCTCGACGTCGTCGAGAAGGCAATCAGCGCCGGCTCCTTGATGGCCTTGAAGAAACCGAGGACCGGAATGCGGAACAGCAGCATGGTCGGGATCAGCACGATCAGGAAGAACACCGCCAGCGCGACGTAGAGCGTGACGATCATGAACGCCAGGTTCTGCAGCACCTGCAGGCCGCTCACGCCGATGGTGTAGGCAATCGCGGCGCCGACGCCGAACGGCGCGTAGAGCATGACGATGTTGGTGACTTTGAACATCGCCTCGGTCAGCGACTCGCACCACTCGATCATCGGGCGCGCCTTCTCGCCGACCATGCCGAGGCCGACGGCGAAGATGATGCTGAAGACGACGATCTGCAGGATGTCGCCGGTGGCCATGGCCTGGATGATCGACGTCGGGATCAGGTGGAGCAGGATTTGATCCCAGGTCTGGGCGGTGCCGGCCACCGGCGGCGCACCGGTCGCTTCCGGCAGCACGACGCCGACGCCGGGCTGCAGGATGTTGACGGCGGCCAGTCCGATGAACAGCGCCAGCGTGGTCACGACCTCGAAGTAGATGATGGCGCGCAGCCCCATGCGGCCGACATCCTTGAAATGTCCCGCGCCGGCAATGCCGGCCACCAGCGTGCCGAACAGCAGCGGCGCAATCAGCATCTGGATCATGCGGATGAAGATCTGGCTGAACGGCCGGATCATCGCGGCATAGCGCGCCGCCGTGGCGTCGTCGAACGTGCTGATGAACCAGCCGACCAGCAGACCGACCACAAGGCCGATCATGATCTGCATCGTTGGCGAGATTCGGGGTTTGCCGGCGGTCGAGGTAGTGGCCATGAGCTGGAAAATTCTATATCAGGCGGTCAGCGAACGGGCTGCAGCGGCAGCACCAGCCGCTTGCGATCGTTGTAGTCGATGATGCGCCAGTGCGGGCACTTCTGCTGGTCGGCGTACAAGCGCTCGCAGTCGTCGCACCGGACGCACTCGGTCATCAGGATCCGCGGGCCCTCAATGGCGCCCCACTGGCAGGCCTTCTGGCAGATGCGGCAGGTGGTGCATTCCGACCAGCGCTGGATGCGGAACACGGTGAGGTACGACAGCAACCCCAGCGCGGCGCCGACCGGGCAGAGGAACCGGCAATACAGGTTGCGCACGAACAGCGTGGCGATCAGCAGGACCGTCAGCGCTGCCCACATGGCCGGCGTGCCGAACAGGCCGAACATCCAGAACGGCTCGGTGAACTGGTAGATCAACACGTCGTGCGTGACGAGGTAGTAGATCAGCACACCGCCGAGGATGCCGAACTTGATGTACGACGCGCGCTGCTCGATTGAGCGCGGCACGTCGACGCGCCAGCCGGCCGGCAGGATCGCATCCAGCGTCTGCGTCAGCGCGCCGTAGGCGCAGACGCGCCCGCAGTACAGCCGGCCCCACAACAGGGTCGACACCAGTGTGAAGCCGAAGAACAGGTACCACGCCAGGTTGTACTTGACCACCGGCCAGTTCCAGTCGACGACGCTGAAGATGTTGGTGATCGAGATCAGGTAGCTCTTGGCGAAGCCCAGGTAGCCGATCGCCGCGGCAAACGTCAGGAACTTCAGCGGCACGCTCTTGCGGCGGAAGCTGACCATCGCCAGCGCGATAAACGCGGTCAGCAGCGCCAGATCCAGGTACTGGGGCGCGAGAATGTCGGCCCACGTTTCGACCGGCGCTTCCTCGAAGCCCCACGGATCGGGCGGCTGCATGCCGCCGGTCGCCCGCGCGTCGCCCGTCACCCCGGTCACTGCTTGACGTCTTCGGGCTTCAGGAAGGTCTTGGCCATGGTGCGCGACGAGTCACGCAGTACGCGCGCGGCGTGGTTGACGGTGATCGAGGCACGCGACACCGCCGCAATGTCGCGACCGACCTGGAACGGATCGCGCACGCTCTTGTTCCTGAACTGCTCGACGAACTTCGGCGGATCCACCGAGAAGTAGCCGTACGGCTCCGAGTTGTAGTCCATGATCACGCTCTGGATGATGCCGCGCGTGTCCATGCCGACCAGGAAGTGAATCGGGCCGTGGTAGCCCACGTCGGTCGGCACCAGGTCGGTGGTCCAGAAGATGAAGCCGATCGGCGGTGCGTTTGGGTTGGCCTTGGGATCGACGCCGTAGACCTTGTAGTGCAGCGGCGTGCCGCCGAACGTGGAGAAGCCGCCGGCATTCGGGAACAGGGCCTTGAAGTACGGCTCGGGCCGCGGGTTCGTGAAGGTCCGCCGGGTCTGCGCCGAGAGCGTGACAACGCCGACGAACACGACGAGCAGGGCCCCGAGGAAGCGCCGAATCTGCACTGGTCGGCTCAGCATACAATAGGCATCATGATGACCAGACGAGAAATGCTCGCGACGATCGGCGCCCTGGCCCTCACGGTGCCGGCGCTCAAGGCCGACGACACGTTCAAGGGCGAGATGGTGTGCGCCAAGTGCTACCTGAAGCGACCAGACGCCAAGGAATGCCAGGACGTCCTGATGGTGAAGGACGCCACGGGTGCGACCGCGGAGTTCTACATCACCAAGAACACGGTCGCGACCGAAGCCGGCGAAGCGTGCATGGAACCCGTGCCCGCGACGGTGACCGGCAGCGTGTCCGAGAAGGACGGCCGGAAGTGGCTGACCGCCACCAAGATCGTCAAAGAGAAGAAGTAGCTACTCGCGCTCGAGTCTGACTCGAAGCGCGGTGCA
>VFZG01000107.1 GCA_016871275.1 Acidimicrobiia bacterium | reverse complement strand
TGTTGCCGCTCGTTGAAAACTGACCAGAAAATCGCGGTTCTGCTCGCTGAAAATTGACCAGGGTGTTTCCAACCGTCCCGACCGGGTGAGGCCGTGTAGGGATGATGAGGTGCACACCATGGCGATGTACGCGAAAGTCCGCAGGCTGCGTCTGCGGGAGGGCGTGTCGATTAGCGCGATTGCGCGCCGGACGAGCCTATCCAGAAACACCATCAAGACCTGGCTGCGCACGCCCCTGCGCAGCGAGATGAAATACCAGCGGGTCGCCGGGCCGAAAAAGATCGGCCCCTACGAAACGGTCCTGCGCGATGCGTTGGCGGCTGATGCCCGCCGACCCCGCCGCGAACGCCGGACGGCGCGCAAGCTCTACGCGCAGCTGCAGGCCCAGGGATTTCGGGGCAGCTACGCGCGTGTCACGGAGTTCATTCGGGCCTGGCGAACGGAGCAGGGCGCCGTCTCGGCGAGGACGGCGTACGTGCCCCTGAGTTTCGCGTGGGGCGAGGCGTTCCAATTTGATTGGAGCGAGGAGGGCCTGGTCATCGGCGGTGTCTGGCGCAAGGTGCAGCTGGCGCACATGAAGCTGTGTGCGTCGCGGGCCTTCTGGCTGGTGGGCTACCCCAGCCAAGGGCACGAGATGCTCTTTGATGCGCATACGCGCTGCCTCACCGGCTTGGGCGGCGTCGCGGGCCGCGGCATCTACGACAACATGAAAACGGCGGTCGACCAGACGCCCCGCAAGGATCGCGGCCGGGTCGTCAATGCGCGCTTTGCGGCGATGGCGGCGCACTACCTCTTCGAGCCGGACTTCTGCAACGTGGCGTCCGGCTGGGAGAAGGGCCGCGTCGAGAAGGGCGTGCAGGATGCGCGCCGGCGCCTCTGGCAGGACGCCCAGCAGGCGCGCTTCGCCACCTTCGCCGAACTCAATGCGTGGCTGGCCACCCAGTGCGTGGCCGCCTGGGACGCGCCGCACCCGGAGCTGCCGGGGACGACCATCCGCGCGGCCTGGACGCAGGAACGTACCCAGCTGATGCCGATGCCCACACCGTTTGACGGCTACGTGGAGGTTCCGGCGCGGGTGTCGAGCACCAGTCTGGTGAGTGTGGCGCGCAATCGCTACTCGGTGCCGTGCACGTGGGCCGGCCATCGGGTCAGCGTCCGGCTCTACCCGGACCGCGTCGTCATTGTCGCCGACGCCGACGTGGTCGCCGAGCACGCGCGCGCCGTCGATCGCGATCACGTGGTCTACAACTGGCAGCACTACCTGCCGCTCGTCGAGCGCAAACCGGGCGCCTTGCGCAACGGGGCGCCGTTTGCGGACCTGCCCGACCCGCTGCAGCGGCTACGGCGTGCGCTGCTGCGGCACGAGGGTGGGGACAAGGTCATGGCCCGGGTGCTGATGGCGGTCCCGACACACGGCGTCGACGCGGTCCTGGTCGCGGTGGAGCTCGTGCTGGAGAGTGGCCGCCCCAGTGCGGACCATGGGCTCAACGTGATCGCCCGCCTGGCGGACGGCCCGCCCGCGCCGTCGGTCGCCACCGCCTTGACGGTGGCGGCGGCGCCGCTGGCGGATCCGCACCGCTACGACACCCTGCGTGACGAGGAGGTGACGCATGGCTGATCTCGTCGCCGATCTCAAACGCCTGCGCCTGTACGGCATGGCCGCGTGCTACGCCGAGGGTCTCGAGCAGGGCCAGTCCATCATGACCACGGCCACGGCGGGGCTCACTCACCTCGTGCAGGCCGAAGCCATCGATCGGGCCACGCGCTCCATCCGCTACCAAATGCACGTCGCGCGCTTTCCGATCCACCGCGATCTCGCCGGCTTCGATTTCGATCAGGCGAAGGTCGATCGTCGACAGATCACCGGCTTTGCCACGACCACCTTTACCGCGCAGGCCGAGAACCTCGTCCTCATCGGCGGCACGGGCACCGGCAAGACGCACCTGGCCACGGCGCTCGGCATCGAAGCGGTGACCCGCCACGGCAAGCGTGTGCGCTTCTACTCGACCGTCGAATTGGTCAACACGCTCGAACAGGAGAAGGCGAGCGGCCGCGCCGGCCGCCTGGCGCATCAACTGATGCACCTGGATCTGGTGATCCTCGACGAACTGGGCTACCTGCCCTTCTCGCAGTCCGGCGGGGCCTTGCTCTTTCACTTGCTGTCGAAGCTGTACGAGCACACCAGCGTGATCATCACCACGAACCTGGTCTTCGCCGAGTGGGCCAGCGTCTTTGGTGATCCCAAGATGACCACCGCGCTGCTCGACCGCCTGACGCATCACTGCCACATCATCGAGACGGGCAATGAGTCCTATCGCTTCCGCCACAGCAGTCACACGGCCAAGGCGCGCATCAAGTCGCGCGAACAGGCCCGCCACAAGCCACAGGAGGCCCCCACCCACACGCAGTGACCACGGAGTAGAATCACCGCCGGCAGATTCGACCGTCGGCTACCTGCCCTGGTCAATTTTCAACGAGCACGGCTGGTCAGTTTTCGGTGAGCCTCAACACTTTGAGATCCTCATCGAAAGTTCGATGCTCCTTGCGTTCGGCATTCCCCAGGCTCTCGATGATCTCGGGTAGGAGATCTATGGCATCGGCTGAAGTCCCTTGGATCTTCAGTCGTGATTGCAGCGCTGCTCTGGCCGCCGACCTGGGAATTGGCTTCTGGTGGTTCAACCATTCGACCTTGCGCCGGAAGGCGGTGTCCTCCTTAACTCTCTCAGGCACGTAAAAGGCCGGGCTGGTAATGCGACCAACATAGAACTCGGCCCCGTGGGGCACAACCAGGAGATCTCCGATGTTCATCTCTCGGATGAATCGCCACATGTGGCCGGCCGCCGCACCTGCGCGACGCAGGTTGTCATCGTTCGCGTAGAACCTGGCTCGTACAATTTCGCGAAAGGCCTTCCAATCGAGCGACGGCTCCAGTAACTCAGGTGCGCACCACCCGATGATCGCGACGTTCTCGCGCAAAGCGAGCGCTACGCGATCGATCCCGCTGGGCGCGATTCGAAGGACAAACGCCTGCTGTTCAGTAGCCATCATTACTCCGCTGGAACAAGCAAGCGGTTGATTCAAGCGGTCGAATACTTATGGCCGCCGACCGCATGTAACCTGTGTGCGCGGATGCTAACACGGACGCCATCGCTGCGATTGTGAACGTCCGTTCGGCACTCGCTCGCGGCCAACCGCCTGCCTGCGACTGCGGCGCTCAGCGTTCAACCCGTTACAGTTGAGCCGACACGCACTGATTGACGTCCGGCGCCAGCAGCCGTACCATTATGGGAGTCCTTCCCGTGTTGCCAAGGGCAACTCCCTCCGCGTCGCCCGGCGTGGAGGCGCTGAACGCCGGTGCCCTCACGGTCCGGCCAACAGCATCCTCAACGCAGACATTTGGCGGTAGTGAACGCGAGCGACGTGTAGTCGCGCAGC
>VFZG01000106.1 GCA_016871275.1 Acidimicrobiia bacterium | reverse complement strand
AGCGTCTCGCATTCGCCGATGAAGAGCGCGTCGGCATGCTGGGCGGCTTCGTCCTGCACCAGCGATGCATGGATGCCTCCCATCACGACCGGGATGCCGCGCGAGCGGAGCTGCGCTGCGATTTCGTAGGCACGCGGCGCCTGCGTGGTGAAGGCGGTCAGGCCGACCAGGTCTGCCTCCAGGCCGCCGTAGTCGCGCGCGCCCTCCACCTGCTCGTCGATGAGCTCCACCGTCCAGTGCGGAGGAGTGACCGCCGCCACATATCCGAAGGCGAGGGGCTGCCACAGGTATTCGCCGTACAGCGACACCGGGTTGCGCGGGTTGATCAGGACGAGCCTCATGCCGCCCTCCCGATGACGTGTCGCCGCTCATGTAAGACCGCGGGAATCTGGACGGACCGTCGGTACGGCGGGTGGCGCCCTGGGCGTGGCTCACGGCTTCGGCCTGGACGACGGCTTCTGGGCCTGCTTGGCCTTCTGTGCCTGTTCGGCCTCCCGCTTGCGATACGACTCCCCTTCGATGGTGATGATCTCGGCGTGATGCGTCAGCCGGTCGATGAGCGCGACGGCACACGCCGCGTTCGGGAAGACGGTGTCCCACTGTTTGAAGGGCAAGTTCGTCGTGATCACCAGGGATTTCTGCTCGTAGCGGCGGCTCACGACTTGGAAGAGCAGGTCGGCGGCGTGTGCGTCATAGGCCAGGTAGCCCACCTCATCGATGGCGAGCAGGCTGGGGCGGAGGTACGTGCGGAGACGGCGCTGCAGTGCCCGGGCCGTGTCTTGGCTGGTGAGGTCGAGGATGAGATCGGCGGCCGTGAGCAAGCGCGCCGAGTGGCCGGCGAGGATGGCCTGGTGCACGAGATTCTTGGCGAGCATCGTCTTGCCGAGGCCATGCGGGGCCACGATGATGACGTTCTCGCGCTGGGCGAGGAAGTCGAGCGTGAAGACGCGCTCGATGGTCGGCCGGTGGATCTGCGTGGGCCACGCCCATTCGAAATCGGCGAGCGTCTTGTAGCGCCCGAGCCGGGCGTCTTTGAGTCGACGCTCCACGCGCAGGTGCAAGCGGGCGGTCAGCTCGGCGTGCACGACGTGTTCGAGCAGGACGGTGGGACTCCACCGCTTCTGCGTGGCGCGCGCGATGAGATCGTTGAGCTCGGCGGCGGTATGAACGAGGCCGAGTTGCCCGAGCTGGTCACTCAGCATCGTCGGGATCGGGTCGAGTGAGGGCATCGTAGCTCTCCAGGCGATGGGGCGTAATGTCGAGGGTGCGCACGCCGGGATGGTCGGGCAGGACGAGACGCATCGGCGGCCGCTGGTGTCGTTGACGGCGATGCTGTTCGAGCAGATGCGCGATCGTGCCGGCGCCGAGGGCGTCCGTCTCGAGGGCGCGGGCCACGGCGGCCGCCAGTTCCTGCGGCCCGTAGTCGTCGAGCAGCGCGAGCAGCCGGGCGGTGTGGGCGCGGAGGGATTCGCCGCGCGCCGCCAGGCGCTCCCAGAGGGTCGCGATGGCCGGGACGGCGAGGCGCAAGCGGTCGCGCGCACTGGACGGATTGGCCTGACGGGTCGCCGCGATGAGGTCGGCGACATGCGCCTCGTGCTCGACCGTCTGACCGGTGTCGTAGCTGCGGACGTGGCGGGCAATCTCCGCCGTGCCGTCGATCACGCGGACCGTCGTCGGGCTGGCCAGCAGCGTGAGGGGCCGGCGGACGTGCGGATGCGGAATCGAGTAGGCATTCCGGTCGAAGCGGACGTACGGCGACTTCCGGGCGACGACGGTCCGCATCACATCGGTCTCGAAGGGATGCGCGGGCAGCGGCAAGAGCCGCGGCTGCTCATCGGCGAAGACGTCAGCGACGGTCCGGTCGCGTTGCTCGGGGTGCGGGCGCTGGTGCGCGATGTCATCACGCCAGCGGCGAAACTGCGCATTGAGATCGTCGACATCGGTAAAGGTGCGGGCGGCAAAGAACGCGTGCCGGAGATAGTGGATCTGGCGCTCGATCTTTCCCTTCTCGTTGGCGCGGTAGGGGGTGCACGGGCGGGGGGCGAAGTGATAATGGCCGGCCAGCTCCAGCAAGCGCGGATGAAATCGAATGGCCCGGCCCGCCCGTTCGAGGACCGCCGTGCGCAGGTTGTCGTACACCAGGGTGCGGGCCGATCCGTCAAACGTCTGGAAGGCCTCCACATGCCCGCGCAGGAAGCTCTCGAGCGTTTGATCGAGGGTGAAGAGGGCGAAGAGCGCCCGCGAGTACGACAGCACCATCACGAAGCCCGAGAGCGGCCGGACCCCGCGCCCGATCCGAATCGTCCCAAAGGCACCCCAATCGACCTGCGCTTCTTCAGCCGCCAGCGTGACCAAGCGTCGGTAGACCGTCGGGGGCGCGACCGGCCGGATCGTGCGCACGATGCGTCGCAGCTGCACGACGGACCCGGTATAGCCGCGCGCCCGGACCATCTCGAAGAGCCGCGTGGCGCGCAGCCGCGGATACTGCGCGAGCGTGTCGTGGATCAGCGGGAGGTACGGATCGAGCGCGCTGGCGCGACAGGTGCCGCGTCGGACCGTCCGCGTGTCATGCGCGATCGCGGCGCGAACGGTGTCATGGTGGACGCCGAGGGCGTCGGCGATCGTGCCGACTTTCCAGTGCTCGCCGAAGTAGAGGCGGCGAATCTCGGCGTGTTGCTCGGGCGTGATCATGACGCGCCTCCGGGGACACGGGACGGACGCGCCAGTGCGGTGGAAGGAGCCAGGCGCTTTCCCGGCCACAGACCAGACATCGCGACGCGCCCGCCAGGGGCGCGGTCGGCGCCGATTCCGTCGCCGTGTCCGCGGGGAGTGTGTCGAGCGGCCGGGCTCGGCGGGAAGTCTGATCCCTCACGCGCGCCCGATAGGCGCGCTGATGGTCGCGATGATCGAGCCGGCCTTCGGGGCTCCGCCGATGCCGGTGGCGCGCGGCGCGGACCGACACCTCGCGTCCCGCGGTCCGACACGCGGCCGAGCAATACGCGTGGCCGCGATCACACGACCGGCAGATCGCAAACAGCCGGTGGCAGCGTCGGCAGACCTTCTGGCGAAGCGGCGTGTCCACGCAGTCGGAGCGGCAGGGCGCGCCGACTGGACACGGCCGCAAAACCGTGGCACAAACAGACCTGACTGGCTCGGTCGCGTCGGAGCATCGAGGCGGTCACCGAGGGCCTGGAGGGTCAAGCTCCAGGCCTTCACCTCTTCGCCGTTGCCGCAGCGTACGCGACGGCCGCCCGTCCGTTCAAACCCGGAGGGCTATGGACGCTGACGCGCCTGTGGACGCACAGACCGCGCCCACAGCCGCTTGGAAATCTCGCCAAGAACGCGAGATTCCCACAAGCGTCCACAGCCCATTCTTTCTGTTGGTTCCTTCAAGAGAGATCAAGACCGAAGAGCCGTCGGGCCAGATTTCCGCGGTTTCAGATGACCGCTGACACATCCCCCAACCAGGCGTAGATATCGGCGAACTCCGA
>VFZG01000105.1 GCA_016871275.1 Acidimicrobiia bacterium | reverse complement strand
CCCATGTTGGCCATGGCGTTGGCCGACGTGCCCAGCATGAAGCCGGCGAACCCGCCGGCCATCACGGCGGCGTCGTAGTCGCGGCCCATCAGCCGCGGCACGACCAGTGCCGCAATGACCGCGACCATCGCGACCTGCGCGGCGAGAATCACCAGCAACGGCAGCGCCAGCCCGGCCAGCTCCCACAAGCGCAGCGTCATCAACGCCATCACCAGAAACAACGCCAGCGCGATGTTGCCGACGTCGTCAATCACACGCATCGATAGCCTGAAGATGCCGGTCATGTCGTCGATGTTGCGGATCAGCGCCGCCACCAGCATCGAGCCGATATAGCCCGGCAGCGTCATCCACGTCGACAACCATCGGCTGACGACGACGCCGACGCCGACGGCGACGACCAGCAACACGAGATGCTTCATCAGGATGTACGCTTCCACGTCTTCGCCCCGCGGCGCCGCCGGTGGCGGCGAGGGCACCTGCTCCTCGGCAAGGTTCTCCAGCGTGGTGGCGCCGGGCCGTTGCGGACCTGAGCCGCGCAGCGGGCGACCCAACAGGAAGGTCGCAATCGGTCCGCCGACGACACCGCCCGCGACAATACCGGCGATCGCCGCGGCGACGGCAAGGGTGGCGGCGCCCGGTACGCCGGCCGCCTCGAACAACGGCGCGAACGCGAGCGCCGTGGCCGGTCCGCCGGCCATCGTCACCGAACCGGCGAGCACGCCCAGCAGCGGGTGCTGGCCCAGCGCCTGCGCGACGGCGGCGCCGAGCACGTTCTGTAACACGACCACGACGATCGACAGAGCCAGGAACAAGGCCACCAGCGGCCCGCCGCGCTTCAACAGCGCGAGGCTCGCGGCAAAACCAATCGACGCGAAGAACGTGTTCTGGAAGGGCACCTGCAACGTGGTGTCGAACTTGATCGGCTGGATGTCCTGGAAATACAGGATCGCGAGCACGCCGGCGACCGGCAGGCCGCCCACGACGGGTGCGGGAATGTTCAGGCGCGCCAGCACCGGGACGAGCCGGCGGATGCCATAGCCCAGGAACAGAATGATGCCCGCGAATGCGACGGTCTGGAGGAGATCGAGTGTGATCGGCAGCACGAGCGGAGTATAGCCTTACGGTGCACTGGTCGGCGGTTTGATCACCTGCAGCCGCCCCTGTAATCCGCTCGACACCAGCACTTCGTTGCCCGACGTGACGATCACCCCTTCGACGTCGGGCAGCGTTTCGATCAGCTTCATGCCTTCATCGGGTCCGAGGATGAACACGCCCGTCGACAGCGCATCGGCCATCGTCGCGCGATTGGCGACAATCGTCACGCTGCGGCAGCCGCTGGCCGGCTCGCCGTAGTCGGGGTCGATCAGGTGGTGGTAGCGCCGGCCGTCCTTCATGAAAAAGCGCTCGTAGTCGCCCGAAGTGCTCAACGTGCCGTCGCCAATCCGCAGCGTGGCGAACGGCTCGTGGTTGCCGCGTGGATCGGCAATGCCCAGCGCCCACGGCTGCCCGCCGTTGGTGCCCGCCACATACATGTCGCCGCCCGACTGGATGATGAAATCGGTGAAGCCCTGTTCACGCAGCAGCGCCACGGCGCGATCGACGGCGTAGCCCTTCCCGATGCCGCCCAGGTGCACCCGCGTGCCCGGCCTGGTGATGAAGGCGGTCTTGGCGGTCGCATCCGTTTGCACCGCGCGCCAGTCGATGCGCGTGAGGCGGACTTCGATCAATTGGCGGTCCGGGACGATGTTGTCCTGGTCGTGGTCGAAGCGCCAGATGTCCGACAGCGCGCCAAAGGTGATGTCGAACTTGCCGCGCGTCAGCGCGCTGCCCTCGGCCGCGGCGCGTAGCACGGTGATGGTGTCGTCGCTGACCGGCACCGGCGCGATGCCGGCGTTCTTGTTGAGCCGCACCACGTCGCTGCCGTCCTTCCACACGCTCAGCAGCGACTCCAGTCGATCGAATTCCCTGAAGACCTGCTCGATGGCGGCCGCCGCGCGCGCATCATGTGCGGTCCACACCCCGACCCGCAGCAGCGATCCCATCGACTGACGCGATTGCTCAACCAACCGCGCCTGCGACGGCCCGCTCGCGCATGCCGCGGTCAGCGTCAATGCCAGTATGCTGAGAAGGTGAGCCTGCCGGCGACGCTGGCTATAACGCATGCGCGCGCGCCGGCCGCGCCTTCACCAGGCGCCTGATTTGGACGAACACGTCCCACGCCAAAATCAAACCGATCCCCGCGAACGACACCATGATGGTGTTGTTGATGGAGTACTCCGCGCGTGCCGCCCTGTCGACGTAGTCGGCGGGCGCCAGCACCTGCACGTAGTTGTTGGCGCGCAGCATGAAGACGATGATGCCGATGTTGAACAGGTTGACGCCAATGTCCACCAGCGACAGCGCGGTCGTTCGCCACGGCCGGATCATGTCGACCAGGTGAATGGCGGTCGATGCCAGCAGCGACAGCAGGATGGGCCAGTAGAGCGGCGCCCACATCGGGCCCGGGACAATGCGGGCCGGCTCGCTGCCGAAGAACACCAGGTTCGGCGCGCGAACGATGCCGGTCCACCAGATCAGGAAGGTGAGTGAGAACACCAGCCCGAAGACAGACTCCGATCGGGGCACCTCGCGAACTGCGTCGTGATCGGGCAACCGTTCCGGATTCCACTTATCCAGCACGCTCAGGCGTACCTGCTCGTGCTCGAGGATCGCAAAGACGATCGTGACGATACCGACTGAGTAGATGGCGCCGTTCCAGGCCGCCGGGATGATGCGGCTGATCCACGTGGCTATGGAGGCCTCCGAGGAGATGGTCGTGACCGCGCCGCCGATCAGGATGATTGGCAACACCACCCAGAACACCACCATGCCGAGTGCTTTCCGGTAATACGGGTAGAGGCTCGGCCCGATCAGGTACTGTTGTGAGAGGTAGCGTGCCGCCACCAGCCACGGATGCCCGCGCTTCTTCAGCAGGGCCGCCTGGCCTCCCGCATCGAGCGGGCGGCCGGCCTGCACTTCCAGCTCCTCGGCTTCGGAGCGCAGGCTGTCGCGCAGCTCCTGGACGATGTCGTCCTGCGTGCCCTCCGGCAGTTGACGGCGAACGGCGGCGAGATAGCGATCGATGAGGTCCATGGTGTTCCTGCCTGTGACTCCTAAATGATCCGGTCCAGCGATTGGTTGATGGCGTTCCACTCGGCGAGCAGTTGCTTCAGGATCTGCCGGCCGTCGGGCGAGAGCTTGTAGAAGCGCTTCTTGCGGCCGCCTTCTTCCCGCCACTCCGAGGTCAGCAGCTCCTGGGCCTCGAGCCGGCGCAGCAGGGGATACAGCGTGCCTTCGTCGATATCGAGGCCCAGGTCGACGAGTGCCTTGCGCAGCGTGTATCCGTAATGCTCCGACCGCAGCTGCGCCAGCACCGCCAGCGTCAGGCTGCCGCGCCGCAGCTCGAGCCGCAGCGTGTCAAAAAGGTTCGGGTCCATATCCTGTGCGCCACATACTGTGTGCAACATACTGTATGCTACATAGTATACGGATGCAAGGGGCTGATGGTTCGGGCTACGGGCCCAGCGGGCTACGTGCTACCGGCTTACGGGTACCGGACAACGGTTCGAACGCAGCCCCTGGACCCGTTAGCCCGCAGTCCGTAGCCCGCAGTCCTTTCCTGCTAGAATGCCCCGACCCATTCAGGCTCGACGCGCGGCGCCACCCGCCGCAGCGACAGAAACAGGAGCGCCAGATGAGCCGTTTTCTTACGCCCCTCGGAGTGGTTTCGGTCCTCGCCTTGCCGGTCGCGGCGGCCGCGCAGGCGCCGACCTT
>VFZG01000104.1 GCA_016871275.1 Acidimicrobiia bacterium | reverse complement strand
CGGTGACCGTCCCCCCGTCGACGACGACCTCGCCGCCGACGATGACATACGGGATCCCGGCCGATGGAATCGACGCATCTTCGTAGGTGGCGCGATCGATCACGGTTGCAGGGTCGAAGATCGCGAGGTCGGCATCGGCGCCAATCTTGATACGCCCCTTCATCGCCATCATCGGCGTCCGGCGCTCGAGGCGCCGGGCCGGCTCCAGGGTCATCCGACGCACGGCGTCCATCAACGACATCACCCGGTCGTCGCGCACGTACTTGCCCAGCACCTTCGCGTAGGAACCGGACGTGCGCGGATGCCCGCGTCCGTTCTCGATGAACCCGTCGCTGGCGATCATGGCGAGCGGGCTGGCGATCGCCGCCCGCGTTTGTTCCTCCGATCGGCCGTGAATGATCACCGTGCCGCCCTGCTTGCGGGCCTCGCCGAAGGTCGCCCGCGTCAGTCGCTGGCCCGTCGACACGAGTTGATGTACTCCGAACCGTTCGTCAGGCCACGTCTGCCAATCGTCGAACAGCGCCGATTGGATCTCCGTCATGCCCGCGCCGTACGGGTACGCTTCGGTCGTCACATCCTGGCCGGCCTGGCGCGCCGCTGCGATGGCCTGGAGAAACGCGTCGATCTCGTTGCCCGCCGACGAGTTCACGTGAACGATGTGCAGCGGCGCACGGGCGGATGCCGCGGCAGCGATGGTGTCGCGCAGCCCGCCGATGCCGCCGCGCATGTGGATGTGCGCCGACGCGCCACCCTCGGCGGCGATCCTGAACATGCGCTCGATCTCCGAGATCGGCGCGCCGGGCGTGTAGGCGCTGCCGAAGCCGACCGCCACGGCGCCTTGCGCGAGGCCGTCGCGCAGGATCGTCTCCATCGCCGCCATCTGCGCATCGGTGGCCGACCCGCTGCCGCCAATGCCGGCGGGCAGCAGCCCCTGACCTGGGTCGCCGAGGACTTTCATACGCGCCGGGATGTGGCCGACGGACACGCCATAGTTCACGATCTGACCCGGCTCGCGGGCCGCATACCAGGCCGCGACGTCGCCCGTTCCGACCTCGAGTTCAAACGCGGAGGTCACGCCGTCGCGCACCATCATGCGGTAGGACTCGTCTTGCTGGCCGTGCTCGTGGAGGTCGATGAATCCCGGTGAAACGACGTGGCGCGAGGCGTCGATCACGTGCGCACCCGTCAAAGGTTCTTCGGAGACCGCTGCAATCTTCCCGCCCCGGATGCCGATGTGGCGCACGGCATCGAGGCTCGACTCGGGATCCAGCACGCGCCCATGGGCGACGACCACATCGAACGACGGCGTCTGGCTCGCGCACGCCGTCAAGCAGATGCAGCTGACCGCAAGAACGACCGCAGGTGGGCGAATCATGGCGCGCCAGACGATAGCATAAGCCGCGGCCGCAGATGGTGGGCACCGCGTAGATCGATGGTATCGTGCAGATCGTCGGCGAGACCATTCCGGCCGTTGTCGCCACGGCCACCGCGCGCTGAAGGAGTTCCCATGTGGGTCCGTGCCGGCCTTGCGTTCGCCCTCGGCGTCTTGGCGTGGTCAACGCGGATTGACGGACAGCCAAGGGCGCCCGATCTCATCCTCATCAACGGGGCGGTGCTCACGGTCGATCGCACCGACTCAGTGGCGCAGGCCGTCGCGATCCGCGACGGTAAGATTGCCGCCGTCGGCACGACCAGCGCCATCAAGGCGCTCGCGGGCGGCGCCACCGAGGTCATCGACCTGCGCGGCCGGGCGGTAACGCCGGGGTTGATCGACACGCACGTGCACTTTTCCGCGGCCGACGCGCTCTTCACCGTCGACCTGGGTGATGCCGCCGTGAAGTCGATCGCCGACGTCAAACAGCGAATCGCCGCGCAGGTGAAGCGTCTCAAGCCTGGCGAGTGGGTGCGGGGCCGTGGCTGGGACGAAGGCAAGTACGTGGAGCGGCGCTACATCACGGCGGCCGATCTCGACGAGGTGGCGCCGAACAACCCGGTGTGGTTGACGCACACCACGGGTCATTACGGCGTCGGCAACAGCTACGCGCTGAAGATGGCCGAGGTCCGCCCGACGACCCCTGACCCGCCGGCCGGGACGATCGACAAGGACGCCAAGGGCCAGCCGACCGGTGTGATGAAAGAGTCGGCCATGGGCCTGGTGAGCCGCCTGGTGCCGCCGCTGACGCGCGAGCAGCAGAAGCAGGGACTCGTTCAGATCATCAGGGACTTCAATCGCGAGGGGATGACCGGTGCAAAGGACCCCGGCATCGGCGCCGCGAAGTGGGAGCTCTACCAGGAGTTGCTGGCCGAGAACCAGTTGAGCGTGCGCGTGTTTGCGCTGTGGTCGGGCGCGCGACGCCTCGAGGACCGCGCCGCGGTGCTGGCGCGCGTGCAGGCGAATCCGCGGCAGCAAGGACTGGCCGGCGGCATGCTGATCTCCGGCGGCGTCAAGATGTTCATGGATGGATCGGGCGGCGCCCGGACGGCATGGATGTACGACGACTGGAACAAGAACCTGACCGAAATGGACACGGGCAACCGCGGCTATCCCTCCATTGAGCCGCAGGCCTACCGCCAGATCGTGACCGAGCTGCACGACGCCGGGGTGCACGTCAGCACGCACGCGATTGGCGACCGTGCCATCGACTGGGTCATGGACACCTACGATCGCGCGCTGCAGGCCAGGCCCACGCGCGGACTTCGCCACGGCATCATCCACGCCAACACGCCGACCGATCGCGCCATCGACACCATGGCCCGGCTGCAGCGCGACTTCGACGCCGGCTACCCCGAGTCGTCTGCCGGCTTCATGTGGTGGATCGGCGACAACTACGCCGGCAACCTTGGCCGCATGCGTAACCTCAGGCTGAAACCCTTTCAGACCTACGTCCGCAAGGGCGTGCGATGGAGCGGGGGGTCCGATTACGCGGTCACGCCCTACCCGGCGCGCTACGGGCTGTGGGCCTCGGTCGCGCGGGAAACATTGAACGCCACACACGGCGCCACACCGTTCGGCACAGCGGAATCGGTGGACGTCAGGACCGCGCTGCGCTCCTATACCGCCTGGGCGGCACGGCAGATCTTCCTCGAGGATCGAATTGGCACCATCGAAGTGGGCAAGGACGCCGACCTTGCGGTCTGGGACCGCAACCCGTACGAGATTCCAGCCGCCGCGCTCAAGGATCTCCAATGCGAGCTGACGTTCGCTCGCGGCCGTGTCGTGTTCGGTCAGCCTCTATCGAAGCGCTGATTCGCCCTGACGGAAGCGCTCACTTCGTGGACGGCGCACGGTAGCGAACATCACAGCACGGCGCCCCTTGCATGATGGTCTGTGGTCTCGTCAGCGTCACTGACGAATTGAAGCCTTCGATCAGGGCCGCGTCGCGATTGCACGACAGCACCGCTCCGAGCTCCGGGATGCCGAGCGCCCGCTACATCTCCGCGTAGCGGCAGCGCGTCGCGTCGAACGCCAGGGCCTGTGTCGAACGCCAGGGCCTGTGACGAGAGCATCCGACAGCTGTGGATGCACAGAGGAATCTGAGCGAGCGATAAGCAAGATGGGCAGCAGCCGGGCGATATCGTTGCAACACGCCCCTTTGTCGGCTCTCTCGCACCAGACCAACCTGTCGGTGGGCTGCTACTGTGCAGACGAGGCGCGCGGCCATCGCTCGGTGCTCAAGGCGCTGCTCCGCGCGCGCGGGGCGGACGTGGAGGCTTGAGCCTGGTGTCCATCCTCAGGTGGCGAGCCCGTCTCGACGATGTGCACCCGCGGCGAGCCCTTCAATCAGCAGGAGGATGAGAGTGCTCAGCTGGCTGGTCCACTGCCCCGGGATGGCTGCATCGGGGTGGAACTCGACCAGGTCGCATGCCACGACGTCGAGACGCGCCATCGCGTACTCCACGATTTCGAACAGCTCGTCCCAGGTCAGTCCATTGGCGACCGGCGTCGACACGGCGCCGCCGATCGCCTCGGGCGAGAGGACGTCGAGGTCGATGGTGAGGTAGCCGGGCGCGCCCGCGGGGATGCGTGTCAGGGCCTCGCCCAGCGTGCCCCGCTGAAGCATGCGCCGCGTCGGACCGATGGCATGCAGGTTGAGGCGCCCAGCCAGGGCGGGTTCCCCCGCGAGCGAGCCGAACCGTGCCATCCGCGTATCCAGA
>VFZG01000103.1 GCA_016871275.1 Acidimicrobiia bacterium | reverse complement strand
GACCGCCGGACAACTGGTTGGGATAGTGGGTGAGGCGATCGCCGAGGCCGACCGCCGTCAACATGTCGGTGGCTCGCCGGTGGCGCTCGGCGGTCTTCATGGTGCTGCCGCCGTAGAGCATCGGCATCTCCACGTTGTCGATCGCGGTGGTGCGTGACAGCAGGTTGAAGCCCTGGAACACGAAGCCGATCTTCCGGTTGCGGACATCGGCGAGCTCGTTCTTCGACATCCGTGCGACGTCCTGGCCGTCGAGGAAGTATTGGCCCGAGGTCGGCCGATCGAGACAGCCGATGATGTGCATGAACGTCGACTTGCCGGAGCCGGACGCTCCGGTCACGCTGACGAACTCCCCCGGCGCGATGTCGAGGTTGATGCCGCGCAGCGCTCGCACCCGGTGGTCGCCGACCACGAAGGTCTTCGTCAACTCCCGGGTTGAAATGACCAGCGGCCGGCCGGCCGGGGCGTCAGCCACGGCCGCCGCGTCCGCCACCGCCGAAGTTGCCGCCGCCACCCGGCCCGCGCCCTCCCGGCATCAGCGGATTGCCGTTGTTCTGGGCCGGCAGGCTGCGCGTCGGCGCCAGACCGGTCACGCCGGTGGCCACCTGCATCGTGTCCGACAGCTCGTCGCCGTTCAGGACCTCGGTGAACGTGCCGTCGGTGACGCCCAGGCGGAGGTTCACCAGCTTGAGTTGCCCGTCGACGTAGATCCATGCCCTCCCGCGGGTTTCCACCGCTGGGAGCGGTGCGAACAGCGCATCGATGGTTTGCGCCTGCTGCGTGGCGGCCGGCGCCCGGCGCGCGGCCGGGCCGGTCGGTGCCATGGCGGCTTCAAAGCCGCTGGTGTCGACGCCGCGGTCTTTCATGCGGGCCAGAAACTGTTGCTGTTCGTCGGCGGTCATGGTCTTGAGGCGTTCGAGCATCCGTTCCGGGTTGCCGCGCCCGCCGCCAGGGAAACCGCCGCCGGCATCGCCGCCCGGTGGCCCTGCGCCCGCACCACGTCCCATTCCGCCCGGCCGCGGTCCGCCACGACCACCGCGACCTTCCAGCGGAGGTGCCGAGGAACCGCCGCCACGAACGTCCGGGGGCGGCGCAGAGGCCGAAGGCACCGGCGGTGCCGGCCGCTCAGCGCGCGGCGCCGACGAACCTTGCGGCGCGGGTGGGGCCGGCACAGCGACTGGCTGACCGGAGGCGCCGTCTGGCGCGCCGGGCCCCTGGTCTCGAGCTGCCCCTCCGCGAGCGCCGCCGCGTCCGCCCATCATGTTGAAATCTGGTGGGACGGCCTGGTTGATGGCCGCGAATACTTCTTCGGTCGGCCGGAAGCGGAGCGCCGCATTGGGAATCCGCAGCACGTTGTTTCGCCGCGCCACTTCGATCTTCACGTTCGCCGTCATCCCCGGCTTCAGTTTGAGCTCGCGGTTCGGTACCGTAATGACCGCGCCGTAGGTGGTGACGTTCTGCACCACCACCGGCTGCAATCGCACCTGCGTGACCGTGCCCATGAAGTTATCCGTGGGGTACGCGTCCACTCGAAACGACACCGCCTGGCCCGGCCGGATCCGCCCGACATCGGCTTCATCAATGTTGGCGTTGACCTGCATCTCGCCGAGATCGGCAGCAATCACGAACAGCGTCGGTGCCTGCATGCTCGCCGCGACGGTCTGCCCGACGTCGACGTTGCGCTGCGTGACAATGCCGTCGATCGGCGCGACGATGACAGTGTGGTCCCGGTTGACGCGCGACTGGTTGACCGACGCCTCTGACTGGGTCACGGCGGCCTCCACCTGCGTCACGGTCGCCTGCTGCGAGGCCAGCGCGGCCAGGGCGGAATCGACCGCGACCTTGGCCGAATCCAACTCGCTGATGGCCAGGAGCTGTCGCGATGCCAGCTCCTGGGCGCGCCCATACTTCTGCCGGGCGTCGGCCAGTTGCACCTGCCGCTGATCGAGGTCGCTGCGAGCCCGTGTCAGGTTGGCCCTGGCTTGCAGCAGGTTGGCCTGGACCTGTTGCAGTTGCGCGTCGAACAACGAGGGATCCAGCCGGGCGATCTCCTGCCCGCGCCTGACGATGCTGTTGAAATCGGCGCCTAGCCATTGAATATTGCCGGAAACCTGCGTGCCGACCTGGACGGTGGTGACCGCCTGCACCGTGCCGGTTGCGCCGACCGTGTCAACGACGTCGCCGCGGCTCAACCCAGCCGCCTGCACTTCAACCTGAGTGCGGTTGCGCTGGCTGTACAACACGCGGGCGCCAAGGCCTAGCGCCGTCAGGACGATAACCGCTATGACAACTCGCTTCATCGAATAGATCCTACGCTCGCCCAACGGCGTGCATTTACGGTGTCACAGAAATATCACGATTCGGTTGCCGATCAGAGCCCTATCTCTTCAACTGGTTGAGCTTCTTGTCCACCCCAGCGCTGACGGTCGCTTCCGGTGCGCGCTACGACACCATTACTCGACGTGGATGAACCGCGCCAGTGGGTGGGTCGACATCGCAGAAGTCGATGCAGTACTCGACGATGACGTGTTTGGGCTCGGGATGGTAACGGATCGTCAGTGTGCGGAGCGCCTCCCAGTTGCGTCCGCGAGGCTTGGCCGGCCTGCGCTCGACCAGCGTGATTAGCTACAGGATCATTGGCGGGCGTCGCCGGCTGAAGTTGCTTGGGGCCGCCTGATGCCGCAAGGCGATCGGTCGTGACAGGTCCTGCACTTGAACTTGCAGTGGAAGCTCGCCGATCACTTCGACCGTCAGGTCGACTTGCGGGAACTGCACCGTCTGCTGCCGATCCTGCAGCAGGACCATCGGCGCCATGCCGCCAGCGGCCGCGGGCGCCTTGACCGTGACGACCATCGCCGCGGGTGGCAGCGGCGGCGTTGAGGGGTGTGTCATGTCGCGCTCATCTTACCGTTAGCCAGACGCGGATGACGACGGCTGCCGGATCGAGGCGCTGAAGGTCGTTCACGTCAGCCTGTGAGATGGGTGGTGCAGACCCTTCAGGCTGACGAAGGCTCGCTTTGTCCGTTGGCGTCACTCACGTGATGGGCCGAGGCGCACTTCTGGCAGATGCAGGCGCGGTTCGGTCCGGCAGGCGGCAGGCGGTTGAGCACCTCGTCGGGTATCTGCACCGAATAGCACCAGCACGTCCCCGCGCCGCTTTCGGCGCCGCACCTGTTGGCTTCGCCGCACAACGGGCAACGCGACGGATCGACGGGCGTGGTGTCAGGCGTCATTGCGGGCGGCCGGATCGTAATTCAGGTTGGGGCCCAGCCACCGCTCGACTTCGGCGACGGACATCTGCTTGCGCTGCGCGTAGTCGGCGACCTGATCGCGGTCGATCTTGCCAAGCGTAAAGTAACGCGCCTCCGGGTGGGCGAAGTACAACCCGCTGACGCTCGAGCCGGGCCACATGGCGAATGACTCGGTCAGCGTGATCCCAGCCGCCGCTTCGACGTTGAGCAACTGCCAGAGCGGGCCCTTTTCGGTGTGGTCGGGAGACGCCGGGTAACCCGCGGCCGGACGAATGCCTCGGTACTTCTCCAGGATGAGTTCCGCGGGCGATAGGTTCTCGGCACGGCCGTAGCCCCATTCATCACGGACCCGCTTATGAAGGCACTCGGCAAACGCCTCCGCGAGCCGGTCGGCAATCGCTTCGGCCATGATGGCGTTGTAGTCGTCGTGCTGCGCGCGGAACCGATCGCCGAGCCCGGACAGGCCGATGCCGGCGGTCACGGCGAAGGCGCCGAGGTGATCCGAGAAGCCGCTGCCGGCAGGCGCGATGAAGTCGCTGAGCGACCGGCACGGATGCGCATCGCCGCGATCGATCTGCTGCCGCAGGAAATGGAACCGCATGGTCTCAGCCGTGCGGCCATCGTCTGCGTACAGCGCCACGTCGTCTCCCACGGTGTGTGCGGCGAAGAACCCGTAGACGCCGCGCGCGCGGAGCAGCCGTTCAGCGATGATGCGATCGAGCAGGGCATTGGCGTCGGTGAAGATCAGCGTGGCCTGCGCGCCGTATTTGTCGTCGCTCAAGATGCGCGGATACACGCCCTTCAGCTCCCAGGTGTGAAAGAACGGCGTCCAGTCGATGAACTCGCGCAGCGTCTCCAGCGGAAAGTCGTCGAGGACCCGCACGCCGGTGAAGGACGGCTGCGGAATGTCTGCGGCGCGCCACTCGATCGGCGTGCGGCGACCGCGCGCGGTCGGCAGGTCGACCAGCGGTTGCCGGTT
>VFZG01000102.1 GCA_016871275.1 Acidimicrobiia bacterium | reverse complement strand
ATTCGGCTGGTCCCCGATCATGCCGGTCTGCACGAAACCCTGGCAGCCCAGCTGTATGTCGAGGGGAAGATGGCAGAGGCCGCCACCGAGCTGCAGCTGGCGGGCAAGCTCGGCGCGCCCCGATGGCGCATCGCCTATCACCTTGGCTTGATCGAGGAGTCCGCCGGCCGCGCGGACGAGGCGTTGAAGTTATATGAAGAGGTGCTCGGCGCGAATCCCGACTGGCCGACCGCGCAGTCCCGCATCAAGGCGCTGCGCGCTCGCCGGCTGAAGCCGGAAGCCGGCACGCCGGCAGAGGCGCCCTCGCCGAAGCCCGAGTCGGCGCCGCCGCCCTCCGTTCCCGCAGCGGCCCCGGCACCAGCGCCGCCGGCACCGGTGGCGGCTGCTCCGTCTCCGCCGCCGACGACCGCCGCGAAGGCGGCAGGGCCAGCGGCCACGATTGCCGAACCAGCGGGGACAGGCTTTACGATCCAGATCGCAGCGCTTCGTAAAGCGGAAGAGGCCGATGCCATCGCGAAGCGCCTGGCCGGCAAAGGGTATCCGGCCTACGTCGTCGCGCCGGCGAGCGGGTCGGTGCCGCTCTATCGCGTGCGCGTCGGCAAGTACCAGGAACGCCGCGAAGCGGATACCGTCGCCGCGCGGCTGCAGAAGGAAGAGCAGTTCAAGCCCTGGATCGTACGGTAAGCCTCCTCGCAGCCGCACTCTCCGGAGTGCGGCTCGCGCCGTCGTTCCCCAAGTACGGTCATCCCGCCGTCGCCGTCGTCGCGCTCGTGCCGCTGCTGGTCGCGCTGAGCGGTTGTCCGGCCTTCGTCGCGGCGCTGGTCGGCGGCCCTGGCCTACGGATCGGAGAGCGTCACGACACGGTCGGTGACGGCTCGCTGCCCGAGGTCGTTTCTGACGGTTAGCGTGACGGTGAACGCGCGCTTGATCGAATAGCGGTGAATCGTCGTCAAGCCCTCGCCCGACGTGCCGTCACCGAAATCCCAAAAATACGTCGCATTATTCACGATTGATGCCGAGGCGTTGAAGTAGACGTCGTCATTGACCCGCGGATTGGTGGGCGAGAAGGTAAAGCTCGCCGAGCCGGCCGGCAGCGTCGCTGCCACCGTGATTTGCCTGGCCGTGGTCGCGGAGAGCCCCGCGTCGCTGGTGAAGCGCAGGGTAACGGTGTAGCTGCCGCCGGCCGTGTAGCGATAGGTTGACGGGTTACCGGTGCCGCTGGTGCGATCACCGTAGTCCCAGGTGTAGGTTCCGCTGGTACCGGCTGGCAACTGGGCGGCGGTGAAAGTCACTGGCTGATTGATCGACGGGCTCGCCGGCGTGAACGTGAAATTTGGCGCCGTGATGGCGCCAAAGATCGTGATGGTTCTCGACGCGCTCGACATCGCCTTGGTGTCGCTGGTGACAATCAGGGTCACCGTGAATGTGCCGGCACGCGTATAGCGCTGCGTAATCGTGGCACCGGTGCCCCTCGTGCCGTCGCCGAAATCCCATTCGTAAGTGCCGTTGGTGACGGTTGACGACGTGGCGTTGAATGACACGTCCTGGTTGATGGTCGCCGTCGTCGGCGAGAGGGTAAAACGGGCAATCGTCGGACCGCGGCTCGGGAAATCTTCGGCCGTGAACGACACGTAGGTCGGTGTTCCTTTCGAGAGCGTGGTGGCGCGCTCATTGGAAAGCACACCCGTCCTGGTGTCCTTCGCGGTCAGCACGATCGAGGCCTGAGGCGTTGGCGCGACGCCATTCGAGAACCTGTTGGCGTTCGATTCCGGCAGCGTCAGTGAGTACGTGCCCGATTGTCCGGCCGTGACATTGCCGAGCGCATTACCGTTCGCCATGGCCTCAATCGTGTTGGCGGTACGATTGACAATGATCAGCGAGAATTCCGAGGTGTATGTCCCGGTGCAGCCTGTGAAGCAGAGCAGGCACGCGACGCTGCAGCACAGGGCCGGCGATTGGATCGAGCGGCGCATGGACCTGGGAGTAGCCGACACGGCGCCATTCTACCGATTTTTCCCACAGATTGCTAGAGCCGAAGACTCCACGGCACGGAGAGAAAGTGTGACAGTTTGAGGCGGTTGGCCGCAGCCAAATCGGCAGTCATGAGTTCACACCACACGAACGACCCGAGGAGTCTGTCAGCCATAGCCCGCCAATGCTCGCCGATTTCCGAACGGCACCAGCGCCTTTCGTCACCGGCCCTTCGTCTGGTAGCGTGTGCAGCCATGGTCGAACCCCGTTTCGTTCCGCTCCCGCGCCGCGCCGGCGACGATCCTGCCGCCATGGCCGGCCGCGCCCGCGCGTTCCGCGACGTGATGCGCATCCGGCGCACGGTCCGGCACTTTTCGGACACCCCGGTCGATCGCGAGGTGATCGAGCACTGCCTGCTGGCGGCCGGCTCCGCGCCGAGCGGCGCCAACCTGCAGCCGTGGCACTTCGTGGTGGTCAGCAGGGCCGAGGTCAAGCGGCGGATTCGAGAGGCCGCGGAGGCCGAAGAGCGGGAGTTCTATTCGCACCGGGCCCCGCAGGAGTGGCTCGACGCGCTGGCGCACCTTGGCACCGACGCCGACAAGCCGTTTCTTGAAACGGCGCCCTATCTGATTGCGATCTTCAGCCAGTCATACGGCGTGCTGCCGGACGGACGGAAAGTGAAGAACTACTACGTGCAGGAGTCGGTCGGCATCGCGACCGGCATGCTGATCACCGCGCTCCACCACGCCGGACTGGCGTCGTTGACGCACACTCCGAGTCCGATGGGTTTCCTCAACGCCATTCTCGACCGCCCTGCCAACGAGAAGCCGTTCCTGCTGCTGGTCGTCGGCCACCCGGCCGCCGATGCCATGGTGCCGGATATTTCGAAGAAGCCGCTGGCTGAAATCGCCACATTCCGCTGACCCGTCGGACCAGCCTAGATCATCGCGATCAGCTGCTCGAGCGGCCAGACGATGACGCCGACCACGCGAGTCACGACGCGCATGACGGGCATGGAGAACCTGACCAGCGGCGTCACGATTCGTTGCACCCGCTGATCGGCATCGTACGTCAGCGCGACGATGATGATCATGAGGATGCCGACGAACTTGACGTAAGCGGGCAGGTGAATCGGCGCGCCGGTGATCAGCCGATAGCCCTCTTCGCCGATCAACAACGCGCCGACGTAGCCGATCAGGATGAAGGCGGTCGGCTCAAGGATCGGGTACTGCTTGAGCAGGTTTATGGCGTGGGGCGCGATCTGCTGGAGCGCGAGGATGGCGATCAGCACGCCCGCGTAGATTGGCCACATCAGCGGATCGCCGTTGGCTTGTTTCGGCGCCAGGCCGACGGCGGCAATCACGTTGTCGATGCTGAGGCTCAGATCCATCAGGCCGATCTGCAGCAGCACCACCGTCATCGTCCGTGGCGAGGTGGTCTGGATCGGCTGGTCATCGTTGGTGGGGTCGCTGTCCGTCAGCACCTCGCTGACGTCGTGGGCGTGACCGCGAGTCAGGTGCGATGACATCAGCCAGATGAGATATCCGGCGCCCAGCCAGCGGACCCAGGTGTTGGTGGCCAGCCAGCCGGCGACAAACAACGCCAGCACGCGGAACAGATAGGCCAGGAACAGGCCGACGCGAATCGCCCGCTTCTGCTGATGCTCAGGCAGCTCGTTCGCCAGGGCGGCAATGCCCAGGACGTTGTCGACCGACAGCAGGCCTTCCAAGACGACGAGACTGGCAATGACCGACAAGCCGGCCAGGAACTCTTCAGCGGACATGGCGAAACCGCTATCGTATCAACAAGCTGAGGTAGCCAGCCGGGGCTCTTGGGTGTAAGTTGTCAGCGTGAAAGCGGGTCGCCTTCTCGCGCTGGTCATGCTCACGGGCGCCGGACTGGTCTGGCAGGCGGCCGGACCGGCTCGACTGAGCGCGTCGAGCGGCGGCGGCCAGCCCTCATCGATCGATCTCGGCGCCTTCGTTTCGACCTACTGCACCAGCTGTCATAACGATCGGACCAGGACCGGGGGAGTGTCGCTGTCCGATGCGAAACTGGCCGATCCTGTGGCGCATCCCGAGTTGTGGGAGAAGGTGCTGCACAAGATCAGCACCGGGCAGATGCCGCCCGCGAATATGCAGCACCCCGAGGCGGGCGATCTTCGCAACGTGATCGCCCACATCACCGCCGCGCTCGATCGCGCCGCGGCCGCTCGACCCGATCCCGGCCGGGTCGGTGCGCATCGGCTCAACCGCACGGAATACGGCAACGCCGTGCGCGATCTCCTCGGTGTCACGATCGATACCAACGCGTTGCTGTTGCCTGATGAGGCCGAC
>VFZG01000101.1 GCA_016871275.1 Acidimicrobiia bacterium | reverse complement strand
GTCAGCGCCGATTCCGCTAGACAATGTCGCGGTCGGTCAGGTGCACGTCGGCGGGGAGATCTCGCGCCGCCTTGCGGCCGAGCAGCGCCTCGAACCGTTCGGCGGCAATCTCGCCGGTGCCCGGCCGCTTCACCCACAGGTTCTGCATCGTGAACGGCTCACCGGCCTTGACCGGCGCAATGGTCACGACCGTCGCGAAGGCAAAGTTGATCGTCACCTGCTCCTCCCTGGCCGGCCCCTTCGATCCGCCCAGCTCGCTGTGCAGCTTCGCGCTGGACTCAATCAGCTCGCGGCACGCCTGCTCGTCCATCGAGCAGACAATGTCGGGACCCTTGCGGAACATGTGATCCGTGAAGTGCCGCTCGAGAATCGACGCGCCCAGCGCCACCGCGCCGAGGCAGGCCACGTTGTCGGTCGTGTGATCCGATAAGCCCACCACCGCGCCCGGGAATGCGTTCTTCAGCTCCACCATCGCACCCAGTCGCACGAGATGTGGCGGCGTCGGATAGAGATTGGTCGTATGCAGCAACGCGTACGGCACATTGGCCGCCTCGAAGATCGCCACCGCCTTGCGCACGCTGTCAATGGTGTTCATGCCGGTGCTGAGGATGATCGGCTTGCCGAACGACGCGATGTGCTGCAGCAGCGGGTAGTTGTTGCACTCGCCGGATCCGATCTTGTAGGCCGGAACCTCCATGCGCCGCAGCCGCTCGGCGGCAGCGCGGGAAAACGGCGTGCTGATGAACATCATTCCCTTCGACTGGACGTAGTGCTGGAGCTGCCTCTCGTCGCGTTCGGACAGCGCGCAGCGCCGCATGATCTCGTAGATCGACACCTCGGCGTTGCCCGGCACCACCTTCTTCGCCTCGCCGCTCATTTCGTCGTCTACGATGTGCGTTTGATGCTTGACGACTTCGACGCCGGCGCGCGCCGCGGCGTCGACCATTTCTTTCGCCGCCTCGAGGCTGCCCTCGTGGTTGATGCCGATCTCGGCAATCACCAGTGGCGCATGAGACGGGCCCACCAGGCGCCCCCCGATAGTGATCGCGGGCGCCTTCACGAGGCCGCCCGGCCGTCGGGCCTTTGGGCCGTCAGGAAGAATCGCTCAATACGGTCGCGGAGCTCGGCGATCGACTGGGCCGAGTTGACGCCAATACGAAACTGGGCGCCGCCATCGAAGCCCTTGGTGTACCAACTGCACAGCGCGCGAATCTTGTTGATGACCCAGCGCTCCCGACTCAACGTCTTGCCGCTGTCGGGCACAGTCTCCGTCAGCAGCAAGTGCATATAGTCAAGCAGAAACCGGCCACGTTCTTCGTCTGAAATCGTTCGCGCCGGCCGGCCTTCCATCAGGTCGAGGGCCTGTGCGAGGATCCACGGATTGCGCAATACGCCGCGGCCGACATAGACGCCGCTCACCCCCGACTTCATCCGGGTGACGATGTCCGCTGGTTCGATGCAATCGCCGGAGCCGAACACCGGAATCGACACCGTCTTCGCGATTGCCGAAATGAAGTCCCAGTCGGCCACGCCGCTGTAGCTCTGCTTGGCGGTGCGGCCATGAATCGTGATGGCCTTGGCGCCGGCGTCCTCGACGCGCTTGGCCAGCTCACCGGCGTTCAACTCGTCTTCGTCCCAGCCCTTTCGCATCTTCACCGTCACCGGAATCTTCACGGCAGTCGACATCGCCGCAATGATCCCGGCGGCTTGGGCGGGTTCGCGCATCAGGCTGCACCCGGCATTGTGCTTGGCGATCTTCGGCACCGGGCAGCCCATGTTGACGTCAACGATGTTCGCGCCCATCTGCTCCACGACGCGCGCGGCCTCGGCCATCTTGGCCGGGTCGCCGCCGAAGATCTGAATCGACACCGGACGTTCTTCCTCGGTGTGCTCGGCGTACTCGAGCGTGCGGTCGATGCCGCGGACGAGTCCCTCGCTGCTGACCATTTCAGACACGACCAGCCCACACCCGCCCTGGCGCTTGACCAGGCGGCGGAATGCCGTATCGGTCATGCCCGCCATGGGCGAGACGACCAGCGGCGATTCGAGTTGAACGGGTCCGATCTTCATATTTCCAATGCCCCACGGAGCCCGGCGACACGGAGCCTTTTGATGGATCTGTTCTCCGTGCCTTCGTCTCTCCGTGGCGCCTTTGCGCCTCAGTATGGCTTCACATCGGCCGCATCGACTTCCACCGATACTGCCTGACTGATCAAGTCTACTGAAAGTATCAGGCGCGCGTGGGCGCCCTTGCGGATCAGGCGGCCCACGACGCCCTTCAGCGGGCCATGGGCCACGCGCACCATGTCGCCTTCTTTGATCAGCGGCACCGGATCGTAGGCCAGCTCACTTTCAACCAGCGTGCGGACGCTGTCGATCTCCTCGTCGGGAATCGGCGACAGCACGCCGTTGTTGCTGATGATCTGCACGACGCCGTCGATCTTCAGGATGCCGAGCCGCTCGTCGGGAACGAACCGGGCGAAGACGTAACCAGGAAACAGCGGCCAGTCGATCTTCTTCTTGCGATCCTTCCAGCGGCTCCACTTGCCGATGGTCGGCAGGAAGACGTCGACGTTGGACGTCTTCGCCAACTGATCGCGAACAATCTTCTCGTGACGGGAGCGCGTCCAGATAGCGAACCAGGCAGGGTCCATGGCAGGAATCCGGGTTCAGGGCTCAGCGATCAGGGAGCAGGGCGCAGGGAGCGGCACGGCCCTCAGTGCCCTGATCCCTGATCCCCGATCCCTGATCCCTGTTTCGCCAGCTCGGCCTCTTCCTGTTTCAAGCCGAGCTCGTATGCTTTGCGAATCTCGTCGTTCTTCCAGTCGATGATCGCCTCTCCGCGCAGGCGCGTGATGAACTTCTGGTACTCGCCGCCGCGCTTGTTGTTGGCGACCTTGTCGGCGATTTCGCCCCGCGCCTCTTCGAACGGTTTGGTCGTCGAATCCTGAAGGTTCTCGATCTTGATGATCTGATACCCCCGCTGCGTGCGAAGCACCGGCGTCACGCCACCGGTCTGGAGACCGGCGATTGCCTTCTGCAGATCTTCTGAAAGATCGCTCTTCGAGAGCGGACCCACCAGGCCGCCGTTGGCCTTCGAGCCTGAATCCGAGTAGTCGGAGGCCAGCCGGGCAAACGGCTCGCCGGCGATGATCTTGGCGCGGACTTCCTCGGCCTTCGCCTTCGCCGCATCGTCTGCGCCGACGTTGATCCCTTGTGACGAGGCGGGCACATTGATGGTGATCTCACGCAGGGTCACCTGGGGAACGGTGCCGAATTCATCCTTGTGCGTGTCGTAATACGCCTTGAGCTCGGTGTCGGTGACCTGCAGCTTCTGCATGATCTCGGTCTGCTGCACCTGCTGCACGAGCATCGTTCGCTCGAGCTGCCGGCGCAGATCGGCCATCGTCATGCCTTCCTGCTTGAGCGCCGCCGCCAGCTGCTCGTCGGACTCGATCTTGTTCTCTTTCTTGATGTTCTCGATGATCGAGCCGAAGCGCTCGGCGGTCATCGTGTAGCCGAGCTCCTTGCCGCGCTGCACCATCAGCAGTTCGTCAACCGCGTCGAGGATCACAAGCGGCGTCACTTCCGCGAGCGCCTTCTGCAATTCGTCGTCGCTGCTGGGCCGCAGGTTGGGATTGCGCTGGCGCAACGCGGCGATCTGGCGGCCTTCGAGCTCGGTCTTGGTGATGATCTCGCCATTCACTTTTACGAGCACCTGCTCGATGATCGTGCCTTGCGGCGCCTGGGCGAGCGGCGTGGCGACTGCCGCGAGCATGACCAGTCCCGCCATTGCCGCGCATCTGTTCGTCATCGGAATCTCTCATTATCAGGCTAACAGGCTTGCAGGCCAAACGGCCATCAGGTGTCCAGCGCTTCTAGCAGACCCGTAACTTTACTGAGGACTCCATTCGGCGCGCGGGGGTCTTCGGGAGCCTGCCGCAGAATCTCGGCCTTTGTGAAACCAGACGTTACCTGCCCCGCTGTCGCGCGGGCGGCCCACCAGCTGGGTTTTCGCGTTTTCTTTGCCTTTCGCCCTTGATCCCTGACCCCTGGTCCCTGATCCCTGCCGAGGTCGAGCTTCAGTGAGTTGGGCGGCACCAGCTGCAGGTCGCCCCTCTCCTGTACAAGCGCGATCACCTGGGTCAGGTCGATCTTCGGCGGTTTACCCCCGGAAGCCTTTCCGGAGGAGGGCCGGAACTTGATCACCACGTTCGAATCCGCCCGATCGATCGTCTCGACACCGAGCCCATCGGCGAGCACACGAATACGGGCGAAGTCGGCGAGGTTGAGGACGGCAGTCGGCGTCGGACCGTAGCGGTCGCGAACCTCGTCCACTAGGCGGCCAATCTCCTCTTCACTCCGCGCGCCGGCCATCCGCCGGTAGATCATCAGGCGCTGATTCATGTCGGGCACGTAGGCCTCGTCCAGCCGGAAATCGACCTTCAGATTCACCGTCGCGCGCAGATCGTCTTCGAGGTCAT
>VFZG01000100.1 GCA_016871275.1 Acidimicrobiia bacterium | reverse complement strand
CGGATCGACAGGCCCGACGCGCGCTCGAACGGCGGATTCGGGAACGTCGGCGCCTGGTAGACCACGCGCGGAGTCTGCGGCGGATTCGTGACGGTGACGATCAGGTTCTGCGAGCTGTTGGTCGCGTAATACAAGCCGTAGCCGCCGCGAACGGCGGTCTGCCCATCGCCGGTGACGTCCCACGAGAAGCCGACCCGCGGTGAGACGTTGTTGTAGTCGGGGCCCTCATACAGCCGACCCGTCAACGCGGTGCGATCGGTCAGCGCGACCAGAGCCGAATCACGGCCGCCCTCGTCGATCGGCATCGACATGAATTCGTAGCGAATGCCGGCCGTCAGCGTCACGCGCGGATGGACGCGGAACTCATCCTGCACGTAGCCGCCGGCGATCCAGAAGGGCCAGTGACGCTCGAACGACGCCGTCGGCGTCAGGCCGATGAAGCTGGTCGGCGTATTCAGCAGCAACGCACGCAGGTTCGCGAAGGTGTAGGTGCCCAGGCTGAACGTCGGGTTCACCATGTCCTGCGTGTAGTGTTCGGCCAGCCCGCCGATGCGGAGCAGATGACGGCCGCGATTCCAGACCAGGTCGGCCTGCAGGCTCGCCACATCCTGGCGGAGACGCAGATTGCCTGAACTCTGGGTGCCGAACCGCTGCAGGCCGCCCACGTCGATGTTGCCCATGACGCCGCGGCCGGCCGCAAACGGCGGCAGCGTGGTGTTGGCCTGCACGTCCTGGCCGACGCGCGTACGGCTGTAGCCGAGGCGATAGGTGCCGAGGAGATTCGAGGTGTAGGTCTGCTTCAGTTCCGCCGTGAAGAACTGGTTGCTCGAGACGAAAGTGCGCGGAAACTGCGGGTAGTCCGCCGGCAGGCGTTGATCGGCGTCATCGAACGTGTAGCGCGCGAACATCTGGGTAGACGGCGTCAGGTTGTAGTCGATGCGGCCCTGCAGGAAGTTCTGGTCAATGCGCTGATCGAACTGGAAACTGTGAAGCGCCGTGCCGTCACCGAGGTTGGCGCCGTTTGGAGCCGGGTAGGCGTTCACGTACGGCGCCACTGCGGGCTGCACGCCGACGTTGAGCAGCTGGCCGGGATTGGCCGCATCCGGCAGCAGCCCCCGCCGCGCGTTCAGGTCCGGCACCGCCGAGGTGATGGTGCGGCCGAGATTCTCGCGCAAGCCTTCGTAGCCCGCGAAATAGAACAGCTTGTCGGTCTTCACCGGACCACCCGCCGTCACGCCGAACTGGTTGCGCGTGAAGGTCGGCTTGCCGGTGGTATCGAAGTAGTTCTTCGCATCCAGCGCATCGTTGCGATGGAACTGGTAAGCGCTGCCGCGCAGCGTATTGCTGCCTGACTTCGTGATCACGTTGAGCTGTCCGCCGCTCATGCGGCCGAACTCCGCGCCATAGGCGTTGGTCTCGACGCGGAACTCCTGGACGGTCTCGGTGCCGAGCGCCGTGCCGGCCGCGCTGCCCGCGGGTCCGTTGGTCATGTCGTTCAGCAACGTGCCGTCCAGCAGGTACACGTTGGCCCGCGGGTCCTGCCCGTTGACGCTCATCCCAAGGCCGTGGGCAACGACCGACCCGCCGTCGCGGAAGGGAAACGGCGTCACGCCGGGCTGCAGGAATGCCAGGTCGGTGTAGTTCCGTCCATTCAGCGGCAGTTGCTCGATGGCGCTGCTGTCGACCAGGTAACTGAGCTCGCCGGTCCGCGTGTTCACCGGCGGCGCGACCCCCACGACCGCCACCGTCTCGACGAGGCCGCCGACTTCGAGGGAGAAGTCCAGCGCCGCCGCCTGGCCCACGGTGAGCGCGATGCCGGTTCGGGCCACGGGCTTGAAGCCGGACAACTCGGCTCGCACCTCGTAGGTGCCGACCGGCAGCGCCGCCAGCACGTAGCGGCCGTCAGCATCCGTCACGCCGGTGCGGGAGATGGTGCGCCCGAGGTGAACGGCCGTGATTGTCACGCCAGGTAACACGGCACCGCTGGTGTCAGCCACTCGCCCGGCAAGGGTCGCGGAGGTCTGGGCGAACGCCGGGACGGAAATCAGGGACGACAGCAGGACCAGGACACGCTTCAATCGCACGATACGTACACTCCCCTTCCCATACTACGCGGGGCGCGCCTCCTGCTGGTAGACTCTCGCTACCAATGTCTGCCCCGCGCCTGACTCCCCAGCAGTGGCTGATCTGCGCCATTGCCGCTCTCGGCTTCGCCTTCGACATCTACGAGATTCTGATGGCGCCGCTGGTGGTCGGTCCCGCAATCGGCGAGCTGACGGGCCTCAAGCCGGGCACACCGGAATTCAACGTGTGGACGGGCTTGTTCTTCTGGGTCCCCGCATTGGTAGGCGGCGCGTTCGGCCTGATTGGCGGCTACCTCACGGACCGCTTCGGACGCCGTCGCGTGCTGGTGTGGTCGATCCTCCTCTACGCGTTCTCGGCCATGGCCGCGGGCTTCGCCACCAGCATCGAGATGCTGCTGTTCCTGCGCGCCACCACCTACATCGGCGTGTTCGTCGAGTTCGTCGCCGCCGTGGCATGGATCGCGGAGATCTTCCCCGACGCAAAGCAGCGCGAAGCCGCGCTCGGCTACACGCAGGCGTTCTCGTCGATTGGCGGCATCATGGTGACCGGAGCGTATTACATCGCGGTCACCTACGGCCCCATGTTTCCCGAAATCGCCGGCGGACACGCGCCGTGGCGCTACACGTTGATCTCGGGTGTGATCCCCGCGCTGCCGCTGATCCTGATTCGGCCGTTCCTGCCGGAATCACCCGCATGGGCGGCCAAACGAGCGGCCGGCACCTTACGTCGTCCGTCGATTGCGGCGCTGTTCACGCCCGAACTGCGCCGCACCACCATCGTCACCACGCTGATGTTCGCGTTCGCCTATGGCGCCGCGTTCGGCGCGATTCAACAGATGCCGCGCATCGTGCCCGGCATCGAGGAAGTGCGATCCCTTCCGCAGCCGCAGATTCAGCAGACCGCCAGCGCCACGCAGGCCTACCAGGAATTCGGCGGGCTGGCCGGCCGCTTCCTGCTCGCGGTCCTGGCGCTGCGGATCGTGTCGCGGCAGAAGCTGATTCGCACCTTCCAGATTCCCGGCCTGGTCGTCATGCCACTGGTCTTCTATTACGCACCCACGGACAGCCTGACGCTCACTCAATGGGGCATGTTCCTCGCGGGCGTCTTCACGGTGGGTCAGTTGAGTTTCTGGGGCAACTACCTGCCGCGCGTCTACCCCACGCACCTGCGTGGCACCGGCGAGGGCTTCGCCGCCAACATCGGCGGCCGCATGCTCGGCACCGGCTTCGCCTTCGTCACGACCACGCTGGCAACCTACGCACCGGGAGCGACGCCGCCAATGCGCCTGGCGTTCGCCGCCGCATGCGTCGGCACGTTCGTCTACGTCGCTGGATTGATTTGCAGCTTCTTCCTGCCGGAGCCCCGAAGTGAGGACTTGCCTGAATAAGAGACTGCCGCTGGCGCTTTCACTGTTCGTCAGCCTCGCGCTGCTCGCCGCGCAGTCCGCAATGCGCGCCAGCAGCGATGGTCAGCAGACCAGCGCGACTCGAGTCGACGGGTGGCCACAGTTCCGCGGGCCAGGATCGACCGGCGTGGCCGAAGGGACCCGGCTCCCCGATCGCTGGAGCAAGACCGAGAACGTGGCGTGGAACACGGCGATCCCCGGGCAAGGTTGGTCCTCGCCGGTCGCCTGGGGCAATCGCATTTTCGTCACGTCGGTGATCTCGGCCGGCGACATTGAGGTTCCGCAGCGCGGCCTCTATTTCAAGGGTGAACGGCCGGCGCCGACCACCGAACACCGCTACATGGTCTACGCGCTCGATGTCGACAGCGGCAAGATCGTGTGGGAGCGGGAAGTGCATCGCGGCGTGCCGCGCAACGGGCGCCACTTGAAGAACAGCTTCGCGTCCGAGACGCCGGCCACCGATGGGACCCGCGTCTACGCCGCCTTCGGCAACGTCGGCATCTTCGCGCTCGACGTCAGGGACGGCCGCCAGGTCTGGTCGATGGAGCTGGCGCCGCTGGCCACTCGACTCGGGTGGGGCACGGCGTCATCACCCGTGCTTCACGACGGGCGTCTGTATTTCCAGCGTGACCACGAGGACGCGTCGTTGCTGATGGCGGTGGACGCAGCCAGCGGGACCAGGCTGTGGGCCACTCGGCGGCCCAGTGAGACGAACTGGGCGACGCCATACGTGTGGCGAACGCCCGCGCGCACCGAGATCGTCACCAACGGCACGAGCGCGATTCGTTCGTACAGCCTTGACGGCCAGCAACTGTGGGAACTGCGGCCGTCATCAACGATCGTAATCACCACACCATTCGCGGCGGCAGGACTGCTGTTCGTGACGTCCGGGTATGTGGGTGACAGAACCCGGCCGGTATATGCCATCAAGCCGGGAGGAGCGGGCGACATTTCGCTCAAGGCCGAAGAGACATCGAACGGCTCAATCGCCTGGTCGCTGCCGCAAGGTGGCTCCTACAACGTCTCGCCGATCGTCTACGGCGACCACTTCTACACGCTGTTCGATCGCGGCTTCTTCACCTGCCACGATGCCCGGACCGGCAAGGAGATCTACACGAAGGTGAGGCTGGATCCCACGGCGAGCGGCTTCACCGCGTCCCCGTGGGCCTACAACGG
>VFZG01000099.1 GCA_016871275.1 Acidimicrobiia bacterium | reverse complement strand
TGTTTACACGATCCTTCGATTCTGGGGCTGGACACCCAGGTAAGGTTGCAAGGGTTATCAGGGCGGGCCTCGAACCCTGGTAACCCCTGGACCGACCCTGTTTCCCTCGCTACTGTCTGATCAACTGGCCGCGGATTTCACCGCCGGGCTGGGGGGTTACGACTCTCGAAACCAGTTACGCCGCACGAATCTGAATGATGCCGATCTGCCGGGTGTTTGGCGTCCTGTGTGGTGCGGGGCGCGATGGCAGCATACACGGGTGGCCCGTCGGGCCGCCGACCAAGCCTTGTTGGTGCATCTGCGCCAGTTCGAACCGATCAGCGGCCACGATGGCGGGTGGTTCGCCGCCACCTCTTGGATACATAAAAAATGATCATAGCGCGATCATTTTTCATGTATGATCGCGCTTGTTGTGTTCGGGCGCCAGGACCACCTCGCCGCCGTTCGCCGCCAGCTCCGCCGCCAGCCGGTGGTGGCGCTGCTGGGGCCACGCCAGGTTGGCAAGACGACGCTGGCCCGGGCGATTGCCGACGCGGCCGCCTCGCCCGTCACGCGCTTCGACCTCGAGCACCCCGCGGACCTCGCGCGTCTGAGCGACGAGGCCACCGCATTGCAGGACCTGCGCGGCTTGGTCGTGATCGACGAGGTGCAGCGGCGGCCCGAGTTGTTTCCCTTCCTCCGCGTGCTCGCCGACCGCTCCCGGCGGCCGGCCTCGTTCCTGGTGTTGGGCAGCGCATCACCGCATTTGCTGAAGCAGAGTTCCGAGACGCTGGCCGGACGCGTGACGTATCACGAGCTCGATGGCCTGGGCCTCTCGGACATCCGCGTCAGTCAGTGGCGACGGTTGTGGCTCAGAGGTGGCTACCCGCGCAGTTTTCTGGCGCGCAGCGATGCGGAGAGCGGCGCGTGGCGCGCCGATCTGCGCCGCACTTATGTCGAGCAGGATCTGCCAGCACTTGGGCCCGGCTATCCGGCTCGAACCATCGAGCGCGTGTGGGAGATGCTGGCTCACTGTCATGGCCAGATCTGGAACGGCGCCGAGATTGCGCGCGCATTTGGCGTCAGTCATACGACCAGCCGACGTCATCTCGACCTGCTGGCCGATACCTTCATGATTCGCTTGTTGTCGCCCTGGAGCGAGAACATCGGCAAGCGCCAAGTGAAGTCGCCAAAGCTTTACGTCCGTGACACGGGTCTCTTGCATCACCTGCTTGGCATAGGCACACAGGACGAGTTGGTCCGTCATCCGCGAGTGGGGGCGTCGTTCGAGGGATTCGCGATCGATGCCGTCATCCGCCGGCTTGGCGCCGATCGTCGCGAGTGCTACTTCTGGGCCACGCATCAGGGCGCGGAGTTGGACCTGTTCGTCGTGCGCGGCCGTCAGCGCTGGGGTTTCGAGATCAAACACACCGTGGCACCGCAGGCCACCAAGTCGATGCACATTGCCATGCAGGACCTTGGCTTGAATCGCCTGGACGTCATCCACATTGGGCCGAACACCTACCCGCTGGCGCGGAACATCCGCGCCGTGGCGTTTGACCGGCTCCAGATGGATCTGACGCCGCTCAGCTAGGTTCCGGCAGATGTCGGGGACGCAACCTGGCGCTAGAGCCAGTCAACGTAACCAGACGACATCGGAGGGCGGCACCCGGCGTCAATCGCCTCCTGGCGCCACCGACGCGACGTTTGTGTGACAATGCTCCAAGCTATGAAACAGTGCATGCAGTCGTTCGCGATCGCCCTGGCCTTGTTCGCTGCGAACCCGGCCGAGGCACAAGTCGAGTACAAGGTCCTCGCCACGTCCAAGACCTCCACCATGGAAAAGGAGATGAACGAGGCCGGCGCGATGGGCTTTAAGTTTGCCGCCGTGATGGGCGGCGAAACCGCCGTCGGCGGCAAGGAGGTGGTGGTGCTGATGCAGAAGGGCGGCGACGCCACCGGCACGTTCCGCTACAAACTGCTGGCGACCTCCCGCACCAGCACCATGCAGAAAGAGATGAGCGACGCGGCGCTCGACGGTTATGACTACGTCGGGCAGACCGTGTTCGAGAGCCTGTTCGGCGGCGAAGAGGTGGTCTCGCTGGTCGAACGCGGTGCGGCCGCCGAGTCCCGGTTCGTCTACAAACTGATCGCCACGTCGAAGACATCGACGCTGCAGAAGGAAGCCAACGAGATCGGCAAGGAAGGCTACCAGGCGCTCGGGATGACCGTTGGCAAGACGGCGCTGGGCGGCCGCGAGCTGGTGGTGATTGCCAGAAAACCGAAATAGCGCACATGAACCACGCGGGCCTGGTGGCGCTGATTACTGGGGGCAAACGCATTGGCGCCGTGGTGGCAACGACCCTGGCAGGCGCGGGCGTCGACGTGGCCATGGTCTACAACCGCTCGCGGCAAGAGGCGGATGACGCCATAGTCGCGGTTCGCAAGCTGGGCCGCCGCGCGCTGGCCGTGCAGGCCGACGTCACCAACGACCAGGCCTGCATCACGGCAGTGCGGGACACAATACGAGAGCTGGGCCGCCTCGACATCCTGATCAACATGGCGTCGCTCTACTCCGCGAAGCCGTTTGGCCAGCTCACGGCTGCCGACTGGGATCGTCAACTGGCGGTCGATGTGCGCGCGGCCTTTCTGTTCGCGCACGCCGCCGCGCCGCATATGAAACAGCACGGCGGCGGCCGCATCATCAACTTCGCCGACTGGATTGCGGCGAGCGCGCGCCCGAGGTATCCCGGTTACCTGCCGTATTACGTGGCCAAGGCCGGCGTGAAGGCGCTGACCGAAGCGCTCGCGCTCGAACTGGCCGCGGACCAGATCCTCGTCAACGCGATCGCTCCGGGACCAATTCTCGCGCCCCCGGATATGTCGGCGGCAGAGTCCGACGCCGTGGTGAACAGCACGCCGCTCGGCCGATGGGGTGGCGAAGACGAGATCGCCAAGGCGGTGATGTTCCTGGTGCAGTCCGACTTCGTGACCGGCGAAACCATCCGCGTGGATGGAGGAAGGCACATCAAGTGACCGCGGGGTACGCGTTACAGGGCCCGATCCACTGGGCGAACGGTGTGCTTATCGCGCGTGCACGTGAGCGAGCGTCTCCTTCATCGACGCCAGAGCGCCCGTAAGTTCCTCACGCGAGCGGCACGTACAGAAACGCAGGTAGCCTTCGCTGCGCGGCCCGAAGTCGACGCCGGGAACGCAGCCGATGCGGGCGTGCTTGATCAGGAACTCCGCCATGGCCCACGACAGCGAATCGCCCGCCATTGCCGAGGCTTCGGCGCGACTGCCGCCGGTGATGCCGGCCTGCTTCGCGAACTCGGGGTCGATCTTCACGAACGCATAGAAGGCACCATCGGGCGGGTTTCCCGAGAACACTCCCGGCGCGGCGTCCTGCAGGCCCTTGAAGAACATGTCGCGGCGGAACCGCAACTCCGTCTTGAAGTCGTCGATGCACTGCTGCGAGCCTTCCATGGCGGCCACGGCGCCGTACTGGGCAATCGACGACACATTGGTGGTGCTGTACAGCACCACCTTGGCGGCGCGATCGCGCAACGCCGCGTTCTGGATGGCAAAGTAGCCGACGCGCACGCCGGTAATGGCGTAGGACTTGCTCATCGTGTAGCAGGGAATGGCGCGGTCGTACATGCCCGGCAACGACGCGATGCTGACGTGCTCGCCCTTGAAGACCACGTCTTCGTAGGCTTCGTCAGACACCACCAGCAGGTTGCGGTCGCGGGCAATCCTGGCCAGCGCCTCGAGATCGGCGCGCGTCAGCACGCCGCCGGTCGGGTTGTTGGGCGAGTTGAGGTAGAGGACGCGCGTCTTCGGCGTCAGCGCCTTCTCAACGTCGGCGATCTCCCATCGCCACCCCAAATCCTCGCGCAGCGGCACTTGCACCGGGACGCCACCGGCCTGCTTCACGATCGCCATGGTCGGCGGCCACTCCGGATCGGGAATGATCACCTCATCGCCAGGCTCGAGGATGGCCTGGAACACCGCGAACAGCGCGTGCGTGCCGCCGTTGGTGACGATGACTTCGTCATCGGAGCCGATCGGGATGCCGTTCTTCTTGCGCATCTTCTCGGCGAACGCCTTGCGCAGCGGCGGGATGCCGTTGGACGGCAGGTAGTGCGTGCGGTTCTCGGCCATCGCCCTGGCGACGCCCTGCTTGAAGGTGTCTGGAGCGTCGAAGGAAACGTCGCCTTGGTCGAGACGGAACGGATCCTTGACGGTGTACATCATGTCGCGAATGCGCACGATGGCTGAAACGGGAACCGAGTCGAGGAACTGGCCCATACAGGAAGTTTAAAGTTGAATGTGAAAAGTTGAAAGTTGAGTTTGAAGTTGAAAGTGGAGTAGGACGTTCAGAGGCGAGTGCTACGTCAGGCCGGCTCTTTCCAGGACCAAGTTCAAGGTGGCGGCCGTCTTCTTCGTCGGCAGGTTGCTCACGTAGAAGTGACGCGCGCCCATGTCGGTGAGGAATCGAATGGTGCGGGCGCACACATCGATGGGCGTGGCGCCGCCGGCAAACTCCGCCGTGAGCGCCTCGACCGGCACCGGCAGGAACTCGCTCAGCATCTCGAGTGTCTTCGGGTTCGCGCTGCGGTAATAGAACACCCCGAACACCCCCGGCAGGCGCAGCCCGTTCGAGCGGCCGGCTTCAAGGAACGCGTCCACGCGGTCGGCCTGGTGGTGCGACACGATCTGCGTCAGGTAGAAGTCCGCGCTGACGTCAGGATCCAGCAGAAACTCCAACTGCCGTAGGGGATCGGCGGTCGGGTTCGCCCATCCACCCAGCTCGAGCTCGGGATGCCGCTCGCGAATCAACTTGCGCAGTTGCCACGCGTGCTCGACGACGCGCGGCCGGCCGACGTGCTTGTCGCCGCCCAGCA
>VFZG01000098.1 GCA_016871275.1 Acidimicrobiia bacterium | reverse complement strand
CCCATGGTCACGTTCTTATTGACGATGGTGGTCCTGGCGATGCCCTTCGCATCGACCGTGAAAGTCTGCATGCCGTCGGCGCGCGCGCCATCGGGGTTCTGCATCCCCTGCTTCTTGTTCCCCGGATTGAACGGTCCGGTGGCGCTCATGAAGTCCGGCCCTTCACACTTGGCCACCGCGTGGAATTGCAGCGCGTGTTGGCCCGGTGGCAGGTTCTTCACGTCGAGATAGATCGACACGCCGCCGCCCTTGGCGGGCGAGATCATCGCCATGCCGACAACACCGCCTTTCTTGTCCGTCAGGTCGACGTGCTTCATCTGCGCCGACAGGCCAACGGTACCGACGAAACATGCCAGTGCAGCGGTGGTGAGAATACGGGTCATAGGGTGCCTCGCAACACTCGTCAACGGTGGCCGCCCCCGTGGCGGCGCTATGGCTGTCAATGATCACACAACTGGCGCCGCCGTCCGGATTGCACCGTTGAAGTGCAGAATCCGGCCTGAAAACGCGGTTTTGTGTGGCTGGCTGGCGCGCGGCGCCTCATGAAGTCGAGCGCCTGGGACGGCACCCCGGAGCCTAACCTGCCGCTCAATGACGTCTGGGGACAGACGAAACAGCAAAGCCAAGGCTCGATGAGCCAGGTCGCCAAGGACCTGATTCTTCAGCCACATGGCTCGGCTCTCGTGAAGGGCGGCCGCCATGAGGCGTTCTCATTCGTCGTCCACGGGTCGCTGAAAACGGAATGTAACGACAATGTGAAGTCGCTATGACATACTCTCGGGCGTGCGCTTCCGCCTGATTCCTCGCGAAGAGAAGTTCTTTTCCGATTTCGTGACCCTGGCCGACCGGATCGTCTCCGGGGCCACCCTGCTCGAACGGATGCTGGCGTCGGACCCCCCAGCCTGGGATACCGCGCTTCAGATCAAGCAAGTCGAGTCCGAGTGCGACGCGCTGACGCACAACATCATCCAGCGCCTCAACAAGACCTTCGTCACCCCAATCGATCGCGAGGACATTCACGCGCTCGCCAAGTCGCTCGATGACGTGATGGACGCCATCGATGCCGCCGCGGCGGTGACGCGCCGCTACCGCATGTCGCAGCTGCGCTACGGCGCCCGCGAACTGGCGTCGCTGACCTGGCAGTCGGCGATGCAGGTGAAGGTCGCCGTCGAAGCGCTCGAGCGCAAGAAGGACGTGCACCAGGTCGCGGTCGAAGTGAACCGGCTCGAGAACGCAGCCGACGACATCCACGACGAGGCGCTGCGGCGTCTGTTTGATGAAGAGCGTGACGCGATCACCGTGATCAAGTGGAAGGAAGTGCTCGACCTGCTCGAAGAGGCCACGGATCGCTGCGAGGACTGCGCCAACGTCCTCGAGGGCGTCGTCGTCAAGCACGGGTAGCGCAGTGGATTTCGCGCTCGTCGTTCTCGTCATCGTTGTCGCGCTGATCTTCGACTACATCAACGGCTTCCACGACGCGGCGAACTCCATCGCCACCGTCGTGTCGACCCGGGTGCTGTCACCGGGACACGCCGTGATGTGGGCGGCATTCTTCAACTTCGTTGCGGCGTTCGTGTTCGGCACGGCGGTGGCCAAGACCGTCGGCTCCGGCATGGTGGACGTCTCGGTGGTCACCACGTCGGTGATCCTCGCGGGCCTGACCGGCGCGATTGTCTGGGATCTGATCACCTGGTACTACGGCCTGCCGACCAGCTCCTCGCACGCATTGATTGGCGGATACGCGGGCGCCGCGGTCGCCAAGGTCGGGATGGTGGCGCTGATCCCGTCTGGATGGACCAAGACGCTGATCTTCATCGTGCTGGCGCCGATGATCGGCCTCATTCTTGGCTTCACGCTGATGGTGGCGATCCTGTGGGTGTGCAAGGAGTTTGCGCCGTCGCGCGTCGATCGCCACTTCCGCAGGCTGCAGCTGGTGTCCGCCGCTGCCTACAGCCTCGGCCATGGCGGCAACGACGCGCAAAAGACGATGGGCATCATCGCCGGAGCGTTGTTCGCCGGCGGCGTCACCTCCGAGTTCACGATCCCGTTCTGGGTCGTGATTGCCGCCCACGCGGCCATCGCCCTGGGCACGCTGGCCGGCGGGTGGCGCATCATTCACACGATGGGGTCGAAAATCACCCGCCTGCAGCCGGTCGGTGGATTTGCCGCCGAGACGGCCGGAGCCATCTCGCTGTTCACGGCCACCGGCCTCGGCGTGCCCGTGAGCACGACGCACACCATCACCGGCGCGATCATCGGCGTGGGATCGACGCGGCGCCTGTCGGCGGTTCGATGGGGCATTGCCGGGAAAATCGTGTGGGCGTGGATTCTCACCATCCCGGCCTCCGCAATCATTGCCGCGGTGACGTTCTATCTGCTGGCGATGATCGGGTTGCCCTAACGGGCCGTCAGGCTAGCGGGCTAGCAGGCTAGCGGAGCGCCCAACGCGCCCTGCTAGCCCGCTTGCCCGCGAGCCTGCCAGCACCGCAGGTTTGCGCGGGTGGTCTCAACAGCGCATAATCGAGCCTGACAGCGGTGTCGGATACGTCAGACTCTTCCATAGAAGCCTCATCCCACACAGACAGCCGTTTACTCCCGCTCACGCTGATGGCGCTGGGTGTCGTGTTTGGCGACATTGGCACGAGCCCGCTGTACGCACTCAAAGAGTGTTTTTTCGGCTCGCATTCGGTCCCACCCACGCACGAGAACGTGCTGGGCATCCTGTCGCTGATCCTGTGGGCGCTGATCCTGATCATCTCGATCAAGTACGTCGCGCTGGTGATGCGTGCTGACAACCACGGCGAGGGCGGCATCCTGGCGCTGACTGCGCTGGTGCCCGGACGCGGCGCGACCGCAGAGACGACCGGCTCGCGGCTGGCGGTTGGCCGGCCGATGCTCATCGCGCTCGGCATCTTCGGCACGGCGTTGCTCTACGGCGACGGCATGATCACGCCGGCGATTTCGGTGCTCGGCGCCGTCGAGGGCCTCGAAGTCGCGGCGCCGGCGCTGCATCCGTATGTGGTGCCGGTGGCGGCAGGAATCCTCATCGGCCTGTTCAGCCTCCAGAAGTTCGGCACGCATCGCGTCGGCGCGCTGTTCGGCCCGATCGTGATCATCTGGTTCGTCACGCTGGCGTGGCTCGGGTTGATGTGGATCTTCGAGGCGCCGGCGGTGTGGGGCGCGTGGGATCCACGCCACGCGATCGCGTTCTTCCGCAGCAACGGCTGGATGGGCTTCGCGGTGCTGGGCTCGGTGGTGCTGGCGGTGACCGGCGGCGAGGCGCTCTACGCCGACATGGGCCATTTCGGCCGCCGGCCGATCCGCCTGGCGTGGTTCGGGCTGGTGCTGCCGTCGCTGGTCATCAATTACCTCGGGCAAGGCGCCATGCTGCTGGTCAAGCCCGGCGTCCGGCATCCATTCTTCGAGCTGGCACCGACCTGGGCGCTGTATCCCCTGATCGCCATCGCGACGATGGCGGCGATCATCGCCTCGCAGGCGTTGATCTCCGGCGCGTTCTCGATCACCCGGCAGGCCGTGCAGTTGGGCCTGATGCCGCGCCTCGACGTCGAGCACACCTCGGCGCGCGAGATCGGCCAGGTCTACGTGCCGCGCGTCAACTGGGCGCTGATGGTGGCGACGGTGCTGATTGTCATCGGCTTCCGATCATCCGGAGCAATCGCCGCCGCCTACGGCATTGCGGTGACGCTGTTGATGATCATCACGGCGCTGCTGCTGTTCATCGTGATGACCGAGCGCTGGCAATGGTCGACGCCGCTGGCCGGCCTGGTGCTTGGCGTGTTTCTGACCATCGAGGTCGCGTTCTTCAGTGCCAATGCGCTGAAGATCATCGACGGCGGCTGGCTGCCGCTGGTGGTGGCGATGGCGCTGTTCACGGTGATGACGACGTGGCGGACCGGCCGCAGGATTGTGGCGGATCGCCTCGCGACCCGGACGGTGTCGATCGACGACCTGTTCACGATGATCGGCGAGATCAAGGCCGTGCGCGTGCCCGGCACCGCCATCTACATGACGGCCCAGGGCAGCGGCGCGCCGCCGGCGCTGGTGCACAACCTGCAGTACAACAAGGTGCTGCACGAGCGGGTCGTCTTGCTGAACATCATCACGTTGCAGCAGCCGCACGTGCCGGCAGAGGAACGCGTGACGGTGGAGATGCTCGGTGAGGGCGTCTACAACGTGCGGTTGTTCTACGGGTTCATGGAGGAGCCGCACGTGCCGCGCGCGCTGTACGCGACCGCGAAGTCGCGCGGCATGACGTTCGATTTCCAGGATGTGGTGTATTTCCTCGGACGGCAGACCATCCTCGTCACCGACCGGCAGGGCATGGCGATCTGGCGCGAGAAGCTGTTCGTGCTGATGTCACGCAACGCCGTCCGCGCCACCGCCTACTTCCGGCTGCCGCCCGAGCGGGTCGTCGAGCTCGGGGTGCAGGTGGAGATGTAGGAGGTTCCCGCTTCCTACTTCCCACCCGGCAGTATCACCGTGAAGAGCGCGCCGCCGCCAGCCTGGTTCGACGCGGTGACGTCGCCGCCGAGCACGTGGGCGAGGTGCTTGACGATCGAAAGGCCCAGTCCGGTGCCCGGGCGCGTGCGTGACTCGTCGACGCGGTAAAAGCGTTCGAACACCCGGCCGAGTTCGTTTGGCGCGATGCCGTGACCGGTATCAGCCACGGTTAACCTGAAGGTGCCGTCGATGAGGTCGGCGCGCACGTCGATCTCGGCGCCGTCGGGCGTGTAGTTCACCGCGTTCTCGACCAGGTTGCGGACAATGTCGTGCAGCTTGGCGGCATCGGTGGTCAGCATGCCGACCGCGGCGGCGACCTGGACCTCGATCGTCTGCTGCTTCTGCGTTGCGATGGGCTCGAAGTCGTTGGCAACGCCCTCGAGCAGGCTCGCCACGTCGCACGGCACGAGTTCCACGGTTTCCTGGCCGGCGTCGAGCCGCGCCAGCCGCAGCAGATCCTTGACCAGCCGCTCCATGCGCGTGGCATGGCGATGGATGATGTC
>VFZG01000097.1 GCA_016871275.1 Acidimicrobiia bacterium | reverse complement strand
GCGCGCCGGCCATGTCGGTGCATGAACATACGGTCGCGTTCGCGGGCCCGTTCACGGGGTTTGGCACCCTGGTGGCTGTCGACCACGGCCACGCCGCCTTCTCGCTTTACGGACATTTGCAGGATGCGGCTGGGACGAATGTCCGCCGAGGCGCAACGCTTGGCCGCGTAGGCCTGTCGCCGTCCGGCGGAGCCGCCCTCTACTTCGAGCTCCGCATCGACGGCCGCCCGGTCAACCCGTTAGAATGGCTGAGGAGACATCGATGAAGATTCGCGGGCGCGTATTCGTTCTGGCTGTCTCGCTGCCGGTCATTGCATTCGCCGCGATCGGCGGATTCATGAGCACCGCCGCCGCCCGCCAGAACAGCTACCAGTACCTGCGCATCTTCGAAGAAGTCGTCTCGCTGATCATGCAGAACTACGTCGAGGACGTGAACGTCGACAAGGTGATGCACGGCGCGATGCATGGGTTGGCCGACGGCCTCGATCCCGACAGTGCCTATCTCGACATCAATCAGGTCAAGGTCCTGGACAAGGGGGATACCGGCGGCGCGGCTCACGTCGGCCTGGAGCTGACCCGGCAGTATTACCTGCGCGTGATCGCCGCGCGCGACGGTTCGCCGGCCGCGAAGGCCGGGCTGATGCCCGGCGACTACATCCGCGCGATCGACGGCCAGTCGACCCGCGACACCACGGTCTACGAGGGCCAGCGACTGCTGCGCGGACGGACAGGCACCAAGCTACACCTCACGGTGTTGCGCGGCAACGCGGTCGAGGCGCGCGAGATCGATCTGGTTCGTGAAGAGGTGCCATCGGCGCCGGTGAAATCACGCCTCGCGGCGGCCGGGGTCGGTTACTTGCGCATTGCGGAGTTCGGCAAGAACACGCCCGACCAGATCAAGAGCGAAGTCTCCTCGGTGTCGAAAGCCGGCGCCAGGAGTCTGATCATCGATCTGCGCGGCACCGCGGTCGGCGACCTCGATGCCGGCGTCGCAGCGGCGCGCCTGTTCGTCAAGGACGGAGTGCTGGTCTATCGCCAGGACCGCGGCCGCGAGAAGGAAGCGGTCTCCGCGGCTGCCGGTGACGGCGCCATCGCCCTCAACACCGTCGTCCTCACCGACAACGGCACGTCGAACGGCGCGGAGGTGTTCGCCGCCGCCTTGTCGGGCAACAAGCGCGCGCAGCTGCTCGGCGAGCGCACGCTGGGACGTGCTGCTCGGCAGAAGCTGGTGCGGCTGCCCGATGGCAGCGGCCTGATGCTGACGCACTTGATCTACCTCACGCCCTCGAGCGTGGCCATTCACGAGAAGGGCCTCACGCCCGACGTCGCCGTCGAGCAGCCGAACCCGGAGTTCGGCCAGCCGGTGGCCGCCACAGACGCGACCCTCGAGAAGGCCATCGAGGCGCTCAACGCCATGACGCGCTGACGGACGGTCTGCTATACTTTTCGTTCGGCCGTGGGCCGAAAATCGACAGAGATAGGCGCGTAGCTCAGTTGGTTAGAGCGCCTCCCTGACACGGAGGAGGTCAGTGGTTCGAATCCACCCGCGCCTACCACCCTTCGCTCGTGTGACGTGCGAGCGAGCTACGGGTGGCGAGCCACCCTTCAGGCCAAGGTCGACCACAGACCCATGATTACAGTCACGCTCCCGGATGGCTCGGCAAAGGAAGTCGAGCATGGCGCTCCCGTCAAAGCGGTCGCCGAGGCCATTTCGCCTCGTCTTGCCGAGGCTGCCCTCGTCGCCTACGTGGACGATCAGCTGGTCGACCTCACCTACCCGCTGACCAGGGACGCCGCAATCCGCATCGTGACCAGCAAGAACCCCGAAGCACTCGAGGTCTATCGCCACTCAACGGCCCACCTGCTGGCGGCCGCCGTCACGGCGCTCTTTCCGAAGGTGCAGTGCGGCATCGGTCCACCCATCGAAGACGGCTTCTACTACGACTTCATCGTGGAACGGCCGTTCGTACCCGAAGATCTTGAGGCCATCGAAGCCAGGATGCGCGAGATCGCGGCCAGAGACTACGTCTACGAGCGGCAGATGTGGCCCCGCCAGGAGGCCATCGACTTCTTCGCCGGGCGCGGCGAGCCGCTCAAGGTGCAGCTGATCGAGGAGAAGACGGCCGGGCAGAAAGAAGTCTCGGTCTACACGATCAAGGACCGCGACGTGTTCGTGGACTTCTGTGTCGGCCCGCATGTGCCGACGTCCGGACGCCTCAAGGCGTTCAAGCTCACGGCCACCTCAAACGCCTATTGGAAGGGCGACGCCAGCAACGCCCCCATGCAGCGCGTCTATGGCACGGCGTTCTTCTCGCAAAAGCAGCTCGACGAGCACCTCGCCCGCATCGAGGAGGCCAAGAAGCGCGACCACCGCAAGCTCGGTCGCGAGCTGGACCTGTTTCAGCTCCACCAGGTCTCGCCTGGCGCCGTGTTCTGGACGCCTCGCGGCACGACGCTGTACAACACGCTGGTGGCGTTCTGCCAGTCGCGCCAGAAGGCGGACTTCCAGGAAATCAAGACGCCGCTGCTCTACTCGAAGACCCTCTGGGAACAATCCGGCCACTGGGGCAAGTACCGGGACAACATGTTCCTGGTGATGAACAACGAGACCAACGAGCACGACATGAGCCTCAAGCCCATGAACTGCCCGTCTCATCACCTCTACTACGCGACGGCCCGCCGCTCGTACCGCGAGCTGCCGCTGCGGCTGGTCACGTTCGACGTCCTGCACCGCAACGAGCTGTCAGGCGCGCTCTCCGGCCTGACGCGCGTGCGTCAGTTCGCACAAGACGACTGCCACGTCTACCTGCGCCAGGATCAGATCGCCAGCGAGGTGAAGTTCCTGATGGACTTCATCCTGGGCCACTACGAGGCGTTCGGCCTCGCGTCCAGCATCAAGTTCGCCACGCGCCCCGAGACGCGAATCGGCGACGATGCGATGTGGGATCGGGCAGAGGCGGCGTTGCGAAGCGCGCTCGAGGCCACGGGGAAGCCCTACGCCATCAAGGAAGGCGACGGCGCCTTCTACGGGCCGAAGATCGACTTTGACGTGACGGATTCGCTCGGGCGCGCCTGGCAGCTGGGGACGATCCAGCTGGATTACGCCGCGCCCGAGCGCTTCGACCTGAACTACGTGGGCGAGGACAATGCCGAGCACCGGGCGGTTGTCATTCACCGCGCGGTGTGCGGCTCGCTGGAGCGCTTCATTGCCATCCTCATCGAGCACTTCGCCGGGGCGTTCCCGTTATGGCTGGCGCCGGTCCAGGCCATCGTCCTGCCGATTGCCGATCGCCATGCCGACTACGCTCGGGAGGCCGCCCGGGTGCTGGACGCCGCCGGGCTCCGGGCCGAGGTCGACGAGCGCAAGGAAAAGGTCAATTACAAGATTCGCGAGGCCCAACTGCAGAAAATCCCCTACATGCTGGTGGTTGGGGACCGCGAAGCGGCCGAAAGGGCCGTCGCCGTGCGCAGCCGCGCGAAGGGGGACCTGGGACCGCGGCCGCTGGACCAGTTTGTGACCGACGCGCTTGCCGAGGTCCGGGCTAAAGCGTTATCCTAGTAATCTTTGTCGGAGGACATGTATCGCATTCGATAGATCTCGCCCGCAACGTCGTGACGACCGGCTCCGCATCAACGAACGCATTCGCGTTCGAGAAATTCGCGTAATCGACGACACCGGGCAGCAGCTGGGCATCATGCCGCCGCCCCAGGCCCTGGTTCTCGCCAAGCAGAAAGGTCTCGACCTGGTCGAGATTTCTCCGAATGCCGTGCCGCCGGTCTGTCGGATCATGGATTACGGCAAGTACCAGTACCAGGAGCAGAAGCGGGCGCGGGAAGCCAAGCGGCACCAGAAGGTGATCGAGGTCAAGGAGATCAAGTTCCGCCCGAAGGTGGACGAGCACGACTACCAGTTCAAGAAGCACCACATCGAGCGCTTCATTGAGGATGGTGACAAGGTCAAGGCAACGATCTTCTTCCGCGGCCGCGAAATGGCACACCCGGAGATTGGTCACCGGATCCTGATGCGGCTGATCAAGGATCTTGAAGAGCTTGCGGTCGCCGAGACCATGCCTCGTCAGGAAGGCAACCAGATGCACACGATCCTGACGGGTAAGAAGGGCGCCCCGAAGCCAAAGCCGCGTGTGGAGACACCGGAACCGGCGGTAAAGGAATAGTAGAGCTGAACATGGCAAAGAAGATGAAGCTCAAGACGCACAAGGGCGCCGCCAAGCGCTTCAAGAAGACCGCCTCGGGCAAGATCATGCGCGGGGCCGCCTTCAAGCGTCACATCCTGACGGGCAAGACCACCAAGAGCAAGCGCCACAAGCGCGGCCTCAAGGAAGTGCCCGATGGAGACGCGCGCAAGATTGAGTTGATGCTGCCGTATAAATAGGCCATCGGGCCATCGGGCCCACAGGAGTGCGGCACGCTGCAGCTTGCGGTTTTGGGGCTCTTCCGCTGCAGCATCAAGTGCCCGGCGTGAACACGACGTTCACGCGCAAGTCCGGAACAGTCCGGCCCCCATGACTGCAGGAAGATCGTCATGCCTCGCGTCAAACGTGGTGTCGTCCGCCGTCAGAAGCGCAAGAAGCTCTCGAAACTCACGAAGGGCTACTTCCAGAACAAGAGCAAGCTGTACAAGTTCATGAAGGAGGCGTCCGAGAAAGCGGGCGTCTACGCGTACAGCGGGCGGAAGCAGAAGAAGCGCGATTACCGCAGCCTGTGGATCGTCCGCATCAATGCCGCCGCGCGTGAGAACGGGCTGTCGTACAGCAAGTTCATGCTGGGCCTGAGGAACGCCGGCATCGAGCTCGATCGCAAGAGCCTGGCTGAACTGGCGGCGCGCGAGCCTGCGGCCTTCGCCAAGCTCGCGGAAAAAGCCAAGGTGGCCAGCGCCGCGTAGAGTTACCAGTTACCAGTTGCCAGTTGCCGGCTTCCATCGCTGGCAACTGGCAACTGGTAACTGACAACTTCCATGAGCGCGCCAATCGACTCCAGCATCAGTCCAGCAGACGCACGCGCGCTGTTTCGTGCCGAGTTGGC
>VFZG01000096.1 GCA_016871275.1 Acidimicrobiia bacterium | reverse complement strand
TGGGTTGCCGCAAGATCGGATCGTGACGACCGGCCGCGTGGCAACGACCGAGGAGGAAGCCGACGCCGTGGCCGGCCTGCTGGGAGCCGAGGGACGGCGTGCGACGGTGTTGCTCGTGACCTCGGCGTTTCACATGGCACGAGCACAGCGGCTGTTCGAACAGGTCGGACTTCACGTCAACCCTTATCCGGTTGACTTTTCCGGGGCGGGACGCAGACGGGTGTCGCCCCGCGATCTGCTTCCCAGTCCGGGTGACTTCGCCCTCACCCATCGAGCTCTTCGTGAGCTGTATGGCCGCGCTTTCTATCGGTTGAACCCGTTCTAGGCATCCGCGTGTCGATTGGACGCTCACCGACCCGTCCGCCCAGGATCGTGGCTCTGATGGCGACGGGAGCCTATGCTCTTGAACTCAGTCGCGCAGGAACCCGGCGATGACCCCGCGCCACGACATTATCTGCATCTCGTCGATCGACTGGGACTTCATCTGGCAGGGCCACCAGGAGATCATGTCGCGCCTCGCGGCGGACGGCCACCGGGTGCTGTTCGTCGAGAACACCGGCGTGCGGCAACTGCGTGTCTCCGACGTCGGGCGCGTGCGTGATCGCATCCGCAACTGGTGGCGCAGCACCAAGGGATTCCGGGAGGCACGCCCCAACCTCTACGTCTATTCGCCACTGGTGCTGCCGCTTCCGTACTCACGGATTGCACGGTGGATCAACACCTGGCTGATGGCGCGCAGTCTGAGCCGCGGCATGCGCGCCACCGGTTTTTCACGTCCGATCGTCTGGACCTTCCTGCCGACACCGCTGGTGCGGGCGCTGATTGAGGCCATCAATCCGCGCCTGACCATCTACCACTGCGTCGACGATTTCGCCGCCAGCTCGGCGGGCGCGCGCCGCATTGTCGCCAGCGAAGAACGTATGTTCAGGGAAGCGGACCTGGTGTTCGTGACCTCGGAGCAGTTGCGGCAGCGGGCGAGCCAGTATTCCGAACGGGTGCATTTGTTGCCCTCCGGCGTCAACGTCGACGCCTTCCTGGCTGCGACCGAGGTGGCCGAGGAGATCAAGCAGCTGCCGCGGCCGGTTGCCGGCTACGTCGGCGGTTTGCATCAGTGGTTCGACCAGGAGCTGATCGCGGCAGTCGCGTCCCTGCGGCCCCAGACGACCTTTGCGTTGATCGGCCCTCCGCAGGTCGACACGTCCCGCCTGAGCCGGCTGCCGAATGTGAAGCTGTTCGGACAACGGTCGCACGCCGAGTTGCCTGCATTCGTCCGGGGCTTTGATGTCGGCCTGGTGCCGTACCGCATCGCCGATTACACCGCCAACGTGTATCCGGCGAAGATGAACGAGTACCTCGCGGCCGGAAAGCCGGTCGTGTCAACGGACCTCCCGGAGGTTCGCCGCTTCAATGCGCAGTACGGCGGCTTGGTGCAGATCGCCACCGGTGCCGCGGACTTCAGCGCGCGCATCGACGACGCCCTGGCCCGCACGCCGGAGAGCGCCGCCCGCGGGATTGAAACCGCTCGCGCCAACAGCTGGGAACACCGGATCACCGCGATGTTGTCGCTGATCGACGCGGCGCTGGCGCGCCGGGACGATGACGCACGGGGGTGGGAGGAGCGGCTCCGGCGGCTCTACGCCGTCGCCAGACGGAGAACGGCGCAGGTGGTGCTCACGGCGGGTGCGCTGCTGGTCATCCTGTTCTACACACCGCTGGTCTGGTGGGTTGCCGGGCCACTCAGAGTCAGCGCCCCCCCGCAGCCGGCCGATGCCATTGTCGTCTTTGCCGGCGGCGTCGGGGAATCGGGACGGCCGGGCGGCTTTCAGGAACGTGTCGCGCACGCCATCGACCTGTACCGCGCCGGATACGCGCCGACGCTGGTGTTTTCGTCGGGCTACGTCTTCACGCTGCGGGAGGCGGAGGTGATGAAGGCGGTGGCGGTCGACAATGGAGTGCCGGCCGATGCGGTCGTGCTGGAAGAAGCGGCGCGCAACACCTTCGAGAACGTCGAACGGTCGAGCCGCATTGCACGCGACCATGGCTGGCGCCGCATCCTGCTGGTCAGCTCGCCGTACCATATGCGGCGCGCCGTGCTCACCTGGCGCCGAATCGCGCCCGATATCGGCGTGACGCCGACACCCGTCCCGCAAAGCGCCTTCTACACATCGAACTGGGGCGCGTCCGTCGAGCAGATCCGGGGGATTGTGCACGAATACGCCGCCATCGCCGCCTATTGGTGGCGGGACTGGCTCGACCTCACGGCTTAGCCCCGCACTACTTCAGCGCCAGCACCACCCGCCCCACCGCCAGCGCGGCCTCCATCCTCACCGGCACCAGCCGCGCATCGTTCGACAACCAGAACTTGAGACTGCCGTCGGCCGCCTTGCTGCCGACCTCAACCGCGCGCGGTGTCACGGCGAGCGCGGCGACGGCGGAGCCATCGGCCTTCCTGACCTGCTCTTCGGCACCGACGGTGAAGGTCACGTTGTAGAGCCGGCCGCTGTCGCTGACCGGAATCTCCAGCTTGTCGCCGGGGCGGGGCTGAATCGATCGCAGCACGTAAATCGCCGACAGCACGTCCTGGGTCAGCGGCGGCAGGGTGAGATCCTTGTGCATCAGCGACGCCGTCTTCATTTCGAATTTCCCGGCGCGTTTCGCCTGATCGAACGTGGTGGTCTTCAGCCGCTCACGCCGGCCTTCGCGGCTGTACAACGAACCGCGCTGCGGCAGCAGCGAGTAGACGTCAATCAGGCTGTCGGCCTTGTAGTAGAGCGTGTAGAGGCTGCCCACCACTCCGGTCGTCCGCGCCTCGGCGGTCACGTAGTAGGCGGTCGATCCGAACGACGGCTGCTTGGCGTTGACGCTCATGGTCAAGGTACCCGCCGTCAAATAGTTCGACCAGGAGACGTCGTAGGTGAGACGCTCGCCGGCCGCAAAGGGCACTCGTCGCTCGGTTCGGGCCGCAGGCGTTGGGGCGGCGGTCGCCGGACGTTTGGCCGCCGGCCGTTGGGTGGTCGCGACCGGTGCGACCACCGACATCGCCATCAGCGACGCGCACCCTGCCATCCACGACACGAGGCGTCGGGCACTCTGCATGCAACCAACGTAGCATGACGGTTAAGATTGGGGTGCATGCAAATCGCGACGGGTGCTTGCTGACCGATGTGCGGCATTAGCGGCGAGCTCAGGATCGACGGCGGCCCCGCGGATGCCGAGGCGCTGCGGCGCATGACCGACGCCATCCGCCACCGCGGTCCGGATCACGGCGGGACCTACTGCGGCTCCGGCATGCCCGCGGGGCTGGCCTTCAGGCGCCTCAGCATCATCGATCTGCGCGACGCCGCGAACCAGCCGATCCCCAATGAAGACGGTTCGATCCAGCTGGTGTTCAATGGGGAGATTTACAACTTTCGCGAGATTCGTGCGGGCCTGCTGGCACGTGGCCATCAGTTCCGCAGCAACGGCGATGCGGAAGTGATCGCTCACCTGTTCGAAGAGAAAGGCGATCGCGCCATCGACGAACTGGACGGGATGTTCGCGCTCGGCCTATGGAATGCGCGTGCCGGTCAGTTGACGCTGGCGCGCGACCGGGTCGGCAAGAAGCCGCTCTACGTGTATCGCGACGCCCAGCGTATCGTGTTCGCGTCGGAGATCAAGGCGCTGCTGCGCCATCCCGCGGTCGACACAGAGGTCGACGTCCACGCCATTCCCTACTATCTGTTGTACGGCTACGTGCCGCATCCGCAGACGTTCTACACGCGCATCACCCAGGTCGAGCCGGGCACGGTGGTGACGATCGGCCTCGACGGTCAGTCGTGCAGCCGTCGCTACTGGCATCTGCAGTTCCCGAACGAGGCCGCTCGCGGCCCCGCGCCGTCATTCGACTCGGCCGCCGCCACCGTCCGGCAACTGGTGACCGCAGCAGTTGAGCGGCGGTTGATCAGCGACGTGCCGCTCGGCGCGTTCCTCAGTGGCGGCATCGATTCGACCATCGTCGTCGCGACCATGAGCCGGGCGCTGAGCGAGCCGGTCCGGACCTTCAGCATTGGTTTCGAGGGCGATCCGGCGTTCGACGAAACCGCGCTGGCGCGCGACACCGCGCGGCGATTCAACACCCGTCACACCGAGTTCCGGGTCAAGCCTTCGGCAATCGATTTGATCGACACGCTGGTGTATCACCACGATGGCCCCTTCGCGGATTCATCCGCGATTCCGACTTACCTGGTGTCGAAGCTGACACGCGAGCATGTCACGGTGGTGCTGACCGGTGACGGCGGCGACGAGGCGTTTGCGGGCTATCTCAGATTCGGCGCGGCGCTGGCGGCGGAGAAGTTCCCCGAGTGGGCAGGGGCGATTGCCGGCGGCGTCTCGAAGCTGCTGCCGTCGCCCGGCAACGAACGGCACGCGCTGGCGCGGGTCAAGCGGTTTGCCCGCTACATGTCGCTGCCGCTTCAGGATCGCCTCACCGCCTGGATGGGCGTGTTCAACGACGATCTGCTCGACGCGCTCGGCCCCGGATTCGAGGACGCCGGGCGGACCATCGATCGCCGTTGTCATGTGCGCGGCCTGACGGGCATCGACGGCGCCTCGCCGCTGAACCAGCTGCTGGCGGCCAACATCCACAGCTACCTGCACGACGACTTGCTGGTAAAGGCCGATCGGATGTCGATGGCCAACTCCCTGGAAGCGCGCGCCCCGTTCCTCGATCGCGCCGTGCTGGAGTACGCCGCGGGACTGCCGGACGACCACAAGCTCCGAGGCCGCACCACGAAAGCGGTGCTGCGCACGGCGTTCGCCGACGTGATCCCGGACGCCGTGCAGGGCGCGCCCAAACGAGGTTTCGGCGTGCCGCTCGATGCCTGGTTCCGCCAGGAGTTGCGCGACTATCTGCGTGACACGCTGCTGGCGCCGTCGGCGCGCTCGTCGATCTACCTGTCGAAGCCGTTCGTGCACGGGCTGGTCGATGACCACCTGGCCGGTCGCGCCAACCACGGACACAAGTTGTGGACCGTGCTGACGCTCGAGCGATGGCTGGCGCTGCTGCCTGCATGGAGGGCAGCGTGACGCAGGTGGTGCTGCCGTTCGGCATCGGTCTGCTGCTGTCGGTGGCGCTGGTGCCGGTCAGCCGCATCATCGCTATTCGCACCGGCGTCGTCGCGCACCCGCGCAACGACCGCTGGCACCGGCAGGTCGTTCCGCTGCTCGGCGGGATCGCGATCGGCATGGCGACCCTGATCGGCTGCCTCGTCACCGGCATCGCCGGCGAGACCGCCGTGCCGTTGACGGCCTGCATGGCGATTTTCGCCGTGGGCCTGGTGGATGACGTGTTTGCCTTGAAGCCGTTCACCAAACTGATCGGCCAGATCGCGCTGGCG
>VFZG01000095.1 GCA_016871275.1 Acidimicrobiia bacterium | reverse complement strand
CACCGGCATCGCCGGCGAGACCGCCGTGCCGTTGACGGCCTGCATGGCGATTTTCGCCGTGGGCCTGGTGGATGACGTGTTTGCCTTGAAGCCGTTCACCAAACTGATCGGCCAGATCGCGCTGGCGGGCGCGGTGGTCTATTTCGACTACCGACTCTACTGGGTCGAATCCCGGCTGCTCGACAGCGTGTTCACGATGGTGTGGCTGGTCGGGCTCACCAACGCGTTCAACCTGCTCGACAACATGGATGGGCTGTGCGCCGGCATTGCGCTGGTGGTCGCGGTGATGCTCATCATCGGGCTGCAATCAGGCGCGTCGAGCGACGCGGCCCGGCCCGAGATCGCGTTTCTGGCGGTGATGGCCGGCGCCGTCACCGGCTTCCTGATCTACAACTTTCCGCCAGCCTCGATCTTCATGGGGGACAGCGGGGCCTTGATGCTGGGCTTCGGGCTGGCGGTGCTGACGCTGAGCAATGAAGGTGTGCGCGGCAGCCGCTCGGACGTGGTGTCGGCGATCGCCGGCCCGGTGTTCGTGTTGCTGATTCCGATTTTTGACACCACGCTGGTCACGGTGCTGCGCCTGCTGGCCGGACGGTCACCGGCCACCGGCGGCCGCGACCACTCGTCGCACCGGCTGGTCGCGATGGGACTGTCGGAACGCTCCGCGGTGCTGGTGTTGTGGGCGTTGGCGGGCCTGGGCGGCGGGCTCGGGGTGGTGCTGCGAAGTACCCAGGATGGTCTGTCGCTGGCCGCCGGCGCCACGTTCCTGGTCCTGATGTGCGTGTTCGCGTTCTTCCTCGCGCGCGTGCGCGTCTACGACGACGCGCACGCCCCGGCCGGCGCATTTACGCTGATTCCAGGCGATGTGCCCTACAAGCGCCGGATCGTCGAGGTGCTGGTGGACGTGACGCTGGCCGGTGCGGCGTACTATCTGGCCAACCGGCTGCAGCTCGATCGCGAGGAGTTTGCCGGCAACGCCGAGAAATTCTACGGCTCCCTGCCGTTGGTCCTGACGGCGCAGCTGGCGGGCTTCCTGATCGTCGGCGTGTACCGTGGCACCTGGGATCACTTCAAGCGCAAGGATCGGATCACCTTCCTCAAGGGCGTCGCCCTCGGCGCGGCGATCTCGCAGGCCGTCGTCTGGCTGCTATACGGCTACTACAGCTACTCGATCGGCATCTTCCTGATCTACATGTCGCTGCTCGGCGGATTGATGGTGGTGACACGCACGTTGGTCGCGGCCATCGAAGACGCCTTCGACTGAGTCACTCCTTCATCCAACGGCGGGCTGTTTCTGAGGAGGGCGGAGCGGCGTGCAGGTCCGCTATCGTACCGGCGGGCGATCGTCGAGCGGGCCTGCGAAGGCCGGCCCGCCCCCGGCGACCGCGCCGCGGCTCTCGCCGCTGGGCCATCGACTGATCCAGAACGCATAGAGCCGGCCCTCGTCGAGCCAGAAGCGCAGCTTCACGCGCCGGCCGGCCACCTGGGCGATCGAGCCGCCGCTCCATTCCACCAGGGCCCTGGTGTGATCGGTGCGCAGCGGCCGGCAGCGCTCGCGCGTCAAGGGTGCAATCGGCTGTCCGCGCTCGTCGAGCACCTCCACCCGCAGTTCACCCTCGACATTGGCGTTCACAAACAGATGCGACCCGTTGAAGGTGACGGTTCGGGTCGTCAGGTAGCCGCCCGGCAGTCCGCTCCGGGACAGCACCCGCGGCCGCGCATCATCGCGGCGCCAGTCCATCGACGCAAACCCATCGCGTCGCAGCGTCGCCAGGCCGGTCGAGCAGACGCCGGGACGATTGGTGCCAGGCTCGCCCTGCCGGCCGCTCACATAGAAATACAGCCGGTCGTCCACGATCAGGCAGCAGGCCCCGGCACTCTGGATGTTCGCCCAGTTCCATGCGCCCGGAGTGTCCGACACCGGCACAAAGGGTGTGCGGTCTTCGCGCGACCAATGGAAGCCGTCACGGCTGAAGCCGATCGTGAGGTCGTTGACCTTCTCGCGGTCATCAGACTCACCGCGCCAGATCGAGAACAGGCCGATCACCAGACTCTCATAGCCGGCGCAGTCCAGATTGTAGAGTTCGGACGGCTGCGTCATGCCGGGCAGCGGCGCGTCGTAGACATCGGCCCGCGTCCAGGCGACGGGTGGATGGGTCCACGCCCCGTGGGCGGCGAAGTCGGGAGACTCCCAGTACAGCCGATAGCGGCTGTTGATGCCGCCGCCGGGATAGTTGACACCGCGCAGGCTGAAGACCCAGACCTTGCGGAAGGGATTGAAGAAGAACGTGGAACGATCCAGGGCGCGCGATGCGGTGCCGAGGCTGGTCCAGTGCACGCCATCGGGCGACGCGGCGAGCAGAATCGCGTTGTCGTACCAGTACGACATCTTGTAACGGCGGCGCTGATCGGGATCGAACGGATCGATCCACACCGTGCTCGAATCGCGCATCTCGTTGTGGACGATGTTGGTGCCGGGGACCACGTCGAACGAGGGCCTGGTCCAACGAATGCCGTCGTCAGACACAGCGAGACACGTCGCCGTGCCATAGCCGGCCATGTACCACATCTTGAACAGGCGGTCGCGCGGATCGAAGAACACGCCGTCGCTGAACACCATCGCGGCCGGATTGATCTTGTGGTTGAGCCGCTCGGACACGGGGTCGCGGCGCTCCCACGGGGTCTCGGGCTCGAGGATCGGGTTGTCCGGGTGGTATTGTGCGTGATGCCAGGTCCGCACCAACGACGTTTCGTCAATCAGGAAATCGTCGACGAACAACTGCCGGCCAACGTCGACCGGAATCACCGCCGGCGGATTGCGCAAGTACGGCGGCGCCACGGGTTGTTCGTCAGGATAGCGTAACCGCGGCGGCCACGGTGTCCCGAGAGTGATGCCGTTGTAGAGGACCTCAGGCGCCACTGCTGCCGGCTGCGACCGTAGCGCGGAAAGGATTGCGGCGCCTGACAGAGCGCGGTGGATGAAGGTGCGTCGAGAGACCAAAGGGTCGATGTACTATAGCGTACGGTGCCGCACCGCCATTTCGCTCGCGCGCTGGCGCGGTTATTGGTCACGGCGTTGTTGGGCGGCGCCGTTGCCGCGCAAACCGCCGCCCCCGCTGTCACGGTCGAGTCCACCAGCCCCGCCGCAGTTCCGCGGCTCGCCGAGACGGCCGCGCGAGCGCTGACCGAGCTGGTGGAGTGGCTCGGGCCACTGCCGGTGCAGTCAATTACGGTTGTCGACCTGCCATGGGCGGCGAGCACTCCCGGGAAGGCGTCCCCTGGAACCGTTGCCACTCGGTTCCGATGGATCACGCCGGTCCGCGATCTCTCGGCCGAGCGTTCGCTGATCGCGGAGTTGGCCCGCCAGTTCTGGATCGCTCCGGTCACCGACGCGACGGCGCCGTTCCACGAGGCACTGGTCATCTACACCGCCACTCGGGCCATTCATCGCGTGCTCGAGGGACGTCATTTCGCCGCTCCGAGATACGTCGGCGGTTTCGTGTCGATGCCGGTGCGGTCGCTGATGCTGTCACACAATCCAGCAGGGCGCGGGGCGCCGCTGGGCGAGTTCGACGAAGTGCTTCACCCCGGCGATGCCGCATGGCGGTTTGCCTCAGCCGCCGACGGGTCGCCGGCGCGCCGGGCCAGCGTGGCCCTGCGCACGCTGGAGCGGATGATTGGCTGGCCCGCGATGCAGCAGGCGCTGGCCGCAGTGCGTGAGCGCGCCGCCGGCAGCCCGATCAGCCCCGAGTTCTTCGCCGCGGTCGTCGCCGAGCAGCGTGGCGTACCGCTGCAATGGTTCGTTCGGGACCTGGTGCGATCGCGCGACCGTATCGACTACGCTGTCGGCACCGTGACCAGCAGTGGCTCGAACGGCGCGATTCGGACGGCCATCGGCATCGAGCGGCTCGGTGCCGGCGTGTTCAGCGGCACCGACCGGCCCCGGGATGACGAACCGGCGCGCACCATCCCGGTGATGGTGCGCTTCGCCGACGGCTCCGAGACCCGGGCGTTCATCGACGGCCGGGACCAGCGGAGCGACATCCTGATCGAGAGCGGGAGTCCAGCGGCAACGGTGGCGGTTGATCCCGATGAGATGGTGTTGGTCGACGCCAATCGCATGAACAACGGCTGGGTTGCGGACGCGCCGTCGGATCCGGTCGGCCGCCGCCTGATTGCCAGCTGGATGGTCTGGCTTCAGCACGTGATTCTCACGTGCACGGCCTTGGCATGACGCACCCGACTCAATCCGCGGCTCGCGCGGCTGCCCAGGGTTTAGGGCTGGCCCTTCGGGCCCCCGGCCTGCTGCTGAGCGTGCTGGCGGTGACCGTGATCGGCGCCGCACCGTTCGTGATGGCGGTCGAGGGCCCGGTGATGGACTCACTGGCGGTCCAGCCGCCCGTGTCGTCGCTGGCGCCGTCGGAGGTCGACCCGGAATGGTGGCAGGAGTTCCAGCGCCACGCCAGCGGCCTGGCGGCGACCTTCGCGCCGATGATTCTCGGCTTCGCCGCTCCGCTGGAAAGCGTCAGCGCTCTCCTCGACGGTACTCGCCGGCCGCTGGCCATGATGGCCCCGGTTGCGGTGTCGGCACTGCTCTGGGCATTTCTCTGGGGCGGGGTGCTGCACCGTTTCTTCTCGGGGGCCGGTTCGCCGCGCGCGTTCATGGCGGCCGGGGCCCGGCACTTCAGAGGGATGCTGGCCATCACCGCCATGGCTGCGGCGGTGAGCGTCGGGCTGTACCTCACCGTCCACGCGTGGTTGTTCGGCGTCGTCTACGACTCGATCGCCTCGCGCGTGCCATCCGAACGTGACGCCTTCCTGGCAAGGGTGATTCTGTATCTGGTGTTCGGTGCGTTGCTGGTGACCTCGAACGCGGTGTTCTCGTTCGCGCGGATTCAGGTCGTCTCAGGCCAACGCCATGTGCTGTTCGCCGTGGCGGCGGCGTGGGCGCTGGTGCGTCGCGAGTTGTCGTCCGTGCTCGCGCTCTATGTGATCTTCCTGGTGATCTTCGGCGCGGCGATGACCGCCTACGGCGCCGCGGAATTGCTGGGCGGCGCACGCATCGGCGGATGGCGCGCGGTGGCGATTGGCCAGGCGTTCGTGCTGTTCAGGCTGTTCCTGCGGCTGGCTTTCAGTGCCGCTCAGGTCAACTTTGCGACGTCCGTCGCGCCGCTCCCGCCGGCACCCGATCACGCATCGACGCCACCGGCGTAGCCCGGGCCGCCGCCTGCCAGGTAGCCGCGGCTCTGCCCGGCGGCCGAGGGGCTGATCCAAAACGCATACAACTCGGCGCGGTCGAGGACAAAGCGCAGACGGATGGCCTGCCCCGAGATCGCCCGGAGGGTTCCTGTTTTCCAGGTCAGCGGCAAACGGGT
>VFZG01000094.1 GCA_016871275.1 Acidimicrobiia bacterium | reverse complement strand
GGCTGAACCACGACCCTCGTAAGTCTTATCGGTCCTCGTTTCATCGGATAGCCCGACTGCCCGACTGCCCTCTAGCCCGCCGGCCCGCTAGCCCGCTGGCCCGCTGGCCCGAAGCGTTCCTTATACCCCAGGATCGGCGCCTCGAACAGGAACCAGGACATCGATGCGGCAGTAATGGTCACGCTCGACAGCAGTACGAAGGTCGCGGGCCAGGGCATCTCCCACAAGCCGGCGACGTATCGGCCAAGCACGTATGGCACGAAGCCGTGAAACAGGTAGACGCCATAGCTGATCGTGCCGAGGTAGACCAGCGGTCGTCGTTCCAGGAAGCGTACGGAGGATTCCGGAGCGCTGACGGTTCCCACGATCCATGCCGCGGTGAGCGCAACTCCGAAGTCGAGCGCGGCCTCGAGCGGCAACCAGGCGGCACCCGCGTAGCGGAGTCCAAGTGATGCGCCCAGTATCGGCAGACCCGCCACCGCGCCGACGCGCATCATCACCGAGCGCGACTGCGGCAACGCGAGCAGCGCACCGGCGCCGAGTGAATCCAGGCAACTGGTGGGCAGCACCGCGCTCATCGGTCCGCCGATCAGCAGGCGAGAGAGCGGCGCCAGACAGATCATGGTGGCAATCAGCCACGGCAGGCGACGCACGGGAACCGAGAGCACCAGCCACGGCCAGACGAGATAGAACTGTTCCTCAACGGCGAGCGACCACAGGTGAGAGATCGAGCCATGCCAGGCGCCGCGATCGAACAAATACACATTGGTGAGGTACGGAACGTGCCAGCCGATGGTGGCGCGAACCGGGCCAATGGCCATCGCCCATCCGAGTAACAGCACGAGATAGTACACGGGAAAGATCCGCAGGCTCCGGCGGATGTAGAAAGAGCGCAACGCTGACGTCATCTCCTGATCGCGCGACGCGAAGAGGATGCGCGTGATCAGGAAGCCGCTCAGCGCAAAGAACAGGCGGACGCCGATGGATCCCAGCGGCAGGTAGCGTTCGACCCATGGGATGAAGTGGAAGGCCATCACGCAGGTCACTGCGATCGCCCTCAGTCCATCGAGTCCTGGTATTCGATTCAATCGCCCGCCCCACTATAATCAGATCGGCCATGGAAAAGATCATCGTCACGTCCAAGTTCCACACCGGCCACCGCCAGCTTGGCTACCCGGGCAAGTGCAAGTACGTCCACGGGCACACCTGGCACGGGAAGGTGATGATTTCGGCCGAGGAATTCCCGCGCGATGACATTGACATGTCGCTCGAGTTCAGCGACATCAAGGCGGTGATGCGTTTCATGGATCACAAGATGCTCGTCACCGAGCAGGACGCGACCTTCACGAACCCGGAGCTGTTCGAGCCCGAGGGCGTCGTGGTCCTGAAGGGGAAGGGGCCGAGCGTCGAAAACGTGGCCTACTACGTGTTCGACGGCGTGGTGGACGTGATCAGGAATCAGTATCCCGGCCGGAACATCACCTACACGGTTGAAGTGACCATCCAGGAGACCGAGAACAACATCTTCATTGTCGAAAAGACCGTGAATATCTGACTAAGTAACCTCCGGATGGGTTTGCCGGTCTAATCCGGCACGATGGTATCCCGTCGCGCGTTCTGTCGCGTTGCCGCCCTGGCACTGGCGGGCTCGGTAGCCCGGGCCCAGTCGCACCCTGTCTACAACTTCTTTGCGCTCAACACCCAGGATTTTGCCTATCCGCAGAACTCGGCCGATCTCCTCTGGCGCGTGATCGATTTGCACGAGTCGCTCGACGTGCCGATCGACATCTCGTTGACGACGACCATGGTCGATGTCTACGAAACGCAGTATCGCGACCTGCTGCGACGGCTGTGCACGTCGGATGTCGTGTGCCTGGCCTACCACGGCCGCCCGCCGCTGCCGTATCACAGTGACTTCGACTGGCTGGGGATGAGCACCATGTCGACGTCGCAACAGCGCTCGACGATCTACAGCTATGAGACACACGGTCTGGACCTGGTCACCGGACAGCCGACACTGGCCGCGGGCGGCTATGCGAAGCTGGTCAGCCTGGCCGGCTACGCGCCGCCGTCGGTCGGCAACCTGGTCGAAGGCGCGACCCTGCAGGCCTCGTCGGATGCCGTGCTGGCGGAGCTCGGCGCCCAGTTTGGTGTGGTGCACGGCCGGGCGGCGAACCTGGGAGCGACGCGCAACCAGCTGTACGTGCGGCCCGAGCACTACGACCTCAAGCTGTTCCAGCAAGTCGGCCGCCAGGCCGGCGACGTGGTTGAAGAAGCCATTGCCGCCGCGCCGCTGGCCGCCGGTGGCCGCGCGCCGTTCGTGGTCGGCATCAAGATGCACGACAACGACTTCTTCGCCGAAAACTCGGCGTGGACCACGGTCTATCTGGCACGCGGGGCCCGGCAAGGACCGCCGTGGAATACCGCGCTGAAGTCGCCGCAACTGAGTGCATCGGCCCAGCAGGACATGTGGGGTCTCTACGAAACCACGGTGCGCTACGCGGCGTCGATTCGTGACCGCGTGCCGATTGTCAACAGCCGCGCGTGGCAGGCCTGGGTGGGGTCAGCCGCTGCGTCGGCACACCCGGCCGGGAGAGGGTAGCCGTATGCAGCGCGTGACGTGCGGGGTGGTCGCCGCGGCGCTAGCCGCCGGCCTGTGGCTGATGCAGGACGTCCTGCACGGTGCCGATCGCACGCGCATCTTCGTGACCTTCGTGTCGCACAACGAGGAGTCGATCAGCAACCCGCCGTGTGCGCCGGTGATGACCGATCGCACGCGCTTTGCCGCCAACCGGGTCGCCTTGCTGCAGGCCGCGCAGGTGGTCTGGGACAAGCGCGCCACCTGGAACTTCCAGACCGAGTACGAGTTCCTGCTGCGCATCAGCGAGTGGGAAACCGACCAGGAACGCGAGCGGACGCAGGGGCTGAACCTGGTTCATTTCCTGAATACGTTCGCGCCCGGCCACATCCAGGTGGACGCGCACTCGCATGAGCAGCGCGGCTACAACTACGCCGACATCGCGTATCTCCTCGAGCGCATGCAGGTCCCGCCCAACGGCATCGTCGGCGGCTTCATCGTCAACCCGACGCGCAGCGAAACGTGGACCCGCCTTCGCGAACCGCTGCGAGGACGCCGGTATCCCACGTATACGTGGCAGGCGACGACACTGTGGGGCGGGGGTTCTGTGAATCATACGGACGATTCCAACGTGTCCGGCATCTGGCGGCCGAAGGCGTCGAACGAGTTCGAAGTTGACGACCCGAATCAAGCCCTGCTCGCGGTGGGTAATTACCCCGGGACGGGGACCGACATTGACGCGACCCCAATCCAGTACCTGCTCGACGAACTGCGCGCCAATCGGCTCCAGCCGGGTCGGATGTACACCGCCACGATCATGATCGAGCAGTGCGAGCTGGATAACGACCCGACGTTGCTTCCGAAGATCGGGTTGTTGATCGATCGCTTCCAGCCAGACGTGCAGCGCGGCGACCTGGTGTGGGCGACGCTGACCGAGATGGTCCGGGTGTGGCGTGAGGACTACGAATCACAGCCGCTCGTGGCGCGCCCGGCCTGGAACGGCGGTCAGCAGACGAGGGCGAGGTAGGCGAGCACCGCTGCCGAACTGCTGCCGACCTTCCGTGCCTTGGCGCGCTTGGCGGCGAACGGCACAGGCCACATCCACAAGCCGCTGAGCCACAACAGCAGCACCACGATTCCTGAGGGCAGGAACAGCCCCAGCTTCGTCCAGTCGCCGCCGAAGAACGATCCGTCGTGAGTCGACTCGATTATCGGCAGCGCGGCCGCGAAACCAATCCAGCAGTGAATCTTGCGGTTGAGGACGTTGAACGACAGCGTGTGCCTAGTTAGAACTTTACATTGGCGACCAGGGCCAACGAACGCCCGGGTGCCAGGACGGCGCGGACGTCCTGGCTGGCGAACAGCTGCTCGTGGAGCAGGTTGCGCGCGTTCAGGCGCAGCTCGAGCCGGCCTACGACGCGGTAACCGGCGCCGGCATCCACCATCGTGTAGCCGGGCACTGCGCGTTCGGTTGGCCCGAAGTGGTCGTCATCGGAGAACCACGCCACCCGACCTTGCGCGAACGCCCTGGTGCCGAACTGCTTGCGCAGCGTCGCGGCGACGTTGATCGGCGACATATCGTCAAGATAGGTGTTGTCATCGAGCGCGCGGCCCTCGGACACTTGCGCCGACAGGTCCAGCGTGAACTGCATGGGCAACGATGCCTGGCCTTCTACCTCGAAGCCGCGCACGCGGGCGCGGCCGCGATTACGGAAGAAGAAAAAATCGGTGGCCGTGGAGTAGCGCTCGATCAGATCGTGGATCCGGTAGTGGTAGTAGAAGGCAGCGAGCCGGAGTGCCGGCGCGGTGTAGCGCACCGCGACATCGAGCTGTGTGCTGGTCTCGGGATCGAGGTCCGGGTTGCCGGTGATGAAGCCGCGGCCGGTCGGTCCACGGTAGTAGCGATCCGACAGTACCGGATCACGGAAGCCGCGCGCCAGCTGCGCGGTGACGCTCACGCCCAAGCCGCCGCCGAGCGTGGCCGACGCATAGCCTGAACCGGTGCCATGGCCGGTCGAGCGCTCGCCGAAGAACCCTGCGGAGTTGCTCGTCGTCACATAGTCGCCGCGCACGCCGGCGCCGATCGAAAACCTCGGCACCACGGCGGCGTCGACCGATGCGAATACGCCGGTGTCGGTGCGGCGAGCCGAGTTGACCGAGACGTTCGGACGCGTGGAGACGACGTCCCCGGCGGGGTTGTAGGTGATCAGGTCATCGACGGCATTGAGATTGAAGCGCCCATTGACGTCGACGCCCACTTCGACGCGGGCGCGGCCGAACAGCCGCTGACCGTAGCTCCGGGCCTGGAAGTCCCTGGCCGAAATGTCGGCGCGCTCGATGATCCGGCCGGCGGTCGCGGTCGCGAATCGATCCTGGTCGGTGCGTTGATTGAACGTGCCATAGAAGCCGGTGAAGGCCAGTCGCTGGAAGCCCGCAATGCTCGAGGCTTCGTATCCCGCGGTCAGGCGATGCGAGTTCTCGTGAGGATAGAAGGACCGCACGGTGCGCGAGTTGTTGCGGGGACGCTCGATGTCACGGCCAAAGTCGCTCTGCCACGACACCGAGAACGTGCCCGGTCCCGCCTGGTGTTCGAAGCGGCCCAGGAAGCCGTGATCGCTGAAGCCCGAGTTGAATACTGCTCCGACCGCGCTATTCCAGTCGTCCACATCCCGGGAGTGTGCGGCGAGCAGCACGCTGCCGTTGGTTAGCCCCTTCGAGACTTCAAAGGTGCCGCGCCGCTCAGGAATGCCGGTGCCGATGGTGCCGCTGAACTGTGCGCTCAGCGGCGAACCCGCCTGCACGCGTCGCGTCCGCACCGAGATCACGCCACCAAAGGCGTCCGAACCGTACGCGACCGAACCCGGGCCGCGCGAGACGTCCACGCTCTCGATCAGCGCCGGATCCATGAAGGTGGCGCTGGCCCCGACGCGCCGTTCGGAGCTGACCCGCGCGCCATCGATGAGGATCAGCGTGCGGCCCCGCGCGAGTCCGCGGACGGCGGGGACCGCCGCCTGGCCCTCGGACACCTGGTTCACGCCCGCGACGTGTTCGAGCGCCTGCACCAGGTTGGCGGGCTGACGCACGGCGATGTCGCGTCCGCTGACGCTGGTGGTGCCGGCGGCCGGCGTCGA
>VFZG01000093.1 GCA_016871275.1 Acidimicrobiia bacterium | reverse complement strand
TTGCCGGGTCTTGCCAACCGACCGGGGCTTGGGCAGCGCATCTCCTTCGGAATCTATTTCGCCTGGTTCCTCATCATGGCAGGCCACCTCCTTGCGGTGGTTCCGCGAACCCGACACGTGCCGGAGGCTGCATAACAACACAATGGAGCCGACGCGCCCGACCGTCGGTGTGATCATGCCGCTGCGGCGCGCGGCTCATTGTGATCGTTAGGCCGCCATCAAAGCCAGACCTCTCCCAATTTGCTCTCATACGCCAGTGGCGTATAATCGCTCATGCGGTTTGTCGAGACGCCGATCTTTACCAAGGTCATCACGGCGTTTCTCGACGACGATTCGTATCGAGGCCTGCAATCCGCGCTGATGCGATGGCCCGAGCAGGGGCCAACCATTGGTGGCACCCACGGTGCGCGAAAGGTGCGATGGCCCCGGCCGGGCGCCGGGAAGCGTGGCGGGATTCGAGTGATCTATTACTGGGCGGCCCGTGAAGCAGCGTTCTACATGCTTTACGCCTACGCCAAGAACGAGCAAGGCGACCTGACACCCAGCCAGGCGCGCGTCCTGGCAGCGCTCATTCGGGAGGAATTCAAGTGAAAGCCGATGCGTTTCAAGAGTTGGTCGCCAGCGTTCGACAGGCCGGGCGCATTCGCCGAGGTGCCCTGCGCGCGTCTCGGGTGACCACCTTCAAGCCAGCCGACATCAAGGCAGTTCGAAAGAAGCTGCGCGCTTCGCAGACCGAATTCGCGCTGATGATTGGCGTCAACGTCTCGACATTGCGGAACTGGGAGCAGGGTCGTCGGGTTCCCGATGGGCCGGCCCTGGCGCTGCTCCGGGTCGCGTCGAAGAACCCGATCGCGGTCGCCGAAGCGCTACATGGTTGGCGCGGAGCGGCCTGACAGCCGCTGCAGCCGACGAGCGGCCGATGCATTAGCCTCCTTCGCGGAACCGTAACCGCCGCTCGCGGCTGAGCGGCAGAAGTTAGGCAGACAAACAGGGATGAGGGCTCTCACTAGGCTTGGGCTCGGACTTAGCGTGGTCTGGCCTCCGCAGGCGCTCATTGCCTTCATCGCGGTGACGGCAATGGCGGCGTTCGCCCACGCAGAAACCTAGTCGTTTTCGCGGACCGCGACTCCCGCCTTCGCGCCGTCGTCGCTCCGGCGCTGCACGTCCATCTCACCGCTCCAACGTTCCGACGACAGGTGAATCCCCATCTGATCGAGAATGCGCGAGACCGAGTGATCGACCATCTCGTCGATCGACGCCGGCCGCGTGTAGAACGCCGGCAGCGGCGGGCAGATCACCGCTCCCATGCGCGACAGCTTCAGCATGTTCTCCAGGTGAATCTCGCTGAACGGAGACTCGCGCACCGCGAGCACCAGCTTGCGGCGTTCCTTGAGGACGACGTCGGCGGCGCGGTGGATCAGGTTGTCGCCAATGCCGTGGGCGATCGCGGCCAGGGTGCGCGCGCTGCAGGGGACCACGACCATCCCCATGGTGACGAACGAGCCGCTCGAGATTGACGCTCCCTGATCGGTGAGCGGATGCACGACGTCGGCGAGCTGCTGCACTTCGGCTGGCGTGTACGGGGTCTCGTGCACCAGCGTGCGGGCGGCCCACCGGCTCATGACCAGGTGCGTTTCGATGCCGGTACCGCGCAACTTCTGCAGCAGCCGCACGCCGAATATTGTGCCGCTGGCGCCAGTGAGCGCGACGATGAGTCGCCGGGGTGGCTCGACAAGAACTGCCATTCAAATCACTCTAGCACCGCTAGCCCGCTAGCCCGCTAGCCTGTGGGCCTGCCAGCCCGCGAACTCGCCCTACCAGCCGACTCTGAGGCCAGTGGTCCACGACCAGCCTGAATACGCGCCGCCATCGTTGGCACGATCGCGCATATCTGCGAACTGGATGCCGCTCTGCAGCTTGAGCCGGTGCGCGTAGAAGTAGTAGTTCGCGCCGAGGTAGTTCTCGGTGTAGCGGTCCCCGGCGCCGCGCACCACGCGATTCTCGTAGGTTGCCAGCGACAGCCCGTTGTTGCCATCGCTGGTCAGCCGCGTCACGCGATAGACCAGCTGCAGCTTCGGCGTCACGTTGTAGAACGGCATGGCCATCACGCCCAGCACGTCGCGTTGACCGAGGTAGCCGGCCGTTTTCGAGACATCCCCTCGGACGCCCCATGTGGGTTCTTCGATTCTGAAGTGCAGCGAGCCGATGTGCTCGAACCGCCGCGTGAAGGTGTTGTTCACGTCGGGCCGCTGATGCAGGTAGTTGCCGGTCAGTGTCGCTTCACGGACGCCGATTCTGCGGCCGACGTCGTACCCGCCAGCCAGCATCGTGAACCAGCCGCCGTTGAAGCGTCCATACTCCCGGTTCATCGCGCCCGACGAGTACACGCCCGCGCGATAGTTCCACGGCGCGCTGCGGCCCGACACGCTGACACCGGGCATGTACTCCTGGCCGAACCAGATGTTGTTGGCGAGGTTGCTGCGGTCGATCGTCAACAGTTCGCGAGACGAGGTTGCGCCCTCCTGCGTGAACTGCACAGCCTGCTTGCCAACCTGGACGTTGGCCGTCGCATGTTTCTGCCACGCGACATAGCCGTCGGTCATCCGCATGTAGAACGGGCTGCGCTCCTGCGGGTTGACTTCGATTTCCGCGTGCACCAGGAAGTCTCGAAACATCGTGATGCGCGGGCCAAAGCGCATACGACGAATGTTCGATTCTCGCCAGTCTCCCTGGTCCGACTCCACCATCGTCAGGTCGTGATGGAAGCGGCCGGTGAAGACCACGCGCTGCACGACGGGATTCTGCTTGTCGTCGTACCAGTTGGTGAACCGCGCCCAAACCTTGTCGTAGGTGGACGGCTGCTTCTGTTCAGCGGATTGCGCCGACGAGGATGTCGCGGTGAACAGGGCCAGCGCCACTGAGGCGAGGCCGCGCGTAGGCGTCATGGCCTGAAGTTACTTAACGCAGATGTTACGGACGTTTCGGAAACGTGAAATCTATGTAACAAGAATGCGACGGTTGAGCACGGCATAGGTCAGTATCGACGCGCCAAGCGCCGGCAGCGTAGCACCGATCGAAGAGGCGATCTGGTAGATCACAAACCCGACTGTCCATGCGGCGATGCCGGCGGTGTTGAAGGCCGGCAGGGTGGTGGTGTTGTACACCTCGTCCACGTTGACCGCTCGTCTCAGCACCACGAAGTGAGCGAGGAACACGCCGCCCACGGGCACGAGGATCGAACCCAGCAGCACCATCAGGTTGGCGAACTGCGTCAGCCAACCCGACGAGATCAATCCCAGTGCAGTACCGATGAGGCCGATCGTCCACACCGAGCCGCGGCTGGTGGACCGTGGGGAGAGTGTGCGCCAGGCGAGCGACGACAGGTAGATGTTCACGAAATTGGTCGTGACCGAGGCGAGGGTCACGAGCGCCGCCGTCCACCAGCCCACGCCGGCAGCCGCGAGCATGGTGCCGGGATCGTCGCTGCCGGCGATGCGGGCCAGCGTCCATCCGACTGGCATCAACCAGAGCGCGGGGAGCGCAAGCCCCGCGAAGACGGCCCCCGCGGCGGCGCGTCCCGAGCGCGTGTAGCGCGAGTAGTCGGCGAACATCAGCAGCCATGACACCTGGTAGCCAATCACCACGTCCAGTCCCCAGAGCAGGTTCACATCGTCGGACGTTTGGAGGGCGGCAGCTTCAGCCGGTGCTGCAGCCGGCGCCGCAGAAGCCGTAAACACCGCCAGCGTCAGCACGCCGCCGGCAATGGCCATCAGGGGCACGGCGACGCGATCCGCGTGCCCAACCGCGCGCGGGCCACGCGCGACGATGGCGGTCGCCGCGACGCCGAGCAGCGCCGCCCAGATTCGCGCACTCTCCGGTCCTCCGGCGATCTGCGCGCACGCCGAGGCGGCAATCTGGTTGTTGACGGCAATCCACGCGAAGTTCGTGAGGTAGAGGAGCCCCGACACGACCTGGCCGCCTCGGTATCCCAGCGCCGCCCGGGCCGCAATCATCGACGGCACGCCGCTCTTCGAGCCGATCGGCGCGAGCACTGCGACCAGCATCGCGCCGAACATCGCCCCGGCCACGGCAATGACGATGGCCTGTCCGTCGGCGTAGCGCGATCCGAGTGCCGCACCCGTTTGCATGGTGGTGGCCACGACATTGGCGGCGGCGAAGATCAGAAACAGATCGATCGGAGACTGCTGGCGCTGCGATTCGGGGACAGCGGCAAGGTCGGCGGCATCCATCACGGATTCACCGGCTCCGCCACTGATCGAGGGCGGCGCGGAACCCGGCCACCACGGCCGGATCCGCGGACCGAGCGCGGTCGTGCTGCTCGCCCGGGTCGCTCATGAGGTCGTAGAGCTGTTCGTTCTTGCCGCCTTGGCACTGCATGTACTTGAGCATGCGATCCAATGCGTAATCGATGATCGCAAAACACGGCTTGGTGAGCCGGGTCTGGTGCATCGTCTGTCGAGGCGCCGCTGCGCGGAGCAGCGACACGCCCTCCCAGTCCGGCGGAATCGGCAGTCCGAGCCGATCCACCACCGTGGGCGCGACATCCAGCTGCGTTCCGAAGGCCAGGCCGGCGTAGGTGGTCTCGGAGGCATCGTAGATCAGCATCGGGATCCGGATCGTTTCCTGGTACAGCCAGTTGATGTGTCCGTACATCCCGGCGCGCTCGCCGAGCGCTTCACCGTGATCCGCGAGGATGACGACCATGCTGTTCTGCAGGTAGCCCTTTCGATCGAGCACCCCGAACAGATCGCGGATGGTCGCATCCGCCTGCACCAGGCCGTTGTCGTAGTTGTTGACGACGCTGGTCTGGTCGTACTCGCCGCGAAACAGCGCCGCCATGTCGAGCTGAACGACGGCCGGCTCATACAGCCGGTAACGCGCCTCCTTGTGACCCATGATGTGCGGCGACATCAGATGGAAGAAGAAGAAGGCCGGCCGCTGATAGTTGCCCACCTGCTCCAGGCCTTCGACCAGCAGGCGGTCGTCGGACCAGCCGTAGCGCGATGAGTCGCGTCCGTCGAAGTACGACGTGTGTGCGTCGCCGTACATCTCCCGTTGCCCCATCCAGTCGTGGTTTCCCGAGAGTATGAAATGCACGTCGTAGCCCTGGTCCTTGAGCAGCGTGAACAGGCTGAAGCTGCCGGCCACCTGGTGTCGAAGCGTCTTCGAGAACAACGTGCTCAGGATGCCGCAGTTCGACTCGGCGCAGATGGACGTGGCAAACTCCACGCGCCGCAGCGTGCCCTCCCGGTGAAGGCGCGAGAGAAACGGCGTGGTGGGGCGCGAGTAGCCGTGGAGCGGCAGGTGGTCCGCGCGGAGTGAATCGACCGTGATGACGATCACGTTCTTGCGATCGAACGTCTGCTGGCGATCGTAGGCCGCCCGGCGCTTCGGCTCTTCCCGGCGCAGGCGATCGAAGAGCGCCTGCTGCGGTGCGTCGACGCTGGCCCAGTTCGAGCTGACGAAGGCCAGCACCGGATCGGCGCCAATCAGCTCGCTGCGCCACGGGTGCGACGACACCGGTTCGAACAACACCGGGGCTCCGCATACCAGCAGAATCGCGGCCGCAATGGCGGCCGGACGCATGGAGGGGACCGCTGAGACGGGCGGCCACATGCCCTCCAGTGTTCGTGCCCAGATCACCAGTTCCGCCGCCACGGTCACGGCGACGCCGGCGAGCGCGCCGGCGATGATGCCCGGCGACAACGGCAGCAGTTGCTCGCCCTCCCACCAGGCTTGCATCGACAGCGTGACCAGCGAATGGGTCAGGCCGATGCCGAGCGATCGGCTGGTGGCGAAGCTCGCGATGTCGAGGGCGAGCAGCGCCGTCACCGCAATGGCGGGCAACAACGCCGCGAGGTACACCGTGCCGCGCCAGTGTCCCGCAAGCCGGGCGGTCGTGCCTGCGGCGATCAACGCCGCGAGCAGGGCGGCGACCACGAGCGGAGCATGGACCAGGAGCGAGACGGCGCTCACTCCGAGCGCA
>VFZG01000092.1 GCA_016871275.1 Acidimicrobiia bacterium | reverse complement strand
TGAAGGTCAGCGTGCCGTCGCCGGCAATATCAACGAGATCGATCACGTCCCACGGACCCGACGTGAGCGGCTGCGGAACGGGCTGTGGATCGGAGGCATCGATCGCATAGAGGTGGTCGCGATCGGCGAGGTCGGACAGCACCACGATTCGGCGGCCGTCCGGGTGCCAGCGAGCCGAGTACGACGGATAAATGCGTGTCGCGCGGTGGTCGTGCCACAGCAACCGCGGCGACGTGGCGCCCGCGTCGAGGACCGACACCCAGCGATCGGTGCCGGTGTCCGACACGCGATCGATCATCAATCGGCCATCGGGCGCCCATTGAAAGTCGCTGACCGCGCGATACCCGGGGTCGTCGAGGGGGATGGCGCGAACCTGGCGCGAGCCGACATCGACCGCGTGCAGGGTGCGCCGCTCGTTCTCGTCACCTGGATAACCGCGGCGCAATTCGCTGACCACCGTTTCGTCGCCGAGGTACGACGGGAACGGCACACGGCGAACATGCCGGCGATCGACCTGGTGGAAGGCGATGGTGCGGCCATCGGGCGACCACGCAAACGGAGACCAGCTCGCGCCCCACACGCCAGTGCCGACCTCGACATCGGCACGGTTGTAGGTGCCGAGCGGCACCCGGGCAATGCCGGCCACCGCCACCTGCGTCAGCCGTGCCGGCGCCGCACTGGCGTCGAGCGGCCACAACCAGAGGTCTCCGTCACGCAGGAACGCCAGCCTGGTTCCGTCTGGAGACGCCGCCAGGTTCGAGGCCGTGCCGCCAAGCTCCAGGCGCGATGGAGTGCCGCCGTCGGCGCTGATGCGATACGTCGCGCCGCCGGCGGTGAACAGGATGGTGCGGCTGTCCTGCAGCCACAGGTACTCGCCGACGCCGCCTCGGGCGCGGGCGGCCGCTTGCGCCGCAAGCGCCGCGGTCGAGCGGCCGGCGGGCGGGGCCGGCGACGGATGCGTGCGCTCGAGTTCGGTGAGACGGCGCAATCCGCTGCCATCGGCCGCGACCATCCAGAGATCGCGAAACGGCCGTCCGCTGTTGTTCCACGCAAACACCAGCCGGCGGCTGTCGGGCGACCACGCCGGCGAGGCGGGCGGCGTGCCGATGATGCTTGGCCGCGTGGCGACCTGCTCCAGCGTCAACGGCGCAGCGGTCTGCGCAGCGGCGGAGGCGGCGTGAACCACTGCGATCAGAACGATCCCTGTCAGGCGAAGCACAATCAACATCACCGGCATAGTACAACGGCTATACTGGCGGCCCGATGATCGAACCCGCCGGCCGCGCCACGCTCGCCCGGGAGATGGGCGTGCTGGGACTGACGGCGACCGGCGTGTGCGCCATGGTCGGCGCCGGCATCAACATCATCCCGTTCATGATCCACCGCAACGTGCCCGGGATTGGACCGTACGTGCTGCCGGCATTCCTGTTTGCCGCGTTGCCCGCGATCCTGGCCGGACTCGCCTACGCGATTCTCGCGTCGGCCATGCCGCGCGCCGGCGGCAGCTACGTCTACGCCAGCCGCGGTCTGAGTCCGTACCTCGGTTTCGTCGCCTCGTTCTCACAGTGGTTCGCGCTGTGCGTCGCCATTGGCGTGGTCTCGTACGTCCTGGTGCCGTTCATTCGCGATATCGCGGTGGCGGCCAATTGGACAGAGGCCGCGGCCACGCTCGACAGCAGTCCGGTGCGACTGACCATCTCGCTCGGCGTGCTGTGGGCGGCGGTGATTGCCAACCTGCGCGGCATCGTGTTCTACCAGCGCCTGATCGTGCCGCTGATGTTCCTGACCTTCGCGCTCGGCGGCGTGGTGATCGTGGCCGGCTTCTGGTTCGGCGCCGGCGACTTCGCAGCCGCGCTGATGGCGCGGGAGGGTCGGGGTATTCCCGACGTGCCCAGCACGTTTGCGCCGTGGACGTTCGTGTCGGCCTCGGCCGTGCTGTTTGCCTCGTTCATCGGCTTTGACGCCATCGCCCAGGCGGGCGGAGAGGCGCGGCAGCCGGGTCGCAGCCTGCCGCTGGCCATCGGCCTGGCGGTGGGCTCGGTGGCGCTGTTCTACCTGCTGTTCACCGCGGCGGTGTATCACGCGGTGCCGTGGCAGTATGTGGCGGACGAGGCGCTGAGGCGTGATGTAACGGCGCCCGGACTCCTCGGCCGTCTGCTGCCGCCGTTCTGGACGGTGGTCATCGTCTCGGCCGCGGCCGTGGCGCTTGCCAAGGATCTGCCGGCGATGTTGCTGGCCACCTCACGCCTGATGTTCGCCTGGGCGGAGGACGGCATTTTTCCCAGGGCCGTTGCGGCCGTGCATCCGCGTCATCGCACACCGCACGTCGCCGTGCTGGCCAGCGGCGTCATGGCGACCATGGGCGTGCTGGGCAGTCACCTGGCTGGAGACTTCTTCCTCGGCGTCGACATTCTCGTGACGGCGATGCTCGTGAACTTTCTGCTGATGGCGGTGTCGGTGTTGACGCTGCCGTCGCGGAATCCGGGCATTGCGAGTGCGATCACTGTGCTGCCGAACGCGTCCATTCGCGTGCCGCTGGCGATGCTGGCGACTGTGGTGATCGCCGGGTTCTTGGCCGTTCACACCATCAAGGACCTGACCGCGGTCACGGCCGCGTGGTATTTCCGTTCGACCTGGCTGTGGGCGGGGGTGATGAGCGCCGGGACCGTCATCTACTGGCGTGAAGTCCGAAAGCTCAAGGCCGCGGGAGTGGATCTGCGGGCGCGTTTTGCGGCGTTGCCGCCGGAGTGAGCCGCACGATGGTTGAGAGAACGGAACTGGCCCCCGGCCTGGTGATTTCGCGGGTCGTGACCGGGCTGTGGCAACTGGCCGACATGGAGCGCGACGGCCGCCAGCTCGACCTCGAGCGCACCGCAGACGCGATGCAACCGTATGCGGACGCGGGGCTGACCACGTTCGACATGGCCGATCACTACGGATCGGCGGAACTGGTGGCGGGGATTTTCCAGTCACGCAAGACGGCCACCACCCAGTGCCTCACGAAGTGGGTACCCAAGCCGGGCCGCGTCTCGCAGGCCGAGGTGCGGGCGGCGGTCGAGCGCGCGCTCGAACGGCTGCGGGCCGAGACGATTGACCTGCTGCAGTATCACGCGTGGAACTATGCGGACCCGAGCTGGATCGAAACGCTCTTCCACCTGCAGGACCTCAAGCGCGACGGCCTGATTCGGCATCTTGGGCTCACCAACGTGGACACCGCGCACCTGCGGGTGGTGAAACTCAGCGGCATCGACGTGGTCTCGAACCAGGTGTCCTACTCGCTGCTCGATCAGCGTGCCGCACGGGGGCTCGGGCCCGCGTGCGCGGCCCTGGGCGTCGGGTTGCTCGCCTACGGAACCGTCGCCGGCGGCTGGCTGAGCGACAAGTGGCTTGGCCAGGCGGAGCCCGACTGGGAACGTACCGGCACGTGGTCGATGATGAAGTACGGGCGCTTCCTGCGCGTGGCGGGCGGTCCTTCAACTGGCTCAGGGCCGTCCCGAGCATCGTCGAGCGGCGGCTGGGATGCGCTGCAGCGTGTGCTGGTTGCGGCCAGGCGTGTCGGCGATCGGCATGGCGTGTCGATCGCCAACGTGGCCACGCGCTACATCCTCGATCAGCCGGGCGTCGCCGGCGTCATCGTCGGCGCGCGGCTCGGCGAAGGCGCCCATATCGATGACACGAGGCAGCTGTTCACATACTCGCTCTCCGACGCCGACCGCGCCGAGATTCGAGCGGTGCTCGAAACGCTGCATCCGATCCCCGGCGACTGCGGTGATGAGTACCGCAGGCCACCGTTCCTGACAGCGTCAGGCGACCTCAGCCATCACCTGCAGACGCTGCCGGCGCCGTATGACGCGGTGATGGGTGCCGACGGCCGTTCGCGCTGCCTCACCGGCACGGTGTGGGAATCCACCGCGGGCTTTGCCCGTGCCATCCGTCACGGACAGCACATTGCGATATCGGGCACCACGGCCACGCTCGGCGGCCGCGCCATTGGCGGCCGCGACCCGGCGGCGCAGACCCATTTCGCGATCGACAAGATCGAGGGCGCGCTGCAGTCGCTGGGCGCAACGCTCTCCGACGTGGTGCGCACCCGCGTGTACGTGCGCCATGTCCGGGACTGGGAAGCGGTGGCTCGCGCCCATGGTGAGCGGTTTGGCCGCATCCAGCCGGCCAATACCCTGGTTGGCGCGGAGCTGGTCGGCGACGAGTACCTCGTCGAGATCGAGGCGGACGCGATGGTCGGCGTATGATGCTCGCATGATCCCATCCGCCGGGAAAGTTCGATCGCGACTGGCGATCGTAGCCATTGCCCTGGTCGGCGCGGCCGCGGCGATGAGCGCGCAGTCGACGCCGTCGTCTTACCAGCAGTTGCTCGCCCTGTTTGCCGAGTGGCGCGCCTTCGAAGCGCCGCCGCGCCTGGACGGCGGTGTCCCCGACTATTCGCCGGCCACCAACCAGCGGCGGCTCGCCGAGCTTTCGAAGTTGCAGGCGCGGTTGACGGCGATCGATCAAAGCGGCTGGTCGATCCCCCAGCAGGTCGATCATCACCTGGTCCGCGCCGAGATGAACGGCATGGAGTACCACCTGCGCGTGCTGCAGCCGTTCGCGCGGGACCCGGCGTACTACGCCTCGATCATCACCGGTGAAAGCGACACGCCGGCCAAAGAGGGGCCGGTGATTCATGGCGCCATCAAGCTCTACGACTATCCGATCTGGCCGCGCACCGGGCTTGACGTGGTCGGGCCGCTGTCGGCCGCGCAGTCCGAAGCGCTGGCCGCCGGACTGCGAACCATTGCGCCGCTGCTCGACACCGCGCGCCGCAATCTGGCGGCGTCGAACACCCGCGACCTGTGGGTCGGCGGCGTTCGGGCATTCGAGGAGCAGGCGGCGGCCCTGCGCACGCTGGTCAGCCGCGTGCCGGCCGGCGATCAGGCGCTGGTCAGTGCCGGCGAGGCGGCCCTGTCTGCAACCAACAGCTTTGCGGGATGGCTGCGGGGCGAGGCGCCGACCAAGACGGGGCCGTCCGGCATCGGCAAGGAACAGTACACCTGGTATCTGCGCAACGTGCTGCTGGCGCCGCTGACGTGGGAGGACGAAGTCACCATCCTGCGCCGCGAGCTCATCAGGGCGCACGCGTCACTCAGGCTCGAGGAAAACCGGAACCGGCAGCTGCCGCCGCTGCCGGTCGCCGACACGCCCGAGGCGTATGCCGCACTGCAGGAGCGCGCGATTCCGCGCTACCTGAAGTGGATGGCCGATAACCGCATCCTCACCATGGAGCCGTGGATGGAACGGGCGCTGCGCGAGCGGGTCGCCGCGTTTGCGCCGGAGGCGTCACGCAACTTCTTCATGCAGGCCACGCAGCGCGATCCGATCCCGCTGTGGACTCATCTCTACCACTGGTGGGACAACATGCGCATCCGCGTCGCGCCCCACGCCAACCCCATCCGCCGTGACGCGCTGCTCTACAACGTGTGGATGAGCCGGGCCGAGGGCATGGCGACCGCCATGGAAGAGTGGATGATGCACGCCGGCCTCTACGACGACTCGCCGCGCTCGCGCGAGATCGTCTGGATCATGCTGATCACGCGGGCGGCCCGCGGCCTCGGCAATCTCTACGCGCACGCCAACGATCTCACGATGGCGCAGGCCGCCGACATTCACGTCAACTGGACGCCGCGCGGCTGGATGCGGCGCGATCCGCTGCTCGGCTTCGAGCAGCATCTCTACCTGCGGCAGCCGGCCTACGGCGCCAGCTACATCACCGGGGGCCGGCTGATGGAGGAGGTCATCGCCGAACGCGGCCGCCAGCTTGGCGCCGACTTCACGCTGCAGCGGGTCATGGACGAGATCAACCGCGCCGGCATGATTCCGCCGTCGTTGATCTACTGGGAAGTCACCGGCGACGACCGCATGGTGCGCGAGCTGGGGGCCGGTCGGCCGCTGCCGCCGCGCTAATCGCCGCCCGAGCCCAGCGGAACTGCGTCATCAGCTTCTGCAGGGCGTCGTTGCCCGGGCAGAGCTGATCGTACGGCAG
>VFZG01000091.1 GCA_016871275.1 Acidimicrobiia bacterium | reverse complement strand
CCTGTTGTTGCGCGCGGCCGACAGCACCACTGATAGCCTTTTCCCGCGCTTCGCGTATTAATGGTCATGAAGCGCATGCTTTCGACAATGGTCGTGGCGGTCGTCGGGTTCTGCAGCCCGGGGCGATGGTCCTCGGAGTGTTCCTGTCGGGACTCACGGCCGTCTGGCCGCTGCTGCCGGCCGTCGTCGGCACTGCGCGCGACACCGCGAATCGGTTCTTGCCGAGTGTGGAGGTGACGAGCGCCATCGCCGACGGACTGGCGCACAGCGTCGTGGTGGGGCTGGTGGCCGCGGCGGTGCTGATCATCACGCCGCTGGCGCTGTACGTCGTGTTCTCCGACGACTAAGGGCAGGCCGGACGTGGCGGTTCGTCCACAGCGGTCTTCTTCCTGGCGCAGTACCGGACATTCGCACCGCGCTTGTCCTGGGTCTCCCAGTACTGCGGACACTCAGGCCAGAACTGCACCTCCTCCAGCACCTCCCGATACCTGAACACGGCATCCTTGACGTCGATCAAGGTCGGCTGGAAGTGATGCCCGAGCGCGCTCACACGATGAAAGTTCGGTGACGTGACGCCGCCCTCACACGATGCGATGCGTGGCACGAGACCCGCGGCCTCCGACACAAACACGTTCACCGCCGTCGATCCAAACGCGTCGAAGCCGACGTGATCGAACGTCAGGCGGGCACCGTCTTTCATGGTGACTTCCACGCACAGGCCATTGGTGGCCAGCAGCGTGCCGCGGCATCCGACGCTGGTCGCGGCGACCGTATCAATCGTCCTCAGCACCTCTTCGGCGCGCTGCACCTCGCGCTGCGCCGGCAACATCGAGCATCCCCCAAGCAGCACAGCGCTCAGAGAGAGTCCCAGGCCGCTTCGACACCATGGCGCCCTGGCACCCTTCACCATCGCCCCGACGCGCCCCCGCCGCCAGACGACCCGCCGCCAAAACTGGACGACGAGCCTGAACTCCCTGAACGGGAGCCGCCGGAGCTGGACGTCGAGCCCATCGTCCAGCCGCTCGACGAGCCGCCGCCCTTGTCCTGATTGCGAAACGCGTCGCGCCACGACTGGCGGGCGCCCATCCAATAGCCCACGACGAACATGCCAAGCGCCCACGGCACCAACGTGACCGCGGCCGGCCACAGACCGGACACGGCCAGGCTCATGAGGAGCGGCACGGCGCCAAAGAACCCGCCGAACACGATCGGGAAGATGGTCCTGGTCCTGACCCCCGCACCGAGCATCACGCAGCCAATCGTCACGAACAGCCCGAAGAACGGCAGCAGGACCCACATCGGCGGATCGTCATTGCCGCCACTCGCGTTGAACGTCGCGAGCTGTTCCGGCGTCAGCACCTGCTGTTTCTCGACGACCTCGACCACGCGCGCGACGCCGTTGCGAATGCCGCCGCATAGTCGCCCTCGCGGAAGCGAGGGGTGAAGTGGTCGCGAATGATCTGTCCCGCAAGGCCATCGGGCAGGATGCCTTCGAGTCCCCAGCCCACTTCGATTCGCATGGCGCGATCGTTCGGAGAGACCAGGACGAGGACAGTCCGACACCCCACTGCTTGAACAGCCGACTGGCGTATTCCTCGACGGACATGCCGCCAAGCGAGGGAATGGTGGCGACCGCGACTTCCGACGACGTCTGCCGCTCGCGCAGATCGAGCTGGCGATCGATCTCCGCCTCGGTCGCCGCATCGATGATGTTGGCGAAGTCGTTGACGCGCCCGGCCGGCCTGGGGAAGGTCTGCGCCGCCGACACCCCGGTAGCAAGGATGAGCCATGCCGTTACAAAAAAAGACGTGCGACCAGGCACGGGCCTAGTATCCACTACAATGTGACCCGCGCCCTCTCGTTTCCAGTCGAGGGAGCTTCGGCGAGGCAGGCGCTTGAGGAGTTCATCGATGCAGCGTTCTACAACATCCACTGTTCTCGTGGCCGGCGCTGCGCTGGCGGCATTCGTCAGCGCGTTTAGTGCAGCGGCCGGCGTGTCCCCCGTAGCCCTGGCGAAGGAGGCGCAGCAGCCGCCCCCGGCCGGCACGCCACCCAGACCGCTGGTGCCAGTCGCCGCCAGTTCGGTTGCCAATAACCCCGATCCCTACGTCAATGAGTACGTGACGATGACGGGCGCGGTTGAAGCGAACCTGTCGAAGACCTCGTTCTCGGTCGATCAGGACAAGAACAAGCCCACCGGCAAGGACGTGCTGGTGCTGGCGCCGACGCTGCAGAAGGCGGCCGACGCCAACAGCTACGTCACCGTGATCGGCCAGCTGATCAAGTTCGACGAGAAGGACATTGCCGCCAGGCTGAAGGACTACGCGATTGACCTGTCACCGGCGGACATCGCGAAGTTCAAGGGTAAGCCGGTGGTGCTGGCCACGGCGGTGATCAACACCGCGGGCATTGACATCGCCAAGAAGCCAATCCCGCCGATGAGCGCCGACGACCTGGCGCTGCAGAAGATCATGACCAAGCTGCCGCCCGCACAGGGCGCGGTGCGCAAGACGCTCGACAGCAAGGACATGGCCGGCGCCAAGGAACAGGCCACCATTCTCAAGCAGGCGTTCACCGACATCGAAACGTTCTTCAAGGCCAAGAACAACGCGGAAGCGCTGAAGTGGGCGTCAGAAGGCAAGAATCACGCGGAGTCGATGCTCGTGAACCTGGGCCTCAGCAACATTGAAGCGGCGAAGACGTCAATCACGCCGCTCGGCGCCACGTGCGCGTCGTGCCACGGCAAGTACCGTGAGCGCATGGATGATGGCACGTTCCGTTACAAGCCGGACTTCTAGAGAGGACTTATGAAAAAGACTGCCCTTCTCATTCTCAGCGCCGTCGTTCTCGCCGGCACGTTTGCCGCGGCCCAGCAAGGTCAGCGCCGCCAGCCCGATCCACGGGACATCGGTGGCGGCCAGTGCGCCCAGAACCCGTACAACTGCGTCGACGCCGCCAATCCGCTGCCCGCACCAAACACGGTGTGGCTCGAGGAGATGACCTGGATCGACGTGCGCGATGCCCTCAAGGCCGGCAAGACCAACATCATCATCCCGACCGGCGGCATGGAGCCGAACGGCGTGTGGCTGGTGACCGGCAAGCACAACTACGTGCTGCAGGCCAACTGCGACGCCATTGCCCGCAAGATGGGCAACGCGCTGTGCGCGCCGATCGTCAAGTTCGTGCCCGAGGGCGGCATTGAGCCGAAGACCGGCCACATGGTTTCGCCCGGCACCATCACGGCGCGTGAGGAGACCTACCAGGCGCTGCTGACCGACATTGCCGAGAGCCTGCAGGCGCACGGCTTCAAGAACATCATCTTCATCGGCGACAGCGGCGGCAACCAGAAGGGCCAGGCCGCCGTGGCCGAAAAACTCACCGCGAAGTGGGCCGGCAAGGCGCTGGCGCTGCACATTGGCGAGTACTACACCTACGGCGAGGTGTCGAAGTACATGGAAGGCCAGGGCCTCAAGGAAGGCGCCTCGGACAACATGCACGACGATCCGATCATCACGCTGAACATGTTCGCCGCCGACCCGAACTCAGTCCGCTACGACGGCCGCGTCAAGGCGAAGAAGGCGACCATCAACGGCGTGGACGTCAGCAACCGCGCCAGGAACACCGAGCTGGCAAAGAAGATTGTCGACTTCCGAGCCAATCACACCATCGAGGCCATCAACAAGCACATCGCCGCCAAGAGCAAGGCCACGCCCTCGCAGCAGTAGCGCGCACGGTTGTCGAAGAGGGGCGGGCCTCACGGTCCGCCCTTTTTTCGTACGGCGGCCGCCGGCTATTTCTTCGGGTCCACCAGCGCGGCGTAGGCCAGCTTGCGCGACAGCGGGCGGACTTGCGGCGAACCGCGGTCAGGCCGGCTGCCGTCCACGTTCTGCATCATGCCGACCACCAGCATGTCGTTGGTCGGATCGATCCAGAACCACGTGCCGAAGGCGCCACCCCAATAGAACGAGTTCTTCCCTTCCGGGGTTTTCGCCGCCGCCGGATCCAGGATGATGGCGAAGTCGAGTCCGAAGCCAATGCCGTCGATGTTGATGGTCGGCCCGTAGAGGTCGACCTTCACCCCGTCTGCCAGCACGTTGGTGCGCATCAGGTCCACGGTGGACTTCTTGATGAACCGCTTGCCGCTGGCCTCGCCGCCGCTCAACACCATCTGCGCGAATCGCCGATAGTCTTCGGTCGTGGACAGCAAACCGCCGCCGCCGGACAGAAACACCGGCTTGCGGGTCGGGTCGGACTGGCGCTCCGCGGTCTTGATCTTCTTATCCTCGCCGTAGGTGTGCAGGTTCGAGACGCGGCCCTTCTTCGACGCATCCACCCAGAATCCGGTGTCCTTCATGCCGAGCGGATCGAAGATCCGGGTCTTCAGGAACACGTCAAGCGTCTGACCCGACAGCTTCTCCACCACGTAGCCCTGGATGTCGACGCTTGGTCCGTAGCGCCAGTCGGTGCCCGGTTGAGCGGCCAGCGGCAGCTTTGCGAGCTTGTCGATCATCGCCTGCAGCGGCTGGTCACGATCGATGATGCTCTTCGTGTCGGTGTAGCCGGCGCTGACATCGAAGCCGGCGCTGTGGCTCATCAACTGCCGCATGGTCATGGGCGTGGCCTGCGCCACCGGCCCGCCCGGCGACGCCACTTTCAAGCTGGCAAACTCGGGAATGTGCTTCGCGACCGGGTCGTCAAGCGACCAACGGCCCTCTTCCCACAGCATCATCATGGCCACGCCGACGACTGGCTTGGTCATGGACGCAATCCTGAAGATGGTGTCCCTGGTGACGGGCTGCTTCGTCTCCAGGTTCTGCACGCCGTAGGCGTCAAAATGTACGACCTTGCCGTGGCGCGCGATGAGCGTCGTGACGCCGGCCAGTTGGCCCTGGTCCACGAGGCCTCGGAACGCGGCCTGAAAGGCCTTCAATCCCTCGGCAGAGAAGCCCACCGCTGCCGCCGGCGTCAGCGGATCGTCCGCCGTGACGACCGCATTGCCGGCCATGAGAACCGAGATGACGACCGCAAGCAGCACCCGGGTGAATACGCGCATGTGTCTCCTCCTGTGGCGGCGGCATCCTAACACGCCTGACGGCCCGACCGCCTGACGGCCCGACCGCCCGTTTCGACTAGAATCGGCCGCACCATGACACGCAGCCGCCTGCTCGCTCTCGCCGTCATCGTTGCACTCGGATCCGCCGCCATCTCCGCGCGCCGCCCCGAACAGGCGCCTGCCCGGAGACCAACCGGCATCGGCGCCAACTACCAGGGTCCGGCGTTTACGTTCACCAAGATCGCCGATGGCGTGTATCACGCGATTGGCACCGGCAGCATTGTCGTCATGTCGAACGCCGCCATCGTGGAGGGCGACCGCGACGTGCTGGTCGTCGATTCACACGTCAGTCCCGGCGGCGCGTGGGCGCTGCAGGAGGAACTCAAGGCCGTCACTGCCAAGCCCATCCGGTGGGTGGTGAATTCGCACTATCACTTCGATCACTCGCACGGTAATCAGATCTACGGCCCCGAAGTCCAAATCATCGGCCACGATTTCACGCGGGCGCAGATGGTGGCCGGCAAGTCGCAGGACTCACCCGCTCGCGAGTTCTTCGTCGGCGGCGTGCCCGGCGCGATCAAGGTGCTCGAGGGGCGCCTCGCCGCGGCCACCGACGACAAGGTCAAGGCGCAGATCCAGGAGCAGCTGGCGATACAGCGCAATCACTTCGAAGGCACCAATGCCGTGAAGCCGACGCCGCCGACCATGACGCTGTCACAGAGCATGACGCTGCACCTCGGCTCGCGCGAGGTCCGGCTGCTGTTCCTCGGTCGCGGCCACACCGCCGGCGACGTGGTTGTGCACCTGCCGAAGGAGCGGATTGTCGCCACCGGCGACCTGTTGATCAACGGCCCCTCGTACATGGGCGATGCGTTCTTCACCGACTGGGTCCAGACCATGGAGACGCTCAAGGGCGTAGAGTTCGACACCATCCTCCCGGGCCACGGCCGGCCGATGACCGGCAAGGCATCGCTCGATCACTGGCAGGCCTAC
>VFZG01000090.1 GCA_016871275.1 Acidimicrobiia bacterium | reverse complement strand
GATCGCCGAGGTGTTCGGCAAGAAGCTGGATGAAGTGTTCAAGTGGCGGCGGTGAGGTGGTAACCCGGCCGAGACGGGTCGGGTTGCGGCGCCCTGTCACGGGCCGCCTTGCCGCTCTCGCCCTGTCCCACCGTCGGGTAAGCCAGTTCGCGTGCCCCTCACGTTCTCGATCCAGGCCACCGATGGCCAAGCACGCGCCGGGCCCGAGGCAATGCGGCAGTTCCGAGGGCTGCATCGGTTCATGGGCTGGGAGCGGGGCAGCGCAGATCTTGCGACGCGACGCCACGAAGGGCTGGGTCTGAGAACCGGCGTTCGGTGCACCAGAGGCCCCTCATACGGCTTATCGTGATTCACCGAAGCGGCGTCGGACGACGGCACCATCTCCGTCCGCGGATCGCCGGTCAAACGCGGCGTTGCCTCCGGCGTGATGGCGGCAATCGGCGGTTTCGGTCATGCGCTGCCGTATCTGATTGCCGACTTCCGGACCGCAACGATCATTGCCATGGTGGTGGTGTTCTTTGCACTGTGGGCCATCGCGTGGGTGCAGAACCGCTACATGGAGACGCCGTTCTGGCGCGCGGCGATGCAAGTGGTGGTCGGCGGCACGCTGGTATTTGCGTCAGGGATTCTGATCGGCAGCGCCTGATCGCAGGATAATCGGCAGCGATGCCAGCCAGCGCGGCGCCGGTCGTCAAGCCGGTGCCGGGACCGACCACCTGGCTGCCCGGCGGGCACTTTCCCGCCTTCCGCCGCGACCCGCTGTCGTGTTTTCACCAACACCGCGCGGACCCGCGGCGGCGTCGCGCGCTGGTCGTTCGGCTCGCAGCCGGTCTACCGGGTCAGCCCTGGCCGGCCGACCTGCGCATGCGGGCGGGGCGGCGATGATGATCTCAGCTCTCTGCTCTCTGATTTCGGATTGCAGATCGATTGCCGATGGCCGATCGAATGATTCGATCCACAATCGTCGATTGATCCCAAATCCGAGATCCGAAACCTAACATCGATCAGCATCCGCCGTTGCTGATTGTCCACTGCTGCCGTTCGTTCAGCCGCCACCAGCGCGGCTGCGCCGTGCGTGCGCCGGCGGAGGCGGCAATCTGCACGAACGGGTAGCACGCCGGCAGTGATTCGAGCGGCGCGTCGATCGCCTCAAGATTGTTCGGATGAATCGTGCGCTGCCATGCCCCGCTGGTCACGACCACGACGCCGGCGTCGCCGAGCGGCCGGAACGGACGATCGAGCAGGTGGGTGTGGCCGAACACGATGACGTCGAGGGTCGTCGCGGCCGGAACGTGCTGCACAACCTGTCGATCGCGCGACCGCCAGTAATACTCGAAGGCCGACCCAACGGTGTGCGGCACGCGAGGACACTCGGCCATCGGCGCGCCGACGCCGGGCAACTGCGTCAGGACTCGTTCCATTCGCCGCCGGGCCCGGCGAATGGCGGCGCGGTAGTCGCAGATGGCCACGATCTCCTGGTCGCTCAACTGCGAACCCACCGGCGACAAGATGTCCGGCGCAATGGTCTTGAGCACCTTCGCAAACGGATCGTCGCTGGGCAGAGAGGCGGCCATGAACGCGCCGGGATCGGCACGGACGCGCGAGATGTCCCACTCCGGCGCCTGCACCTCACCATCGTCGAGGTCCATGCGGAACTGCTGCCAGGTCGTCTTGGTGAGGAAAAACCGCAGCAGCCTCGCCGGGTCTGGTGCGTTCGGATCGGCAGCGGCGGCGACGAACTTCGCGCCGACGCCCTCTTCAGCGATGTTGTCGACGATGGGATACCTGGGCTCGGCGCGATCGTACAACGGCAGGATCACCTGTTCGCCCCACGGACGTTCGATGTAGGTGCGGCCGCCGACCGAGAGGGTAATGGCCGGCCATGTCGAAAATCGATCGGCGCTGAGCGGCAGCTGGTGGCCGTGTTCGACGTGGACCCGACCGTCGGGCGAGACCCAGGTTCCGGACGCGACCAGGGCGACACGATCGGCCGGCGCGGCGAATGCGGCCGCGGCCCGGCGCCACACCGCGGGCACCAGCAGCGCCGCGTCGTGATCGCCCGGGAGGATGTGAACGCGATTCGATCCGGCGGCGGCAAACCTGCCGATCGCACTGAGCTCGGCACCGTGGGCCTTGATCACCGACTCGAGGCGCTGCAGCGCTTCCGCGGGCGTGCAGCCGGCGGCAGCGCAGGGCACCGTGCTCGATTGCAGCAACTCGAACAGATCGCCGTTGATCACCAGGTCGATGCCGCCGTCGAGTGCGTCGAGAAAGGCCATGAACTCGTCGCGCCAGCGGAAATCCTCGTACGGGTGCCAATTGCCGGAGTCGTCGCGGCCAGGACCCATGTGGAGATCGCCGATCACGACAATGGCGCGCGCCGGTGCGGGCGACTGTCCAACCAGCAGCGCGGTCCAGACCAGGATAGGCGCCAACCGAAACACTACTGCTCCTTCGCCAGCGAGGCTTTCAGGATTTCCTTGTCGTTGCGCACGAAGACGTGCTTGTTGGCGTAGGCGGGATGCGACCAGTGCACGGCGCCGAGCTCGCGCCGCCGCGCGTAGGGATGGGTCGGCTCGATCAACTGCGTGCGGCTGATCTCGTGAAACCCCTGCGGCGACAGCTTTGCGATCACCAGCTCGCCGCGATCGTTGTTGATGAAGTAGCGATCGCCGTTCCTGACGAGAAAAGCCGTCGCCCACCGCGCCCGGTCCTTGACCAGCGCCATCGACTCCCACACGCGCCTGCCGGTGGCGACTTCGAGGCAGCGCAGCTCGCCATGGCTGTCGATGCCGTAGATATAGTCGCCGTCGATCACCGGCGTGCTGATGGTCGAATGGATGGCGTCGGTGGCCACCTCGCTGTTGCTCTTGCCCGCCCACAACATCGTCGCGCCGGGCTGGCGATCGTCGAGCTTCAGCATCCGCCCGCCGTTATAGAACGACGTCACCAGCAGATAGGAGCGGCTGTGCACGGGGGTGGCCACCGTCATGCCCATGTCGACCTCGGACGGGACTTCCCAATAGAGTCTGCCGGTGACGGGATCGAGCGAGCTGATCGCGCGCGGATGCCAGATGATCAACTGCCGCGTGCCCGCGTGGGTAATGATGGTCGGCTGGTTGTAGCCGGGCTCCCAGTCCGACGACAGCGCGCGCCAGATCACGTCGCCGGTATGTTTGTTGAACGCGATCACCTTGGCGTCCGGCTCGCCGCCGACCAGCGCAATCAGCCGATCGCCGTCCACCAGCGGCGCGGCCGCCATGCCCCACGACGGCACCGAGGCGTTGAAGTCGCGGACGAAATCCTTCTTCCAGATCACGCGGCCGCTCGAGACGTCGAGCGCCAGCAGGTGGCCCATCGCCCCGAGGACATAGACCCGATCGCCGTCGACAGTTGGCGTCGCGCGCGGGCCAATGGCGTAGATCAACTGCAGGCCGGTGTAATCGGTGGTCCACTCCGCGGTCCATAACACCGCGCCGCTCTGTTCGTCGATCGCGATTGCGCGCTCGATCGCCCTGTTGCCGGTCGTCCGGCGGGAATCGGTGAGGAACACGCGGCCGCGCGCCACCGAGGGTCCCGCGTATCCGGCGTGAATCGGCGTGCGCCAGCGAACTGTCAGGCCGTCGGCTGGAAACGTGTCGACAATTCCTGTCTCGTTCCACACGCCGGTTCGTCCGGTGCCGCGCCATTCCGGCCAATCGTCGCTGGCGTGCAGCACCTCGCCGCCACACAGCAGGGCTAGCACCAGGAGCCTCACCATGCGCGTATCTTACGCGACGAAAGGGTACACAAGGTGCACGGCGTGCACCAAATGCACAAACTGCGAGGATGCAGGGCGCACGTGCACTCCGATCAAGTATCATCCCCGTCGAGGTGAAGACTATGCGCCGCTGCTTCCTGCTGACCGTTAGCCGCGCGTCGCTCCTCGCCGTGGCGTCCGGTGGCGCGCGCCGACGAGGCTGAGGCCGGAGGTCTGTCGTCCGCTGCACGGGTCGGCCGGCTCCTGCGTGCTTTGCGGTCGTCGGCGTCCTCGGTTACACTTCGTCCAGGCGATGAGACTGCACAATCCATTCCACATGATCTGCCCAGAGTCGGACCAGGCCCGTTATCTTCGGGCAAAACTCACGTAATACTGGCTATCGGCGCCTTTGATGCATTCCCCTGCGGACGCCCTGCGGCGAAGCCCTGTCTTCGCCGGCGTCACCGATGAGGCGCTCGCCCTCATCGGGGCGTCGGTCGATTCCGTCCCCCTTCTCGGAGGGCAGGTTCTCTTCCAGCAGGGTGACGCGGGCGAGGCCGCCTACCTTGTCCTCAGCGGGCGCCTGCGGGTGGAGCGCGCCGGGCCGGACGGGGCGGTGCTGCTGCGGGAGCTGGTGCGCGGCGACCTCGTCGGCGAATTCGCCCTGCTGACCGGCGCGCCGCGCACGGCGACGGTCACGGCGATGCGCGATTGCGAGCTCGGGCGGCTGCCGCGCGATCGCTTCGATGCCCTGCTCGTCGCGCATCCGGACGTCGCCATCGGCATCAGCCGACAGCTCGCGGCCCTCCTCGCCGCGGCACCGCCGCCGGCGGGCGTCGGGAGGCGGCACCCGACCGTCGTCGTCCTCCAAGCCGCGGTCGCCGACGAGGACCTGCAGGCCGCCGCACACGCACTGACCGAGGCACTCGGTTGCACCGGGACCGTCGCGCTCGTCGACCACCAACACGCCCTCGACGTGCTCGGTCCCGAGATATTCTCCGACCGCGGCGCGTCCGAGGAGGCGCTCCCCGTTGCCCGCTGGCTGCAGCAACTCGAGGCGACGCATACGCACGTGATCTGCGTCGCGAGCCCGGCGCATCCGCGGTGGTCGGCCGCCTGCCTCCGACAGGCTGACCTCCTCCTCGAAGCCCTCCCCGCCGCGCGTGTCCCCGAGGAACCGCCGCGGGCGACCACCGCGTTCGGGCAGTGCCGGCAGGAACTCCTGGTCCTCCATCCGATGGCCCGGCCGCGGGTCCACGGCACGGGGCGGTGGTTCGCACAGCGCCCCTACGCGCGTTGTCATCACGTGCGCCTCGGGCACGCCGGCGATTGGGCGCGTCTCGCGCGGCATCTCACGGGTCGGAGCATCGGACTTGCCCTCGGCGGCGGCGGGGCCCGCGGGCTCGCGCATCTCGGGCTGCTCCGCGCGATGGACGAGCTCGGCATCCCCGTCGATGAGGTCGGCGGCACCAGCATCGGTGGGGTGATCGCCGCGCAGTACGCCTCAGGGATGGGATTCGAGGAGATGATGGCGCGTCACCGGGAGGACTGGGCGCGGTTCCATCCGCATCGCGCCTATACGTTGCCCCTGCTCGGAATGGTGCGGGTCTCTGCCGCGGACGCGATGATGCGTCATCAGTTCGGGGGGCTTGAGTTCGAGGACTGCTGGATCCAGGGATTCACCTGCAGCGCGAACCTCTCGACCGGGGACCGGACCTTCCACCGGCGCGGCAGCGTCGCGGATGCCTGCCTGGCGACGATGGCGATCCCAGCCCTCGGTCCACCCTATGTGACCGCGGATGGGAGCCTTCACGTCGATGGCGCGGTTGTCGACAACCTGCCGGTGGCGGGACTCACCGCCAGCGTGACCATCGCCGCGAGTGTCTCCGCACTGGTCTGGCGGTCCTCGGGCTACCCGCGTACTCCCTCGCCCTGGCGCGTCCTCCGCGATCGCTGGCGGTCGCGGCAGGCGCTGGCGCCCTACTTCCCCTCTCTCGTGGAGACCGTGCTCGCGTCGATCCTCCTCGCGGGGAAACACCGCGACAGCGACGCACGACAGCTGAGCGACCTCCATCTCGACATCCCGGCCGGCGAGGTCGCCCTCTTCGCCTTCGATCGGCTCGAGACGGCGATGGACGTCGGGTATCGATACGCCCACGAGCGTCTCGGCCCGTGGTGGGCCAAGCGGGATCCCTCTTTTCCCAGGTGACGGCGATGCGACTCAGTCTCGGCAAGAAGCTCCTCATCGGGGCCTTCAGCGTCCTCAATCGCGTGGCGCTGTGGCACCGGATGCCCCGATGGATCGGGCTTCTCAATCTCGTCGCGATCCGCGATCAGCTCCGTGTTCATAACCTCGTCGACACCTATCCGTCGCTCGAGGCGTACGGCGATGCGGCCCGATGTCCGATGGACCACTCGAAGTATCTCGCCGTCCGGCACTCGGACGGGAAGTTCAATGACCTCAAGCGCCCGTCGA
>VFZG01000089.1 GCA_016871275.1 Acidimicrobiia bacterium | reverse complement strand
CACCGTTCACGATACCCGCGCGAGCTGACGCAGTTGCCGTTGCCGATATTCGTTCCTGGGCTCGTTTCCAGATGGCCCCAGCACCGGCGACAGCCTGGCTGGGAGTCCTCCAACGGCACATAGAGGCGCGTTGCGCGGCGTCCGCACTTGGGGCCGCGGTAGAAGATTCGGCCCTGTCGCCAGATCGCGCTGGGGCGACGAACGATCTCCGCGTAGAACGTCCGCGACCCAACCGCGAGCATCACGCGTTCAGGAATGTGCATCGTGAGCCGGGGTGCCCGTTCGTCCAGGTCACCGTTCTTGAGCAGCCAGGTGTACGCCTCCTCCACGCGGGCCACGAGCCAACACTCGTTCGTACGCACCCGCCGCCGGCCAGTAGGGGGCAAACGTCAGACATGGCCCTGGAACTCGACGGCAAATGTTAGACATTTCGGCGTCTCGTCCGAGGGCTCCCCGTGGGTGGAGTGTGGGTCTGGGAGGCGGTAGTATATGCCAGCCCGACGGCGCGAATGCTTTCTATAACGTCCTACCAGTACGGTTTCCAGGAGGTCGGTATGGCCGGGGTCGTTCGATGTGGTCGTTGCCCGCTTGCGGCGTTAACGCTCGCGATGCTTCTCTGGCCGGCCGTGGCGCTCGCGCGCCAGAGCATGGCGCAGGACCGGTATATCCTGCCGCCCGAGTCTGTCCAGGAGCTGTTCGACCGCGACAAGAACCTGCCGAAGCTGGATCGGCCGAGTCCCGACGGCGACCACTTCCTCATTCCCCTCTTCCAGGAACTCACCGACCTGAAGCTGATGTCGCAGCGCACCCTGCGCCTCGCGATGCTCGAGTTTGTGCCAGAGGTTAATCGCGAGTGGCGGCTCGCCACCTACGGCAACTATGGCCTCAACTTCTACTCGCTGAAAGAACGCCGCACGTATCCGGTCAAGCTGCCGGCTGACACCTTCGTCAGCGACATGCGCTGGTCGCCGGACGGCTCACAGCTTGCCTTCATCGCGCACCTGCCGACGATGTCGCAAGTGTGGACGGCGGATGTGCGGACAGGAGCGGCGCGGGCGGTGAGCGAGGCGCCGGTGATGGCGACCCTGGTGGCGCGGCCCGGTGGCGGCGGAGAAGCGCCGGATACGCAAGGGGGCAGGATGCTGCAGTGGCTGCCCGACGGCTCGCTGCTGACGGTGATCGTGCCGGCCACTCGCGGGCCGGAACCGCCGGCCCCCGCGGTGCCGACGGCGCCCATCATCCGTCACAGTCGTGACAAGGAGACGCCGACGTCGACCCAGCCGTTCCTGCTGCGCACCGCGCATGACGAGCGGTTGTTCAAGCACTACACTACGGCGCAGCTCGTGATCGTGTCGGCCGGTAAGCCGCCTCGCCTCGTCGGTGCGCCAGCCATGTACGTCGACTACTGGCTCAGCCCTGACGGACGCCACATCCTGCGCGAAACCATCGACGACCCGCTCTCGTATCTGGTGGGCTTCACCAGTTTCGGCAGGCGTCTCGAGGTGATCGACCTCGATGGCCGGGTCCTGGCTGAAGTGCGGAAGCGGCCGCTGCAGGAAGCTCAGACGCGCGGCAACGATCCGGCGGGCGACAACCTGCCGCGCGATGTGGTGTGGCGCCCCGACGGCAAGGGCCTGTCGCTGCTGTGGCGGGAGCCAGGCGGCGGCAACGGCAGCGGCGAGGCCGCGGCGGACGCACGCAAGGACCGGGTGATACTGCTGGCACCGCCATTCGCGCTCGACCGGGCCCAGACGCTGGTGTCGACCGAGCACCGCATCAGCAACGTGCGCTACTCCAAGGACGGCCGCTACGCCTTCATGACGCTCGGCAAGCGCGGTGGCGGCACCACGCGCCGCGACGATCTCGTCGTCTACGATCTGACGATGCCCACGCCGGCGCCCAAGGTACTGAAGGCGAACATCGATCCTGACGATCCGGTCAAACTGCCCGGCGAGGTGATGACCGACTTCACGGTGAACGGCGTGGCCTTCGCCCGGGTGTCGAGCGATGCCGGCGCCGTGTTCCTCGAAGGTGCCGGCTACAGGGAGAACTTCAGGCCGCAGCCGTTCATTGATCGCGTGGCCATTCCGACCGGCGCCACCACGCGCGTCTTCGAGGGTGCGCCGGATACGTTCGACGAACCGCTGGTGCCGCTCGACGCCGATCTCACCCGGCTGATCGTGCAGCGGCAGGCCAAGTCGATGCATCCTGACAGCTATCTGTGGACCACGGGCGCCTCCGCGCCGGTGAAGCTCACCAGCAACACGGATCCGTATCCGGAGATCACCCGCGCCCAGCGTGTCGACTTCGAGTTCACTCGGCGCGACGGCGTGAAGGTGCAGGCGCGGATCTCGCTGCCAACCAATTATCAGCCCGGCACGCGGGTGCCTGCGATCTTCTGGACCTACCCGCGCGAGTTCGAAGACGACCTCGCCTATCAGCGCGGGGCGATTCGCGCTCGCAACCACAACGCTTACTCGCCGCTGAGTTTCCTGCGGTGGTCGGACATCTGGCTCACGCAGGGGTACGCGCTTGTCTATCCGGACATTCCGATCCTGGGGAAAAATGGCACGTTCAACGACAACTTCCGCTCCAATCTCGTTGACACGATGTACGCCGCCATCCGGAAAGTGGACGATCTGGGCTACGTCGATCCGAATCGCATTGGTCACGGCGGCCACAGCTATGGCGCCTTCACCACCGCGAACCTGCTCGCGCACACGCCCTTCTTCAAGGCGGGCATCGCCGGCGACGGCGCCTACAACCGGACGCTGACGCCGCTGACGTTCCAGGGCGAACGCCGCAGCTTCTGGGAAGCGCAGCAGACCTACGTCGAGTTGTCGCCGTTCTTCTACGCGGACCAGATCACCGCGCCGCTGCTGATGTATCACGGTGCGCAGGACAACAACTCGGGCACCTTCCTCATCCAGTCCGAGCGCATGATGCAGGCGCTCACGGGCCTGGGCAAGAAGGCCGCGCTCTACGTCTATCCGTTCGAATCGCACGCGCCGCGCGCAAAGGAGAACTTCCTGGATCTGTGGACGCGGTGGCTCGACTGGTTCGATACGTACGTGAAAACGGCGTCACCACGCACACCGACGAGTCAGTAGCCAGTCGACACGAGCCAGTTGCCGATCGTCAGTCGCCAAGCGCCAGCTTTGCCAGCGGAGGACCATATCATGCGCGCCGTTCGACGAATTCTTCAGGTAGTGGTCGGGACAGGGCTCTGCTTTCTGCTCACCGCCTACGCGGCCGCGCAGACCGGCGGCACCTTGCAGGGACGCATCGTCGACGACCAGGGGCTGGCGCTGCCCGGCGTCACGGTGACGCTCAGGAATGTTGAAACCGGCTGGACGCGCACGGACGTGACCGACGAGCAGGGCTGGTATCGCGCGCCGGTGCTGCCGCCAGGCATCTACGCAATGCGCGCCGAGCTGAGCGGCTTTGCGCCGGCGATCAACGAGCGTGTCCCGCTCACGCTGGGTCAGGAACTCACCGTCAACCTCACGCTCAGGGTGGCCACGCTGCAGGAGACGGTGACGGTCACCGGCGCGGCGCCGCTCATCGAGACCTCGAGCCACACGCTCGGAACCACGGTCAGCCGTGAGCAGCTCGATTCGCTGCCGGTGCCCGGGCGCACGTTCACGGCCTTGGCGCAGACGGCACCCGGAGTCACGGGCGTCGGTGGCGGCGGCGTCAATGCGGGTGGGCAGTTGAGCCGCAACAACTCGTATCGTATCGACGGCGTCAGTAACGACAACAACATCCTCGCCAGCCCGCGCGGCGGCATTTCGCTCGAAGCGGTGCGCGAGTACATCGTCATCGCCAATCAGTTCGCGGCCGAGCACGGCGATGCCTCGGGCGCCATCGTCAGCGTGGTCACGAGATCGGGGACCAACGACTTCCAGGGGCGCGGGTTCCTGTTCCACCGCGACGAATCCTTCGACGCCCGGAATCCGTTCTCGAAAGCGCAGGGCTCGGGCAAGGCGCCGTTCAGCCAGCAACGCTTCGGCGGCTTCGCGGGTGGTCCGATCGTGAGAGACCGGCTGCATTACTTCGGGACGTACGAAGGGACGCGTCTGGATCAGACGGCCGTCATCACCTCGCCGCTCGTGCCCGTCGCCGAGCGGGAAGTGCCAAACAACGAGGAGGGCAATCAGTACTTTGGCCGCGCTGACGGCCGCCTCAACGATCGGCACTCGCTGTTCGTACGCTATCGCCTGGACGCGCAGGTCGCCTACAACAACGGCGTCGGCGGCCTCAACACCTTCGAGCGGGGGGTCGATTCGATCAATCGCAACCAGGACGTGGTGGTCAATCACACGGCGGTGCTGACGCCGCGGGTGCTGAACGAACTGCGGGTGCAGTTCGGCCGCCATTTCGCCGACAACGTCGTGCGCACGCCGCTCGACGCGCCGACCATCAACCGCCCCTCGGGCAACTTCGGCAAGGCGAGCAACCAGCCACAGGGCCGCACCGAGGATCGCTGGCAGTTGGTCAACAACCTGAGTTATTCGATTCGCGCGCACGACCTGAAGTTCGGCATCGACTACAGCCGAGTCCGTGCGACCAGCTACTTCAACAACAACACCGGCGGCACGTTCACCTTCACCACCGACCGTCCGTTCGATGCCAACGACCTGACGACCTACCCGACGCAGTACACGCGGAACATCGGCGATCCCAACCTGCTGCGCAAGAACGATCTCCTCGGCCTCTTCGTGCAGGACAGCTGGCGCCTGACGCCGCAGTTCACGCTCAATACCGGGGTGCGTTACGACCGCGAGACGGCATTCAAGGAGGCCACCGGAGTGGAGGACGCGGCCTTGAACCTGGCGCCGCGCATCGGTTTCGCCTGGGATCCCTTCAACGATCAGCGGACCGTCATCCGCGGTGGCGGCGGCCTCTACTACAGCAAAGTGTTCCTCAACATCACCGGCAACATCATGCTGGCGCGCCGCTTCGTGGGCGTGACCATCGTCAATCCGGGGTTTCCCGATCCGTATTCGCGCGGCCAGACAGCGCCGCAGGCGGCGCCGAGTACGACCGTTGCGCCCGACTGGGTGAAGACGCCGATGACGCGGCAGCTCAGCCTGGGCGTGAAGCGCGAGCTGAGGGCCGGCATGGCGGCATCGGTGGACTTTGTGAACACCCGCGGACGCAACCTCTACAACGCCCCTGACGTCAACGCTCCCGATCCGGTGAGTGGGCTGCGGCCGAATCCGGCGTTCCTGCGCATCACCCAGTATCAGACGACGGGGAATTCCTGGTACAACGGGCTGCAGATGGGCCTTGAGCGGCGCGGCGGGCGTGGGCCCCAGATCGGCATTTCCTATACGCTGTCCAAGCAGACCCGCGATGTCGAGGATTTCGGCTTCACCGCGCAGGATCAGCACAACCGTGCGGCGGAAAAGGCGCTGGCGAGCAACGATCGGCGTCACCAGCTCGTCACCAACGTGGTGTGGGCGCTGCCGGCGGATTTCCAAATCGGCCTCTTCACGCAGGCGCGCTCGGGCCTGCCGTTCAACATCACGACCGGCGTGGACAACAACCGCGATACCAACATCAACGACCGTCCCGATCTCGCGAGCCCGGATGGCGACCCGCGCGATCGTGCAACTTACAACGCCAACTTCACCGGGCGAGTCGGCAACCTGCCGCGCAACTCCGGACTGGGTGATGCGTATTTCGAGGCGCATCTGCGGGTGTCGAAGTTCGTCCGCCTGTCCCGGATTAGAGTGGACCGACTTGAGGTGTTCGTCGAGGCGCTGAACGCGACCAACTTCGTCAATCTGGGCGCGCCGACCGGCAATTTGCGGTCGGCGGTCTTTGGCCGATCGACGGGACTGGCCAGCGGCGCCAGCCCGCGGCAGATTGAGCTGGGATTCCGCGTCGACTTCTGACGACACGATGTCCCACCTGAAGCGCGTCGATCGGTCGTGCCGCAGATAAAGGTGAGGCGTTCAGGCGCGCCCGCTTGGGGCGCGACATCGACATCGCTCAGAGCGAGCTCAAAGGTGCCGTTGCGCTGATAGACGATGTCGGGGCCGCTGTCGGCGCGGAGGCGCTCGATGAATGCGTCGCACATGTCGAGGCTGCGCGCCGAGATTGCGCAGCTTGTCTTTATGACCCTCGATGTAAGGAGCACAGATGCTCGTGCGCTCGAACGGCTCTCTGGTGTATAACGGGTCCATCTGAAATTGGCCAATTGGAAATCCGGGATTAAAGCGGCCTCTGGTGCACTAAACGGCGGTTCGCAGACCCAAGAAATCC
>VFZG01000088.1 GCA_016871275.1 Acidimicrobiia bacterium | reverse complement strand
TCGTCGTCGCCTCCTCCGGCTCCGCGGCAGAGCGCCGGGTCACGACGTCGCCGTTGCCGGAGTTCGGCCGCCAGCCGTGGGTACGCGCCCGCTACGAGTCGTTCACCGGCCAGGCCGGGGGATACACCGTGCACGCCCGAATCCTCGAGCCACGCGCGCTCGATCGCTCACGCCGACACCCGGTGATCTTCGGGCCCGTCTACTCGAACACCGTGCGCAACCGGTGGAACGGTCTCGCCGGAACCCTCCAGCAGTTCCTCGTTCAACGCGGCTACATCGTCGTTCAGGTCGACGTGCGGGGAAGCGTGGGCTACGGCCGCGACTTTCGCGAGGCGTTCCTGATGGACTACGGTGGCAAGGACCTGGACGATCTGCAGGCGGTCGTGGATGGCCTCAAGGCGCTGCCCTATGTCGACGAGCGTCGCATCGGCATCTGGGGCAGCAGCTACGGCGGCCTGTTGTCGGCGTATGCGCTCCTCAAACGGCCGGGCGTCTATGCGGCGGGCGTCGCCGGCGCGCCGGCGGTTGATCCGCACGCGTTCGGGCCGGACGATGTCGCAATCACGCGAACGCCGTCCTCGCATCCCGAGGCCTTCGTGCGCGGATCGGCGCTGCAGTTAGGCGAGGACCTGCGCGATCCGCTGCTGATCATTCACGGCCTGATGGACGACGTGGTGCCGTTTCGGACGACGATGGCGTTGGCCGAGCGGTTGATGCTGTTGGGCAAGGATTTCGACGTGGCGACCGCACCGGCCGCCACGCACGCGTGGACCGCGCGCGAGCACTACGCGCTCTACTTCTACCGCAAGCTCGTGGATTTCTTCGATCGCCACCTCGAGCAGCGGCGCTAGCGGCTCATTTCAGCGAATAGGTCATTCCTTCGCGCAGGATCGACAATCGCATGCCTGTCGCCGCCACGACTTCTCCGGCAACGGCGGACGCGCGCGTGGCGGGGCGTGGGTCGACCACCACCACGCCGCTCTTGCCGAGCACGCTCATCGTGGTTCCTCGGAAGATCACCGCCGTCGCTTCGTCGATACCGACGCCGACGAGGGTGGGGTGATCGAGCACGCCGCTGATCAGCCGGTTGCCGCGCTGGCGCTGCAGAAAGTGCTGATCCACCAACACACCGGGCAGCAGTCCCAGGCCTTTGTTGAGCACCGTCGTGCCAGACTTGAGCGATTTGAGGTCGGCGTCGCCGGTGATCATCTCGGCCGACAACACCGCGGCGCCGGCGCTGGTGCCGCCCACCACCGCGCCGGCCCGGTGCCGCTCATGAATGACCTCGGTCAGCCCGGTGCCGGCGATCTTCTCCATGAAGCGGCTCTGGCTGCCGCCCGGCATCCAGATCAGCGTCGCCTCCCGCAGGATCGCCCGGGCAGCATCGCGATCGGCAAATGACACCACGCGGACGCTCTTCGCGCCGGCATCGGTCCACATTTTCACCGAGCCCTCGCCCGCGGTGGGCGACTCGGACGCCTGGGGCAGCACGGCGACCACCGCCGTCTTGCCGCCGGCCAGCTCCAGCGTGGTGGCGACGATGGCCGGCGTGGTGCCGCCGCCGCCGACCGCGACAATCGGACCGGGCGATTGGGCCCGCGCGATCGGGCACGACAGCGCGACCGTGAGCAGCGCGAGTAACCACGACCTCCGCATGCGGTGTGTCCTACCTGGTCTCATCCATGATCACCTGCGCGTAGGCGTTCGCGCGCGTGGCGTTCGGTGCGGCGAATCCTTTGTACTTCTCGGGGTTCTTCCACTCCGCCACGGCCTGCAGGTTGGTCTTGCCGGCCTTCTTGGCGGCCTGCACGTGCGCCACGAAGTCGCTCACGAAATCCGCGAACTCGCGCATGTCAGCGATGGTGGTCTGGGCCGGCGTGTGGCCGTTGATGATCCACTCGGCGTGCTTCAGCATGTCAGCCGCCTTCCGCACCGTTGCGGCGTAGCCGACGCCCGTGCCGCCGTTCATCTTGTCCATGATCGGCAGGCCCTTGTTCGGGAACACGTCGCCGGAGTGCACCACCCGGTGAGCGACGAACTCGACCCACGCGTCGCCGCCGGTGTGCGCCGGCCCGAAGTAGTGGAGCCTGACCTGATCGGCGCCCGAACCCAGCGTCAGCATGTCGTTGAACCCGCGCTTGGCGAGTCCCCTGCCGCCGCTGGCCTTGAACACGTTCTCGGTGTCGCCGATACCCTGGACGCCCGAAGTATTGGGCATCATCTTGACGGTGTTGTCGTGCGCGATGATCTCGACGGTCGCCGGCATGGCCACGTTGCCGCTGACGTGGTCGTAGTGCGTGTGCGTGTTGATCACCCTCGTCACGGGCTTGTCGGTGACGGTCTTCACCTTGTCGAGTAGCGGCTGGCCCCAACCAGGGTTCTTCGTGTCGACGAGGGTGACGCCGGAGGCGGTCACGAACACGGCGGTGTTGCCGCCGCCGCCACGGATGACGAACAGGTTGTCCTTCACCTTTTCGACGGTCAGGTTGTCGGCCGACGGCTGGGGCGGCGGCTGCTGGGCAGCCACGGCCACCGTCAAGACGCCTGCGAGGACCAGAGTCGCCAGAATCGAAATTCGGGTCACGGGTTAATCCTTTCCCGCGGGGCTGTGTCGACCGCGGATACAAAGGATGCAAGAAAACCGGCCATCCGTTCAAGCCCTGGCGCCGAGCTCACATCGAGCACCTCACCCGTCGTGTGGTGGAGCGGCGGCGCCTGCACGACGCTGACCTTGGCGACATGCCGTCCCGCCCAGCCGCCCGTTTCACCGCTCTGGAACGTCGATCGCTCGGAAATGAAGTTCACGCCGAAGCGTGACGGGCCCGCGTCGATCAGTTCCTGGCGGCAGGGGGAGTTGTTCGTCACGCCGGCCGCAATCGGCGCCTCTCCGGAATCGGCGACCGCTTCGCGATAGCCATCAGCGGCGGTGGTGCGGCCCGGCGAGAAGTTACGCTGTGCCACATGCTCGATATTGACGAACATCACCGCCTGCTTCGCGAGGTCCGGATTGCCGGCCATCTCGGCTAGCGCGATCGCGCGATGGGTGGCTTCCCCCTCCGCGCGAGCGGGCCGCGTCAGCGCGTGATACTTCGGCGCCGTCTGGCCCTTGGCGAGCGCCTCTTTCACGAGCACGTCGATCACGCCGCCGTTCTCGGCGTGCATGCAAATGGTGCCGCCGTTCTTCCCGGTGCGCCGCATGGCGCGGAAAATGCTGCCGTCGTCCAGCATGAACACGCCGGGGTAGGCCATGAACAGCTTGAACGAGGTGACACCCTGCCTGACCATGGCGTCCACCTCGAGCTCGAACTGGTCGGTGAGCTCAGTGATGATCATGTGGAAGCCGTAGTCGATGGCGGCTTTGCCGTCCGCCTTCTTCATCCACGTCTCCCACGCGTGGTGCAGCGTCTGTCCCCTGTCCTGAATCGCGAAGTCGACGATCGTCGTGGTGCTGCCAAACGCGGCCGCGATCGTGCCGGATTCGAAGTCGTCCGCCGACGTCGTTCCGCCGAACGGCATGTCCATGTGGGTGTGCATGTCAATGCCGCCGGGCAGCACGTACTGTCCTCTGGCATCGATAGTGCGATCGGCCGGCATGGTCAGGTGCAAGCCGATGATGGAGATCTTGTCGACTTCGACGAGCACGTCGCCGACGTACTGATCGGTTGCCGTGACGATGGTGCCGCCTTAGAGCAGGGTGGACATGGCAGCCAAATATACCTATATTCCGCGACATGACGCCGGATATCTCGGCCACGTTCACGGGCCTGAAGTTCACCAACCCGTTCCTGCTCTCATCGGCGCCGCCCACCGAGTCGGACAGCAACATCATGCGGGCGTTCGAGGCCGGGTGGGGCGGGGTCGTCACCAAGACGATTGGCCTCCACCCGGTGACCAACGTCGCCGGGCCGAAGACGAAGTTCCTGCGATCCACGCTGGACGGACAGCTGTCGATGCAGAAGCGGCCCGACACCGTGCTGCACTCGTCGTGGAACTGGGAGCTGATCTCGGACAAGACGCTCGACTGGTGGGTGCCGAAGATTGAAGGCATCAAGCAGGCGTTTCCGGATCGAATGCTGATTGCGTCGATCATGGCCGGCTCGGGCAGCGACAAGGAACTGGCGCACTGGCAGGAGCTGGCCAGGGCCTGCCAGGATGCCGGAGCGGATGCGTTCGAGCTGAACCTGTCCTGCCCGCACATGGACCGCAAGGACATGGGCTCGCACCTCGGCAAGGATCAGCAGCAGGTGTCGATCGTCACGCACGTGGTGAAGGAAGTGGCGAGGATCCCGGTGTGGTCGAAGCTGACGCCGTCGACCACCGAGATTGCCGAGGAAGCGGGCGCGGCGTTCCGCGGCGGCGCCGATGCCATCGTCTCGTCGAACACGTTCCCGTCGGTGCCGCTGATCGATCCGGAGACGCTCGATTTCGAAATGAACGTCGATGGCCTGGTGTCGAGCGGCGGACTGGGCGGCCCGGCCATCCTGCCGCAGTCGCTGGCGAAAATGGCCCAGCTCACGCAGGCATTCCCCGACAAGCCGTTCTCGGGGATCGGCGGCATCAGCAACTTCGGCCACGCTCTCAACTACATGCTGCTCGGCTGCGGCACGGTGCAGGTCTGCACGGCGGCGATGCTCGATCGCGCGATCGGTCCGAACGTGATCAAGCACTTGATCGAGGGCATGCAGCAGTTCATGGAGAAGCGCGGCTACCAGTCGCTCGAGGATTTCCGTGGGCTCCGCCGCGACAACGTGGTGGCGCACTCGAAGATCCGCCGGCCGGATGGCAAGGACTATCGCGGGGGCTACGACGCCGAAGGCTATGCCAGCTAGGCAGGCCAACGGGCCTCCGGGCGTCCGGACCTCCGGGGACTTCGTTGAGCTGACGGAGGACGTCTCCTCCAGTCCGCTCTGGAACCACGATCTCGCGCCGACCACCATTGCGAGCCGGACGTGGTCGACCTATCACATTGCCGCGTTGTGGATCGGCATGAGCGTGGTGATCACCACCTACACGCTCGCCTCGGGATTGATGCAGCAGGGCATGACCTGGTGGCAAGCGCTCGTCACGATCCTGCTCGGCAACGCCATCGTGTTGGTTCCGATGATCCTGAACGCGCACGCCGGCACCAAGTACGGCGTGTCGTTCCCGGTGTTGTGCCGTGCCGCGTTCGGGGTCAGGGGCGCCAATGGTCCCGCCATCCTGCGGGCCATCGTCGCGTGCGGCTGGTTCGGCATCCAGACCTGGATCGGCGCGCTGGCGCTGCAGGCGCTGATCGTCGCGTTGTGGCGTGGATGGGACACGCTGCCAGGATCGATTTGGATCTCGTTCGCGATCTTCTGGGCGATCCAGGTGGCGATCATCGTCAAGGGCCTCGAGGGCATCAAGCTGCTCGAGGCATGGTCGGCGCCGTTGCTGCTCGGCGGCGGCGCACTGCTGTTGTGGTGGGCGGTTGCCAACGGCGGCGGGCTGATGCACATCCTCGCTGAGGCGCCGAAGCTGCGACAGGAGCGTACCCCGTTCTGGACGCTGTTCCCCGCGGCGCTGACCGCCAACGTCGGCTACTGGGCGACGCTCAGCCTGAATATTCCGGACTTCACTCGCTACGCGCAGAGCCAGCGTTCGCAGGCGCTGGGGCAGGCGCTGGGCCTGCCGGCCACGATGACCGCCTTCGCCTTCCTGGGTGTGGCGGTGACCAGCGCGACGATCGTGATCTTCGGTGAGGCCATCTGGGATCCGGTCGCGTTGATTGCGCGGATCGGCAGTCCGATGGTCGTGGTGCTCGGCGCGCTGGTGATTCTCGCCGCGCAAATCACCACCAACATGGCCGCAAACGTCGTGTCGCCGGCCAATGACTTCTCCAGCCTGGCGCCGAGGAAGATCAGCTACGTGAGCGGCGGCCTGATCACCGCCGCGCTCGGCATCGCCATGATGCCGTGGAAGCTCTACGCCGATGCGGCCGCCTACATCTTCACGTGGCTGATCGGCTACTCCAGCCTGATGGGCGCGATCGGCGGCGTGTTGATTGCCGACTATTGGATCCTGCGGAAGAAGGAACTGTCGCTGCCCGATCTGTTCAAGCTCGATGGCCGCTACCGCTACGGCAACGGCATCAACGCGAACGCGCTGGTCGCGCTGGTTCTCGCGATTCTTCCCGTCGTCCCCGGGTTCGTCCGCGCCGCCACGACGCCAGGCGGCATCGTGGCCGATCCGTCGTTACTCGACCACCTCTACACCTACGCGTGGTTCGTGACGTTTGGGTTGAGCGCCGCCATCTACCTGATCCTGATGCGGGGGCGTTCCCGCTAGCACCTGCTGTGCGCGCGGCAGGTCCAGCGCGTCGCCCCATTTCGCGATCGCCACGGTGGCGACCGCGTTGCCGATGAAGTTGGTGATCGATCGCGCTTCGGCCATGAAGCGATCGACCCCCACCAGCAGGGCCAGCCCCGCTGGAGGAATCGACGGAATGGTCGCCAGCGTCGCGGCGAGCGTAATGAAGCCGCTGCCCACCACGCCGGCGGCGCCGTTCGACGTCACCATCAACACTGCCAGCACCGACAACTGGTCGCCGGGGGTCAGGTGCACGCCGCTCACCTGCGCCACGAAGATCGCCGCCATCGTCATATAGATCGCCGTGCCGTCGAGATTGAACGAGTAGCCGGCCGGCAGGACCAGGCCGACCACCGGCTTGCTGCAGCCGAGGCGCTCCAGCTTCATCATCAGCCGCGGAAAGGCCGACTCGGACGAAGAGGTGCCGAGCACGATCAGCAGCTCCTCGCTGAGGTAGCGCAGCAGCGGCATCAACCGCAGCCCGCACCACCTGAGGATGAAGCCGAGGACCACGACGATGAAGACGAGGCAGGTCAGATAGACGCCCGCCATCAGCTGGCCGAGCACCAGCAGCGAACTTATGCCGTAGCGGCCGATGGTGAA
>VFZG01000087.1 GCA_016871275.1 Acidimicrobiia bacterium | reverse complement strand
GGTGCCGGTGATCTACAACGCGGTTGACTGGGCGCAGCTCGACACGAGCAAGGGGCGGCAGGAAATGCGCGCCGAGCTCGGTGTGCCGCTGGATGCGCCGGCCGCCGGGATCATCGCCAGGCTGACGGAGCAGAAAGCGCATAAGGTGCTGTTCGAGGCCATGGCATCGGTGCCGGAGCTCAGCACCCTTCATCTGGTCGCGGTTGGCGACGGCGAACTGCGTGAGGAGCTCAAGAGCCGAGTCCAGCGCCTCGGCCTTGCCGCACGCGTCCACTTTGCCGGTGCGCGCCGCGACCTCGGCAACATTCTTGGCGCCGTTGACATGTTCGTGATGCCGTCGCTCTGGGAGGGACTGCCGCTGTCGCTGGTGCTGGCGATGGGCGCGGGCCTGCCGGTGATCGCCTCGCGCGTGGCCGGCATCCCGGAAGTGGTCACGGACGGAGAGACCGGACTGCTGGTCACTCCGGGCGACGTGAGTCAGCTCGCGTCAGCGCTGGTGAGACTCGCGACGGACCAGGCCCTGCGGCGGCGGCTGTCGCAGGCCGCGCGTGCCGCGGTTCTGCCGAAGTTTGGCGTTGACGGCTACGTCGCATCGACCACGGCGCTGTATGACCGTCTGCTCTCGGACAAGCAGATCGCATGACGCTGGGCATCCTGTATCACATGCCGTTCTGGCAGGCGGCAGACGGTAGCCTATGGGAATCCGAAGGATCGTTTGCCCGCTACGTGGATTCGCTGGCGCCGTACTTCGATCAGATCGTGTTGTCGGTGCCGGTGTTCGACCGCCCACAGTCGTCGGGATCGCGCCTGCGCGCCGCCAATGTCACACTGGCGCCGCTGCCGTACTTTCCGGGGCCCCGGCAGTTTTACCCCATGCTGCCGCGGCTCTACAGCCGCCTGACGGCATGGGCCGAACGCTGCGATGTGATTCATTTCCGCGTCCCGACGCCGGCGGCGATCTTCGCGTTTCGCGCCGCGGCGGCGAAACGCAAGCCGGTGTTCCTGCTGGTGGTTGGCGACTACGAAGCGCTGCTGCCCCACCTGCCGTACCGCGGTCTCAAGAAGACGGCGTTTCGTGCCTACGTGGCCTTCGAAGAGTGGGCACTGCGACACATGACGTCTCGTGCGCTGACGTTCACCAACGGCGCCGCGCTGCGCCGCAAGTACGAACATGATGGGACGCGCGTGATTGAGACCAAGACGACGACGCTGAGCCGTGACGACATCGGCACGCGCGCGGACGTGACGGCGGCGGGTCGCATTCGGGCCTTGACCGTCTCGCGCATCGATCCCCGTAAGGGATTGCGCACGCTTCCCGGCGCCGTGGCGCAGCTGGCCGCCGACGGCATCGACCTCTCGCTCGACATCGTCGGACCGACGATCGGCTTGATCGGCGACAACGAGCGCGACGCCATCCGGCGCGAAGCGGATGCCCGAGGTGTCGGCGATCGCGTCCAGCTCGTTGGACCGGTGCCGCTCGATCGGCTGATGGGGATGTACCGCGACTACGACTTCTTCGTCCTGCCGACGCAGCCGGGCGAGGGGATTCCGCGCGTGCTGCTCGAAGCCATGGCCAACGGGCTGCCGATCGTGACGACCGACGTGTCCGGCATCGCCAGTCTGATCGCCGATGGCGACAATGGCCTGTTGATCGCCGGTGGTTCGTCCGGATCGATAGCCGTCGCCATTGGGAGACTGGTTCGCGACGGGGAGCTGCGCCGCCACGTCATCCAGGGAGGCTACGCGACGGCGCGAAAGCACACGCTGGAGCAGCAGGCCGCCGACATGATGCAGGTGGTCGAACGTGAATTGCACCTGTCGCTGCCGGTTCAGCAGCCCGACCCTGTCGGAGGACGGGCGTGAAGGTGTGCTTCGTGATCCCGACGTTGACCGGCGGGGGAGCGGAGCGCGTTGCGGTGACGGTGTTGAGCGCGCTCGACGGCCGCTTCGATCGGACCCTCTACCTGTTCAGCGACGCGGACGCGGTCTACCTGGATCGGGTGGCGCCGGGCGTTCGGGTCGTGGTGGCGCGCCAGCGGGGCTGGCTGGCCCGCATGCTGGAGCTCTCGAACTTTCTGAACGCGACGCGGCCGGACATCGTGATGCCGTTTCTCAGTTACTTCATTACGGCAATCGCGGCTTCACTGTCGGGCGGGCACGGGCGGGTGATCTTCAACCAGCAGACGCCGACCAGCGGCTTCCTCGACGATCCGGACTTTGCGTGGCACGGTCGCGGGCTCCGGGCGGCATTCGCGCTGGCGACACGGCTGTTCTACCGGCGCGCAGACGCCGTGGTGGTGACGTCGCGCGGCGTGGCCGACGATCTGGCGGAGCGATACGGCGTTCCGAGGGCTGGGATGGTCGTGTTGCACAACCCGATTGACCTCGAGGCCATCACCGCCGCGGCCAGGCAGCCGGTGGAGGATAGTGAGGCCGGTCCGCTGGTGGTCGCGGCCGGGCGGCTGGCCGGCGTGAAGAACTACCCGCTGCTGCTGGACGCTCTTGCGCGGCTGGCCGGGGTGCGCGCGTGGATTCTCGGCGACGGCCCCGAGCGGGACCAGCTGCAGCAACTGGTCGTGTCGAAGGGGCTCCAGGCGCGGGTGCGGTTTCTTGGGTTCCAGCCGCAGCCCTGGCGTTTCATCGCGCACGGCGATGCGTTCGTGCTGACGTCGCACTACGAGGGGTTTGGCAACGTGCTGATCGAGGCGATGGCGTGCGGCACGCCGGTGGTTGCCACGCGCTCGGCCGGCACGGTCGAGATCGTCCAGGATGATCACAATGGACTGTTGGTGGATGCCGATGCCGCGTCGGTGGCGGCGGCCATTACACGGGTGATCGAGGATGGCGCGCTGCGCACACGTCTGGCCGGCGCCGCCTCCATCAGCGTGGGCCACTATGCCGCGCCCGCGGTGGCGGCACGCTACGCACAGCTGTTTCAGCAACTGGTGTCCGAGTGAGTCGCCGGCAGCTGACCGTGATCGCCATCGGCGCGGGAACCGCGGTGGGGATCGCCTATGCCCTGTCGCCGTTGACCATCATCTGCCTGCCGGCGGTGATTGCGATGAGCCTGTGGGCCGGCGCCGGCCTCGACAGCCGAGAGCGGCGATGGTTCATCGCGCTGATCGCGCTGGCGGCCATCGCCCGGCTGGCGGCGGTGTCGGCGCTGTTTCTGTCCTGGGACGGCCGCATGCCGTTCGAATCGCTGTTTGGCGACGAACTGTTCTTCAAGAACCGTTCGTTGTGGATTCGCAATCACGGGGCGGGATTGCCGATGTCTCCGGCGGATGTGATTTATGCCTTCGAGGACGTCGGCATTTCGAGCTATCTCTACGGCCTGTCGTTGCTGCAGGCCATTGTCGGCAAGGCGCCGTACGGCATTCATGTGCTGAACAGCGCCTGCTACCTGACGGCGGTGTTGATGCTGTTCCGCCTGGTGCGGCCGGTGTTCGGTGGCGTCGCCGCGCTGACCGGCATGGGCGTGTTGCTGTTCACGCCAAGTCTCTTCATGTGGTCGATCTCGGCGCTGAAAGAACCGAGCTACACGCTGGCCGCCGCCGTGGAGTTATGGTGTGCCGTCCACCTGGCGCGCTCGGCGACGTGGCGCGAGCGAGCGCGGTGGCTGATTGGGGTGGCGGTGGCGACCGTTGCGCTCGAAACCCTTCGGCGTGGAGGCAGCATGGTGGCCCTGGCCGGTGCCGCCGGCGGCCTGTTCCTGGGGTTCGTCCTGCCGCGACCGAAGCTCACTCTGCTCACCGCCGCGTTCGTGCCGGTGGCGGTGGTCGGCCTGTTGATGGTGCCGCCAGTCCAGCAACGCGCCCTCGATGCGGTCCGCGGCTGGGCGGTCTACCACGCCGGCCACGTGGGCTCGGCGGGCTACTCGTACCACATTCTCGAGGGCCGCTATTACTTCGACGCCCGGCGCATCTACGACATGCCGGGCGACGACGCGATCGTGTTCGTGCTGAACTCGTTCAAGAGCTACGTTACCGAACCGGCGCCATGGCGGATCGAATCAAAGCCCATGCTGGCCTATCTGCCCGAGCAGATGTTCTGGTACGTGCTGCTGGCGCTGGCGCCGTTCGGCGTGGTTGCGGCGGTCAGACGCGATCCCATGTTGGCGGCGTTGCTGGTCACACACGCGTTTGCCGCGGCCACGGTGGTGGCGATGACGAGCGGCAACATCGGCACGCTGATTCGGCATCGCGGACTGGTGATGCCGTACCTGGCGTGGCTGGCTGGTCTCGGTCTCTACGAGTTGATGCGGTCGGCGGTCACTGGCGCACCGGTCCGCGCGAATCAAGGAATCCCCGCTCATGGCCATAGTTGACGAACGCGGCCGGTTGTTCGGCCGCCTGAACCTGTTCGATGCCATTGTCGCCGTCCTGGTGCTGTGGATGATCCCGCTCGCCTATGGCGGGTTCCTGCTGTTTCGCGCCAAGCCGCCACAGCTGACGGCCATCGAGCCAACGACCCTCGTGTACGGCCGCAACATGCGGATTCGGGTGCGCGGCACCAATCTGGCGCCGTATCTGCGGGTGTCGGTCGGCAACTACCAGGGCATGACGTTCAAGTTCAACGACACGACCGACGCCGACGTGGATCTGCCCGACGTGCCGCCCGGCGTCTACGACGTGGTGCTGTACGACAACGTCCAGGAGCGGCATCGGATGCCGACCGCCTTGACCATCGCGCCCTCAGCGCTGCCGGACACGAAGATGGTCCTGGTGGGCACATTCGGCAATCTCACCGTCGAGCAGGCGGCGCAGATCAAGCCAGGTCTGTCGATTGAAGGCCTCGGCCAGGTCGAGCAGGTGGGCCAGCCGCGGCCCCAGCGCCAGCGCGTGTTCGTGCGGCCGGTGATGGTGGAGACGCCAATCGCCGACGTCCAGATGGTGGCGGCCACGCTGCGCATCTCATGCTTCGTCCGCTCCAATCAGGGACAGCCGGAATGCGTCGGCGGCGGATCTTCCGTGCAGCCCACCACGCTGCTGTTCCTGAGTCTGCCGTTCGGCACCACGCCGTTTCAGATCGACCAGGTTCGCAGCGTGCAACCGCTGGAGGCCGTCATGGTGACGGTGCGTTTCAGCGGGGATCCGCGCGTGCTCGCCCAGCTGAGGGTTGGTGACGCCGACTTTGGCGATGTCAGGAACGAGTTGTCGTCGACCGCCCGCATTGAAAGCCTCGGGCCGGCCGGTGCCGGCTGGCGCGAAGCCCGCCTGACCCTCCAGGCTCAGCGGGGCGCCGACGGTTGGCTCTATGCCAACCTGCCGCTGCGGCTTGGCAGCACGTTCACCGTCCGCAACGCGCGCTACGAAGCCACCGGCACGGTCGTGACCGCCGACGGGATTACCGGCACGCCATGATGGAGCCGCCGGCCACAGACGACCGGCGCGTCGTCGATGCGTTGTCCGCCGCCGTCCTGGTGCGCGCCGCCGCTTCGGTGCACCGATCGGTCTGGGGCGCCGCCCGTCACTCCCGCGTCGCCGACGGCGCGACGGCGGCCTGGCGTGGATGGTGCAACCTGTCTTTGAGTGATCGCCGCTTCGCCGCCGGAGGGGCGATGATCGCTGCCGGCGTGACCACGTTGATCCTTACGGCCAACTACGATTTCGCTCCTGGGTGGCTATGGATTGCGCCGCCGGCGATGATCGTTTCGGCGGGCTTGCTGGTGCTGTGGTCTTCAGCGCGGCCCGGAACCGCGCCGCCGCCGTGAGCAGTGCGACTCGGATCAAGGTGCTGGCGCTGTCGCCAATCCCGGAGGAGGGCGCAGGATGCCGATTCCGGGTTGCCCAGTACATGCCGCACCTTTGTTCGGCCGGCATCGACGTGACCATCAGGCCGTTCTACACGCCGGAGTTCTTCAACATCGTCTATACGCCGCGCAATTACCTTCGCAAGGCGGTGGGGTTCGTTCTGCTGGCGCTGCGCCGGCTGCGGCAGTTGAGCGAGCTCGGCGACTACGACGTGGTGTGGCTGTACCGCGAAGCGATTCCGCTGGGGCCGCCGTTGGTCGAGCGGGCCATCGCCGGCCGGGGCATTCCAATCGTGCTCGATTTCGACGATGCGATCTTCATGGGCGACGTGAGCGAGGCCAACCGCGCCATCGGATTCCTGAAGAATCCAGGTCGGGTAGCGGAGGTGATTGCCAAGAGTACGACCACCGTGGTCGGCAATGAATTTCTCGCCGGCTATGCCAGGCGGTTCAGCCGCCACGTCGCTGTCATCCCCACCGTTGTGGACACCGACCGGTTCGTGCCGCGGGCCGATCACGGCCGCGTCGGACCGGGTGGGCCGGTGGTGGGCTGGATCGGCAGCCCGACGACCTACCACTACGTGGAGGAAATTGCCGGGTTGTTGCGCGCGGCCGCATCGCGGCACGCATTCACGCTTATCATCAGCGGCGCCGGCAAGCCGGTTCAGCTTGACGGTGTGCCGGCCCGGGTGGCGCCGTGGTCGCTCGCGCAGGAGGTCGAGCTGTTCAACAGCTGCGACATCGGGATCTACCCGCTGAGTGACGACGACTGGTCGCGAGGCAAGTGCGGCTTCAAGGCGATCCAGTTCATGGCGTGCGGGGTGCCGGTGGTGGCCTCGGCGGTCGGCGTGAACCTGGAGATTATCAGGGACGGCGAGAATGGGTTTCTCGCGTCGACGCCGGCCGAGTGGGCGGAGAAGCTCGAACGCCTGCTCACCGATCCTGCGCTTCGGGCCCGTTTCGCCAAGGCCGGCCGTACGACCATCGAGACGCGCTATTCCCTGAAGGTGACCGCACCGCTCGTCGAACGTATTCTGCGCGACGCTGCAGCATCGAGACCATGACTCACCACAACTTTGCCATCACCGGGGTGGCCGGCTACATCGCGCCGCGCCATCTCAAGGCGATCCAGGAAACCGGCAACCAGCTGATTGCCGCCACCGACCCGCATGACGCCGTCGGTGTGCTCGATCGCTACACGTTCGATTGCCGGTTCTTCACGGAGTTCGAGCGGTTCGATCGGCATCTCGAAAAACTGCGGCGCGGCCCCGAGGAGTCGCGCGTCCACTAC
>VFZG01000086.1 GCA_016871275.1 Acidimicrobiia bacterium | reverse complement strand
TGACCGCAATCCGCGGATCGCGCGCCGGATGCCGCTGGCCTACCCTGCCTGCATGATCCAACACGCCGTTGTGCCGGCTCGTGGGATGTCCGGAACCGGCCTGGACATGAGGTGGAAGGCGCTCGCATCTCGCGACCCTGCCGCAGATGGCACCTTCGTCGACGGCGTGACGTCCATCGGCGTGTACTGCCGGCCCAGTTGTCGGAGCCCTCGGCCCCGCGCCGATCGCGTCCGCTTTTTCGATACGGCTGCCGAAGCCGGGCCTTCGGGCTTCCGGGCCTGCAAGCGCTGCCGTCCTGACATGGCGGCCAATGCCTGCGCCGCCAATCCCGTCGCGATTGTCGTCCCGTGCCACCGGGTCGTGCCGCCGGCCGGGGGCACCGGCGGGTAGGGGTGGGGAAAGGCGCGCAAGGCCCTGTTGCTGGCGGCAGAGAAAAGACGCGCAAGCCAGGCGGGCACGGTAGTATTTGTCGTGCCTTCCACTCGTTACGGCGTGTCCCCGTGGCTGGACGCCGTCCCCGTCAAGAAACGGCCGCAGTTTCCGGCTTTCCGCGGCAGCATTGAACATCCGGTCGTGATCGTCGGCGGCGGCATGTCTGGCGCCATGACGGCGTATGCGTGCGCATCGGCGGGGTTGAAGGTGATCCTGCTCGAGGCGGATCGAATCGGCCAGGGCGGCACTGGCTATGCATCCGGATTGTTGTCGGGTGAGGCCTGCGACTGGTATCGCGAGCTCGAAGCGCGCGCCGGGCGCCGGGCCTCGCGCGGGTTGTTCGATGCCATGCAGGCGGCGCCGCGGGATCTGGCGGCGACGGTGAAGCGGCTCGGGATTCGCGCCGGTGTCGACGTCGCGGATCAGCTCCGCGTCCTGACCGCGGGCCAGCCTGACAAAGCGCTCAAGCGTGAGATGGCGGCGCGCCAGTCGGCGGGCGTGAAGACCGCCTGGCTGATGCCCGCGGCGGTGGCACGGCAGACGGCGATCAGTTCAGGCGGCGCGATGCGGCTGCCCGACGGCGGCTTCGCGGATCCGTTCAAGTTGATGCTGGGATTCCTGGCGGCGGCGATCAAGCGCGGCGCCAAGGTCTACGAACGATCGCGCGTCAGGAAGATCACTTTCACCCGGAAGACCGCGACCGCATTTCTCGACGGCGGCGCCATCACCACCACCAACCTCGCGATCTGCATCGGCGAGCCGACCAGCCTGTTCAAGCCGCTCAAGCGACACTTGCGCCACGAAGATCGGTACGTCGTGCTCACGGAGCCGCTCGGTGCGGCAGTGCGTGCCGAACTTGGTCAGCAGCATTCGCTCGTGACCGACACGGATGCGCCGGCGCATCACCTGTGGTTTACCGCCGATCACCGCGCGCTGTTCGCGGGCGCGGATCAGAAGCGCCCGCCCGATCGACTGCGCGACAAGACGCTGCTGCAGCGGACCGGCCAGCTGATGTACGAGCTGTCGAAGATCTATCCGGCGATTTCCGGCGCCGCGCCGGCCTACGGATGGAACGTGCCGCTGGCGCACCCGGTTGACGGCGTGCTGTATGCCGGCTCGCATCGCAACTATCCGTTCCACCATTTCGCGTTCGGGACCTCGCACGATCCGGCGCGGGCGTTTCTTGCGAGCCGCATCATCCTGCGAAGCATTCTCGGCCGGCCGGAGAAGAGTGATGAGCATTTCTCGTTCGCGCGGAATTTATGAAGTAGTCAGTAGCCGGTAGCCGGTAGCCAGTAGCCGGTAGCCAGAATACTCAGAGCACGCCATGTTACCTGTGACATCGGGTGACATCGAAGGGCCATATACTCGAACATTGTTCTGATGACCTCACCAACGGAGGGCTCTCCCCCCATGCCTCGCTCTTTCACCGCGTTCTTTTTCAGCTTCGCCATGTTGCTCGCTCCTGTCTTCGCCACGGCTACGGCGGCGCAGTCGACGGCCATCAACGGCACCATCGAAGGTACGGTCAAGGACGATCAGGGAGCCGTGCTCCCCGGCGTGACCGTGACCGTCACCAACATCGACACCGGCGATCAACGCGTCGTGGTGGCGAACGAGAGCGGCTTGTATCGCGCGCCGCTGCTGTCGCTTGGCAGCTACCGGGTCGTCGCCGAGCTCCAGGGCTTCAAGAAGTTCGAGCAGACCGGCGTGTCGCTGCGAGCCGGCCAGACGGCCGTGATTGATGTGGCGCTGAGCGTCGGCGCGCTCGCCGAGACGATCACCGTGACCGCCGACGCGCCGGTGGTGGACCTTGCGAAGATCGAGCAGGGCCGCACCCTCAGCGAGGCGGAAATCAAGACGCTGCCGCTGACCTCGCGCAACCCCTACAACTTCGCGCTGCTGCAGCCGGGCGTGGTCGGCTTCGAGACCAACGAGTTCGGTGTGCCGCGCCTCACCGCCAACGGCGCGTTGCTGCGCGTCAACTACCAGGTCGACGGCAGCAACAACACCCAGAAGGATCGCGCCGGTCTGCGGCAGATGCCGATGTCGGAAGTGATGATTCGCGAAGTGAAGGTCGTGACCAGCGGCTACGCACCGGAGTTCGGCCAGACCATGGGCCTGGTCTACAACGCCATCACGCCGTCGGGCACCAACACCTTCAAGGGGCAGGGCAGCTATCGCATGCAGCGGCAGTCGATGGTGTCGAAGCCGTTCTTCGCGGCCGCCACCGCGCCCAAGCCGCCGACCGACGTCAACGTCTACACCTTCGACCTGGGCGGTCCGATCGTCAGGAACAAGACGCACTTCTTCGGCGGTTACGAGCACACTGAGCGCGATTTGTCGGGGCTGAGCGTCATCACCATTCCGGCCGCCACCCAGGCGGCGTTGGGCCTCAATGAACCGGCCTATATGCCGCGCGGTCTCAACACCGAGTTCGCCATCGGCAAGATCGATCATCAGTTGAGCGCCGGCAACCGCCTGTCGGTGCGCTACATGTTCTTCGACAACTTCATCACCGCCAACGTCGGCGGCGGCCTGGTGTCGGTGCAGCGCGCCAACGACTTCTCCGACCGGCAGCACTCGACCGGCGCGCAGTTGATCTCGACCCTTGGCGCGATGACGCTGAACGAATTGCGCGTGCAGTATGCGACGCGCGCGCAGAGCCGCTCGCCGAACGCGATGTCGGGCACCGGCCCGGCCATCAACATCACCGGCGTGGCCAACATCGGCGGCCCGATTGCCTCGGTGGCCGACTCCGGCTTCGGTTTCACGCAGAACGTGATGCAGTTGAACAACAGCACCACCGTGCTGCGCGGCAACCACGCGCTGAAGGCCGGCTTCGATCTGCAGTGGGTCAACGACACGCGCGTGGCGCCGTCGGCGCAGCTCTACACGTTCCCGAACCTGGCGGCCTACCGGGCGGCGCGCTCGGGCGAAAACCTCAGGGGTTACACCAGCTACACCGCCTACTTCGGCGCGCCCAACCTCGAATACGACACCGCGCAATACGGCTTCTTCGTGCAGGACGACTGGCGCGTCAACACCGACCTCAAGGTGCTCTACGGCGTCCGCTACGACCGCTACGCGCCGCCGGACGGCAATGCCAGCGCGCCGGTGGCGACGTCGCGCGAGTTCCCGGTGTCGAAGAGCAACTTTGCGCCGCGGCTGGGCGCGGTGTGGACGCTTGGTGAGGGCCGTCGGACGGTGCTCCGCGCCAACACCGGCGTGATGTACGACCAGACACTCAATGCGATCTACGAACAGGCGCTCCAGAACGACGGCACCAACGCGCGCGCCTCGGCCACCTTCACGCCGACCACTCCCAACGCCCCGGCCTTCCCGGCGTTGCTGTCGGCGGGCGCGGGCGCCACGCCGAACCTGGCGTGGACGGTCGATCCGGACTTCAAGGTGGCGCGTTCATGGCAGAACAACGTGCAGTTCGAGCGCGGCATCGGCGATCACTACTCGGTGGCGGTCGGCGCGTCCTACGTGCAGGGCTACAACCTGCCCGTGGTCACCAATATCAACCTGATCAACCCGATCGGCGCGCTGGCCGACGGGCGCCCGATCTTCAGCACGGCGATCAACGCCACCACGCGTGTCGATCCGCGCTACAACGTGATCAACAGCGTGCAGTCGCCGGGCGAGTCGACTTACAGGAACATGACGCTGCAGCTGACGCGCCGCCAGTTCAAGGGCGTCGGTTTCGACTTCGCCTACACGCTCGGCAAGAGCGAAGACAACGCGCCGATTACCGGCCAGCTGTCGGTGCAGGGAGACGCCGGCCGCACCGACGTGACCAACCTCGATCGTGACTTCGGCCCGAACATCCTCGACCAGCGCCACACCTTCGTCGGCAGCATCGTCGCCACACCGCAGTTCGACATCGAAGGCGCTGCGGGCGCGATCCTGAACAACAACGTGTTCGGCGTGGCGGTGCAGGTGGCCAGCGGCATCCCGGTCAACCTGCGCAGCAACCTCGAGTTGAACAACGACGGCACCGCCAGCGATCGCCCGCTCAACGTGCCGCGTAACGCGCTGACCCTGCCGTCGCGCAAGAACGTGGACTTGCGCTACTCACGCAAGGTCCGCATCCAGGGCAACAGGGGCTTCGAGGTCATTGCCGAGCTGAAGAACCTGTTCAACACCGAGCAGGTGTCGAGCGTGAATGCCACGGTCCCGACCAACGCGCAGGGCGTGCCGGTGAACGCGCTGCCGACGTCGGCCAGCGCGCTGACGCCGACCGGTGGCTACGAGCAGCGGCAATTCCAGCTCGGATTCAAGTTCGTGTTCTAAAGTGCGGCCACGGAGACACGGAGGCACGCAGCGATCGTTTGCAGAGGCCGGTGCTGCTGAGCGGCACTTGCGTGTGGAAGCAACGGCTCCGTGCCCCCGTATCTCCGTGGCGTTTTCGAGGTCAGCAATGCGCCGTAGTCTTCTGTTCTCGTTCCTCGTCATCACCGCGCTCGCGTCGGCGCATTCAACCGCACAGCATCAACTCCAGCCGGTAGCCTCCATGCGCGGCGTGCCGGCCCTGGAGCTGGCGTTGCGGAAGCTCGATACGGTCGGCAGTTTCATGATGACGACCGCGCACCCGGACGACGAGAACAACGGCATGCTGGCCTACTTTGCCCACGGCAAGGGCTATCGTACGTCGCTTGTCACGGCCACGCACGGCGAGGGCGGGCAGAACGAGATCGGGCCGGAGCTGTTCGTGCCGCTGGCGGTGCTGAGGACCGAGGAGCTGCTGGCCGCGCACCGCTTCGACGGGGCCGAGCAGTATTTCGCGCGCGCCATCGACTTCGGCTACTCGTTCAGCATCGAGGAGACGTTCGAAAAATGGGGCCACGACGAGATCCTCGGCGACTTTGTCCGGCTGATTCGCAGCATCCGGCCCGACGTGCTGGTCGGGTTCGTGTTTGACGGCGACGGCGGCGGCCAGCATCACCAGGCCTCGTCGCGCCTGACGCTCGAGGCGTTTCGCGCTGCCGCGGATCCAGGAAAGTTTCCCGGGCAGATCAAGGAGGGGCTGCGGCCGTGGCAGGCGAAGAAGTTCTATTACACCGCCGGATTCGGGCCTGACGGGCCTGGCGGGGTGGGCAGAGCGGGGCGGGCCGGTTCGGAGGCGGCGCAGCAAGCGCCGACTGTTGTCAGCTTCACTGGCGGCGCGCAATTCGATCCGCTCCTCGGCCGCACCTTTGACGAGATTGGCGCCGAGGCCCGCAGCATGCACAAGTGCCAGGGCATGTCGCAGCTGTTGCCGCTGCCGGCGCCGGTCGCAGGTGGCGGCGGATTCGGACCTGGCCCGGGTGGCGTGCGCAACTATCGATTGCGCGACTCGGTCCTCGAGGGTGGTGTGGTCCGGCCGGAGAAGGAGATCTTCGACGGTGTCGACACCAGCTTCCGCAGCCTGTTGACGTTCGCACCCAGCGCGTCGGGAGCACTGGCCGGCGGCCTGGACAAGATTACGGCCGCCGTCGCCGACGCGAGGCAGGCGCTGGCGTCGGGCGGGGAGAGTGCCACCATCGCGCCGCTCACCGCGGGCCTGGCGGCGCTGCGCGACGTGCGCAACTCGCTGGCGTCGCTCAACCTCCCCGAGAGCGCGCGCTACGAGATCGATTTCCGGCTGGCGCAAAAGGAACCGCAGTTCGCACACGCGCTGATGCTTGCGGCCGAGGTCCGCCTCGATGCGGTGGCACGCGACGGGCTGGTCGTGGCGAATCAGCCGCTGCAAATCGATCTGCTGGCCGCCAACCGCGGCAAGGCGACCGTCGATCTGGCGGTGTCTGCCACGGGCTTTACGGCGCCCGCGGGCTGCGGCTCGGCGGCGCTTGCGGCCGGCACCTCGCGCAACTGCGGTCAAAAGGTCACGGTGCCCGCCGATGCGAGGTTGACGGCCGCGCATTTCCGCAACGCTTCCGCCTTCGCGGGAACCGCTACGGCGGACACGCCGGCGGCGCGCTACGTGTTTGATGACGATGTGCCGTTCGGCCTGCCGTTCAGGCCCACTCCGTTCGTCGCGGCGTTCACGGTGTCGGTCAACAACACGCCGTTCACGATCACCTTGCCGATCCAGGCGCGATCCGAAGGCAACATCTTCAGCGGCGAAAAGCGGTCGGAGGTGCACGTCGTGCCGGCGTTTGCCGTCACCACCACGCCGGGAATCGTTGTCGTCCCGACCCATTCGACTTCCGAGAGCCAGCCCTCGAGCCAGGCCGCCGGTCGCTCAGGGCAAGCCGGCGCGGCGAAGGACGTGAGGGTAACCGTTACCAACCACACCAAGGGCGCGGCGAGGGCGGACGTCACGCTGCAGGTGCCGCAAGGCTGGCGCGCCGTGCCCGCGACGCAGAGCGTGACCTTCTCTCGCGAAGACGAGCAGATGACCGTGCGTTTCTCTCTGCAACCGCCGCCGCCGCCGGCGCTGGCCGCTGCGGCGATGACGCCTGGAGGCAACCAGTTCACCGTCAAGGCCAGCGTGTCGGCCAACGGGCAGAGTTATGCGCAGGGCTACCAGGTGATCGAGTATCCGCACACGACGCGCCGTCATGTGCTGGTCGACCCGCAAGTGGCGGTGAAGGCGCTCGACGTGAGCGTGAAGCCGAACCTCTCGGTCGGTTACGTGATGGGTGTTGGCGACGACGTGCCTGCGGCCCTCGAGCAGCTTGGCGTGAGGTTGTCGATGATTACGCCCGACGAGATCGGCTGGGGCGACCTGTCGAAGTACGACGTGATCATGACCGGCGTGCGCGCCTACGAGCGGCGCATGGATCTTCGCGCCTACAACCAGCGGCTGCTGGATTACGCCGCGGCGGGCGGCACGGTGATCGTTCAGTACAACAAGTTCGAGTTCAACGACGCGCAGTACGGTCCGTACGCGGCGCGTGTCGGGCGTGAGCGAGTCACCGATGAAAACGCGGAAATGAAGCTGCTCGACCCCGCGCACCCGGCCTTCACCGCGCCAAATCGTATCGGCCGTGCCGACTGGGCGGGCTGGGTGCAGGAGCGCGGCCTGTACTTCCTCGATGAGGCCGGGCGCGATCCGCGATACAAGGATTTGATCGAATTCACCGAGCCTTTCCCATACAATCAGGGGGCGAAGCGCGGCGCCCTGGTGGAAGCCAACGTCGGAAAGGGGCGCTGGCTGTATGTGGGCCTCGGGCTCTGGCGCCAGCTTCCGGCAGGAACAGCTGGTGCATACCGCCTGCTGGCGAATTTGCTGAGCCTGCCGTAGGCCGCTTCGTGGTTCTTCGTCGGTTTTGCGCGTTTTGCACGTAACCAGGGCGGCGCCGTTCGGTCTAAAATTCCAGGGCCGGATCGGACTCCCCCATACCGGCGATTACGGATCCGTGAGCCTTTCCCATACAATCA
>VFZG01000085.1 GCA_016871275.1 Acidimicrobiia bacterium | reverse complement strand
CGCGCTCCGCGGTGTCAGGCGCTGCAGCGCCAACGCCGCCGCGCAGAGGGTCCAAATCAGCACCCGCGTGCGATCGGTGGTGATCAGGGCATCGAGGAAATTGTCGTACATCGAACGCAGCAGAAACGCGCTGAGCGCCACCGCCAGGCCGCTGGAGAGCAGCTTCAGGTGGCTGTGGATCAGCGCTCGGAGGCACCCCCACACCATCGACAGCCACCACGCCAGCAGACTGAGTGCGCCCACCACCCCGGTCTCGGCGCCGACGTGCAGCAACAGGTTGTGCGCCTGCTCGGTGCCGATGAACGCTGCGGGCTCGGACCGATCGTGGGGGCGGGCACGATAATGCGGCAGATGCCGCTCGCCATACCCGCCGTCGAGCATGGCCAGCCGGTAGTTGCCAGGGCCGACGCCCAGCAGCGGATGATCGCGCATCACGTGCCACGCGGCCGTCCAGATCGGCAATCGGCCGGACGTGACCGACGAGAGCGGTGGCCGCGCACGTTGGACTTGCGCCAGCCCGAGCCACACGCCCACGATCACCGCTACCGCCACGGCACCGCAGGCCACCAGCATCCTGCGGCTCGGGCCGAGCGCGTAGAGCCGGACCGCCGCCATGATGGCCACCGAGAGGGCCATGGCGACGATCGCGCTTCGCGATCCATTGAATATCGCCACGAGCATCAGACCTGCGCCCAGCAGCGCGCCTGCCGCAATGCGTGGCCACGACCGCGAGAAGAACGCCAGCGCCATCACCAGCGGCAACCCAATGACCATCAGCATCCCGACTTGGTGCATGCCTCCCCACTGCGCCACCGACGGCAACGACTCGCTGCCGCCCTCGGCGTACACGAAATTCGTCGACACGCGGTCATAGAGGACCTGCCCCGAGAGCAGCAGCACGCCAACTGCCAGACCGGCGCACCACGGTGACAGCCGCGAGGCGCTGCGCAGCAGGTGCGCCGCGCCGGCCACGAAGATCGCCATCACCAGCAGGTGGGAGGCGGGCGTGAACAGCGCCCACCAGTGCAGCTCCTGGCTGGCGCGCACCGCGGCCCAGCGATGCACCATGGACGACAACAGGGCGACGCCGACATACGCCAGCATCGCCCGGGGCAACCACCGTGCGCTGCCGGGCGTGAGCCAGCTGGCCATCACCCCGATCGCGCCGACGATCAGCGCCTGCCGCTCGAACGCCTGGCTGCCCCCGAACAGCACCTCCCAGACGAGCAGCGCCAACAGCGTCATGCCCAGGACGTCGGCGATCCGCGCCAGACCTGCGCGAAGCCGCACGCCAATGCCGGACGCGTCGCTGATCACGTGACCGGGACCGCCGTTTGAGCCTCATAGAGGCGCACCACTTCTGCGGTGGGACCGTCGGCGATCACCCGGCCCTTCTGCAGCAGGATCGTCCGGTCACAGAATGACGGCAGCACGTCGAGGCTGTGACTGGCGAACACCACCACGCTGGCGCGCAGCATCAGGTCGTTCATGCGCTGCCGCGCGCTGTTGATGAACACGGCGTCGCCGGCCGCCATCACCTCGTCGAGCAGCAGGATTTGCGGATCGACCGCCGTCGACGTGGCAAACGCCAGTCGCACGAACATGCCGGACGAGTAGTGCCGCACCGGGATGTCGAGGAACTCTCCGAGGTTGGAGAACGCGGCGATGCTGTCGATCTTGCGATCGATCTCACGCGGCGACATGCCCAGCAGCAGGGCGCGCGTCCGGATGTTCTCCCAGCCGGTCGCTTCCATCTCGAAGCCGGTGACGAACTCGAACAACGGGCAGACGTGCCCGTCGACGGCAACCGCTCCACGCTTTGGCGGGTAGATTCCCGCCATGACCTTCAAGAGCGTGCTCTTGCCGGCGCCGTTATGGCCGATCAACCCAACCCGCTCGCCCGCCGCGATGGTGATCGACACGTCCTGGAGCGCCTTGACCGTACGCTGCTCGGTGTGGCGCATCAGCCCGCGGCGCAGCATTGAATGCAGCGTGTCCTGGCGCTCGGCGCCGACAGTGAATTCGAGATCGACGTGACTGATGTGGAGATGCGCCACGGTTACAGGGCGAAGACGATCCGGCGGCCGTAGACCCGTACGAGCACCATCGAGACCGTGCCCAGCACGGCGATGATGCCGACGGCGACCAGGTAACTGTGCCACTCGGCCGCGCTGTTCGAGAGCAGCGGCCGCCGCACGACCTCGAGCAGATGAAACATCGGATTCAGTTCGACAATCCACGCGAGACGGCCGCGATTCTGCAGCAGGTGCGCAGGGAAGATCACCGGGGTGACATAGAACAGCACCTGCATGGCGACCGACGCCAGGTGGGCGACGTCGCGAAACCTGGCATTGAGATGCGCGAAGATGGCGATCAGCAGCAGCGACGTCGCCATCAGCATCAGCAGGCCGGGCACGGCGAGCAGCGTGCCCAGGCCCACCGGCAGGCGATAGAGCACGGCCACGATCACGAAGGCGCACATCGTGATCAGCATCGTCGCCGTGATGCTGATGAAGAACCGGAAGAGATACACGTAGATCGGCAGGCTGATCTGCTTGATATACCCTTCCGAATGCACGAAGGCATTGCCGCCATCGATGATCGAATTGGTCAGGTAGGCCCAGAGGATCATGCCGATCGTCAGATAGGGAATGAACTGGCGCGGCTCCTGTCCGAGCAGATTGGCGTAGATGAAGCCGATCGAGACCACCAGAATGGCCAGGTTGATGAAGATCCAGGCCGGGCCAATCGCCGAGCGGCGGAACTTCAGCCGCACATCCTGGAGCCCCAGCCTCGCCCAGATGGGCCACAACGCCGCCGATCGGGCGATGTCGTCAAAGCTGGACCGCATCGGCGACGTCATCACCCCCGCACCACCGACCGAAGCGTATCGCACACGCGGGCCACGTCGCCACGGTCCAACCGCACATGGAGCGGCAGGGAAATGATCCGTTCGCTGGCCCGCCGGGCGCGGGGGCATGGCGGCTGATCGGCATACATGCCGTACAGCGTGTTGTCACGATAGTGGACACCCGGGAAGATCTGCGCCTGGTTGAGCGCGACCATCACGTCATCACGCCGATCGACCTGCACCTGGTAGAGGTGTCTCGCCGGCTCACAGTCCAACGACATCGGCACCGCCTCGATGCCGGCCGCCCCGGCCAGGCCCTCGTCGTACCAGTCGGCGATCTGGCGGCGATAGGCATTGTCCTGCTCGAGGTACTTGAGCGACACCAGGCCGATGCCGGCCATGATCGAATTGCCGTGGTATTTGAAGCCGACGTGCTGCACGTCGTAGTACCACTTGTAGCTGCTGTCGCTGTTGGTCCGTGCAAAGGTGTCTTTGTCGATGCCGAGCCACGTCCAGCGGCGCGCGGCGGCGTCGGCATCGGCATCCGGGAAGCAGATCATGCCGGCGTCGGCGGTCGGCAGGTTCTTCACGGCGTGGAAGCTGAATACGCTGACGTCGCCCTCCCCGCCCACGTGCCGTCCCTGCATCCTGGTGCCCGTCATATGTGCCGCATCCAGAATCAGTTTGAGCCCGCGTTCGCGGCACAGCCGCGTGATGTCGGCCAGCCGCCCGGTGTTGCCGCCCAGCCCCACGAAATTGATGGCGCGGGTGCGCGGCGTGATTCGCTCGGCCACTGAAGAGGGATCGAGGCACAGGTATTCGTCGACATCGGCGAACACCGGCCGCAGCCGCTCGTAGAGGATGGCGTGATTGCCCGACACGAACGTCAGCGGTGTGCTGATGATCTCGTCGCCGTCCTGCCACCGGTAGCGCTCTTTCAGCATGCGGATCGCCAGGTGGAGGCCGGCCGTCGCTGAGCTGAGGAAATGCGCATACGGCAGACCGGTGTGCGCCTTCCACGCCTCCTCGAACGCCGCCGTCTTGAAGCCCAGGCCAGGCCAGCCTTTCTCCAGGCACTCGCGCACCTCGTCGAGGCATTCCTCGACGCGAAATGTCGGCACGAACAGGTGTATCGGTTTCATCACACTCTCAATGGGACGTTCGATGAGAAACGCCTGGCTCGGCGACGGGACCGCTGCCGCCGCTACGGCGGGCGTTGATCCGTCGCTCCAATTGCCGGCGTTTCAACAGCCAGGCCGCAAACTGGCCCAGCCCCTGCACGTGTTGCCACGTCCGCTGGACCACCACTCGGACGCCGTGCTCACGCAGCACCGGGGTGACCTGGCCGGCCAGCTTTCCGAGAAAGCGCGCCAGCCCCAGCGCCTTGTCCAGCTCGCCGGGGGAAGACCCGGAATGCGAGCTCGGAGCTCGACCCGGCCGCGCCGGCCGATCCACGGACTCGATGGCGTGCATCCAGGCCGCGTCGGTGACCGCCTCGTTGAAATGCTCTCGGGCGTAGGCACGGCCGCGTTCGGCGATCCCGCGCCGTAATTCGGGATCGTCGATCACGCGGCTGATCGCCGACTCCCAGGACCGATCGTCATTGGGCACCAGCAGGCCCGTCCGCTCATGTTCCACAGACGTGTTGTAGACGCACACGTCCGAATAGACGCCGGCAATTCCGCAGGATGCGTATTCACGAAACTTGTTGTTGCTCTTCCCGCGATGGAACTCGTCGTCGCGCAGCGGCGCCAGGCCGATGTCGAATCCCTCTCGCGAGAAACGTTCGAAAAACGTGTCGTAGTCTCGAACCAGCGGCAGTGATCGCACCTGCGGATGGCTCATCAGCGCGTCGTGCCGGGCGCCCCAGACCGTCAGCCGCACGCCGGGATGCCGATCGAGCACGCGACCGAGCGGCGCGACCAGCATGGCCCCGACCCGATCCTGCGTGCGACCGGTGGCGTAGACGATCGTCACCAGGCCGTCTCGCTTCGGCGCTGGTGTGCGCATCAAACTCCAGTCCAACGGGCCGCTGACCACCGACACATTGGCGCTGTACGCGGACAGCTTCTCGCGCAACGCCGGTGAGTAGACCCGAACGATGTCGGCCTGGCGAAGGCAGGCGACCAGCTGCGCCTGGCGGGCCGGTTCGGCGAGGTAGGCGAGGCCTGGAATGTCGTCGGGCACGGCCAGCAGATCGTCGTCGATCTCATAGATGATGGGGCGGCCCAGCTCGCGCGCCCAGTCGAGGATCACGCCGTACTGCGGATCGATGGTGTGGCACAGCACCACCACGTCGGCGCGCGCTACGGCGCGCCGCGATGTCAAGTACTGCAGCGTCAAATCGAGCACGATCCGCCGGTCGTGATGGAGCCGCAGCAGCGGCTTTGCAACGCCAATGATCGTCGAGGGGAACAGCGCCGGCAGTATCGCCAGTACCCGCGGGCGGACGTCAGCCACGGGGGGCGGCACCTCGAAGCGCGGCGAAGCTGCCGAAAGCCATGACCACCCCGGCGCCGGCGAGCGGGTCGATCAGCGGCAGGACATGCGCCAGATAGCGGCCATCCCATTCCGCATGGGTAAGGGCAACCACCGCCGTCTGTGTGGCGATGGCGGCGGCGATCCACACCGCCAGCGGCGTCAGGCCCAATCGCCAGAGCGCCCACAGTGCCGCGGCATACAGTGGCACCAGCCACAGCACGATCACCACGTTGTGCGGCGTCGAGTAAAACGGCCGGACGTGCGCGAAATGGACGGCGACGCGCGCGACCATCAGCTCGATGGTGCTGACAGGATGCCGCAGCGCATAGCCGATCGCGCCGCCGGCCTGATCGCCGTGAGTCGCTTCACTCGCCGGCATTGTGACGCGCCAGCCGTCATAGTCCCAGATCGTCTGGCCGCGCTGCAGCATGCTCGCCGGACCGACCGCCTGCATGTTGCCGTGGTAGTTGGACGACAGCGCCCAGAGCAGCACCGACACGACGACGGCGGTGGCACCGGCCGACGCCAGCTGCTGTGGCATTGACCAGGGCCGCATCACGATCAGATAGCCGATCACTGCCGGCAACAGGAACCAGCCCTCCGGCCGCACCAGCGCCGCGGCCAGGGTGACGGACAGGGCGGACAGCGGCGGTTCGATGCCACGCGTGATGGTGGCGCGATGCGTCAGCCACACCGCCGCCACGAACGCCGACACGTAGATCGAGTCGGCCAGGATGAACTGATGCCACCGGTTGGTATCGACATCAACGCTGTAGAGGGCCGCCGCGACTGCGCCGGCCGGGCGACCCGCGAGGCCGGCGCCGATCTTGAAAACCAGCGCCGCAACCGCGGCGCCCACCAATACCTGGATCGCCACCACACCCAACGTCCCGATGCCCATCGCCTGTGCGGCCGCAACAACGACCACATAACCGGTGTAGGAAGGCTGTCGATCCACCAGCGGGCGGCCGTCGATCAGCCGGCCGGCGCCCTCCAGATACAGCGGCGTATCGCCGCCGTAGCGCACGCCGTTCAGCGCCACCAGGCTGAAGTTGATCGCGGCAAACACCGCCATCGCCAGCAACAGATCGCGCCGTGCCGGTGCCGGCCGGCGGCTATTCACTCCGGCCCAGCTGTCCGTCACGAGACACGTAGCGGCGGCCGCAGGCGCCGCACGACGCCGCCCTGGGAACCGTCGAGCCCGACGCGAGCTTCACGCCGCACTCGCACATCCAGCCGGTGACGCGCGCCGGGTTGCCGACCACCAGCGCATGGTCGGGCACGTCCTTTGTCACGACCGCACCGGCGCCGATGAACGCGAACGCGCCGATGGTATGCCCGCAGACCACCGTGCAGTTGGCGCCGAGACTCGCGCCGTGCTTCACCAGCGTCTGCCGGTATTCGTCCTTGCGGGACACCTGGCTGCGCGGGTTCACCACGTTGGTGAACACCATCGACGGGCCGCAGAACACATCGTCTTCGAGAATCACACCGGTGTAGATCGACACGTTGTTCTGAATCTTGACGTGGTCGCCGATCACCACCTGCGGCGAGATCACCACGTTCTGGCCGATGTTGCAGCGGCTGCCGATCCGCGCGCCGCTCATGACGTGCGAGAAGTGCCAGATCTTGGTCCCGGCGCCAATCTCGCAGCCGTCATCGACGTACGACGATTCGTGCACGAAGTAGTCAGGCATGGGCGGTCGTCCTTGAGCGGTGCCGCGCCATCACGCGTGATGCGCTCATCGCGGCACCTGCGGATGGGCGTCGGCGGTTGGCGACTGGATCGGGGCGCTGCGGATCTGCGCCGTCAGCTCCACCGATGGACGCGCCTCGGCGATGCCGAATCCACGGCCGGCCAGCACTTCGGTGTAGACCCTGGTATGGAGATCGGTGAAACCGTCGCTGAACTCCACTTCTTCCCCATCGACGGCGATCGACCGGAACGTCGTCTTCACCCCCGGCTCGGGGGCAAACGGCAGGTCGTTCGTGTTGGTGGACAAGAACCACTGCACGTCGGCGCGCGCCAGCGTCAGCACGCCGGCGGCGCGCTCAGGCTCTCGCACGTGCACCACCGACTTCGCCACCGGACCAAACAGCCAGTGGAGCAGATCGAAAAAGTGAATGCCGATGTTGGTCACCACGCCTCCCGATCGCTCCTCGTTACCCTTCCACGACACGTGATACCAGCCGCCTCGCGCGGTGATGTAGGTCAGCGTCACCTGCGCCCGCGTGCCGCCGGCGGCCTGCAGCCGCTGGCGCAGCGCCATCAGCTGCGGATGCACGCGCAACTGGAGAATCGTCCAGACGCGGCAGCCGGTCTCGCTTTCCAGTTCCTCGAGCGCGTCGAGGTTCCAGGGATTGATGACCAGCGGCTTTTCGCAGATCGCGGACGCGCCCACCCGCAGCGCCAGCCGAATATGCGCGTCGTGCAGGTAGTTCGGCGAGCAGATGCTCACGTAGTGGACGCGCGACTCCTCGGGGCCGCGCCGCAGTTTTTCGAGATGCCGATCGAACCGCTCGAACTCCGTGAAGAACCGGCAATCGAACGTGTAGCGATCGAGCACACCGACGGCGTCATGCGGG
>VFZG01000084.1 GCA_016871275.1 Acidimicrobiia bacterium | reverse complement strand
CCGATTTGTTGAAGGGTAGCGCCGGGGCGCCGCACGCGATGTGGCCCGGCGACCTGATTCGCGCGCTGGCCGATGCGGTCCCCTCCGACACCATCGTCACCACCGACGTGGGCTCGCACAAATACCTGTTCGGCCAGTTCTGGCCGAGCCGTCATCCCGAGACATTCTGGATGTCGAACGGTCTGTCAGGAATGGCGTACGGCTTGAGCGCCGCGATTGGCGCCAAGCTGGCGCGCCCGGATGTGCCGGTGCTCGCGGCGGTTGGCGACGGCGGCTTTTCCATGAATGCGCAAGAGCTTGAGACCGCCGAGCGCATCGGCGCACCGTTCATCACCGTGGTGCTCGAAGACCAGGCCTACTCGCTGATCAAGCTGTCACAGGAGAACAAGCAGCTCGAGCCGTATCGCATGGACTTCAATCCGATCGACACGGTGAAGGTGGCGGAAGCGTGCGGCGTGCAGGCGTTGCGCACCTCGAACCCCGATGAGCTGGCCGCGGCGGTCAGGCAGGCGGTCAGGGAGAACGAGAGCCTGGTCGCCGGCGTGCCGGTGCACTACGCGGACTATCGAAAGTTGTTCTGATTCACATGCCCCCGCCGGAACGGGCGCTCCTCACCAGCGACGGGCGTGAGGTGTCGATCTCGAACCCCAGCAAGGTGCTGTTTCCAGACGCCGCGCAACTTGCTGTCTACGGAGCGGCGAATTCTTGGCAACAGCGAAGAAAAGCGTCCTGCGCGACGCCCGCAAGTCATTGGACGCCAGCGCCTTACGGCGAAATAATCATCCGTTTCGCACCGATGCTCAAATTGTTTACAAAACGTTCACGGCAACTCAGCGACATCGCCGCAAGTAGCCGCTTAGGCGCCCGGCACCTTCGCCCCCCGGCTTAGAAGGGCCATTGTCTAACCGTCAGCCGAAACGCTGTCAGTAGTTTACAGCCCTGTGCTGGCGCCTTGACCGCTTCAGTAGATCCCTCCGGAACCTGTTGTTCGCCATCGATCAACGCAGTGGCTATGGTGTGTCGTTTCATTCCCTCAACGAGGGCATCGACACCCACAGCGTGACTGGACGCTTTACGCTGGCCATTCTCGGCGCCATTGCAGAAATGGAACGTTCGAAATTTTCGAGCGTGTGAAATTGGGACCTGCTGGGGCACGGCGTGAAGGTGTGAGGCTCGACAGAAAGCGCCCCAATGTGACAGACGACCAACGCTCTTCTACCAGTCATTTGTCCCTTCGAGCGGCGGCATCTACGCGGAAGGTTTCAAAGAGCTTCATCCACACGTGGCGACTTACTCGAAGTCAGAGTGACGTGCCCACGCGGCGGCCCACGCGAATCGTGACCGTCTCTGGCGACGACTGACGACCTTCGACTACGACTGACTGTTGAAATCTGGCAGAAATCACGAAAATTGGCGCGCCCGGCACGGCTCGAACGTGCGACCCCCGGCTTAGAAGGCCGGTGCTCTATCCAACTGAGCTACGGGCGCGTCAGCCCATGGTAACCGGAGATTGGCCGATGAGCCATAATCGGCGGCCATGGCGGACCTCACTCGTCGAGAGCTGATTGGTGGCGCAGGCGCGGCGGCGGCCGCAATGCTGGTGCAGCCCGATATCGTTCACGCGCAACCAGCCGCGCGCGCGATCGTGTTCACCAACACCACCGTCGTCAATCACGATCGCGTCCAGCACGACGTCGCTCTGGCCGTCGTCGCCGACGCGATCGCGGCCATCGGTTCGACGGCTCAAATCCTCAAGCAGTATCCGAACGCCGACCTCTACGACGGCCGGTACAAGGCGCTGTTCCCGGGACTGATCAACTGCCATGCGCACCTGACCGCGACCTTGCAGCGCGGCTTCAACGAAGACTTCGGGTTTCCAAATTCAATGACGCTGCCGGTCAACCCCTCCAGCCTGCTGCAGGGCGAAGAGGCGCAGTTGATGGTGGTGGTCGGCGCGCTCGAGGCGATTCGCACCGGCACCACCACGTTCGTCGAGAACGCCGGGAATATTGACCGCTACGCCGGCGCCCTGGCGAAGACCGGATTGCGGTGGGTCTTCGCCGAATCGATCCGCGACAGCGAGAACGTGCCCGGTCCGCTGACGCCTGACGGATTCGCCAAGGGCGTCACGCCGACCTTCTCGCAGCAGGCCCGTGAAGAGGGCATGCAGCGGATCAGCGATCTCTTCACCGCGTGGCACGGCAAGAACCAGGGACGCATTCGCGTGTTCCCGGCCGCCGCGCTCACCGAGACATCATCACCGGAACTGCTGCGTGCGGTGCGCGAGTTTGCCGACCGGCACGGTCTTGGCTACACGATTCATGTGAATCAGAGCATCGCCGAGTACCAGTTCATGGAGAAGTTCCATGGGCTGCGCCCGGCCGCGTATCTCGATCGCCATGGCTTCCTCGGGCCGCGCCTGTTCGCGGCGCACGCCCGCTACGTGGATGCAGGGGAGATCGCCCTGCTCGGCAAGACGCGCACCATCATTTCGCACCAGGCCGGCATGGCCGCCAACCGCGGCGTCAATCCGCCGATTCCGGCGCTGCGCGAAGCCGGCTGCCCGATCGCGCTCGGCACCGACAACAACACCAACGACGTGTTCGAGGTGATGCGCATCGCCCTGCTGATGGAGCGCATTCGCCGCACCGATCCGTTCCCCGGAGTGCGGCCGCAGCCGGAAGACATCCTCGCCGACGCCACCGACGGCGGCGCGCAGGCCGTGAACCAGCAGCAGACCATCGGCTCGCTCGAGGTGGGCAAGAAGGCCGACCTGTTCGTGCTCGACACGCTCAAGCCGTATCTTCAGCCGCACGGACGCCTGGTGTCGGCGGTCGTCCACGGCGGCCACCCTTCGGACATCGAGTCGGTGATGATCGACGGCGAGTTCGTGATGCGCCACAACAAGGTGCTGACGATGGATGAAGGGGCGATCCTGCGTCAGGCGGCCGAGGTCTCGAAGCGGATCTGGGACAAGGTCGGTCCGGTGACGATTCCGCGACTGCCGCGGCCCTAGCCGCGCGCGCAAACGACCGCCGACGGTCTGTCGAACGTTGGCTAATCGATAATCGCCTGCATCACGGCGTTCTGAAAATCCGTGCGCAGCGAGTTGACGGGCTCCTGGACCATCAGCACGCCGACCAGCTGTTCCGTGCGATCCACCCAGAAGTACGTGCCGAACGCGCCGCCCCATGAAAACGTGCCGTTTGACGCGCGGCGTCCCGCCGTCGCGTGGTCGAGGACCACGTCGACGGTCAGGCCGAATCCCATGCCTTTCGCCGTTCCGCTGGTCCCGCCGAAGAGATCGCCGACATGATTGGTCGCCATCAAGTCGACGGTTCGCGGGCTGAGCAGGCGCTTGCCATCGAGGATGCCGCCGTTGGCGAGCATCTGCCCGAAGCGCATGTAGTCTTCGGCCGTTGACCACAGTCCACCGCCACCCGAGAACAACGTCCTGGTAGCCAGCCATGCGGGCGTGTCGATGCGCACCAGCTTGCCGTCGCGTCCGCCGTAGAGCGTGACTACCCGCGGCAGGCGATCGTCGGTGGGGAAGAACGCGGTATCGGTCATTCCGAGCGGATTGAAAATCCGCTCCTCGAGGAACCGATCGAACGTCAGGCCCGATGCCACTTCGACAATGCGGCCCAGCGTCTCGATGCCGGCGAGCGCGCTGTATCGCCACTGGGTGCCCGGCTGGAAATCCAGCGGCACCTGGCCGAGCGTGGGGATGTACTTCGCAAGATTGCTCGACGTGCTGCGCGGCGCAATGCGCGCGCCTGGCCGCGTGCCGGGGCCGCCGCTCTCGAGCCCTGACGTGTGGGTCATCAGGTCACGGATGGTGATGTCGCGCTCGGCTGGAATGGTGTAAATCTCGGCCTCGCGCGCTGGTGTGGTGGGCGTGGCCGGCGCTCCCGGCGTCTTCACCAGGGCCACCTTGGCGTGCTTGAACTCGGCAATGAAGCGCGACACCGGATCGGTGAGCCGCAGCGCGCCTTCCTCCATCAACATCAGGATCGCCACACCGGTGATGGGTTTCGACATCGAGGCAATGCGGAAGATCGCGTCCTTCCGCATCGGCGTCTTCGCCTCGAGATCCATCTGGCCCTGGGCCTCGAAATGCGCGACCTTGCCGCGGCGCGAGACCATGGTGATACCGCCGGTAATCTCGCCGCGGTCGATGTAGCCCGCCATCATCTGGTTGATGCGCTTCAGCCGCTCGGACGACAGCCCAAGAGCTTCCGGTTTGTCTGAAGGAAGTGAAGCCGCGGTCAGCGCGACCGCGAGCAGGAGGATGCCGAGGCGCTGGACGGACCTGTTCATGCGGCGGATTCTAGCCGATCGTCCAGACGGCCGTTCAGAAGCCGAGCGTCGAAAAACTGAGGATGGTGACGAGAACGAGCAACGCTCGCACGACCGTCACCTTACCCCTTTACCGCGAAGCCCTTTTGCTCGAGGTGGGCGCGGACGCGACCGCGCAAATCCCCCTGCAATTCCACGCCTTCTTCGGTGGTGGAGCCCCCGCACCCGCACGCCTTCTTGAGCTCGCTGCACAGGCTTTTCAGGAACTCCGCGTTGTTGGGGAGACCGTAGACCACGGTCACGGTCTTGCCGCCGCGGCCTTTCTTTTCCATCCGCAGCTTGGCGACAACCCGATTCGGGACCGCTTCCTTGCCGGCCGACAGCGTCTGGCTGCATTGGCAGCTGGCGAGCGGCCAGCCACACTTCGGGCAGGCGCGGCCGCTGGCAGTCGAATACACAAGCCGTGAGTTCGACATGGTGATGCTGCTTCGGCTTTGACGGCCTGATGGCCCGACAGCCTGGCGGCCTAGTTCGGGATGAAGGTGAAGCGCGCGAAGCCGCTGGCCGTTCCCGACCAGGGCCACAGCGACGAATTGCTCCGCGGCCGCGCGTCGGCGCGCACCACGACATAGTATTCGCGGTTGGCCTGGAGCTGCTTGGTGTCGAACAGCGGCAGCTTGTCGAAGTTGGTGACCATCTGCGCCACTTCCGCGGGGTTCTCCACGACGAACGACTGTTCGACACGGCCGTTGCGCGACTGCGAGATGGTATGGCGCCGCGTGAGGTTGTCGTAATCCACGCTGGTCGAAACGACTGCGGTGCCGATCGTGCGATCGACCCAGGCGGCCTGGCGCATCTTGAGCTCGACGGTGTAGGTAAAGACGGTGCGGAGGCCGCTTTGAACGACCGCCTTCATCTCATCGGTCAGGCCGCCGTTGAGTGAGAAAGACACCAGCACCTGGCCGTCCTTGTAAATGGGACGAACGCGCAGCGCTTCGCCCTGCGACTGGGCCTGGACCAAGCCTGCCGGGCCGGCGATGAACGCCAAGGCCAGCAACACGCAACGGGAGTACAGACGGGCTTCCACCATCCTCACAAGTTTCAACCTGCAGACTGTAGCACACTGAACCTCATAAATGGCCGATATATCATGGGGGCACCCCATAAAATCATGGCATTCCGGCTTTTTGTCGTCGTCCTGGCCGTCGCGGCAGTCCTGGTGACGGGTCGGCGGGGGGCCGCCCAGGAAGAATTCCCGTTCGAGATCTTCGGACGATACCTCGAGTCGCTGGTCCCGCAGATCGGGATGCCGGGGGTGTCGGCGGCCATTATCCAGACTCCCCTCACTGGCCGCCCGGTCATCCGGAAGTACAACGTCGGTTACGCCGACCTCGAGCGGAAGATCCCTGCCCGGTTCGACACCCCCTACCCGATTGGGGGCGTCACCCAGGCCGTGACCGGCGTGCTGCATGGCGTGTGCATCGACCGCTTCACATCCGTCTTCAACATCGACAACGACATCCGCTCGATCGTGCCGGCGTTTCCGGTGGCCGCCACCAGCATCCGGCAGGTGCTGTCGCACTCGACTGACGGGCGGTTCCGCTACGACACCGCGCTCTTCAGCCACCTGACGCAGGTGGTGGAATCGCCGCCCTGCCTGGACCAGCCGTTCCGGAAGGCGATTGCCTCCGAGGTGCTGGATCGCATCCCGGGCGGCATGCGCCGTTCAGTGCCCGGCATGGACATCAATCGGCCTGAAGGTGCGGCCGCGCGCGCGCTGTTCGACGATGCGACGGTACGCCGCTATCAGGGTGTGCTGACCGAGCTGGCCGTGCCGTATCGCATCGATGACCGGGGCCGCGCATCGCGATCGGACTACACGTCGTTCGGACTGGACGCCACCACCGGCATGGTGTCCACCGTCGAAGACCTGGCCAACTTCGAGATCCAACTCGATCGGCGCGACGGGGTGCCGTTCAGTTCTTCGACCATCGACAAGATGTGGAGCAACCAGTCCTTCGATCTGCCGATTGGCGCCGGCGGCAGCATGGTCAAGGTCGTGATGCCGACGGGCCTGGGCTGGTTCGTGACCGTGGAATCGAACCAAACGCTGGTCTGGACCTTTGGCCACATCCGCGACGCCGCCTCGGCGCTGATCGTCAAGATGCCCCGCAAGCGGCTGACGCTGATCATGCTCGCCAACAGCGGCGGGCTGGCCAATGGCTACAACCTCGAAAATGCCACCGTCACCTCGTCGCCATTCGTGAAGGTCTTTCTGCGGTTGTTCATCTAGCGGAGTCGGGTAGACTCAAGGCCAATGGCGCGAGTGCTTCTCGTGGTCGGCATGCTGCTGGCCGTGCCGGGGGTGGCGCGCGCGGACTTGTTCCTCGTGCCGTTTGCCGGGATGAAGTTCGGCGGCTCGACGTCGATCGTCGACTTCGAATCGGCCGCCGGCAAGCGAAAGCTGGTGCTGGGCGTTGCGGCGCGCCAGGTCGACGACGGGATCATCGGCTACGAGATTGAGTTTGCCAACATCGCCGAATACTTCGCCAATCAGAAAGTGGCGGCGATTATCGGCCCGCTCGTCAAGCCTGGCAGTTCCGTCAACGATCTGGCCGGCGGCCTGGTCCTCTCGGCGCCGCCCGGGCTGACCGGCGGCGGCCTGCGTCCCTACGTGGCGGTCGGTGGCGGGTTGATCCATGCGCAATCTGAAGATGCGTTCGATGTGATCAAGGTGCGCCGGACGGTTGCGGCGTTGAGTCTCGGCGTCGGCGCGGTCGGCATGCTGACCAACAACGTCGGCGTGCGCTTCGACGTGCGCCACTTGCGAAGCATCTCGAAGGACGCGCCCACCGGCGGCGTCGGGCATCAAGTCGCCTACTCGCGATTCACCGTGGGATTGCTGCTGCGGCCTTAAGCCCGGCCGGCGAACTCCCGCGTTTCGGTGTGCACCTTCACCTTTTCGCCTTCCTTGATGAACAGCGGCACCTGGATCTCGAGGCCGGTCTCGAGCACCGCGGCCTTGGTCACGCTGCCGCTGGCGGTGTTGCCACGGACGCCCATCTCGGTGTTGGTGACCGTCAGTTCGACGTGCGGCGGAAACACGATGCCGATCGGCTGACCGTTGTAGCGGTGGATCTGCACCTCGAGGTTGTCGACCAGCAGGCCGCGGTCTTCGCCGAGCGCGTCGGCGCTGAGGGTCAGCGTCTCGTAGGTCTCCTGGTCCATGAAGTGGCAGCCGTCGCCATCCGCATAGGTGTAGGTGGCCTTCGCCATCACCAGGTCGGGCTCGCTGAACTTGTCGGCGGCCTTGAAGGTCTTGTCGAACACGGCGCGCGTGATCAGGTTGCGCATCTTCAGGCGCACCAGCGTTTGTCCGCCGCGGGCGGTCGGGGTGGACACCTCGACGTCCAGGCAGTGATAGGGCGCGTTCTCGTACTCGAAATACGACTTTCGCTTGATCTCGATGGCTTCAATAAGTGCGGGCATCCGGCTATAGTACCAGTTGATGAGCCGCGTCAAAATTCGCTACTGCGAGAATTGAAACTACCTGCCCCGCGCCTCCCGTGTGGCGGCGCTCATCAAGGATTCGATCGGGGCCGACACCCAGGTCGAACCCGGCGGTCGAGGTGAATTCTCGGTCTGGGTCGACGGCACGAAGATCGCCGAGAAGAGCC
>VFZG01000083.1 GCA_016871275.1 Acidimicrobiia bacterium | reverse complement strand
CGGGGTCGAAGCGATGAATCTGATAGAGGTCGACATACTCGACGCCGAGCCGTTTCAGCGAGCCGTCGATCGCCTCCATGATGTGCCGGCGCGACAAGCCGCGATCGTCCGGGCGGTCACTCACCGGATAGAACACCTTGGTGGCGATCACCACCTGGTCGCGAGCGGTGAAGTCCCGAAGCGCGCGTCCCACGACCTCCTCGCTGACGCCGCGTGAATACATGTCCGCGGTGTCGAAGAAGTTGATGCCATGTTCGAGGGCACGCCGGATGAACGGACGGCTGGCCTCCTCATCCAGCACCCACGGCCGCCACTGCGGCGTGCCATAGGTCATGGTGCCGAGGCACAGCCTCGAGACCTTCAGGTCCGTCGAGCCGAGACCGACGTAGTCCATTGACGCTTCTCCAGGTAGAGGAAATACGGGATCGACAGCAACGCGATGACGCCGGCCACGCCGAAGGCGCGGCCGAAGCCATACCGCTCGCTGATCCAGCCAATCGCGATCGAGCCGGTGCCGATGCCGGTGTCGAAGGCGCCGATCAGCGCACCGAACGTGGCGGTGCGCCGGTGTTCGGCGACATGGTGCATGAGGTGCGCGACGAAAATCGGGTACGCGGAACCGAATCCGACGCCAAACAGCAGCGCCGACACGACGAACATCGCGCGATCGGTGGCGATCGACAGCAGGCCAATGCCCATCACGATCAACGCCAGGCACGGCACCATCAGCCGGCCCGGACCGACGCGATCCGCATAACGGCCGATGAACGGCCGCGTGACCAGGATCGCCACACTGAACACCGTGAAGTACAGCGCCCGCGGCGTCACCCCGACATGCTCGGCATAGACCGCCACGAAACTGGTGATGCCGCCGTAGCTGAAGGAATACAGAAACAGCGTCACGGCGCCGATCAACACCGGCCACTCGACAAGCTCCGACGGGTGCAGCGACCGCGGCGGCGCCTCATGACGGGTATCCGGCGGCAGCCGCCACGCGATCACCGCCATGATGATGTTGAGCACCGCCATCTCCATGCACAACAGCCACCAGCCGCCGCGGTCGAACACGTACAGACCAATCCACGGCGCGACCGCCACCGCTAGAATGCTGGCGAATCCCGAATATCCCAGTCCCTCAGCCCGGCGTGACTTCGGCACGATGTCGAGGATGTAGGCGCTCGAACTCGAGAGCAGGCCGGACCAGAACACGCCGTGGACGATCGCCAGGCCCAGCATCAGCGGATACGACGGCGCGACGGCGTACAGCAGCGAGAACACGGTGATCGCCATGCTGGCGGCAATCAGGATGCGGCGCTTGCCGATGCGGTCGCCGAGCGCGCCCGTCAGCGGCGCGGAGATGGCCGAGGCATAGGTGAGCAATCCGAGGAACAGGCCGGCCACCGCACGACTGCCACCCAACTCCATGATGTGGAACGGCGCCGTCGGCAGCAGTTGAAACACCGATGCGAAGACCGTGAAGTTGTAGCTCCACATCAGCAGGAAGCGCGGCGTGAAGAGCTTGTCAGGCGGTGAGATCGAGGATGAGCTTTCCAATGTGGGAGCTTTCTTCCATCAACCGGTGGGCGGCGGCCGCCTCCGCAAACGGGAACACCGTGTGAATCACCGGCGCGACGGCGCCCGATTCCAGCAGCGGCCACACGCGAGCGTGCAGCTCGCGTGCAATGACGCCCTTTTCGGCCGGCGTCCGCGGCCGCAGTGTCGATCCGGTCAGGGTGCAGCGCTTGCGCATCAGCACGGAGAAATCAATCTCGGCCCTGGCGCTCTTCAGAAACGCAATCTGGACCAGCCGCCCTTCGATCGACAGCAGGTCGAGGTTACGGGCAATGTAATCGCCACCAACGATGTCGAGGATGAGATTCACGCCGGCGCCGCCGGTGACCCGCTTCCCTTCGGCGACCCAATCCTGCGTCCGGTAGTTGAAGGCGTGATCGGCGCCGAGCGCGCGCATCGCCTCGCATTTGCCGTCCGACCCGGCGGTGGCCAGCACCACGCCGCCAAACGCTTTGGCGAGCTGAATGGCCGTCGTGCCGATGCCGCTCGTGCCGCCATGAATCAAAATCGTCTCGCCGGCCGTGAGCCGGCCGCGCTGGAACACGTTGGTCCAGACCGTGAAGAAGGTCTCGGGAATGCCGGCCGCCTGGATAGCGGTCAGGCCGTTCGGAATCGGCAGGCACTGCTCCACTGGCACGGCGGCACGCTCCGCATAGCCGCCGCCCGCGACCAGCGCGCACACCGCCTCGCCAGTCGACCACCCGGTGACGCCAGGGCCGAGGGCCGCGACGACACCGGCCACCTCGAGGCCGGGAATGTCGGACGCGCCGGGCGGTGGCGGGTATTTTCCGTAGCGCTGAATCACATCCGGGCGATTGACGCCTGCCGCGGCCACCTCGATCAGCATTTCGCCGGCGGCCGGAACCGGATCGGGACGCGCGGCGAGCGTCAGCACCTCCGGGGGACCGAAACGCGAGATCTCGATGACCTTCACTGCAGACCCGACGGCAGGCGCGGTGACGACAGCAACGCGACAAACTCGCGCCAGCGGCGCAGCGGCGTCTGCTCGCGGCCGACCCGCCGTTCGATGTAAGCGCGCACCAGGTCCTTGCCCAGGTTGTAGTTGATCACGTAGCTGCGGTACTGATCGATGAACTTCACTTTCTGCTCGGCGCGCGGCGTGGTGTAGAGCGCGTAGTGCTCGAGCCACGCCACGGCGCCGGCACGATCGAGCCGGTCATCGAGGTACTGTCGCGCCGCCTCGTTGCCGGCGTAGGCCAGTTTGTCGACAAGCTCGAGCACGGCGTAATACTCCTGGACCCGCTTGGGATCGAGGCCGGCGATCGGGAACAGCACATCGCGCTCGAATGCCAGCCGCTCGGCCAACGGAAACGCCACCTCGATGCCGTAGTTGGCGGTGCCTTCACTGATCAACGACTGGGGCGAGAACAGCGGATAGACGGTGTACTCCATCCAGCCGCGGTCCCTGACCAGGTGCTTCTCCATCAACGCGTGGTAGACGTGGTGCCCCGGGTAGCCTTCATGGCACGCCAGGTCAATCGCGCGGTCGATGGAGATCGGCAGATCGGTGTTGACCTGGATCAGGCTCTTGAAGCCTCCCTGATACCAGTTGTAACCGCTCCAGGACTTGTTGGTGACGTACTCCACCGTGAACCGCTCCTGCACCGGCAGGTCGATGCGGGCCAGCGTGCGCTCGCGGCAGGCGCGAATCGCCTCCTTGAACACGCGATCGAGCCGGTTGGGCGGAATGACGAAGCCCTGCTTGAAGCGGTCGTAGCGTTCGATCAGCGATTCGTCGCCCGGCAGCGTCGCGGACAACTGCGCCAGCACCGCCTCGAACTCCGCGGCCGGTCTCGCCGGCGCCACCGCGTCGTACAACGCCCGCGACTCTTGGTCGAACGTCAGTCCCCTGCCCTGCAGCATGGCGATGCGCGAGCGTAGCGATGCCAGCTGCCGCACCAGGTATTGGCGTCGCAACGCCCAGAGCTCGGCCTGTTGCGGCTCCGGGCGCACCGCGATGGCGGCGAGTTGTGTCTCTACGGCGGCGGCGCTCGCATCGATGTCCGACAGCGGCCGCTTCGCCGCCTCCGCCTCCGCGCGCCACTCGGCCGGACCGTAGAACGCATCGACGTAGTCGGCATCGTGCTGGCCGGCCGCCAGCACCAGCTTCACGTACTGCTCCGCCACGGACCGGTAGGGATCCGCGGGTACCTGGCCTGATATCACGATCCCCCCACTGACCATCAACGCCACGACCGCGACTTTGCCTGTCTCGCCACAGCCGCGAGGCGCAGTCCAACTACCTGGCATACCGCTTCCCGATCGTCGGGATCAGGTAATCGCGGAAGGCGCGCGTGAAGTCGTAGGCCGGCGCAAAACCCCAATCACGGCGCGCCGCCGTGTCGTCCACGTCCTCGGGCCATGAGTCGACAATGCCCTGGCGCTTGACGTCGTTCTCCCAGGTGATGCGGGCATCCGGAAACGCTCGCAGCACTTCTGTGCGAACGTCCTCGGCGGACGGGTTGAACGCCGCCAGGTTATAGGCCGTCCGCGTCAGCTGCGCGTTCGGCGCTCGAGCCAGCTGCCACAACGCGTCAACACCGTCCGGCATGGCCATGAACGGAATGCGCGTGTCGGGCCGCACGAAACAGGCATACGGCTCGCCTTTTGCGGCGGCGTGAATCATCTCGGGCGCGTAGTCGGAGGTGCCACCAGACGGCACGGTCATCGCGGAGATCAGTCCCGGGAAACGGACGCATCGGAAATCAACGCGGCCCGATTGCGGCTCGGCAGCCAATTGCTTGTAGAACTTCGCGTAGTAGCGGCCCAACTGCTCGCAGTACAGCTTATTGGCGCCATACATCGTCGCTGGCGTGTTGAACGCGTCTTCCTTCACCTTGCCGGCGCGTGCCTTGGTCGCCAGGTCGGGCAGCCCGTAGGCGGCAATCGACGAGGGATACAGGAACGTGACCGGGCGGCCATGCGACTCGGCTTCCTTCTGCGAAAATTCGAGCAGGTTCAGCGTGCCCTCGACGTTGACCTGGTGCGCGGTGATCGGCGTGAACTCCGATCGCGTCGACAGCAGCGCCGCCAGGTGGTACACGGTTTCGACCTCGAACTCGGACAGCACGCGCTCCAGCAGCGACTTGTCCATGATCGACCCGGTGAACTCGCGCTGCACCATCCGGCCGAGCGCCGGATTGAGGGGATTGACGTCGAGCGTGATGACGGGCTGGCGCCCGGCCTTCGCGAGATGCTCGATCAATCCATGGCCAATCTCCCCGCCCGCGCCCGTAATCAGCACCACCGGCTTGCGAATCACTCTGGCTCCTTCACCAACGCCGGCAGGTACACCTTGAAACTGGCGCCCTGGCCGCGCTCACGCTCAACCGTGATCGCGCCGCCGGTTTGCCGGAACATGCCGTAGACGATGGAGAGGCCAGTCCCGCGGCCGGTTTCCTTGGTGGTGAAACACGGTTCGAAGAGGCGCGCCTGCGTCGCCTGATCCATCCCGATCCCATCGTCGGTCACGGACAGCCTGACAAAGCGACCGGGCTCGATGCCGGCCTGGGCGACTTCGGGCGCCGACGCATCCAGAGCCACGTTGGCGGTCTCCACCACAATCGTACCGCCAGCGGGCATCGCGTCTCGGGCATTGACGATCAAGTTCAACAGCGCCTGCTCGACCTGGGCTGGGTCGGCCGCCTTCGGGTTGACGTAGACAATGCGTTCGTTCTGGGAGATGTCGACCCCCATCAGCGACTGCTCCACCGGTAGTAGTGCTGCAGGATCTGCAGCCGATAGTCGGCGCGAATGAACTCGGTGAAGCGCCGGCCGATCACCGCCTCCCGCTCGAAGCCCATGATCGTCAAGGTCTGCGGATTGACGAAGTGGAAATAGCCCTCGGGGTCGGCCTCGAAAATGATGTCGGCGGCCGGGTCGAACAGGTGCCCGTAGCGATCCTCGGCCTCCTTGAGCAGCGCCTCGGTGGCCTTCCGGGCAGTGACAGCGCGGTGGCAGACGACGATGCCGCCGATGCGCGGCTCCTGAAGGAGATGGCGCGCGACACCTTCGGTCCAGCGCACGCTGCCGTCCTTCTGGCGGCAGCGGAAGGCACCCTGCTGGGGCGTGGTCGGTTCGTCGAACAGCCGCTCGACCAGTTGGCGCCAGGCCTCGCGATCGACCGGCTCGACCAGATCACCGACCTGCACGCCGACGAGATCGTCGGGCTGGTAGCCAAGACCTCCACGGCCGCCGGGTTGGCCGGCAGAATCACGCCGTCGGCGTTGACGAGCTCGGCGCGGCGATCGGCGGACAGCGGATCGCTCACCACAGTGCCGCCTTCATTTCCGCGATCGCGATTTCAACCTGGCCGAGATCCGCGAGAACCCGTTCGACCTCGGCCAGCGTCGCGGTGAGCGATGCCGCCGACGGCATGCTGCCGCGCTTCACTTCCCACGCCAGGTCGCGCGTGGTCTCGGCGCACGCGCGGCACATCAGCAGCATGTGTTCGTGCGCTTCCACCAGCCGGCGCACTTCCTGTTGCGCTTCCGGAGTCATGCGTCAGGTGCGGTGCAGGCCGGTGGGCCGTCGGGCCGCCGGGGCCGTCGGCCTACTCGAGCGTTCCGTTGAGCTCTGCATAAATCCTCCGCACGGCGATGGGGGCCTGCCCTTCGGCAATGTACCAGTCCTGGTACGGCCCCCAATTCGCCTGCTTGATCGCGTCGTCAACCGACAGACCGAGCTTGTGCAGCCGCGTCACTTCGGCAATCACCGCCCGCAACGCGCGTTGGTACTCCACCAGTTCTTCGCGCGCGACCTTGGGTTCCTCGATGAAGCCATGGCCCGGGATGTAGTGCGTCACGTCCATCTGCAACGCCCAGCTCAGCACCGCGTTCCACTCGCTCGGGTACGCCGATCGCATCGCCGGGAACACGCGGTTGAGGTAGACCTCGCTCATGAACAGGATCTTCTGCTTCGGAAGGTAGACGACCAGGTCGCCGCCGGTGTGCGCGCGCCCGAGGTTCAGCGCCTGCACCTCGATGCCGCCGATGTCGATGACCTGGCGATCGCCGACCATGGCCGGTGCCGACATCTTCAGTTGCTGCCTGGAGAACGGCGTGACGATAAAGGTGATGTCCTTCGGCAACACCGCATTGCCGGCGGTGTGATCGCCGTGATCCGACGCCACCACGTACCACTTCACGGGCTTCGGGGTGACCTTGGCAATCGCATCCAACAGCTTCTGAGTGGCCGCCGGACTGCCCTGCCCATCCGCCAGCAGCACGCCGTCGTTGCCGACCACGAACATGCTGACGGTCGTCATGCCGGCCGAGTGAAAGTCCTCGTAACCGTAGACGTTGTCGGCGATCTTGATGGTGCGGGGGAATTCAGATCGGCTCAGGCCCCGCTTTTCGGGATCGGCCGTGCGCACCTGGGCCGCAGATGGCACAGAGACCATCAAGTAAGCCAGGGCCACAGAAAGCACAGACTGGCAGTTCGGGCGCATGCACTGCCAATCGTACCCTACTGGCGCGCCGAGCGCGGCAGGAAGTACTGGCCCGGCGCTAGCCAGACGACGAGCGCGATCGCACCGATCGCGCCCGACATCCCGCGTGTCTATGGCTATCGTCCGTCGATCAAGTCACCGAGGCCGCCGACGCGGTCGAGGATCGAGCCCTCTTCCTGGCGCCAGCCCTTGGATTGCGGCGCGGCCGAGTAGATGCGATCCGCCATCCGGCTGAGCGGCAACGACTGCAGCCACAGGCGGCCCGGCCCCTGCAGCGTGGCAAAGAAAATGCCTTCGCCGCCGAACAACGCCGTCTTGATGCCGCCGACGAACTGGATGTCGTAGTTCACGCTGGGCTGCAGCGCCACCAGACAGCCGGTATCGACACGCATCGTCTCGCCGGGCGCGAGATCGAAGTGGTGGATGGTGCCGCCGGCATGGACGAAGCACAGGCCGTCGCCCTCGAGCTTCTGCATGATGAAGCCTTCGCCGCCGAACAGGCCGACGCCGAGCTTCTTCTGGAACGCGATGCCGACCGATACGCCGCGCGCCGCGCACAGGAACGAGTCCTTCTGGCAGACGAGGTGTCCACCGAGCGCGCGCAGATCCATCGGGATGATCTTGCCGGGATAGGGCGCGCCAAAGGCCACTTTCTGCTTGCCGGAGCCGCCGGCCCCGGCGGTGAAGACCGTCATGAACAGGCTTTCACCCGTCAGCAGGCGCTTGCCGGCGCCGAGCAGCGCATCCATCACTCCACCGGAGCGTTGCTGGCTGCCGTCGCCGAAGATCGTTTCCATCTGGATGCCCTGGGTCATGTACATCATCGCCCCGGCTTCCGCAATCGCCCCTTCGCCCGGGTCGAGCGCGACCTCGACGAACTGCATCTCGTTGCCGTGGATCTCGAAGTCGATGTCGTGGGCGCGGCGGCCCGGGGCCGGCGGCGGCGTGAACACGCCCGGTGCCTGACCGGCGGCGGCGCCGCCCACGCCCCTCACGTGCGGCCCGAACGCGGCGACGTCTTTGACCTTCTGCCACTGCGTCATGCCGGCGGAGAACACCAGCGTCTCCGCGTCGATGCTGCCGTTCTGCAGGTTGGTGATGATTTCCTGCTGGCTGACCGGCCCGACCTGATGGCCGCCGATCGCCATGTACCACCGATTAGAGCCGTCCATGAATGGGTTCTCCTTGTAGGGGCCTCGGGCCCAGGTCAGGAATCAGTTCTCCGGCTGCGCATCGATGCGCACGGAGGTTTCGATTTCGAGTCTCTGCACGGCCGCGGGATCGAGGCCGAGTTGATGCGCCAGCTGCGCCAGATAAATTCGTTCGGCGCCGCTGACGGTTTCATCGCCGCGAACGATGGTGAAGGCCAGCACGTAGAGCTCATGCTTCAC
>VFZG01000082.1 GCA_016871275.1 Acidimicrobiia bacterium | reverse complement strand
CGCCAGCGCGCAGGACGCCAGCCGCAGAACCGGTGTGTTCTATTCGCTGAACGTGCTCGGCGCGATTCTGGGATCGGTGTTCGCCGGTTTCGTGCTGCTGCCGTGGCTCGGCACGCGGCCGAGCCTGATCCTGGTGTCGGCGCTGGCCTCCGTGTCAGCGGTCCTGCTGGCGCTCTCCGAGCGACGCCGGCACGTCGGCATATCGATCGGCATCGCGGCCACCGCGGTGCTGTTGCTGGCCGTCGGAGCGGCGGTCGCGGTGGATCCGTTCGACGTGGCATTCGAGCGCTTTCACCGCAACGAGACGCTGGTGTGGCGCGAAGAGGGCGCGCAGACCACGGTCGCCGTGCACGATCGCCGCGGCAGCCAGCCGATGCGGGTGATGTATCTCGACGGCAACCACCAGGCGAACGATTCGCCCGGCACCGCTTTCGTCCACCACCGCATTGGCGCGCTGCCGGTTATGCTCCACCCCAATCCGAAGACCGCGCTGGTCGTCGGCCTCGGCGGCGGCGCCACACCCGGCGCAGTGGCCCGCCTGGGCATCGACACCGACGTCGTCGAGCTGTCACAAGCGGTCGTCGACGGTTCGGAGTTCTTCAAGCACATCAACTTCGATCTCCTCACCCGCCCGAACGTGCACCTGCGCGTGGACGATGGCCGGAACTTCATGTTGATGTCGCGAAAGAAGTACGACGTAATCACGGCGGACATCATCCTGCCGCGGCACGCGGGAGCGGGTTCGCTGTATTCGAAGGAGTACTACGAGCTGGTGCGCAGCCGCCTCGCCCCTGGCGGATTGGCGATGCAGTGGAACGGCGGCGACACGGCCACCGAGTACAAGCTGTTGATGCGGACGTTCCTGTCGGTCTTCCCCTACACCACGTTGTGGGGCGACGGCAGCCTGATGCTGGGCAGCATGGCGCCGTTCACCTTGAGCCGCAGTGCCTACGAAGCGCGCCGCGTGGGCTTCGAGCAGTTCCCGTGGGACGTAGCGACGCTGCGACGCATCTTCCTCGCGGGCCCGGAGGAAATGCGTGAGTTTGCCGGCGACGGCCCGCTGCTCACCGACGACAAGCCGATGATCGAGTACTTCCTGTCCCTGCCCCTGAACGACGGCGACGGCGGTTACAAAGGCAGACGTATCGACATCGACCGAATCCTCGTGCCGTAAGTCCGCCGTTCGCCCGGAAACGGCTGCGGCGAGATGGAATAAAATTGTGGGGATATGTCCGTCGCCGCGCCTGAAATCGAGAAGTCCCGCGCCACGCTCGATGCGTGGGTCCGCGAGTTGATGCAATGGCACTTCAACCCTGACACCGGCTGCCCCTTCTGGCTGCAGTGGGCCGAGAAGGCCGGCTGGGAGCCGCGCCGGGAGATCAAGACCTACGCGGACCTCGACCGGTTCGGCCTGTTCCAGGATGAATGGCTGCGCGGCGGGCCGGTGCGCCGGTGGGTGCCGAAGGCCTACAAGGATCGGCCCATCTACACCTTCGAAACGGGCGGCAGCACCGGCGTCCCCAAGTCGCGCGTCAACATCGACGACTTCCGGATCGACTACGAGAATTACAGCGCCACGCTGCCGGACGACAAGTTTCCGAAGGGTGCCGACTGGCTGATGGTCGGGCCAAGTGGACCGCGCCGTCTCCGGCTGGCCATCGAGCATCTGGCGCAGCATCGCGGCGGCATGTGCTTCATGGTCGATCTCGATCCGCGCTGGGTCATCAAGCTGATCAAGATGGGCGAAATGGACATGATGGAGCTCTACAAGCGCCACGTCATCGATCAGGCGCTGACGCTCCTCAAGGCCCACGACTCAATCAAGTGTCTGTTCACGACGCCGAAGCTGCTCGAAGCGTTGTGTGAGCGCGTCTCGTTGAAGAAGGCCGGCATCACCGGCGTGTTCTGCGGCGGCACGGAAATGACGCCGCAGTTCCATCGCTTCGCCGTCGAAGAGTTGATGGAAGGCGCGCACTTTGCGCCCACCTACGGCAACACGCTGATGGGCCTGGGCCCTTCCAAGGCGCCTACCCCGGCAGACAACTGGGCGATCATCTACTACCCGCCGGCGCCGCGCGCGATGATCGAGGTCGTCGACCCCGATGATCCGTGGAAACTCGTGGAGTACGGCACGACGGGCCGCACCCGGTTGACGACGCTGACGAAGGAGTTCTTCATGCCGCGGTTCCTCGAGCGCGACGAGTGCGAGCGTGAGCGGCCGTGCGAACAGTACCCGTGGGACGGGGTGCGGAACGTGCGCCCGTTCTCGCGATTCCAGAAAACGGTTGTTGAAGGGGTTTACTAGCGGGGCTAGCGGGCTAGCAGGCTAGCAGGCTAGCGGGCTAGCGGGCTAGCGGGCCAACAGGCTAACAGGGATTACATGCTGCACTTACCGATACTCCGGTGGGGAGTGCCCTATCGGAGCGTGAACCAGGTCGTGACGCCGCACTTCCGCACGCGCGAGCCGTTCGTGTCGATGAGCCAGGCCAACATCGGGCTGATTCGCCGCGACCTGCTGCTGCAGGGTGAGAAGCGCGCCAGGCTGCAGAAGATTCCGTACGCCGATCTGGTGGCGATGGCCGGGCGCGCGGCCGAGTATTTTCTGAACGGCACGCTGCCGCTGGATCCCATGAGCGGCACCACGCAGTCGCCGCAAGAGTATCTCGAGCAGGTGTCGGCCACCACCGGCTCGCCGCACAGCAACGTCAAGCGCAACATGCTCAAGGTGCATGGCGTGCTGAGCAAGGTCGAAGAAGTCCTGGCCGGACTCACGCGCGGCATGGACTTGAGGGTGCTGGACGAGGGCTACGGCTCGGTCAATGGCCAGATGCTGAGCTTCTTCGCACGCGGCGACGCCATGGGCGTGGTGCTGCCGAGCAACTCGCCCGGTGTGCATTCGCTGTGGGCGCCGGCCACGGTGCTGAAGATGCCGCTGGTCCTGAAGCCCGGCAGCGCTGAGCCCTGGACGCCGCTGCGCATGATTCATGCGTGGGTCAAGGCCGGCGCACCAGCGGACGCGTTTGCCTATTACCCGACCGACCACGCCGGCGGCAACGAGATTCTGCGCTCTACCGGCCGCGGCATGGTGTTCGGCGACGTAGGATCGACGAAGAAATGGAAGGCGGATGGCCGCGTCGAAGTACATGGCCCCGGCTACAGCAAGGTCGTGATCGGTCCCGATCTGGCCGATCAGTGGGAGCAGTACATCGACGTCATCGCCGAATCGATCTCGAACAACGGCGGCCGAGCCTGCGTGAACGCCTCTGGTGTGTGGGTCACCAGGCACGCCGATGCGATTGCCGAGGCCCTGGCAAAGAAGCTGGCTACCATGTCACCACGGGCCGCCGATGATCCCGCCGCCGTGCTCGCCCCGTTCGCGGATTCCGAAACGGGCCGCCGAATTTCCGGAGTGATTGACGGAGATATGGTGACGGATGGCGCAGAAGGCACTGACAGCGCATTCGCGCAGGACGTGTCCGCGATGGTGCGCGGCCCTGGGCGTGTGGTCACGGCGCACGGCGGCACCTACGTGCTGCCGACCATCGTCCGCTGCGCGGCGAGTCATCCGCTCGCCAATCGAGAGTTCCTGTTCCCCTACGCCAGCGTCGTACAGGTCAAGGCGGAGGAGCTGCCGGACTGCCTCGGACCGTCGCTGGTGGTGACGTGCATCTCGAACGACCCCGCGTTCCGCGCGCGTTTCGCGGCCTCGCCGTCGGTCGATCGCCTGAACTTCGGGCCGATGTCGACAACGCAGATCGGGTGGGATCAGCCGCACGAGGGCAACTTGTTCGAACACCTTTACTGCCGGCGAGCCGTACAGCGGCTCGCCTGAGACTATTGACGATTGGGGGATTGCTTGATTCCTTGACGGCTGGGTGATTGACGACTTATCAATTGCCAAACAATTCGGCGATTTCAGATGGCCCAATCGCCCGACAATCAAGCAATCAAGGAATCACCCACGCACCCAATTCCCATGAAGGTCCTCTCCCTCTCCGCCGGCGCCGCTTCGATGTATTGCGGCAGCTGCATGCGCGATAACGCGCTGGCGGCGGAGCTGATCCGGCAGGGCCACGACGTCACGCTGCTGCCCTTCTACACGCCCACGCTCACCGACGAAGAGAACGTCAGCCGTCAGGAGCGCGTCTTCTTCGGCGGCATCAGCGTGTATCTCGAGCAGCACGTGCCGTGGTTCCGCAGCCATCGGCTGCTCGACGGCCTGCTGGACGCGCCGGGCGTCATCACGGCCTTCACCAGCGGATCGATCGCCGTCGATCCCCGTCAGCTCGGCGCGATGACCGTGTCGACGCTCAAGGGCGCCGACGGCCATCAGCGCAAGGAAACCGCCAAGCTGATCGAGTTCGTGACCAGCGAGCCACCGCCGGATGTCGTCAACGTGCCCTACACGCTGTTGATCAATCTCGCGGCGCCGCTCAAGCGGGCGCTGAATCGGCCGGTGGTCGTGACGCTGCAGGGTGAGGATTTGTTCCTGGAGGCGCTGCCGGAGCCGTACAAGACCGAGGCGCTGGAACTGGTGCGCTCACAGGTCGGTGAGGTCGATCTGTTCATCGCCGTCAGCGACTACTACGCGCGGTTCATGCGCGATTACCTGCGCATCCCCGAATCGAAGATGCGGGTCGCCCGGCTCGGCGTGAACGTCCGCGACCTCACCGTCAAGGGGGGGCTGGCCCCAAACGTCGCAAATGCGACGTTTGGGGCCAGCCCCCAACTGTTTACGATCGGATACTTCGCGCGCGTCGCGCCGGAGAAGGGACTGCACAACCTGGCGGAGGCCTATCGCATCCTGCGCACCGAGCTGGGCATGCCCGCCGGCAAGCTGGTGGCCGCCGGCTACCTCCCACCCGAGCACAGGCCCTATCTGCAGCAGATTGTCCGGCGCCTGAGCGAGGCGGGGTTGGGCGACGAGTTCGTGTATCGCGGCACGGTCGAGCGCTCGAAGAAGGTGCAGTTCTTCCACGACATCGACCTGCTGTCGGTGCCGAGCCCGTACCACGAGCCAAAGGGCCTGTACCTGCTCGAAGCCATGGCCTGCGGCGTGCCGGTGGTACAGCCGAATCACGGCGCATTCCCGGAAATCATCGAGCGCACCGGTGGCGGCGTCCTCGCCAAATCGGACCACGGCCGTGATGTCGCCGAGGCCATCGCCGAGCTGTGGAGAGATCCGGCGCGCGCCCGCCAGATGGGTCAACGCGCGGCCGAGTCCGTCCGTAACCACTACACTGTAGGCCACATGGCGGATGCCGTCCTCAATGCTTACCGCGACGCAACTCTCGAAGACGTATCTCACTCCCGCGGGTGAACTCACCGTCCTGCGCGACGTGTCGCTACGTCTCAACGCCGGCGAATCGGCGTGCATCATGGGGCCGTCGGGGTCGGGCAAGAGCACGCTGCTCTACATCCTGGGCGGGCTGGAGCCGCCGTCGACCGGGTCTGTCGATCTGGGCGGCACCAATCCCTACGCGCTGTCGGCGGATGCACTGGCGGCGTTCCGCAACAAGGAGGTCGGGTTCGTGCTGCAGGACCACTGCCTGCTGCCGCAATGCACGGTGCTCGAGAACGTGCTGGTGCCGACACTGGTTGGCGAAGCGGACAGCGGCGCAGCCGAACGCGCCCAGTCGCTGCTGGGGCAGGTCGGCCTTGGCCAGCGGCTGCATCACCGGCCGGCGGAACTGTCCGGCGGGGAGAAGCAGCGAGCCGCCATCGCCCGCGCGTTGATCCGGAATCCGCGATTGATCCTGTGCGACGAGCCCACCGGCAACCTCGATGCCGAAACCGCGTCCACGGTTGGAGACCTGCTGATCGCCATGCACGCCAGGCAGCACGCCATCATGATCGTCGTCACGCACAGCGACGCGCTCGGGTCGCGATTCGCCAAGCGGTGGCGGATGGATCGCGGCCGGCTCGCGGTCTAAGCCATGCTGACCAGGGCGAGCCTTCGTTATTACGCCGGCACCCACGCGCTGGTGGTGCTCGGCGTCGGCGTCGCCGTCGCGGTGCTGGCCGGCGCGCTGCTGGTCGGAACCTCGGTGCGCGAAAGCCTCCGCCAGCTGGCGCTCGGCCGCCTTGGCCTCACCGACGCGGTGGTCATCTCGCCCACGTTCTTCAGAACGGCGCTCGCAGACGACGTGCTGGCGAAGTCACCGCAGTATGTGTCGGCCGCCGCGCCGCTGATCATCGCCGATGCGGTGGTGTCGCACGAAACGTCGCATCGAACCGCCGGGAAGGTTGCCGCCTACGGCGTCGATGAGCGTTTCGGCAGGTTCCACGGTGTGGACGGCTTCAACCTGGCCGGCCGCGATGCGCTGATCAGCCAGGCGCTCGCGGCGGAACTGGGCGCGAAGGCAGGCGACAGCATCACGCTCCGCGTCGCCAAGCCGACCGATATTCCCCTCTCAACGCTGCAAGGCCGGCGCGATGCCGCCGGCGAGCGCATTCGGCTGACGGTGGCCCGCGTCCTCGATCGCGCATCGATGGGCGAATTCTCGCTGGCCCCCTCGCAGGGCCCGGTGCTCGCCATCTACGTGCCGATGCAGCGGCTGCAACGCGATCTCTCGCTCGACGATCGCGTCAATACGCTGCTGCTCGGCTTGCGCGATCGTCCCGACGACCTCATCAACCAGGTGATTGGCCCGGCCGCCGATCTTGACGATTTCGGATTACGGCTGCGCGCGTCGGCCGACGGCAACACGATTGTCGAGTCACGCGCGGGATTGCTGACCGACGACCTCGTAAGCGGCGTCCGCGCCGCCGCCGGCGATGGGGGCGTGCAAGCGGAGAGCGTGCTCACCTACGTGGCCAATACCATGCGGATCGGCGATCGAGAGCTGCCCTATTCGGTCGTCGCCGCCAGGGGCACGGGACGAGGCGAGATTCGCCTGAACGAGTGGGCCGCCGCGGACCTCCAGGCGAAGCCCGGCGACACGGTCACGATCGAGTACTTCCTGTGGTCGGACGAAGATGGGCTCACCACCTCGCACGCCGACTTCACCGTGGCCTATGTTGTGCCGATGCAAGACGAGGGTGTCGATCCGACGCTGACGCCCGACTACCCCGGCATCAGCGACGCCGCCGACATGACGTCGTGGGATCCGCCGTTCCCGGTGGAACTCGGGCGCATCCGTCCGAAGGACGAGGACTACTGGGACAGGTATCGCGCCGCTCCGAAGGCCATCATCTCGCTAGAAGACGGCCAGCGATTGTGGGGCTCTCGCTACGGGAAGGTCTCGTCGCTGCGCTTGTCGGACCGCACGACGATCAGCCCACAGGCACTCGAACCATCAAGCGCAGGGTGGACGGCGCGACTGGTGAGAGACGAAGCGATTGCAGCATCGCAAGGCACCACCGACTTCGGGCAGTACTTCCTCTACTTCAGCTTCTTCCTGGTCGTCTCGGCGCTGCTGCTGGCGTACCTGTTCTTCGCCGTCGGACTGGAGCAGCGCACCGCCGAAGTCGGCATCCTCGCGTCGATTGGATTCTCGCCGGCGAAGATCCGCGGCGTCTTCATCCGCGAGGGCGCCATTCTGGCCGCAATCGGTGCGCTCGCCGGAGCGGCGGCGGCCATCGGCTACGCCGCGCTGATTCTCTATGGCCTGCGCACGTGGTGGGTCGGCTCGGTCGGCACCACCGACCTCGTGCTCCACGTCGATCCGGCCGCACTGATCGGCGGCGTGTTCGGCACGCTGATCGTGGGGCTGCTGGCGCTCTGGGGCGGCATTGGCGCCATGAGCAGGCGATCGGCCCGCGCGTTGCTGAAAGGCGACGCCATGGCACCGTCACCGCGTTCGAAACTCATCACCAGGATCCTTGCCGGACTGTTGGCAGTCACCGGCGCCGCCATGCTCGTGCTCGGCGCAGCGGGCACGCTCGATCCCACAGTGGGCTTCTTCGGAGCGGGCGGCTCGTGGCTGGTAGCAGCACTGTTGGCCGCATCCATCTTCCTGCGACGGCGGCCGGCATCGAGCCCGCTCCATCGCGGCGCCAGGGCGATGTTCTCGCTCGGTGTCCGCCACACGTCCGTGCGGCCGGCCCGCTCGGTCCTCAGCCTCGCGCTGATTGCCTTCGCCAGCTTCGTGCTCGTGACGGTTGGCGCGTTCAAGAAGGACGTGTCGTCGGCGCCAACCGACGCGCGCTCGGGTACGGGCGGCTACGCGCTGATGGGCGAGGCGGTCGCGCCGCTGATGCACGACCCCAACACGCCGGCGGGTCGCAACGAGCTTGGGCTCGCCGCAGACGAACCCAGCCTGGCCGGGACCTCGATCACGCGCTTCCGGTTGCGGCCGGGCGATGAAACCAGCTGCCTGACCTTGTACCGGCCGACCAGTCCGCGCATCATCGCGCCCGAGTCGCGCTTCTTCGCATCCCCGCGCTTCACCTTCGTCGCGTCAATGGCGGAAACCGCCGAAGAACAGGCCAATCCGTGGCTGCTGCTCAACCGCACACTGGACGACGGCGCGATCCCGGCGGTGGCGGATCAAACGACACTGATGTACAGCCTTCACCTGGGCATCGGTGACGACTTCACGTTCACGCCTGAAAACGGCGAGCCCGTCCGACTGCGCATCGTCGGCGCGCTCGCCGACAGCTTTCTGCAATCGGAGATGATCATCGGCGAGGCCGCGTTCGTCCGATTGTTCCCGAAGCACGAGGGTTATCGGGTGTGGATGATCTCGGGGATCGGGGATCAGGGATCAGGGATCAGGGACCGGGAGCGCG
>VFZG01000081.1 GCA_016871275.1 Acidimicrobiia bacterium | reverse complement strand
AGGCGGCCGTGATTCATGATGCCGACCCGCGTGCCGGACTCTTTGGCGCGAAACAGGTCGTGCGTCGCCATCAGGATCGCCACGCCCCGCTGGCTCAGGGTCGTGAGCAGCTCCGAAAAATCGTTCGACGCCTTCGGATCGAGTCCCGAGGTTGGCTCATCAAGCAGCAACGCCGAAGCGCCTTTCGCGATCGTGATCGCGATGCCCACCTTCTGCCGCATGCCCTTGGAATAAGCGGCCACGCGCTGATGCGCCTGGTTGGAGCTGAGGCCGACCTGCGCGAGAACGGCGAGCAGTTCCTCATCCGACTCCGCCGACGCGCGCGCGAGGCGGCTGAAGAAACGCAGGTTCTCGAGACCCGAGAGATTGCGGTATAGCGTCACCTGCTCCGGGATGTACGACAGCTGCCGCTTCGTCTCTACCGGATGCTCGACGACGTTGAGTCCGCCGATGCGGGCTTCACCCGAGGTGGGATCCATGAAGTTGAGAAACAGGTTGATGGTCGTCGTCTTGCCGGCGCCGTTGGCGCCCAGCAGGCAGAACACCTCGCCCGGTTGAATCGACCAGGAGACGTGATCGACGGCGAGCGTCGAGCCGAACGACTTGCACAGCTGAATCGCTTCGATCATCCTGCGACTCCTCGTTTTTCTCGTCGCTCAGGACGACCCTGAGCTGGTCGAAGGGTCACAGCTGATACCCCTCATACCGCTTGAACCCGACCCACCACAGCACCGCCGCCAGTGCGGCCAATGCCACCACCCGCAGCATGACGCGATTGATCATGAACACGGGCAACTCAGGCTGGTAGTGCCACGTCGGCGCGGCGGCGTATTCGGCCGGCGTCAGCGTCGCCGCATCGAGGACCCTGGGTTCGAAGAACGACCGCCAGTCGCGCTGGAACACCGACACCGCTTCGCGGAAGTGATCGAAGCGATACGTGCTGGCGCCGGCGATGTCGAGCAGCGCGACCTGCGCCACCATGGTCGGCGACAGCAGGCTGAGCCACGACGCCAGTTGTCGTTGCCGGCGCAGTTGCGCATCGAACGAGGCCTCCACGGCCTGCAGGCGATCCGCGACCCGCTGGTCGCGCGAGGCCTGGAGCATCGCAAACTGCCGCATCCCGTCCCGGCCCACGTTGGCGCTGGTCGGATGGTCCTGCAGGAACTGCCCCAGTTGCTGGCTGCCCTGCACGGTCGCTTCCTGGGTCGCGTTTCGGGCTTCGACCGCGGCCTGGACGCGTGACGGCATCGGGTACTGCACGGCGATCGCGAGGTTGACGAACGACGGCCCCACCACGGACAACAGCAGCCAGAGGCCGGCCAGCACCAGCGCGTTGGCGGGCGCGCTGAGCCCTCGCGCATTCACCACCAGGGCCAGCCCGTGCCAGACGAAGCCATACACGAGCACGGCCATCGTCCAGGTCACGCCGCGCAGGACGAACTGGGCGTCGAGCGGCGATGCCGTCGCCGCCACGGCGATGGGAATCGCCACCACCGGCACGGCCAGGATGAGGGCGCGGACAATCATCTTGCCGGCCACCACCTGCCCTAGCGTCACCGGCTGTGACAGCACCATGCGCAACGTGCCGCGGTCCCGCTCGCTGGCGGTAAGGTCGAAGCTGATCGCGAAGATCAACAGCGGATACAGGAACAGGATGACGAACGCCACATCGAACGCGCCGCTGGCCACAGCCTGGGGATGCTCGATTTGATCGCCGCTGACCATGGCGTCGAGCGATCGCGCGGTGACCTTGATGTAGTTCGGATAGACGTCGCCCTGGCCGACGGCGAGCGCCGCCAGCGCCGAGGGCGGCAACAGCGCCAGCCAGCCACGTTCGTTGGCAGCGACGTCGGCGCGAATCGCCGTGGTCTGGAGGCGTTGCTGCACCGCGCGCTGCTCAAAGGTACGAACCGTCTCGCGCTCGCGCAGCGTGCGGGCGGCGCCGAGCAGGCCCGCGATCAGCAGCACCATGGCAAACACCACCAGCACCACGCGCGTGATCGCGCTCGACGACAGCACGCGCCATTCGTGCCGCGCCAGGAACGCGACCAGTCCACCGTAGCCGGCGCGAGGGTGCATCATTCAACCCTCATGGTGGCGACCGACCAGGCGGCGGCAACCGCGGCGGCGACGAGCCAGAGCGCCAGCACCGCCGCGCTCAACCAGCGTTCCGCCAATGCCCATCGCGCAAACGGCACGTCGTAATCGAAGGGCGGCACCTGCTCCCACAAGTCCCGCCCGCGGACGTAGTCGAAGGTGTTGACGCGCCCGGAGGCGGCGAGCTCGCTGTTCAGGGTGGTGAGCATCGCCGATCGATACCGGCCGGCCGCATCGGCGAACTGCCGGTCGTGGGCTTCATCGGTGCCGGCAAACGCCATCGACAGCGACCGGGCGGCCAGCGTCGGCGCCACAATCGCCGCGCGCTCGAACGTGCGTGCCTGCTTCGCATAGAGGTCGAACAGTTCTGCGAAACGCCGGTCGTAGAGAGCCGTCTCGTCCGCCTCGGACTCCAGCAGGGCGACCACTTCAACGTTCGACGGCGCCATGGTCGACTCGAACTCCCCTTCGAGGAATCGCTCCATCACCCCATCGACGCGCTGGTCCCACGTCGGCCAGGTGTCTTTTTCGTCCTGGATCGAGGCGGCGAATTCAAGCGCCGATGGCGACGGGTCGAACCACTTCGCCGCGGCCATCGCCAGCGGCGGCGCCATGAACGCGTTGGCGAACCACAGCGCCAGCAGCACCACCAGCGCCGCGCCCTGCGACCGGGCACGCGCCGAGACTGTGATGCCGATCGCGATCCAGATCACAGCGTGTGCGAGATAGACCACGGCCATGCCGAACGCGCGCACGCCAATCGGCGCGTCGGGGTCCGCGGGCGCGTTCCAGAACACGATCGCCGCACCAACAGCGGACGCTGGGAGGATGACGGCGGCCAGCGGCAGCATTGCGCCCAGTGCCTTGCCGGCGAGCAGCGACGCGCGGGATACGCCCATCGCCAGCAACGGCCGCAACGTGCCCTGGTCGCGTTCGGCGGCAACACTCGAGAACGTCAGCGACACCACCAGCAGCGGCAGCAGCACCAGCGCGGCCGATGCCGGCGTCAGTTGCCCGAGTCGGCGGGTCGGCGTGGCGTCTTCAATCGGGCGATGCCGCGCCAGTTGCTGCTTGTGCGCTTCGAGAAACACGAACACGCCGACGAACGGATCGAGGCCGGGATCGATCGCCGACAGCGGCTGGACCGGCTTGAACACGAACGCGCCGTAGTGCGCGGCGGCGTGCGGGTTCATGTCGCCCTTGTCGAGCCACACGTCCCGCTCGGCCTGTTGCGCGTCGGCGTGCTGACGCGCGATCTGTGACTGGTTGTGAACGCCGCCGGCCACGGCGGCAATGATCAGCATCAGGAGGAGGCCGGCCGCCCAGCGGAACCGGCCATCACGCCAGATTTCGGTGGCGTCCTTGACGGCAATCGTCCAGAACGCGCCCACGTGCGGCTTACTGCTTCGCGGCGGTGGTGGTCGCGACCGTGTACTGCACTTCCTTGGCCTTCAGCGGTTCGACACCGTCGCCCACGTTCACGACCACGCGCATGCCGGCCTTGAGATCGGACTGCATGCCCTTGGCCTTGCCGCGCTTGAACGCGGTGGTCGGAATAATCTGGAAGGTCATGTCCTTGCCCTCGGTGGTCTTCATCACGACCTTGTCCTTGTCGATTGAGGAAATCGTGCCCATCAGCTTGTGATCGTGACCGGGGTGCGCGAGCGGCGCCGCCGGAGCGAGCAGGCTGAGTGCGAGCGCCAAGCACAGTGCGTACTTCATGTGAGTAGATTACCAACTTTTCGGGCCATGTCGAGCACCGCCGCGGAGCTCATTCCCGAGGCGCGCAGCTCCCGAATGCCGGTGTCCCCATCGGACTTGCTCAGTTTCTGCGTCGGCGACTTCATCACCAGCGGGTGGTGCCAGAAGCGCGGGGGCGTGCGGCGGCCAATCAACCAGGCCAGCCGCAGTTGGCGGCCGGTCGACGCCAGCAGGTCCTCGCCCCGGATGACGTCGGTGATTCCCTGCAGGTGATCGTCCACGGCCGCGACGAACTGGTAGGTCCAGTTGCCGAGGCGATCGCGCACCAGCAGGTCACCGCACTGCTCGCTGGGATCCTGCTCCTGCGGGCCCTTGATCGTGTCGACGAATCGCTCGACGCCCGGCTCGAATCGGACGCGCCATCCCGCACCGTCGGCCAGCGGCAGGCACCGCTCGCGGCAGGTGTTCGGATACCGCTCGCCCTGGAGGTCGCTGCGCGTGCAGCGGCACCCGTACACCAGCCCGCGATCGATCAGCGGCCGCAACGCCTCTTGGTAGATCGCCTCCCGCTCGCGCTGCCTGACCACTGGGCCGTGGTGGGCGAAGCCGAGCCACGCCAGGTCTTCGAGAATCGCGGCGTCGTACTCGGGCCGCGACCGCTGCCGATCGTGGTCTTCGATCCGCAGCAGCACGCTCCCGCCCTGTTCCCGGGCCGCGCCCCACACATGGAGGGCATTGACGACGTGTCCGAGGTGGAGGAAACCGGTTGGCGCCGGCGCAAAGCGTGTGAGCACGTGCCACTCAGGATAGCCGCACAGCCGTTCGATCCTCCGTCTCGACCGCCCGGCGCCAGACCACCGTCGCACGGCATGGGATTGGCGTATCAACCGTCAGAATGATTCTCGTCGGCCTCTTCCAGCGACACTACCACTGCGATGCTGCTGTCGAACGGACAGATCATGCCGGTGGCCCGGCGGTGCTGTTGCGGGATGTGGCTCGACAAGCCGGAAACATAAAGTCCATAATTCCCCACCATGATTTCTCGTCGAGATCTGTTTTCGCACCTGGCGATGGCGGCCGCGACCGCTCGCATTGCGCCCACCGGCCTGAACGCGCAGACACCGGGCGCCGCGCAGCGCTACGGCAAGGAGAAGTTGATCGTCCGCTCCATGCGGCCGCCCGACTTCGAGACGCCGGTGGCACTGCTCGACTCGTTCATCACGCCGATTGAGCACTTCTATGTGCGCTGTCACATGCCGGTGCCGCAGGTGGACGCGGCCTCGTGGACGCTGAAGGTCGGCGGTGAGGTCGACTCGCCGCTGTCGCTGTCGCTCGACGAGATCAAGAAGCTGCCGGCCCACACCATCACCATGACGCTCGAGTGCGCCGGCAACGGCCGCGCGTTCTTCGAGCCGGCGATGGCCGGCATCCAGTGGGAGAAGGGCGCGGTCGGAACGGCCCGCTTCACCGGCGCGCGCATGTCCGACATCCTGAAGAAGGCCGGCACCAGGGCCAGCGCCCTCAACGTGGAAATGCACGCCGCCGATCGCCCGATGGGCACGCAGCCCGCCTTCGTGCGGCAGGTGCCGATGACCAAGGCGGTACACCCGGACACGATCATCGCGTGGGACATGAATGGCCAGCCGATTCCGCTGGCGCACGGCGCGCCGCTACGGGCGATCGTGCCCGGCTGGGAAGGCGCCTATTCGATTAAGTGGCTCAACGCGCTGAACCTGATCCCCAGGGATTCGGACAGCTTCTGGGTGGCAACCGGCTACCGCTATCCCAACCGTCGCGTCGCCCCGGGCGCCGCGGTGGATGCCAGGGACATGGAACCACTGCGCGGCATGCCGGTGAAGTCGCTGATTACCATTCCCGCCAATGGCGCCGCGCTCGCGGCCGGCAAGATCAACGTTGGCGGATTCGCGTGGGCCGGCGAGAACGACATCAAGGCGGTGGACATCTCGACCGACAACGGCGCGACGTGGCAGCCGGCGCGGCTGACCGGTGAGCAGGCGCGCTTCGCGTGGCGGCGGTTCGAGTACACGCTGAACGCCGACAAGGCGCAGTCGTACCTGATCCTGTCGCGCGCCACCGACTCGCTCGGCAACATGCAGCCGGCGGTGTCGCAGTGGAATCCATCGGGCTACCTCTGGAATCAGTACGACTCCGTGCGCGTGGAGGTGAAGGGTGCCTAAGCGCCCGGCTGCCTGGGTGCTCGGGTGGATCGGTGCGCTGTGCCTGGGACAGGGCGTGAGCGCGCAGCAGCTGCCGCCCGGACCTGGCGCCGAGGTGTTGACGAACCGCTGCCTGATCTGCCACGACGCCGACATCGTGACGTCACAGAAACTGTCGCTGACCGGCTGGACCAATTCGGTCGCCAAGATGGTCCGGTGGGGATCGCAGATCACTCCCGAGGAGCGAGCGGTGCTGCAACCGTACCTGGCGGCGCACTTCGGCCCTCCTCGCCGAAGCTCCGGAGGCCAGGCGCCACAGCCCGACACCGCCGCCGGGGCCGCCACCTACCAGCGAGCCTGCCTCAGTTGCCATGATGCGGACATCATCGAGCAGCAGAAGTTGAGCAAGGCCGGCTGGACCAACTCGGTCAACAAGATGGTGCGCTGGGGGGCGTCGGTGATGGAGCCCGAGCGACAGCCGCTGGTGGATTACCTCTACTCGCGATTCCCACCGCGCTAGCCGCCTGCGCACCGCGCGGGCCAGGAGATGCTGTGCTAATCGGCCTCACCGCTGTCGTCGCCTTGTTCACGGGCTTGTGGATCGTGTCCGTGATCCTGAAGAACTCCAGCATTGTCGACATGTGGTGGGGCCCCGGCATTCTGGTGATCGGCCTCACCTATTTCCTGACGACTTCGGGGGCCCAGAGCCGCGGATGGCTGGTGGTGGCGTTGCTGGCGCTGTGGGCGATCCGCCTGGCGTGGCACATCGGCGCGCGGAACATCGGGCACGGCGAAGACTTCCGCTACGCCAAATGGCGAAGTGAGCGCGGCGCGTCGTGGTGGTGGTTCAGTTACTTCAAGGTCTTCGTCCTCCAGGCAGTGATCGCCTGGATCATTTCCATGCCGCTCTACTACGCTATCGCGCCGGCCGCGCCGGAGCGGCTGACGGCGTGGGATGTCGCGGGAGCGATGGTGTTTGCGGCGGGCTTCCTCTTCGAAGCGGTCGGCGACGAGCAGCTGCGCCGGTTCAAGGCGGATCCCACGAACAAGGGCCGCATCCTCGACAGCGGCCTGTGGCGCTACACCCGGCACCCGAACTACTTCGGCGAAGCGCTGCTGTGGTGGGGGTTCGGCCTGTTTGCGCTGGCCACCGGCAGCTACCTGGGACTGATTGGCCCGGCGATCATGACGTGGCTACTGATTCGGGTCTCCGGTGTCTCGCTGCTCGAACAAACGCTCAAGACCACGAAACCGGAATACGCTGACTACATCCAGCGCACCTCCGCTTTCGTGCCGATGCCCCCACGGTGACTGACACCACCACAAGCACCGACTCGCGCTCTCCTCGCTGGCTGCTGCCGCTGCTGCTGACGCTGTTCTTCGGGTCCGGCGCCTGCGCGCTGGTCTACCAGGTGATGTGGCTGCGCATGCTGGCGCTGGTGTTCGGCGTCACGGTATACGCGGCCAGCACCGTGCTGGCTGGCTTCATGGCCGGCCTTGGCGCGGGCAGCTGGCTGGCCGGGCGCCTGGCCGCACGGCTTCCGAAGCCGCTGGCGGCGTTTGGCATCGCCGAGGTACTGGTCGGCGTCACGGCGTTCAGCACGCCGTTCCTGCTCGACGGGCTGACCGGCCTGTGGATTTCGGTCCATCCGATGCTGCCCTCGTCCGTAGTGGCGCTCACCGCGATTCGCTTCGTCGTGGCGTTCCTGCTGCTGATTGTGCCGACATCGTTGATGGGGGCGACGCTGCCGCTGGTGATCAAGTCGGCGGTGACGCGCGACGCGCGGATTGGCTCGCGCATCGGCCTGCTCTACGCCATCAACACCACCGGCGCGATTGCCGGCGCGCTGAGCGCAGGGTTCTATTTCATCTCCGAACTGGGAGTGATGCAGTCGTTCGAGATCGCCGCGGCCACGAATATCCTCATCGGGCTGATTGCAATCGTCGCCGGCCATGCGATTCCGGCCCAGCAGCCGGGCGCCGAGGCCGCGGAGGCGGCGGCCGCCCCCATCGCCGATACCACTCGCGGCCAGCGGCAATTGATCCTGTGGGCGTTCTTCGTCTCCGGCTTCCTGTCGCTCGCGCTCGAGATCATCTGGTTCCGTGTGCTGGTGGTGTTCCTGCGGCCCACCGCCTACGCGTTCACGATCATGCTCGCGTGCGTGCTGGCCGGCATTGCGCTCGGCAGCGGGCTGGCCTCGCCGCTGCTGCGCTGGCGTTTGCCGTGGGTGCACGTGCTGGCGGGCATTCAGGCGCTGATCGGATGTTCGGCGGTCGTGTCGTTCAACCTGTTGACGCAGGCGCAGGCGGCGTCGGATGCGGCCACACCCCTGTTCGAGCGCATTGGCGTCAATCCCTACCTGGCGCCGCTGGCCGCATCGAGCCTGGTCGCGATGCTGCCGACCACGCTGCTGCTCGGCGTGGCGTTTCCGATCGGGCTGACGCTGTGGATCGGCGGCGCCAGCGCGCAGGACGCCAGCCGCAGAACGGGCATGTTCTATTCGCTGAACGTGCTCGGCGCGATTCTCGGGTCAGTGTTCGCCGGCTTCGTGCTGCTGCCGTGGCTCGGCACGCGGCCGAGCCTGATCCTGGTGTCGGCGCTGGCCTCCCTGTCAGCGGTACTGCTGGCGCTCTCCGAGCGACGCCGTCACGCCGGCATGTCGATCGGCATCGCGGCCACCGCGGTGCTGTTGCTGGCCGTCGGAGGGGCGATCGCGGTGGATCCGTTCGACGTGGCATTCGAGCGCTTTCACCCTAACGAGACGCTGGTGTGGCGCGAAGAGGGCGCGCAGACCACGGTCGCCGTGCACACTCGCCGCGGCAGTCAGCCGATGCGGGTGATGTATCTCGACGGCAACCACCAGGCGAACGATTCGCCCGGCACCGCCTTCGTCCACCATCGCATCGGCGCGCTGCCGGTCATGCTCCACCCCAATCCGAAGACCGCGCTGGTCATCGGCCTCGGCGGCGGCGCCACACCCGGCGCGGTGGCGCGCATGGGCATCGACACCGACGTCGTCGAGCTGTCACAGGCGGTCGTCGACGGCTCGGAGTTCTTCAAGCACATCAACTTCGATCTGCTGACCCGCCCGAACGTGCACCTGCACGTGGACGATGGCCGGAACTTCATGTTGATGTCGCGAAAGAAGTACGACGTGGTCACGGCGGACATCATCCTGCCGCGGCACGCGGGAGCGGGTTCGCTCTATTCGAAGGAGTACTACGAGCTGGTGCGCAGCCGCCTCGCCCCTGGCGGACTGGCGATGCAATGGAACGGCGGCGATACGGCCACCGAGTACAAGCTGCTGATGCGGACGTTCCTGTCGGTCTTCCCCTACACCACGCTGTGGGGCGATGGCAGCCTGATGCTGGGCAGCATGGAGCCGTTCACCCTGAGCCGCAGTGCCTACGAAGCGCGCCGCACGGGCTTCGAGCAGTTCCCGTGGGACGTGGCGACGCTGCGACGCATCTTCCTCGCGGGCCCGGCGGAGATGCGTGAGTTCGCCGGCGACGGCCCGCTGCTCACCGACGACAAGCCGATGATCGAGTACTTCCTGTCCCTGCCCCTGAACGACGGTGACGGCGGTTACAAAGG
>VFZG01000080.1 GCA_016871275.1 Acidimicrobiia bacterium | reverse complement strand
TGACGGCGCCCGCGATCGTCGCCCCGACCGATGGCGTCCGCGCGGAAGATCGGCGGCCGTCGCTGATCTGGCTCAACTCGCAGGGCAGGTACGAATCGATTGGCGTCGCCTACGACATCCAGCTCAGTACTCCAACCACGGTGGTGTATTCGACGACGGTCGGCGAAACGGCGAACCTGGGCGCCCACATTGTCCCGTTCGATCTCGACTACGACACGGTGTACTCGTGGCGCATCCGCGCGAATCTGGCTGGCGCGCATGGCCCCTGGTCGTCATGGGGCAGCTTCATGTCCCCGGCCCGTCCGGTGGCGGTTGTCGCGCCGACACCCACCATCACCACGAGTGGCACTTGCGCCGCACCGATCTCGCCTCTCGGCGCCGGTGAAACCCGCAAGCCGCGCCCGAACGAGTCAGGTCTGGTGCGCCAGGTCGCCGACCAGTTCCCCGCCGCGCTCCGCAACTCGTGTCAGGATCATGGCGGCTCGTGGGAGTTCATGGATCGGGCCGTGGATGCCCTGCGGGCCAAGGACGGTCGCTGGGGTTACAACGCCAAGCGCGGCTTCATGAACGACCCCTCACACGACGTGGTGAGCTACTTCTATTTGAACGGCTCCTCGATCCACAACCGCCACGAGGTGTATATCTTTGACATCATCGGCGGCCACTGCGGCTCCACACCCGTCACGCAGTGGGGGGATGTGACCGACGTGACCTTTAATGCCGGTTCGATTGGCCGTACCATGTATCCGCGTCCGGGCGGGCCGACGACTACCGCCAGGACCTGCGGCAGCTAGTACGATCGCCGGGGCTGGCAACACGCTGGTCCCGGCTTTCCTGACCTTGCCGTGGCTGACTCGCAGTTCTACAAGACGTTCTCCGAAAAGAGCCTGACGACCTATGGTGCCGGACGGCGCTCGCGCATCGAGCGGCATCGGCTGAGTCTGCTCGGGCGCTACGCCACGGCACCGGGTTCGTTCTTCGAGATTGGCCCGGGCCACGGCACGCTGGGCGAGCTCGCAGTGGCCCATGGCTGGGACTACACCGCCATCGAAGCCAGCCCCATCCTGCTGGACGTCCTCAGAAACAAGGGCCTGAAGGTGATTGAGGCCTGGACACCGCCGATGCCGATGGTCGATGCCTCCGCGGACGTTGTCTACGCCGACCAAGTCCTCGAGCACATGCGCGGCATTGACGATGCGAGGCAATTCACGGCGGAGGCTTTCCGATCATTGAAGCCGGGCGGGATTTTCTTTGTCGTCGTACCCGACTACCTGAAGGAGCGCGAGTTCTTCTGGGACGTCGACTACACGCACAACTTCGTGACGACGGAGCGTCGCGTGCGACAGTTATTCAACGACGGCGGATTCGACATCCTGCGGGTCGAGCGATCGATTGGCATCGCGACCGGACTCGGCCGCGATCTGTTGGCCGCCGCGGCCTCGCTCGTGAACGTTCCTGGGATCGATCCGCTGTCGCGCTACACCGGCACCGACGATTTCCTGTTCAGGATTCGCAAGAACCTGTTTGAGACGTTGACTTTCGTGGCGCAGCGTCCGCGCACAAACGCATTGTGACCTCCGGCCGCGCGGCGCCCATTGTTCGCGCGATCATTACCGTTGCGGTCCTGGGCTGGGTGACACGAAGCGTCGAGCCCGCAGCGGCCCGCGATGCGCTCGGCGCCTTCAGCCCGCCATTGGTCGCCGCGGCCCTCGCCCTGGTGGGCGTCGATCGACTGTTGATGCTGCAGCGCTGGATGCTGCTGATTCGCCCAACCACCGCGCTCTCCAACCGGATGCTCGCGAGGATCTTTTTCGTGAGTTCGTTTCTCGGCAGTTTCATGCCGGCTGGCGTCGGCGGAGACGCCGTGCGTGCCTGGACGGTGACCAGACACACCGGTCGTGGCGGCGCGGCCGCGGCCAGCGTGATCGCCGATCGCTGGCTTGGCTTGCTGGCGGTCGGGGTGACCGGCTGCCTCGGGATGTTGTTCTCCCTCACCGCATTGCCCGCAAGCGCGCGGCCGCTGCTGGTCGTCGCTACGTTGTTGTTACTGGCCGGCGGACTGGGCGGTCTGTATGCCGATCGCGTGGTGGTGCGGCTGCTGTCCGTCACGTCGCGACGCTTTCGGGTGGCGCAAGCGCTGCTTCGCGTCAGCGACGCAATGGCGAGCTATCGCACCCACGGCGCCACGCTGCTGCAGGTCGCAGGCCTGTCGGTCGCCGTACAAGCCAACCGCATCGTCCTCGCCTGGGTGCTGGGCCTCGGTCTCGGCCTCACCCTACCGTTCAGCTACTATTGGGTGTTCATGCCACTGAATATTCTGGTTATCCTGCTGCCGCTGTCGATCGGCGGGTTCGGCCTGCCTCAGGGCGCGATGATTTGGACACTCGCGCCGCTCGGCGTCGACGCGACTGCCGCCTTCTTGCTCTCGACCCTGTTCGTCGGCATTGGCATCATCGGCAACCTGCCCGGCGCCTGGATGTACCTGCGCGGCGCCGATCAGCCCTCCCAGCCGGCGCAACCGTGAGCATGCTGGGCACGCTGGCTCGAATCGTCCGTCACGAAGTAAAGACGCTCCGCGGCGTGCTGTACCGTCGCATCGCGGTCAACAAAGCTGACGAGCGTACGGCGATCGACGAATTCCACAAGCTCTACTTCGAGGCTCGCGCGTTCAATCAGACCTGGCGCAACACCTACTGGATGGGGCACCCCATCCTGAAGTGCCCGCTCGATCTCTGGCTCTACCAGGAACTGTTTTTCCGCCTGCGACCTGCGGTCATCGTCGAGACCGGCACTGCGTTTGGCGCCAGCGCGCATTTCATGGCGACGATGATGGACCTGATTGGCCACGGCCAGGTCGTGACCATCGATGTTGAGGAGCGGCCGGGCCGGCCGTCGCATGCGCGGGTCACCTACCTGACTGGGTCGTCGATTGCCCCCGACATGGTCGCGCGCGTTCGCGAGAGGGTTGGGAATGCTGGTCCCATCATGGTGGTTCTGGACTCGGATCACCGACGCGAGCACGTGCTGGCGGAACTCAACGCCTATGCGCCCCTGGTCACACCGGGTAGCTATTTGATCGTCGAGGACACGAACCTGAACGGCCATCCGGTCGATCCCGAACATGGTCCCGGCCCCATGGAAGCGCTCGAGGCGTTCCTCCAGGGTGGCGCGCCGTTTGAGCACGATGCCGAGATGGACAAATTCCTGCTGACGTTCAACCCTCGGGGCTTCCTGAAACGCCGATGATTCGAGAGTGCATCGACGCCGGAAATCCTGTAGACTCCTAGAGTTAGATGGCACAAGTTTACGTAGCGAAGTACCTCGCGAAAGCCGCCATGAGCGCGCCCAGGGATCTGGTTCGGGCCGCGGTCGCGAAGCACATTCCGCTGCACCCGACCGTCTTCATCTTCCATTGCACGTTTGTGTGCGACGCCCGCTGCGAGATGTGCAGCAACTGGACGCGCGGCAATCGCAAGGAAGACATGACGATGGCGCAGATCGAACAGGCCTTCAGCTCCAACCTCTGGAAGGACATCGAGAACGCGTCGATCTCCGGCGGCGAACCGACCACCCGCAATGACCTGGTTGATATCGCCCGGGTGATGATCGACAAATTCCCGAAGCTCCGGAAGCTCACGCTCAACACCACCGGAATCACGCATCACCGCGCGATTCCCATGCTGACGAAGATCGTGCAGCTCTGCAACGATCGCAACGTGATCTTCTCGACGCGCGTGTCGATCGACGGCGTCGGCGACATGCACGGCTCCGTGCGCAACGTCCGGAATGCCTTCGAAAAGGCCGGCAAGACCATTGCCGCCATGCAGGAACTGCAGAAGACGCATCGCTTCAACTTCGGCATCTCCTCGACGATTTTCTCAAAGAACCTCGAGGACGCCGACAACATCCTGGCGTGGGCGAAGAAAGAGAAGCTCGACATCGTGTTCAACATGGTGCGCTTCACCGACGCCATGTTGGGCAACGCCGAGCTCGAAAAGGGCATGAGGCCGATCGGCCTCGAAGAACAGCGCATGCGCAAGTTCTTCCTCGATCGGGTCCGACAGGATCCGCTGCTCGACGGCCAGAATTACATCTACATGCACTACGCGGACATGATCGCCAACGGCTATCACCGCACCGCGCCGTGTCCGTTCATGACTCAGGGCATCATGTTGAACCCGAACGGCGACCTGTTCTTCTGCGAGAATAGCGACGTGGTCGGCAACCTGACGCAGGAAGACCCGGAAGCGATCTATTTCCGCGAGACCGCGCAGGCGCATCGCCGCGACATTCGCGACCACAAGTGCCCCACCTGCCTGAGCCCGTGCCAGATGAACGTCGCGGCCATCAAGCAGGTCGTTCCCTACGCCCGCTTCCTGGTGCGCGCGTCGATGGAAAAACGCCGCACCGGCGGCGCAGCCGCACCACCGGCCTGAGTGGCGGATCGCGCGTGGCGCGCGCCGATTACTTGCGACACATCGCCATCAGGTGCCAGCCGAGCGGCCGCACCCAGGCGCGCGGCAACGCGTTGAACGTGCCGACAAACATCGTGTTGAACGCCACCCCCTTCCAGCCCTTGTGCAGCCGGGACTTCACGGGGAATCGCTCGGGAACGATGCTGGTCTCCGCGAACGGCGCGAGCAGCTGCCGAAATTCCCCGATGGAGTACTTCGTCAGCACCGGAGCGTCTTCGTGCTCGAGCGCCACCTGCATCACCTTCGACAAGGCATTCAGCCAGGACACGCGGTTGTAGACCATGAAGAGGCCCGTGCCGCCGGGCTTCAGTACGCGGTGCAGCTCCTGAATCAGCCGCGGCGCATCGGCCGTGTATTGGATGACGCCATGGCCGTAGACCACGTCGAATGACGCATCGGCGTACGGCAACGCCTCGCCGTTCCCCGCGACCAGTTCTTCGGCGTTGACGCCATTGAGCTCGAAGTTCTTCCGGGCCAGGTCGATCGCCGTCTGCGACAAGTCAACGCCGGTCACACGCGCGCCGCCCTTGGCAAAACGCACGAGATCGGTGCCGATGCCGCACCCGACCTCCAGGAGCCGCTGTCCTCGAAACCCCGAAAAATCCACTAGACGGGGGAGGTAGTGGAGCTTGTCGAAACGGTACTCATCCAGGTCCTCGAAAAACCGCTTGGTGCCGACCGGCTGGTCGGTCATCTCCAGGTCGTGGATGCGGTGGTTCCAGTAGTCCCGAATGGCGTCGATCACAACTCCCTATCGTACAATGTCACCCTTCAAAGATGCAGCGGGACCTCCGCCGGCTGGCGGATACCAAGTTCGACGTCATCATCGTCGGCGCCGGGTTCTACGGCGTAGCCGCGGCCTGGGACGCGGCGCAACGCGGCCTGTCCGTAGCCATTGTCGACAAGGACGACTTTGGGGCCGCGACGTCGTTCAACAACCTCAAGACCCTGCACGGCGGGCTGCGATCGCTGCAAGCCTTCAACTTCTCGCAGATGCGGCTGTTCATCAGGGAACGTCGGGCGCTGGCGCGCATTCTGCCGCACCTGGTCCGTCCGCTGCCGTTCGTGGTGCCAACGACCCACCATCCTCGACGCAGCGCGCTGACCATGCGGATGGCGCTGGCCATCAGCGACGCGGTCGCCCGCGATCGCAACGACGCCCTGCCCGACCCCGGCACCCACCTGCCGAACAGCCGCATTGTCGGCAAGGAAGAGGCGCTACGGCTGAATCCGGTCGTGAGTGCCCGGGGGGTAACGGGGGGCGCAGTCTGGTACGACTACCAGATGCTCAGCACGGATCGGGTGACGCTGTCGTTCCTGCTCTCGGCCATTGACGCCGGCGCCTGCGGCGCCAACTACGTAAAGGTCAACCGCCTGCTGCAGGAGAACGGCCGGGTCACCGGTGTCACGGTCGAGGACCGACTCACCAACGAGACCTTTGCGATTCGCGGTTCGGTGGTGGTCAATGCGGCGGGGCCGTGGGCCGCGAGCCTGCTGGCGGACCTGCCGCCTGCGGCACAGGGCGCTCCACCGCCGCGGCTGTCGCGGGGGATGAACATCATCACGCGCAAGATCGTGGAGGACCATGCCTGCGGCGGGCTGGTCCATGGCCGCTACCTGTTCATGGTGCCATGGCGCGATGTCTCGATACTGGGAACCAGCCACGACGCGCATGACGGCACCGCCGATCAGCTCAAGGTGTCGCGCTGGGATCTCGAAGCGTTCCTGAAGGATGCGCGCGAAGCGTTCCCGCATGCCGGCCTGACCGCCGCCGACGTGAAGCTGGTGCATCGAGGCCTGCTGCCGATGACCTCCGGCGAGGGCACACGCGTCCGGCTGATGAAGGAAAGCCGGGTTGTCGACCATGCCAGCCATGGCCTACAGGGCCTGGTCTCGATGTTCGGCGTCCGCTACACCACCGCCCGGCATACGGCCGAACTCGCCATCGACGCGGTGTTCAGGGCCCTGGGCCACCAGACGCCGCCGGCCTGCCGGACCGCCGAAACGCCCTTGCAGGGCGGCAGCATCAACCACATGGGCAACTTCCTGAAGGCGGTCGTCCAGCGGGACGTCGACGGCATCCCGTCGGCAACGCTCAAGCGGATTGCCACGACCTATGGCACCGGCTACGACCGGGTGCTGCAGATGGCGCGCGACGTGCCCGCACTGGCGCTCCCCCTGGGGCGCAATTGCGACGTGCTGGGCGCCGAAATCCTCTATGCCGCACGGCGGGAAATGGCCGTCAAACTGGGCGATGCGGTCATTCGCCGCACCGAGGCCGGAGCTGCCGGGCACCCTGGCGCCGACGCCCTGGAGCGAGCCGCAGCCATCATGGCGGGCGCCCACAGCTGGGATGAGCGGCGCACCCGGAACGAGCTCGCCGAGGCCGAGGCGTTCTTCAAACTGCCACGGGATTGACAGGCTAGCAGGCTAGCGGGCCAGCGGGCTAGCGGGCCAGCGGGCTAGCCTGCTAGCCTGCTGGCCCGCTAGCCTGCGAGCCCCATAGGATCTTTCACACATTTCCATAGGGAGAAAGTGTGAATTAGTGGTAATCTCCCTCTGCACGCTGCCGTTTACGAAGGCAGCTTCATAGGGAGATCAGATGGCCAAGAAAGCGAAGAAAGCCGCCAAGCCGCGCAAGGCAAACGCCGCGTTCATGAAGCCCGTCACGCCGAGCGCCGCGCTCGCGGAAGTGGTCGGCAGCAAAGGCATACCGCGTACCGAGGTCACGAAGAAGCTGTGGGCCTACATCAAGAAGAACGGCCTGCAGGACAAGAAGAACAAGCGCATGATCAACGCGGACGACAAGCTGAAGGCGATCTTCAAGAAGTCAGCCGTCAACATGTTCGAAATGACGAAGTTGGTCAGCAAGCACCTGTCGTAGTTCACAGGCGGCTCGAGAGTGCGGGCGCACGGATGTTCCGTGCGCCTTTTCTTTTTAGCGGGCGGGCGGGCTCGAGAAGTTGGGAGCCTGCAAATACTCCGAGGCCCAGCGTTCGAGGACCATCAGCGGGAACAACGTGTGCGCGTGGTTCTCCCGGCCGTCGACGTGATCGTTCATCAGCTGCTCGACGACCGCCGGGTCGAACAGCCCGCGTTGAGACACGCGCGCGCGCGACAGCAGGTCCCGCATCAGCGGCTGCAGTTCGCGCCGCAGCCAGTTCTTCATCGGGACGCTGAAGCCTTCCTTCCGGCGGGTGCGGATCGACTCCGGCAACACGTCGCTCATCGCCTGCTTCAGGATCCACTTGCGTTCGCCGTTGCGGATCTTGAGGCGCCCCGGCATCGAGAAGGCCAACTCCATCACGTCGGCGTCCAGGAACGGCGCGCGTGTTTCGAGCGAGGTGGCCATGCTCATGCGGTCGACCTTCACGAGAATGTCGTCGGCCAGGTAGAGACTCAAGTCCGCGTATAACTGCCGGTTCAGCACATCGTCCTGGCTGAATCGCCCGAGGGCGTCGCGCACCGGCGCATACACATCGCTCGAAGCGAGCGCATCGCGCAGGCCGGTCCGGTAGAGCCGTGCCTTATCGCGAGCGCTCAGGTACACCATCCAGCGGTAGTGACCGAGATCGGGGGGCGCCGTGGTAGCACCGGTGCTGAATCGCTTGACCTTGTTGACCAGGCCCTTCTTCTTCTCGGTTGGCGGCAGCGCCGAAGCAACCCCGGCGATGGCCGGCATCAGCGCATCGCCCATCCACCCGAGCCGGGCGGCGAGTGCCTGCGCCTGGTAGGCATCGTAGCCGCCGAACAGCTCGTCTCCCCCATCGCCCGAGAGCACTACCTTCACGTGCTCGCGCGCCAGCTCGGACACGGTGAAGGTCGGAAACAACGACACGTCCGCGAACGGCTCATCGAGATGCACGATCAACCGTTCGAACATCTCGCCCAGGTCCGGCGATGCCTGCCGCTCTCGATGATGGGTTTTGAACAGCGCCGCGACTTCCCGCGCATACGGCAGCTCGTTGTAGGTCCCGTCCGAAAAGCCGATGCTAAAGGTGTTGACCGGCTGTGACGCGCCCTGGCTCATCAAGGCGACGATTGAGCTGGAGTCAATGCCGCCCGACAGAAACGCGCCCAGCGGCACATCAGCCATCAATTGGCGCTCGACCGCGATTCCGAGCGACTCCCTCAGCGCCGCGGCGGCGTCCTCGTCGCGCCAGTCCTGGAGCTCGACATCCGCGGCGTCCCAGTAGCGATGCACGCTGACGTCGCCGTTGCGGTAACGCAGCACGTGCGCCGGCGGCAGCTTATGCACGCCCTTCAGCAGCGTGCGCGGCGCGAGGATGTGCTCGTAGGTCAGGAACTGATCCAAGCCGACCGGATCGAGCTCACGCGACACCTCCGGGCGAACCAGCAGCGCCTTGACCTCGGACGCCAGCAACAACCTGCCTGGCGTCTGCGTCCAGTACAGCGGCTTCTCGCCGGCCCGATCGCGGGCGGCAATCAGCGTCTTGGTGCGGCCGTCCCAGATGGCCAGCGCGAACATGCCGCGCAGCCGCACGAGAAAATCCTCGCCCCATTGCTCATAGGCGTGGACCATCACCTCGATGTCGGAGTTGCGCGAGTGGAAGCGGTGTCCGTGGCCCTCGAGCTCCCGCTGCAGCTCGCGGAAGTTGTAGATCTCGCCGTTGGCGACAATCTTGATGTCGCCGGTCTCGTTCAGGATGGGTTGCTGGCCGCCAGACAGATCGACAATCGCCAGCCGGCGCATGCCGAGGCCCACGCCGGGCAGCGTGATGCTGCCCTCTTCGTCCGGGCCGCGATGGTGCAGCATCCGCACCATGCGCGCCAGCTCGTCGGCGGCGACGGGCCGATCGAGATTCCGCTCAACGATTCCGACAATCCCGCACATCAGGCCATCGGGCCGTCAGGCCTCCGGGCCATCAGGCTGCTCCTTACGATGGCGAGTCACTTTGGCCGGGATTCCCGTGGCGATGGCGAAATCGGGGATCTCGCCGACCACGACCGCGCCGGCTCCGATGATGGCATCGCGGCCGATGGTGGACCCATCCGTGACCACCACGTGCGTTCCGAGCCACGTCCCGTCGCCGACGTCAATGCCTCGGGCCGTGCGCCCCTGCTGCAGCACCGGGATGTCGGTCCGGTCATAGAGATGGTCGCCGCCCACCAGGTAGGTGTAGGCCGCCATCAGGATGTCCTTGCCGACACGCACCTTCGACGCCGAGAAGATCTCGCAGTTGAAGCCAATGTTGGCGCGGTCGTCGATGACAATGTCGCCGTTCTTGCAGCTCAGGATCGTATT
>VFZG01000079.1 GCA_016871275.1 Acidimicrobiia bacterium | reverse complement strand
CAGTTGCCAGTTGCCGGCTTCCATCGCTGGCAACTGGCAACTGGTAACTGACAACTTCCATGAGCGCGCCAATCGACTCCAGCATCAGTCCAGCAGACGCACGCGCGCTGTTTCGTGCCGAGTTGGCTGCCGTGCGTACGGACGCCGAGCTGCAGGCGCTGCGCAACCGCTGGATCGGCCGCAGCAACAGCTGGACCGCCGCTTTCATGGAGGCGCTCAAAACCGCCACGCCCCAGCAGAGGAAGTCGCTCGGCAAGGGCGCCAACGATCTCAAGAAGGACGTCGAAGCCGCGATTGCCGAGCGCGCCAGCGCGCTGGCCGCCACGCGCCGCCCGAAGAACGCCGTCGACCTCACGCTGCCCGGCCGCGGGCTCCAGCTCGGCCACCGCCACCCGCTCAGCCTGGTGCGCGATGAAGTGATCGACATCTTCACGCGTCTCGGCTACCAGGTGCTCGAAGGGCCCGAGATCGAGGACGACTATCACAACTTCGAAGCGCTCAACATGCCGGCCGATCACCCGGCGCGCGACATGCACGACACGCTCTACCTGAGGACGCCGTTACAGCCTCGAAGCTATGGCGCCGAAGTGCCGGCCGGCACCAAGGCAGCTCCGCTCACGCTGCTGCGCACGCATACCAGCGCGATGCAGATCCGCCACATGGAGCACAACGCCCCGCCGGTGCGGCTGGTGGCGATCGGTCCGGTCTATCGCAAGGACGACCTCGACCTCACGCACACCCCGATGTTCCACCAGGTTGAAGGCCTGGTCGTGGGCAAGGGCATCACGCTCGCCGATCTCAAGGGCACGGTCAGCGCCATGGCGCGCGCGCTGTTTGGCTCGGCCGAAGTGCGGTTCCGTCCCAGCTTCTTCCCGTACACCGAGCCCAGCGCCGAAGTCGACATCCGCTGCTTCAAGTGCGCCGGCGCTGGCTGCTCGCTCTGCAAGAAGAGCGGATGGATTGAGATTCTCGGCAGTGGCATGGTCCACCCGGCGGTGTTCGAAGCGGTCGGCTACGACAGCGATGCCGTCACCGGCTTTGCGTTCGGTATGGGCGTGGAGCGCGTCGCGCAGCTCAAGTGGGGCGTGGGCGATATCCGGCTGTTCTACGAAAACGACCTCCGTTTCCTGGAGCAGTTCGGGATATGAAAGTCCCACTGTCCTGGATTCGCGAATTTGTCGACGTCAAGGCGTCGGCCGAGGAGATCGGCGCGCGGCTGGGCCTCCGCGGCCTACCGCTCGAAAGCCTCGAGGCGCACGGCGTCGGCGCCGATGGAACACCAGCCGATGTCGTCATGGACTTCGAGGTGACGGCCAATCGCCCCGACTGCATGAGCGTCATCGGCATCGCGCGCGAGATCGCGGTCGCCTACGACCTGCCTTTGCACGGCGACGGCATCAGCCGCCGACAGCAGGGCTCGGAGTCACCGACGGCGAAGGTCGTCCCGCTCCAAACGAACGGCAAGGTCGACATCAGCATCGAGGAGCCGTCGCTCTGCGGGCGCTACGTGGGCGCCATTGCCAACGTGACCGTCAGCCCCTCGCCGCAGTGGATGCAGGATCGCCTCACGATGTGCGGCGTCCGCCCCATCAGCAACATCGTCGACATCACCAACTACGTGATGCTCGAGCTCGGCCAGCCGATGCATGCCTTCGACCTCACGAAGATGCGCCAGGGCAAGATCGTCGTGCGGCGCGCGAAGCCGGGCGAGCAGATGACGACGCTCGACGGCAAGGCGCGGGTGCTGAGCAGCGACATGCTGGTGATCGCCGACGCGGAGTGCGCCGAGGACATTGGCGGGGTCATGGGCGGCTCGCCATCCGAAATTTCGAGCGCCACCACGCAGGTCGTGTTCGAAGCGGCCTACTTCTTCCCGTCTCAGATTCGATCGACGAGCAGGACGCTCGGACTGAAAACCGAAGCCTCGTCGCGTTTCGAACGTGGCGCCGACCGCACCGCTCCGCCACGCGCGATGGCGCGCGCCCTGCAGCTGCTCGCACACATCGGCGCGGGCACCTTCACCGGCGACGCGACCGACGTTTATGCGGCGCCGTATCAGCCAAAGGCAATGCACCTCGAGAGCGGGCGCATCAGCGGTCTGCTCGGCATGGACGTGCCCGACAATGCGGTTGTGCGGATCCTGACGTCGCTCGGCTTCGAGGTGCGGTCCGCCGCCGCCCACGAGGCTTCGCCGAGACCGGCGGGCTGGGAAGTACGCCCGCCCGCCTGGCGGGTTGACATGCACCGGCAGGTCGATCTCATCGAGGAGGTCGGCCGGCACTATGGGTTCGAGCACCTGCCAACGACGTTCCCAGGTGTGGAACAGGCGCCGCCGCCGTCCGATGCGCGCATCGCGCGCGATCGGCGGGCGCGCACGGCCCTGCTCGCCATGGGCTTCTCGGAAGCGATCACGCTCGCCTTCATCCGGGAGCAGGCAGCAGAGCCCTTCCTCGCGGGATCGCCCGCCGTGGTCATCGCCAATCCGCTGTCGGAGCTGTTTGCCGTCATGCGTCCGAGCCTGCTGCCGGGCGTGATTGACACCTTGAGCCACAACCGCCGCCATGGCCGCGCCGACGTGCGCGTGTTCGAGATCGGCACGCGCTTCTCGGTGGACGGCGAGACGCGCGGCACGGGGTTCGGCTGGACCGGACTGGCCACCGCGGATCACTGGAGCGGAGCGCGCCGGCCGGTCGACTTCTCCGATATCAAGGGCGTCATCGAACAGCTGGCCGCCGTGTTCAGCGTCATGCCGTCATTCGGCGAAGCATCCGCGCCGTATCTGGCGCCCGGGCGCGCGGCAGCGCTGATCGTCAACGGCCAGACCATCGGCACCTTCGGCCAGCTGCTGCCCGCGATTGCGGAAGCGCGTGATTTGCCAGCGGCGGATGAGATTTATGTAGGCGAGGTCGACCTCGACGCGCTGAGCGCCGCGTCTCCCGCTGAGACGCTGCGCGCCGTGGCGCTGCCGCGTTACCCGTCTGTGGTGCGCGACGTATCGTTGCTCGTCAACGATAGCTTGTCTGCGGAAACGGTTCGTGGCACCATTCGAACGGCTGCGCCGCCGACGCTCGTGCAGGTTCGGGAGTTCGACCGTTACCAGGGCAAAGGCATCCCGGAAGGCCGGGTGAGCCTCTCCTATCGGTTAACCTTCCAGTCGGCCGAACGCACGCTGACCGATGACGACGTGAGTGCCGCCATGGCGGCCATTGTCGCGGCGTTGAAGGCCGAGCACGGCGCCGAGCAGCGGTAGCCGCAAAAGGCACAGATGGCACAGACACCAACCAAGACTCCCGGACTCGAATCGATCGATCGGCTCGAAGAGAAGATCAAACTGCTCGTCAACACCATCGTCCGCATCAAGGGCGAGCAGACGCGGGTGGCCGAAGAGAACGCCAAGTTGAAGGCCGAAATTGAGGGCCTGAGGGGCCGCATGGCGACGGTCGAGCACGCCGGCGCCGAGGTGACGACGCTGCGCGAGGAGCGCGACCTCATCAAGACGCGCGTCACCGAGATGCTGAAGCAGCTCGACGGGTTGAATCTGTGAACCTGATGGCCCGGAGGCCCGGAGGCCTGGTGGCCCACGATGCCTGATCCCAATGTCGTTCACATCGAGGTCCACGGGCAGAAGTATCCGATCCGGACGCAGCTCGATCCGAAATACGTCACCGACCTCGCGGAGTTCGTCGAGGCGCGCATGTCCCTGGCGGCGCGCAGTTCTCCGTCCAGTGACGCGATGGGCCTGGCCATCCTGACGGCGCTCAACATCACCGACGAGTACTTCCGCGCCCGCTCCACGCTGTCCAACAGTTCGAGCGCGGTGACCGCACGCGCCGAAGCCATCGAAAAAATCGTCGATCAGGCCCTGGCCCTGGCGGAATGAATCTGCAGCTTGACCCGGCCCGTCCGCGGACCTAAGATCAACTCTCCTGCTTTGCTCGTGATGGTTAGAGGGCTCGTCTGAGCCGATGTCTTCAACCCAAGCGAGTTGCGACGGCCATGTGGTGTGCATGCCTCCGCGGAGAGGAAGCCTAAAGCGTGGTTTTTACAGCAGCTCCACCTGCTAACGCAGGTTCAGCGATCCCTCTCACACGGCAAAGCGGGGCTTTCATCAACCGGAGCGGCCCTCCGTGGTCGGAACGCCCGGGGCTTCGTGGCGCATGGTTGCTCCTCTAACCGCCGCTCAGATTGGTGAGCGCGAGCTGCTCGCGCGCATCCTTCAACGCCTCCCTCCCATCCCCAGCTCGGTGCTGGTCGGTCCCGGCGACGACGCCGCTGTCCTCGCGCCGGAACGGAACGAACGCCTGGTCGTGACCGCCGATGCGGTGGTTGAGAACGTGCATTTCTCCCGCGCGTATTCGAGGCCGCACGATATTGGCCATCGCGCACTCGCCGTGAACTTGAGCGACCTGGCCGCCATGGGCGCGGTCCCGCGTTGGGCGACACTGTCATTAATCCTGCCGGGCACGGTCGTCGTGGAGGATCTAGAGGCGCTGGTCGACGGCGTCGCCGCGCTCGCCGTGCAGCACCATCTGGCAGTGATCGGTGGCAACATTTCGCGCACGGATGGCCCGCTGGTGGTGGACATCACTGCCGGTGGCAGTGTGCCGCCCCGCCGTTGGCTGACGCGCAGCGGCGCGCGCGCCGGTCATGATATCTGGCTCAGCGGAACGATTGGCGCCGCCGCGGCTGGGTGGGAGATGCTGGATCAGGGATCAGGGATCGGGGAGCAGCGAGCGGCGGACGCCTGCATTGCGCGCCATCGGCGGCCCGAGCCGCGCGTGCGCCTTGGCATCGCCATCAGCCGGGCGCGGGTGGCGAAGGCGGCCATGGACCTGAGCGACGGCCTCGCCGATGCGCTGCGGCAGGTGGCCGCCGCCAGTGGCGTCGGCGTCCGCATTGACGCAGATTCGCTGCCGATCGATCCCGGCGCGCGGGAATGGTGGACCGGACGTCGCGTAGATCCGGTCTCCGCCGCGCTGATCGGCGGCGACGACTACGAATTGCTGTTCGCTGTGCCCCCGAAGAGCGGCCGTGCCCTGCGGGCGGTCGCCCGGCAGGTCGCTGACCCGCCGCTGACGAAGATCGGCGAGTTCACGAAGGACCACACGGAGCTCGTCCTGGTGCGTGGCGCGGTCGCGGAAGAACTTCCAGACGGCTACCAGCATTTCTCGCGCCGCTGACGCGCGTTCAGAGACAAACAGTTACCTGTTGGCCTAAGGGCCTGTTGGCCTGTAATATTTCCAGCCTATGCGAGCTTTGTATCTGCTTCTGACGGCCTTGGGCGTGATGGCCATCGCCTACCGTTACTACAGCGCGTTCATCGCGACCAAGATCTGGATGCTGGACGATGCGCGCAAGACGCCGGCGCATACTAAGGCCGACGGCGCGAATTACTATCCGACGACGCGGTGGGTGTTGTTCGGACATCACTTCGCAGCCATCAGCGGTGCGGGACCGCTGATCGGTCCGACCCTCGCTGCCCAGTTCGGTTACGCGCCGGGATTCATCTGGCTGGTCGCCGGTTGCTGTCTGGCAGGTGCGGTGCACGATTCGATGATTCTCTGGGCGTCGACACGCCGCGGCGGCCGCTCGCTGCCTGAAATCGTCAAGCAGGAGATCAGCCCCACGACTGGCTTCGTGGCCGCGGTCGCGATCTTCTTCATCATTGTTATCGCGCTGGCTGGTCTCGGCATCAACGTCGTCAACGCGCTGGCCGAAAGCCAGTGGGGCACCTTCACGATTGCCGCCACCATCCCGCTGGCGGTGTTCATGGGCTTCTGGATGTATCGCTGGCGCGCCGGCAAGATTACCGAAGCCACGATCATCGGCTGCATTGGCCTGATTCTCGCCGTGGTGCTGGGCGCGCCGCTCAACGATCCGGATTCAACCATTGGCAGCCTGTTCCATCTGTCGCGCAATCAGCTCGTCATCGCCCTGACGGTCTACGGCTTTGCGGCGTCGGTGCTGCCGGTCTGGATGCTGCTGTCGCCCCGCGACTACCTCAGCTCGTTCATGAAGATCGGCACCATCGGCTTCCTGGCGCTGGGCATCATCATCGTCAATCCGGTGATTCAAATGCCGGCGCTCACCGAATTCGCGGACGGTGGCGGCCCGGTCATTCCCGGGCAGTTATTCCCGTTCTGTTTCATCACCATCGCGTGCGGCGCCATCTCCGGCTTCCACGCCTTAATCAGCTCCGGAACAACGCCGAAGATGATCGACAAGGAAAGCGACATCCGGCCGATCGGTTACGGCGCCATGTTGATGGAAGGCGTAGTTGGTATCATGGCGTTGATTGCCGCGAGCGCCATGCCGACCGGTGACTACTTCGCCATCAACGTCCCCGCCGCCACGTTCGCGGATTTGACGTTCCAGGGGCAACAGGTGGTCACGCAGAACCTGGCCGGACTCGAGGCCGCCATCGGCGAGACGCTCGAAGGACGCGCCAGCGGCGCGGCCTCGCTGGCCGCCGGCATGGCCTACATCTTCAGCGCGCTGCCAGGCATGAGCGGCCTGCTGGGCTACTGGTATCACTTTGCGATCATGTTCGAGGCGTTGTTCATCCTGACGACCATCGACGCCGGCACGCGCGTGGGCCGTTTCCTGTTCCAGGAGTTCATGGGCCGTGCCTACGCCCCACTGGCTCGTCCAGACAATCAGTTCGGCAGCATCTTCGCCACGTTGGTCATCGTCTGTTCCTGGGGATACCTGATTTCCACCGGGCAGGTGGCAACCATCTGGCCGGCGTTCGCCGTCGCCAATCAGCTCGGCGCGTCAGTGGCCCTCGCGGTGGCGACCAGCATTCTGATCAATTCGGGCAAGGCGAGATACGCATGGGTAACGGTGGCGCCGCTCAGCTTCCTGGCGGTCAATACCCTGTGGGGCGGCTTCCTGAACGTCCGCGACAACTACTATCCGCTGGCGGTCGGCGCCAACGCGGCGCGGAATGTCGAGGGATGGGTGCTGACGGTTTACACCGTCATCATGCTTGTCCTGGCGGTCATTGTACTGGCATCGGCCATCTCCAAGTGGGCCTCTGTTCTGAACGGCGGCCCGGCGCCCGCCACGGCAGAGGAACGAGCGTAATGGAGCGCGCGTGGAGGGCCGTCGGACAGTTCGTCGACGGCCTGCGCGACCTTGTTCGGGTGCTCTACAAAACGCCGCACGGCTGTTGAGGGCTCGACGTGCGCGACCTGGACGGTCGCAAGGATAGTTGGGCAATAAGAAAGGACCAATAGATCTGTTGATCTGTTGACCTCGTGATCTGGTGACCGGCTCGCAGGTCATCACCAGATCAACAGGTCCATTGACGTGTCTGAGATCGTTATGCGAATGTCTGTCTGTCGTCTGTACGTCACGTTGACTCTGGGCCTGCTGGGACTGCTGGCGGGGGCCGGGGATGTGGCCGCGCAGTCTCGTCCGCGCACTGCCGGGCCGGCGATCGGCGAGGACTACCGCATCGAGGCATCCTACGGGTGGTGGAACGCCACGCCGGAATTGATCGTGAACTCGGAGTCGCTCGGCATCCTGGGCACGGACGTTGACCTGATCTCGGACCTCGGCATCGAGCAGCGCCGGCTGGGCAAGTTCAACCTGGTCCTCAAGCCCGGCAAGAAGCACCGCCTGAAATACGAGCACCTGCCGATCACCTACACCACCGACGCGTTCCCGGTGACGCGCGCGTTCGTGTTCAACGGCCAGCGCTACCGGGTGGGACTTCCGGTCACGACCAGCGTCAACTTCTCGACCGACAGCTTCGGGTATGAGTACGACTTCCTGTATGTGCCGCGCGGCTTCATTGGCGCCAGCATCAACGTGATGTTGAGCAACATCGATGTCGACCTGCAGAGTCCGATCAGCCACGAATTCTTCCAGCAGGCCGTACCAATTCCGGCGTTCGGCTTCGCCGGGCGTGGCTACGTCACGCCGAACTTGGCGATCGATGCCGAGATCAGATTCTTCAGGGTTCCCAAAAGCCTCGAAGAACAGCTCGATGGCGACGGCAGCTACAACGACTTCGATCTGCGCGGCACCTACAATATCAACCAGTACGTGGGCACACACCTGGGCTGGCGAAAGACCACCATCTTCTACGAGGCCGACCGGGACCGCGGCGACCTCAAGTTCAGTGGGCTGTACTTTGGGGGAGTTGTTCGGTACTAACGATGGCGCTGTTTAGAAGACTTCCACCCAGACGCCGAGACTGCGAGAGTCCTTCGATTCCGGGTCGGCGTCTGTCGGCCGAAATCCGTCCCGTGATCGAATACTGATCTTCCACGCACCGGCGGCTGCGGGTGAAATGGCCAATTCGTGGCGCTGCTGAGGCAGGAACGAGAGCCTGTGGGTCAGGCCGGCGATCGTCACCTCCGCGCTGGTCGGGATCGGACCGGCCCGAAGCCGCAGTCCAAGCTGGCGGGATGGATCGGTAAGGTCGAAGATCACCGTCGTCTCGGTGCCGGCCCGGGTCCAGAATCCAGATGGCTCCGGATACGACGTCGCATTCATGTAGAACACGGTGACATCGCCCAGGCGTGCGGATCGCACCGCCGGTCGTAGCGACTCGCCCACGCCAGCGGTCAGATCGATCGCTCGGGCGCTGTCGTCGGCCTGGTGCCACGGCTGCCATCGGTGCACGAACGACAGCGGCGCGCCGCGTGGTGCCATCCAGCCAAACAACGGGTTATTGCCGGTTTCGGGATTGAACGTAAAGGCGCCGCCGGCGGCGAAGATCTTCGCGGTCAACAGCAGGACGCTTACGACCGCCGCGTAGGCGCCGAGTTGGCGCCATGCGCGGCCGCGTGAGGCCAGCCACGCCGCCGGACCGACGAACAGCGGCAGCGCGGCCACCAGGTAACGCGCCGGCGCGCCCTGGCCGCCCCACCAGGCTTCGTAGGAGGCGACGCTGGCCGTCAGTACCGCGCCAATCAGCGCCATCTCAACCGCCAGGCGCGGTTTCGCGCACAGCAGCCGCAGCCATCCGGCGAGGGCGACAGCATAGACCGGGGCGGGGATCAGCAAGCCGGCCTGGGGGTCGAACAACAACCCCCGCACACCGTTCGGGATCCACTCGACACGTGACGTGATGCCGTTGCCCCACGGCGCCGTCGGACTTGGCGAGCCCCACACCCACCAGAAGAACCCGAACCACAATAGCGCCGACACCACCGGGACAGCCAGGAACAGCACAATCCTGCGGCTGCCGTACGACAGCAGCCGCAGTACGATCGCCAGCCCGAGCCCGCCCGCCAGCAGCGCGAACCGCTGATGCAGCCACGGCAATACCGCCAGCGCGATACCGACGAGGATGAGGGCGCGATCGGTGATCGGCCGGCGCCGGTCGAGCGCGATCAGCAGCCACACACCCGCCATCACCGGCAACGCGCCAGCTGCGTCGGGAAACACCGTGACCGCCTGCAGAAACATCGGCGCCGAGAGGAACACCGCCGCCCAGGCAATCCATGCGGCCGCTACCTGCGAGGTCAGCAGCCACGCTGCGTGCCAGGCCAGGCCCGACGCTATCGCGACCATGGCGATCACGGTTGCGACGCCGCCGTAATATCCGAATAACGCGAACGCCGGCAGCACCAGTACCGAGATGCCTGGCGAGTGCACCGAGTAGATCTCACCGTCGCTGCCGCGAGTCAGGTAATGCGGAGGAATATCGAAGCGGTTGAACGACGCGTAGTCCCGATTGCGGTGGTTGTTCTCGATCCGCATGTCGCCGTCCTTGATCAGGCTCTGCGTGATCATCAGGTAGTGCGGCTCGTCGCCGATCGGCATTTGCGTGCACAGGGCGGCGGCCCCGATGCCGTAGGCCAGCGCGGCGATCAGCACCGCCGTCACCGGGGCAAGTCCCGGATGCTGACGCGCGCTGTGCAGTGGCGACGCCGATAGCCGGAAGCCGACTGTGGCGACGAGTGCGATCGCCCAGATGCCGACTTCAATCGGGCCTTCGAACGTCAGCAACAATGCCGGCACGGGCCCGGGGATGAACGGCAGCCACACCAGCAACGTCAGCAACAGCGGCCTCAAGCGCGCCGGCTGCGGCCGCACCACCTGGACGAAGGCCACGGCGGCGCCCACCAGGACTGCCAGCCACCATGCCGGCGGCAGCGCCAGAATGCGCGTGCCGTCGGCGGTCACCGCCACTAGCCCCAGCGAGAGCCAGGCAGACACTCCCGCGATGGCGGCGATGGCGGTGCTCACCTGCTACTTCTCACTTCTCTCT
>VFZG01000078.1 GCA_016871275.1 Acidimicrobiia bacterium | reverse complement strand
GTTACTTCCGAAGTAACAAGACGCTACCATTTCATCCCTGAGTTCGATCGGCTGGCGGCAGCAGCGACTCTAGGCCCTCGCACCGCAACCAGAGCCAGGCACGGTCAATAACACTGCACCGCCCGGGTTCGGGGACTCTACCGGACCTTTGTCCTGCAGCCCCCTGGTGTCGTGCGCGCGAATCCGCTGAGGGACCCTACCCCGGTCGCCTTGGCCAGAGGGCTGCCCGTCAGTAGTGCGCCCTTCCTGGGATTACTCCGCGTACTCCGCCCCGAGGGTTTTCGACATCACCGGGCCGTCGTGGGATGAGGTGGACGTGGGCGTGGAGTATCGTTTGGCCGGCGTCGGCCCCCACATTGACACCAAGGTTGAAGCCGCCAACGTTAGGATGGCGGGCGCGCAGAATGTCACGGCCCTCATTTAGGAGCCGCTGCACGGCGTTTCGCTCCGGCAGCCGCAGCTCGAAGTAATCCGCGACGTGGCGCCGGGGAATGACGAGAAGGTGCCCTTCCGTGACCGGGAAGCCATCCTCGATAAGCACGGCCAGCGGGTTGGCAGCCACCACGCGCGAGGTGTCAATGTCGCAAAACACGCAGGCCGCATCCCTTGTCGCGTAGGTATCTCGGACGCCACGGAAGTCGGTGTCGTCCCCCGCGCCCTTGTTCGCGTTGCATTGCCAACACAGCGCCTGTAGGTTGTGCGGCTCATCCGTGCCGCCGAGGCTCTTGGGCAGGATGTGATCCACATCGAGAGCGCGCTCGTCCGCAGCCACGCCACACAATTCGCACCGAAATGCCGCCTGCTTGAGGGTGTCGTACCTGACTCGGCCGGGAATGATTCCGAGGCCTGGGCGGCGGTGCTCCCACAGGGCCTCGCCACGCTTTTGCTTGAAAGCCTCCACCGCGCGCCGGCATCGCTCGATCAGTTCGGTGCGCTCTTGCTCGGAGAGGTCGCCAAGGCCATCCGCAAGGGCAAAGGTGTCACCCTCGCGCTGCACGATCCCGTGGGAGGCTAAGACGCGCCCCGGCATCTTCTTGACGGTCTGCTCGTAGTATTCAAGCTGGCTCACATCGTGCGTCAGGAAGGCAGCAGCGATGTCGCGGGTCGTGGCCTGCCCGCCACGGGTCAGCAACACCTCCAGCATGACCGGCTGATAGATGTGGGACATCTGCATCTCCTGCTCCAGGAAGACGCGGAGCCGGTTGAATGCTTCAGTCATCCGGGGGATTGTAGGCGATACAGGCCAGCCCCAGGGAGGCACGGTGAACGCACGATTCAGCTCCCGGCCGTCAGCCGACAATGCAGACTCAGGCTCATAGACGCCTATTGAAGTAGGCTGGGCAAGTCGCCGCTGACTCGGTACTCGATACGCCAGTCCCGGTCGCAGAAGCAGCTGAGAAGCTGCCACGTCGCCTCAGGGTCTGAGCACAAGGGTTCCGTGAACCGTTGAGGCCGCTAATACGGTCTATCGTCCTTGTCCGCCCAGTATAATCACCTCCGCAACAGGAGAGGTCACATAGCCGGGCGGCACTGAGCCGGCTCGTGCTGACCGAAGAAAACACTAACCTGGAGGGGGTCAGTTTTAGTGGCGTAAGGGGGTCAGTTCCCCCTGTCGTTTGACAGACGTCACGGCAGTCGGCGCGACCATCCCGGTCGGGCCGGCAGACGCCGGAACTGAGACCACCGGAAGGACACGTCATGATCACGTCGTACGCCGCTGCACCCGACATCGAAGTCCTCACCTCGAGCTTCCCCGTCCCGGGTTTCGGGTTCGTGCCCATCAACGCCTTCGTGATCAAGGGCTCGGAGCCCATCCTGGTGGAGACCGGCGCCGCCATCGAGAGCGCGGAGTTCATGCAGGCGCTGCGGTCCGTCATCGATCCGGCCGACCTCCGATGGATCTGGCTCAGCCACACGGACTTCGATCACATCGGCAGCCTGCATCAGCTGCTCGCGGAGAACCCGCGCCTGCGGGTGATCACGACGTTCCTCGGCATGGGCATCATGGGGCTGACGGCACCGCTGCCGATGGACCGGGTCCACTTCGTCAACCCCGGCGAGACGATCACGCTGGGCAACCGCACTCTGACGGCCATCAAGCCGCCGGTCTTCGACAATCCGTGCACGACCGGCTTCTACGACCGCAAGGCCGGCGTGCTCTTCAGCGCGGACTGCTTCGGGGCGCTGCTCCAGTCGGTGCCGCAGAACGCCGCCGATCTCTCTGAGAGCGACTTGCGGGACGGGCAGATCGTCTGGGCAACGATCGACTCGCCGTGGCTGCACAAGGTGGACACGGCGGCGTTCGCCCGCGAGCTGAACGGCATCCGCGAGCTCGCGCCCACGCTGATCCTCAGCAACCACCTGCCGGCCGCACCCGGCCATTTGCTGGAGCGGTTTCTGGGGTCGCTGACGGCGGCGCCAGGGGCGCACCCGTTCGTCGGGCCGAATCAGGCTGCCTTCGAGCAGATGTTGAAGCAGATGGCGGCGCCTGCGTGAAGGGGCACCCCGCCCTCGACGGTAGTGTCCCGTCCAGTGGTGGACATTCAATCGGCTCGGTCGTGAGTTCGGCTTCCGCTACGCAATCGCTGCCAGGTTTTGCTGTGTCGCCGTCGACAGCGCCGGCGTCGTCAGTTGTTTCATTGAGTCCGCGCTGAAGTAGCGCCGGCCGCGCCATCTCGACATCCGCCCCGCCGTCCTTGAAGAACTCGGTGAGCGGCGATTGCCCGACGGCGAGCAGCACCGTGTCGCACGGCAGCAGCTGCCGATCCCGATCGTCGAAGATCGGCGCGAACCGACGCTGCTCGTCGTAGACGCGCTGGCAGCGCCGGACCGTGATGCCAAGGACGGTGCCGGCGGCGTCGCGCTCGATCGCGACCGGGCCCCAGCCGTTCAGGCGTTCGATGCCCTCTTCGTCGCCTTCGACGATCTCAATCGTATCGGCGGGCATGTCCTCGAGGGTTTCGAGCGACACCAGCCGCACCCGGCTGGTCGTCCTCAGGCGCGCGGCCGTGCGGGCCGTGTCGTAGGCGATCTGCCGAACCAGCGTGCGGGCCACGTCGAAGGCCACATTGCCGCCGCCGACGACGACGATGTCGCGGCCGACGGCGGGCGGTTCGCCGAGCGCGACCGCGCGGAGCAGATCCACGCCGCCGTAGACGCCCGGTCCCGATTCGCCTGGAATGCCCAGTGCCCGCGACCCCTTCGCGCCGACGGCGACGATCACCGCGGCGAAGTCGCGCCGCAGGTCCGCGAAGGTGAGGTCGCCGCCGATCGTCACGCCGCACCGGATCTCGACGCCGAGCGCTTCGATGACCGCCACCTCGCGCGCAATCACCTCGCGCGGCAGGCGATAGGCCGGCACGCCGACCGCGAGCATGCCGGCGGGAACCGGCTCGCGCTCGAAGACCGTGGGGCGGAATCCCAGCAGCGCAAGGTCGTGTGCGGCCGAGAGGCCCGCCGGTCCCGACCCGACGATCGCGACGCGCTGGCCGTCGGCCTTGACGATCCGGCCGTCGAGCGAGGAGCGGAGCAGCGCCGCCAGTTCGTCGGTGCCGGCCGCGACTGGTGGCGTGAACGCCTTCACACTGCTCAGCACGTCGGCGGGCGGACGGGCCTCGGCACCGGCGATTTCGCACACGAATCGCTTCAGCGCGCGGATCGCGATCGGCCGATCGGCGGCGACGAACCGTCCGTCATCGTCCACCCGGGGTACCTTGCCGCGGCGGCATGCGGCCTCGCACGGGGCGCCGCAGATCCGGCCGCAGATCGACGCAAACGGGTTCGGCCCCCGCGCGATGAGATAGGCCTCCTCGAAGCGGCCCGCGGCGATTGCGCGCACGTAGCCGCGCGCGTCGGTGTGCACCGGACAGGCGACCTGACACGAGATGAGCGACCGGTGGTAACCGTTGACCGGGACGTCGGCCCGCAGGTCGGCGATCACGGCGTCACCGGGACCCTTTCAGCCGCCGCAGCAGCGGGTCGATCACCTGGTCGAAACGGCGCACGTGGGTGCGCCAGACATCGACCAGATCGTGCAGAACGACTCCGACGGTGGCGCCGGCGCCGGGTTCTCCGCGCTTGCAGGCTGCGAGGCGCTCGCCGAGCAGCGTGACCAGGTGCTCGAGCGTCGCCTGTTCCTCGCGGACCACGTCCATGGTGCCGGTTTCGGCGGGCAGGTGGAGGCGGACGACCGGATGCACACGACGGACCTCATCGGTGAGGCATGCGCCCAACCGGTCCGCGCACCGGCGCAGCGCGTCGAAGGCCGGTGTGGCCGGGACGCTGCCTTCCCCCAGGACCCTCCAGGTCCGCTCCTGTTCTTCGAGTAGTGTCAGTACCGCCATCCGTTCGGAGGGGCGTTCCTCGCCCGGGCGGCGGCGCGACAATCCGCGACCCACGGGACGGAAGGGTACGCGGGCAGTGGCGCGATCCCCTATGACCTCGATCACCGCGAAATCGGCCCGGAATCATTGGCGCAATCGCGTCGGATATGATGGATGTCATGCCGCGCGTGGCCCGGGCGACTCCGACTGACGTGACCTTCGACGTCGCGACCCGGCAGGTCCCGTTCCTCCAGGTACTGACACCGCAGCAGCGCGAGCGCCTGCGCCCGGTGGCGGTGATCCATTTGCTGGATCCAGCCGGGACCGTCTGGGCGCTCGACGAGCCCGCCCACGACTTCAGCTTCGTGGTCCGCGGCCATGTCAAGCTGCTGCGACGGCGCGAAGATGGCCGCGACGTCATCCTCGACATCCGTGGCCCGGGCGATCTGCTGTGCGCCGGCGCGGTCGCGGCGGCTGCCCCCTATTGCTGTGCCGCGCAGGCGATTGGCAAGGACGTCGTGTCGCTGTCCTTGCCGCGCCAGGAAGTACAGGAGATCCTCGACGAGTGCGCGCCTGCGGCCGCGATGTTCTTCCGGCACGCCACGACCCATGAGATGCGCCTCACCGATCGGATCGTCGAGCTGGCGAGCGGACAGGTCGAACAGCGGATCGCGGCGCTGCTGCTGCGGCTGGCCGACCAGCTCGGCCTGCCTGGTGTGCGGCGCGACATCCGCATCCCGGTCAAGCTGTCACGCCAGGATCTCGCCGATCTGTGTGGAACGACGCTGGAGTCCGCGATCCGCACGATGACGACGTTCGCGCGGGTCAAGGCGGTGACCACGCTGTCGGACGGCTTCGTGGTGTCGAATCGGCAGTACCTGGAGTCGCTGGCGCGGGGCCACTCGCGGTCACGCAGCTAGTGGAGCGTATCAACTGAATCGCTAGCGAGGCTGGTGGATCGCTCAGACCGGCCAGCATGTCGAGCCGGGTGCGGCTGTGCCTCCCAAGGCACAGTGTTGGCTTTGCCCGCCTCCGGCGGGCGAGAGTCTTGAAGGGCCCGAATCCTTACGACTCACGGGCCGGCTCGTCGGGGCCGGCTCCGGTTGGCGGGGAAGCGTCCCGCGCCGCCGGTTCAGCGCGCCACTGTCCCCTCGCTCGCGGCGAGCGCGGCAATCAAGCCGTAGTCCCAGGCCTCCGTCGCCGGCAGCGGCAGCGGCGCGGCTGGGCGGCCGTCGAACAGCGCACGTCCCCACGCGACGAGATCGGCCTGCGGCGTCGCCGCGCTCCATGACGCGAGCGCCTGGGCTGCATCGGCGCGTCGCCCGTCGTCTCGCAGCGTCAGCGCCGTGACGAGTCCACCCGCGCCGGCCGCGCCCGTGCCCGCGCCGAGCGCCCGGGCCCGGGCCTCCGGATCGTTCCTGCCCATGACGCGCGCGGCGGAGAAGCAGCTGAGAAGCTGCCACGTCGCCTCAGGGTCTGAGCACAAGGGTTCCGTTAACCGTTGAGGCCGCTAATACGGTCTATCGTCTCACCAAACGCCCAGCGGTCCCCCTGCGGGTCATTTTCGGGGCCTACCGACCACAGGCGCGTCAGAACTGCAGGCGCAGCGCCAGCTGGCCGGTGCGCGGCACGTACGCGTTGCCGAGGTTCTGCCGCACGGCGCCAAACGTCGGCGAGTTGACCACGCCGTTGTAGGTGCCGAAATTCTTGTGGTTCAGTAGATTGAACACCTCCGCAATCGCCGAGATCCGGATGTCGCCCCTGAGGGGCACGATCTTGGAGATGCGGACGTCCACCTTGTGGAGCGGCAGGTTTTTCAGCGCGTTACGCGACACCGTGGCGTTGCGTTCGATGATGTCGGGCCCGTCGAAGCGGTCCCGCAGCGCCTCCGGGATGACGATGGGATTGCCGACGTTCAAGCGATTCGTGCCGGGCTTGTTGAACGGGGCGCCGGAGATCGTGGTCGGGGTGAGGGCGCCCGAGCCGTAGAAGTACGACGCGGCGAGCGACACGTCCCACGGCATGTTCCAGATGCCATTGGCGCGCAGCGTGTGCCGCTGCAGGTCGGTCGAATTGGCCCACTCACCGTCGAGGTTGAACTGGTTGTCTGCGCCGATGCCGAACCCGGTCGTGTTGTCCTTCCGATCGAACGTGTAGGTGTACGTCAGGCCTGTCTGGAAGTTGTTGGCGTATCGCCGTTGGAGCGCCGTCGAGAGCATCGTGTACTGGGCGCGGCCGGTGCTCTCGATCCACTGCACCTGGGTCCACCGCGGATCCGGGCGCCCGAAGCGCACGGGATCGAGGTTGTAGCCCGTGACGGGATCGAAGTGGAGGTTCGGGTCGCGGCCGCGCACCTGGTTGTACTCCTTGAGCATCGTCAGGTCGGCCTCGAAGCCCAGCACGGGGCTGATCTGCTTCTGGAAGCCGATCACCGACTGCCAGCTGTACGGCATCTTGTAGTCCCACGCGATGACGCGCGGCTGCTGCGGGATCGAGGTACCCGATTCGATCTGCTGCTGGGTGAATCCCCTGGTCGGGCTCGCGATGAATCCCGGCCGGCCGTCGTTGACGAACGAATTGACCTTGATCCGGTTGCCGAACGACTGCGGCGACAGCGTCACGTTCGAAACGGGCGCCGTGTAGAAGAGGCCCGAGCCGCCGCGGATCACGAAGTCGTTCTGTCCGGTCACGTTCCACGCGAAGCCGACGCGCGGCGCGATGTTGTCGTGGTCGTAGATGTCCTCGCGGAAGAGCGGGCCGTCGCCGAACGGCCGGAACGACGTCGTGGTCAACGTCACGTCGGGCGGCGACGTCGCTCCCGGGTCGTCGTCCCAGCGGACGCCGTAGTTGAGGGTCAGCCGGTCGGTGACGCGCCAGTTGTCGCCAATCCAGACGGCCCAGGTCGGTCGAGGCACGTCGATGTTCCAGTCGCCCGTGTTCTGGTCGAAGCGTTGCACCAGCGAGTCGAGCCCGGTCAGGTCCCACCGGCTCGGATCCGCGTACGCGTCGGTGGGGAACCTCCGGAGGAACTCCGCGGTGCTGAGGTTCGCGTTCATGATGTACTCGCCCCGCCGCAGGATGAACCAGTAGCCGCTGTCCTTCCAGAAGAGGAACTCGCCGCCGATCTTGACGTCGTGCCGGCCCTTGTTCCACGACAGGTCGTACCGCGTCGTCAGCATGTTCTGCCCCGGATTCTGCGGGAAGTTCCGCGGCCCGCCGAACGTGATGCCCGGGAACACGATGTTCGGCGTGTTGAGCAGCGATTCGAACGCCAGCAGATTCGACCAGTCGAAGTGGTTGTAGCCGATCTTCAGCTCCGACACCTTGTTGGCGCCCATGACGCGGGACCAGCTCACCAGGTAGTTCGCGGCGTTGCGCGTGCGCGCCTGCGCGTTCGACGGGTGGCTCGTGCTGCCCAGCTCGAAGGGACTGTCGAAGTCCCAGATCGACCCGCGGTACGAGAAGTGGTCCTGCGGACTGAGGTTGTGATCCACCCGTGCGAGCAGGCTGTGCTGCCGGATCGTGTTGCCGAAGGTCCACGAGGCGCCCGGCATGAAGGCCTGCTGCGCGAACTGCGTCTGCGGCTCGCGTTCGTACTCGTAGGACACGAAGTAGTGCAGCTTGTCGCGGCGCAGGGGCCCGCCGATGGCGCCGCCGACCTGCTGGTTCTGATACGGCAGCACGCGTCCCGCCACCGGATCCGCCGCGTTGAGCGCGTCGTCGCGGAAATAGCCGTAGAGGCTGCCGTTCAGGTTGTTGGTCCCGGACTTCGAGATGGCCTGCACCTGCGCGCCGGTGGACCGGCCCTGCGTGATGTCGAAGAGGTTGGTCACGATCTGGAACTCGGCAATCGCTTCGCGGCTGAACTTCGGCTGCCCGAAGGCCGAGCTGGCCACCTTCTGCGTGATCTGCTGGCCGTCGAGATTGAGCTGGAACTGGTCGTCGCGCTCGATGCCGGGCCGCAGATCCACGTTGTTCGACGTGATGCCCTTCACCATCAGCGCCAGCTCCATCCAGTTGCGGCCGGCCAGCGGCAGCCCCTCCATCTGGCGCCGGTCCACGTTGCCGGCGATCTGCGACGACGAGAGGTCGACGAGCGGCGACTCGCTGGTCACGAGCACCGTTTCCTCCAGCGTCGCCACCTTCATGGTGAACGGAATGACCGCGTTCTGCCCGACCAGCAGCTCGACGTCGGGCAGCACGACCGTCGCAAAGCCGGGCAGCTCGGCCTCCAGCTTGTAGAGGCCCGGTGCGATGCGCGGCAGCCGGTACACGCCGCGCTCGTCGCTGACGGCCGTGTATTGCCGCCCCGTCGACACTTCGGTGGCGGTGATGGTCGCGCCGGGCAGCACGCCCTTCTGCTCGTCCACGACCGTTCCCGCGAGCGACGCGTCGGCCTGCGCCCACGCGTCGGACACCCCTGCCAGCACGAGCAGGATGGCGCACACCACGATTCTGCTCACGGCACCCTCCTTCGCTTCAGCAGCCGACGATGGACGACCGCCAGTGACCCGGGCAGTCAGAACGCAATCGGATGTCCATCGCGCCGCGGATCCGATCCCGCACAGAGCGTTCCCGCCGTCGGGTGCACGCCCACACCCTGGACGGCGCCGGCGTTGCCGGGCTCCGAAAAGACGTGCCCCAACGTGCGCAGGCCGGCCAGCGTGGCCGCCGGGTAGTTGGGATCCGCGTAGGTCTGGCTCTGCCCCAAGAGCGGGACCCGACCGGCCGGACGGTTGATCATGATCCGCGGCGAGGCGATCGCGTGCTGCACGTCCATGTCGAACGCCAGCACCTTGGCGATCACCTGGCCCACCGTCTGCGGGATGGTGTAGCCGCCAGACGCGCCGATGCCGAACCGCCCCTGGCCGTCCTTGACGACGATGGTCGGCGACATCACCCCCTTGGGATGCTGGCGCCCGGTGAGCGCATTCACGTGGTTCGCTTCCAGCACGAAGCCGTACCGGTGGCCGTTGTTGAGCAGAACGCCCGTGTCGGCCGCCGCCACGCCGCACCCGAAGCCGCTCACCAGCGACTGCGTGAAGGCGACGATGTTGCCCCACTTGTCGGCCGCCGAGAAGCTCGTCGTGCCCACCGTGTCGAGCACCGGCAGCAGACGCGCCGTCGCCTGACGCGCGCGGATCTTCTGCCGCTGCTCGGCGGCGTACTCCTTCGACACGAGACGGGCCACCGGAATCTCGGCGTCCCTTCCCGTGTTGTAGGCGTCGTCGTCCACGAAGGCGAGCTTCATCGCCTCGATCCAGTGGTGCGCGAACTCGACGCTGTAGGGCGACAGGTTCTTCAGATCCAGACCGTCGAGGACGTTGAGCACCTGGAACATCGTCATCGCACAGGAGCCGGGCTGGGGCCCGTAGAGGGTGTAGCCCTGGAACGTGGTGCTGATGGGATCGCGCCAGCGCGGCTTCCACGCGGCGAAGTCCTCCATGGTCAGCAGGCCGCCGTTGGCCTGCAGGAACCGCACGATCTTCTGGGCAATCTCGCCCGTGTAGAACGTCTGGGCGCCTTCGCGGGCCACCTTCCGGAACGTGGCGGCCAGCGCCTTCTGGACGACAACCTGGCCTTCCCTGGGGGCCTGCCCGCCTGGCAGGAAGATCGACGCCGTGGTCGGGAACTGCGCCAGCTTCTTCGCCGACCCGGCAAACGACTGCGCGTCGTACTCGGTGACGACGAAGCCGTTCTCGGCGAGATCGATGGCGGGCTCGAAGACGTCGCCCAGGCTCATCGTGCCGTACCTGGACAGGGCTTCGGCCCACCCGCCGATGCTGCCGGGCACGATCGGCGACTTGTACCCCTCGTCGAAGTCGCGCTCCGTCATGTTCTGCGCCGACACGGCCTTGGGGCTGAGGCCCATGTGGTCGAGGCAGACGACCTTCCGCTCCTTGGCGAGGTAGATCATCATGTAGCCGCCGAATCCTCCCATCCCGGACATGTAGGGCTCGACGACGTTGAGGGCGGCGGCGGTGGCGACGATGGCGTCGATGGCGTTGCCGCCCCTGGCGAGCATCTTCATGCCCGCCAGCGACCCCTGGATGTCGGCGGCCGCCACGGCCCCGTTCCGCCCCCACACGGTCCGGTGCGCCGGCCCCATCAGGAGCGGGTCGTCCGGCTTGATGAGATCGCCGATCTGCTGCGCCCGGGTGAAACCGGGCGCCAGGGGAACCAGCGCGCCGGTGATTCCCAGCGACTTCACGAAGTCTCGTCTCTTCATGGGCACCCTCCAAACGCCGCGCGGACTCGACGACCTGCGGATCTACGGCGCCAGTATCTTCAGATAGCCTTATTTGTCAAGCCGGATGAAGAAATCGATGTCGGGCCTAACGCGTTGCCGATAAGCTGCGGGCGCCGCAGGCGAACGGCAGCTTCATCGGCTTGTTAGGCCGCACCGTTCTCAAGATGGATTCAATCGAACGCAACACGGTCGCCAGTCCTTACTGTTCTCGTAAGCTTCCGCGTCAAGTAGACAGTCCCCTTATCGCCTGTCGACCCATTGGGGGCGCTTACGATAGCCGGGCAACCCATCCGCCCATCCGCCCATCAAGGCCGACAATTCGGCCGTGATCGATCTCGTTCCGGCGGGTGGCCTTTCACCCCCGTGCCTGCACAGTGCTCATCCCGCCATCGACGCCGA
>VFZG01000077.1 GCA_016871275.1 Acidimicrobiia bacterium | reverse complement strand
TCGGCCTGCACGGGGTGTGGGTCAACGGGCGGCGCGCCATCGACGAGGAAGGCAGGCGCCTCGACTGCGGCAAGCCGGGCAGGTTGCTGCGCGAGTTCACCGCCTGAGTTCGGCGGCCTGCTCCCCGTAGCAGCCGCTCACGCCCGAACCCGGCATGAGCGCCTCGTCGGTCGCTAACCCCGCGACTGCGCGACCGCCCGCTCGAACGCCGCACCCGGTCACGGCAGGGCCGTGGCGCGCGCTGCCCTCGATCGCCTGCGCGAGCGTGCATCGCTTCACCGTCGCGGTGTTGAGCGACAGCTCCGCGAGGTCCGGTGCGGGCACTAGAGCGTGCCGGGCGGGAACAGGCGCGGCAGGAACAGCACCAGCTCCGGCCACATCACCACCAGCGCCAGCACCGCGAACATCGGCAGCAGCATGATGAACACGTCCTTCAGGCAGTCGACGATGCGCATGCCGGCGATGTGCGCCGAGATCATCAGGCACAGGCCATAGGGGGGCGTCACCAGCCCGAAGGCCAGCGAGCAGATGCCGATCATGGCGAAGTGGATCGGATCGAGACCCGCCGCCTTCGCCACCGGCTCCAGCACCGTGCCGACAATGACGATTGCCGGAATCGCATCCAGGAAGCAACCCACCACAAGGAAGGCTGCCGCGATGAAAAAGCCGGTTCCGATCGGCCCCATGCCCCACTCGGCGACGTTGGCGAGCAGCGCCTTGGGGATCTGAAAATAGGCGAGCAGCCAGCCGAACGCGGACGCGGTGCCGACGCAGAACAGGGCCACGCCGGTGAGGCGGCCCGTCTCGAGCAGCGCTTGGTGCAGGCCCTTGAGGTCCATCTCTCGGTAGACGAGCATGGTGAGCGCCGCGGCGTAGAGCACCGCGATGCAGGCCGACTCCGTGGCGGTAAACCAGCCGAAGATCTTGCCGCCGATGATGATCACCGGGGTCATCAGCGCCGGAATCGCGACGCCGATCGCCTTGAACGTTTCGACCAGCGTCGCGCGTGGGTAGGTCGGATAGTTGCACAGCTTGGCGTAGACATGCACGGTTGCCATCTGCACGAGCCCTATGAGCAGGCCCGGGATGATCCCGGCCATGAAGAGACCGCCAATCGAGACCGTGAGCAGTCCGCCCCAGACGATCATCAGGATCGAGGGCGGGATGATCACCGCGATTACCGCCGACACCGCAGTGATCGCCACTGAAAAGCTGTCGTGATAGCCCTCCTTGCGCTGCGCCTCGATGAACAGCTTCGACTGGCTCGCGGCATCCGCGGTGGAGGAACCGGAGATGCCGGCGAAGAAGATCGACAGCACCACGTTGACCTGCGCCAGCCCGCCCGGGAAATGCCCCACCAGGTCGCGCGACAGGCGCACCAGCCGCGTGGTGATGCCGCCCACGTTCATCAGGTTGGCGGTCAGCAGGAAGAACGGCACGGCGAGCAGGATGAACGAGTTGTAGGCGTTGAAGGTCTCCTGCACCAGGTTCTGCGGCGTCAGGCGGTCCTCGATGACGAACACCGGCAGGCAGGCGAGGCCGAGCGCAAAGGCCACCGGGACGCGCAGCGCGAGCAGCACGAAAAAGACGCCGAACATGATCAAGCTGGCCGTGGCCGGATCGAGGACCGTGGCGCCGGTCATGCCATGCCTTTTCCGGCAATGCGCAGGTCATCCCACATCTGCTCGCCGAGGAACACCACCCAGGTCGCGCCCGCGATCGGCCAGGGCAGGTGGATGGTCCAGAGCGGTAGCTCCGCGAGCTCGGAAATCCGGTTGAGCGCGAAGCGGGTGAAGTCGATGCCCCACCAGATGAAGACGCAGGCGAACACCAGCACGAAGATGCTGGCGACGATACGCACCGCGGCCTGCGCGCGCGCGTTCATCGGCGGCCATAGATCAACCACGAAGTGCGTGCTTTCGCGGATGCCGACCATCGCGCCCAGCATGATCGACCAGATGAAGCAGAAGCGCGCCATCTCCTCGGTCCAGATGTAGCTCGGGATGAGCGCGGTATAGCGCGAGAAGATCTGCAGCGACACCGGGATGATCAGCACCGCCACCGATGCCACCAGCAGCCAGGACAGCAGCGATGCGTACCAGCGTGTGAGTTTCCTGAGCATAAAAAAGCGGCGGCGCTTCCCGCGCCGCCGCTGCCGTCAGCGAGTGTTACTTGATCGCGTTGATCTTCGCCAGCAGCTGCTCGGCGCCGATCTCCTTGGCGTAGGCCTCCATCACCGGGTCCACCAGTTTTTTCATCTGCGCCCGGTCGGAGAAGGGCACGCGCTTGAGCTTGCCCTCCTTCTCCATCTTCACCAGCTTGGCCTCGTCCTCGCTCGATTCGACGTCGCGGCCGTACTTGCCCGCCTCCTTGCCGGCCCTGAGGACCGCGGCCTGCAGCTGCGGGTCGAGCTTCTTGAAGGTCTTGGTCGAAAAGCACAGCGGCCGGATGGTGATGGCGTGCTGCGTCATCGCGAGGTGTGGCGCGACCTCGTAGAACTTCATCTGCTCAACGCCCGCGGCCTCGTTCTCGCCCGCGGCGATGACGTTGTTCTGGATCGCGTTGTAGACCTCGTTGTAGGCGATTACGGTCGGCGCCATCCCGGCCGCGGTGAAGGTGCGACTCCAGATCGGCGCCCCCTGCACGCGCACCTTGAGGGCCTTGATCTCCGCCAGGTTCTTCACCGGCTTGTTGACGAAGATGTTGCGCGTGCCGCCGCCGGCGTAGCCGATCAGCATCACCTCGGCCTTCTGGTTGATCTCGTCGGCCACCGGCTTGAGCAGGTCGGCCTCGAGCACCTTGTTCCAGTGGTCGAGGTCGCGGAACAGGAACGGCGCGTCGATGAACGGCGCTGCGCGCGAGAAAGTGGACATGTGCGCGGGCGAAACGATGGCGTAGTCGACCGCCTTGCCCTGCGCCATGTACTCGAAATACTGCTTCTCCAGCCCGAGCGAGCTGTTCTTGTGCAGCACAAAGTTGACCGGCTTGCCGTAGTACTTCTTCACCAGCTCCTCGAACCTCGTCATCGCCTTGGTGAATGCGTGATCGTCGTTGAACTGGGAAGCGCCGTTGAGCGTCGTCTGCGCGCCGGCCGGAACGGCGAAGGCGGCCGCGACGACCGCGATGAACAATCTGCGTTTCATGTCTTCCTCTCCTCTTTGATGGTGATGCGCCACAGGGTACGCGGATTTTCTGGGGCTGTCAGCGTCGCCGAGTGCAAGAGCGATGCATTGTCCCAGATTGCGACATCGCCGACGCCGTATTTCACGCGGCAGCGGTACTTCTCCTGCGTCGAGTGTTGGGCCAGCTCCCGCAATAGGCTCAGGGCCTCGTCCTCGGGCATGCCCTCGATGCCGAAGGAAGTGCCGTTGACCGCGTAGAGCGCGGTGCGCCCGGTCACGGGGTGGCGCCGGGCGATGCGGTGCTTCACCCAGGGCACCCTCTCCTTCTGCTCCTCGGTCAGGACGGAGGCGACGGTGCGGGTCGCCTCGTCCAGGTTGTCCCGGTTGCCATAATGGTGCAGTGCCACAAGCGGCTCGATGCGTTTCTTCATGGCGGCAGGCAGGTCGTCGTATGCCGCGTACTGGTTGGCGAACAGCGTGTCGCCGCCGACGCTGGGGACCTGGATCGAGTACAGCGTCGTCGCGCGCGCCGGCTGCTCGAGGTATGAGTAGTCGGTGTGGAAGTAGGTCCCGGCATCGGCAAGGCCGGCGGGCACGCCGTTCTTCTGCACGTTCGACAGGATCAGGATGTCGGGGTATTCGGGGTGACGGAACTGGTCGATCACGTGCGGCTCGGGCGGACCGAGGCGGCGTGCGAAGTCGAGGAACTGCCGCGCGGCGAGCTTCTGCCCACGCACCACCATCACCTGGCGGCGGAAGAACTGCTCCTCGAGGCTGCGGAATCCCGCATCGTCGAGCGCGGCGAGGTTCGCGCCGTGAACCTCGACGCCGAATCCCGGGTGCGGCCTAAATTCCATGCTTCGAGAGCAGGCGCTTCATGCGCCGGCAGGCGAGTTCGGGATCGACGAGCAGGCCCGCAGCATCCGCGAAGGGGAAGAGCTCGGCGGAATGCAGTACGCTGCTCGCGCTGTGCTGGCCGCCGACCATGACGGAGTGCGGCTGGTGGCCGTTCAGCCAGGCAAGAAACACGATCCCCGTCTTGTAGAAGCGCGTCGGCGCCTTGAAGATATGCCGCAACAACGGCGCCGTGGCGGCGAGCGCTTCGTGGTACCCGGCAAGATCGTTTTGCGCAAGCCGCGTCAATACCTGGGAGGCCGCCGGGGGAATGGCGTCGAAGATTCCCAGCAGCGCGTCCGAGTACCCTTGGGCATCGCCGGCAATCAGCTCGGCGGAGTCGAAATCATCGCCCGTGTACATTCGCACCCCCTTCGGGAGCCGCCGGCGCATGCGGATTTCCTTCTCCTTGCTCCGCAGGGAAAACTTGGTGCCGTCGACCTTCGCGGCATTTCGGAAGAGGACGTCCAGGCAGACCTGCATCGCCGCGCCGGAGTCTGGCTCGCCCCAGCAGCCGGGTCGAACATCTCGCCCAGCTAGTGCACGGAGTGTAGGAATTTCAAACCACCTTTTCCCTGATGGAGGACGGTACCGGCATCCCGAGAGGAAGTCCAGCGCGGATGATCGTGCGCTGTTTGGCGAAGACTCCCCGCTTTCGATGAGGATTCACCCCTTGAAGCGACCCCAGTTGCCGCCCTTCGGCGCACGCTGCCCCCCCCGCCGCACAAGCCCAGGTCCAGGTCGAACACGCGCTTCAGAAGCCGGGCCCAGCCCAGGCGCGCCGGCGCGCCGTGCGCCTGTCTGTCTGAAGGGACGCTGGTACCTCGTGCCGGGCCCGGCACGAGCGCCGCACGCAGCTTTGCGTTGGGGGCGAGCACCCCGTGAGGGCGCGTGAGGTGCAGCCGCGGGCGCGGCACCAGCCCCGCCAGGGGCTGCATGCCGCCACACGAGCGGAGGGTCTCGCGCGACCAACTTACTCGTTTAGTCCCCTGCCGGGATATGGATGCGTCTTGACCCAGTGACGCGCGATATCGATGCGACGCGTGATCCACACGCCCTGCTGTTTCTGCATGTAGTCCAGCAGGCGCTCAAGCCCTGCCGCCCGCGCAGGATGGCCGATGAGCCGCATGTGCATGCCCACCGACATCATCTTCGGATGCTTGGCACCCTCGCGCAGCAGCATGTCGAACGCATCACGGATGAACGAGAACCACTGCTCCGAGGTGCCGGTCCAGCCGGCGTACTTGCCGTCGTTGTTCGCCAGCGAATACGGCACCACGAGATGAGGCTTGCCGTTTACTGTCGTCCAATAGGGCAGCTCGTCGTTGTAGGTGTCGGAGTCATAGAGGAACCCACCTTCCTCGACCACCAACGCGCGCGTGTTCACGCTCGGCCCGTAGCGGCAGTACCAGCCGAGCGGGCGCTCGCCGACTGTTTTCTTGAAGGATTCGATCGCCTTGCGAATGTGCTCACGCTCCTCGGCTTTCGAAAGCTCGTAGTGCTTGATCCAGCGCCAGCCGTGACTGCACACGTCGAAGCCTGCCTTGCGAATCGCATCGCCCGCCAGCGGGTTGCGCTCGATCGCCAACGCGCATCCGAACACGGTCATGGGCAGATTACGCTCGTGAAACAGACGCATCAAGCGCCAGAAGCCGACGCGACTGCCGTATTCGAACATCGACTCGGCGGCGAGGTCGCGACCTTTGACGCCCTGGCCAAGACCATGCGCCTCGGTGAGGCCTGCCTCCGAGTAGCCCTCGCCGTCCTGAACCGAAGGCTCTGAACCTTCCTCGTAGTTCATGACGAAATTGACCGCCAGGCGCGCGTCGTTCGGCCACTTAGGGTCCAGCGGATTCGGGCCATAGCCCACCAGATCGCGGTCGTACTTCTTCGGTGCTGCCTTCTTGCTTGGCGTACGGGATGTCTTCTTGGCCATTGAGATCTCCGCTCTTGCTTGTTGAACTACTTCAGTCAGGTGCTCTCATTCCGTGGTTGTTTCATATTGGTACTTCCACGGTAAACGGTGCGGCGAGCGTCACGAACTCTTCGTCGGCGCTCGTTCCGTCGCGCCACATGAAGACTGCGAATCGTGCAGGGCGATCGAGCACCGTGAGCCCGTGGTGCCACGTGCCCATGTGGTAGGTGACCCCCTGACCGGGACCGGCGACGAACGCGACCGCGCGGCTTGCATCCGGCCCACCGCCTGATGAGCTGGGCGCGACGATCAACAGCCAGCGCGAAACGTCGAGCGGAAAGAAGCTTTGGGAAGAGAACTCGTGGCGCTCCAGCACCTTCGCTTCGAGCGGCAGCTTCTCGAGAGGGCGTGAGTGCGTGGTCGAGAGGCTCGGCCAAGCGCCAGCGCGCCCGGTCTTGAGCCCCTTTTCGAAGTACACACGGCCCGGCTCAGCGGGAGGTGCCAGCACGTCGCCGTATGGCGCGAACGCCTCTGCGTTGAGTGGACGGGCGATCATCTTCATGCTTGAGCCTCCTCTACTGGAAATCTTCCCGGATCGCGCAGATCTCGGACGCAACTCTCCTCGACTCCACCTCGATGACCTCCTGCGCAATCACCTTTACCATCTGCGACGATTTGAGGTTTGCCTAGGAGATCTCTGAACGAGGGGTCTCCGACTCCTGGTAACTCCCCGGAAAGTATCGAATCTTAGCAATTCGAAGATAGGTTATGCAGAGGTCCCTGAGCTCCTTCAGTCGCGCAGCCGCCGGGTGAGTCCGACGAGCCGCTCCAGCACTAACATCAGGACGAGAACCGATGCGATCAACACGCCCGATACTGCAGCGACGCGCACATCGAGCGTGCTTTCCATCATGCCCCACATCCGGATAGGCAACATGTCGCTGCGCGGTCCGGTGAGAAACAGCGACACCGGCACGTTGTCGAGCGAGGCGACGAAGGCGAGAAAGCCGCCGGCGATGATCCCGGGTGCGATCATTGGAAGCGTCACACGACGAAACGTGTAGAACCAGCTCGCGCCGAGGCTCGCCGAGCTTTCCAACAACGCGGGTTCGAGCTGCGACATGCTGGCTGAAGTGGTTCTAAGAACGAATGGGATCACGACGATCGTGTGGCCGATCATGATCAGCTCGAGGGAGGGTCTGAGGCCGAGGAACGTGAAGTACATCAGCGCCGCCAGACCGAACGCGAGCATCGGCAGGATCATGGGCCACATGAAAAAAGTGTCGAGCGCACGCGCCCACTTGCCGCTGCGGCGCGCGAGCGCTACTGAGGCGAGTGTGCCGAGCACGGTCGCCATGATCATCGTGGCGCCAGCGACCTGCAGGCTGTTCAGCGCTGCACGGTGAATCTGCCGCGAGCTGGTCGCATCGAACAGGAGCTGATACCACTGCGTCGACAAGCCTGACGGGGGAAACCTGATCGAGCGTCCCTCGGTGAAGGAAGTGAGCAGCACGATTACCACCGGACCCACCAGGATCAGAAAACCGATGGCGGCGAGCAAGCCGATCGCCAGACTGTAGGAAAAATCGCCCGTGCGCCGGCTACGCATGGACGTACCCTTTACTGCGACGGCCGAGCGTGGCGATCAAAACGACGCCGAGGCTGACCGAGACGAGAAGCGTCAGCGCAGCCACCGAGGCAAGCGGCCAGTTGTAGACGACCAGCGATTGCTGCCAGATGAGAAGCGGCAGATAGACGAGTCGGTTCCCGCCGATGACGAACTGTGAGATGAACGCGGTCGTCGAGCTCGCGAACACCAACATGCAACCAGCGATCAGCCCTGGGAGGCTGAGAGGCAAAGTCACCTTGAACAGCGTCCGCCACTTGGACGCACCGAGCGCGGCCGAAGCATCGCGCAGGTTCGGATCCATCCGCGACATCACGCTGAGAAGCGGCAGCAACAGCAGCGGCATCTCGATCTGTGTGAGCGCCATGACAAGCCCGACTTCCGTTTGCAGCAGCCGGAGTGGGGCCGGGCTTATGCCGAGCCACATCACCGTTTGGTTGATCACGCCTTCGCGCCCCAAGATTACGATCCACGCAAATGTACGCACGACGACCGAGGTGAGGAGCGGCAGGATCACGATGAACAGGATCACCCGTTGCCAGCGCGGGCTCGAGCCCAGATACACCAGCGCGATCGGATAGCCGATCAACGTGGTGGCGATCACCGTGAGAAAGCCGAGCTTCACGGTGTCGAACGTGACCTTCCAGTAGAACGGATCGCCAAAGAACTTGCGCCAATTGGCAAAGCCGAGGACGGTGATCTTCTCGTCCTCGAAAGCGCTTACTGCCAGCAACAATAGCAGCGGCACCAAAAAGAACGCGGCGTAAGCCAGCGCGAGCGGCAACGCGAGCTGCCATTCGGCTGGCTTAGCCAGCGTAGCGATGCCGCGGGCGGGCGTTTTTGCCACGCCTGCGGCAGCAACACTCACTTCGAGACCTCCCGGTTGAATCGCTCGATCCAGCCAGCACGCAGCGGATTAATCTTCGACCAATCGTGGCGCACGAACTTCGACATCTCGTCGAGGTTTGCCATCGGCAGATTGACGGAAAGCTTCACCTCTCGGTTGACCGGCACGAAGTTGTTGGGCGGCTGCATGAGCGCGGTCTGTACTGCGGTGCTGATCACGGTATCGAAGTACTTGTAGGCGTTGTCGATCTCTTTCGACCCCTTGGCGATATGCACGGTGGTAAAGAACGTCACCGCACCGCTCTCAGGCTTCACGAACTCGATGTCCACGCCGCGCGACTTAAGCGTGTCGACCGTCTGCGTGTTCGTATAAGTGACGTCGCACTGTCCCTGCTGGAAGAGGGCTGGCATCGAAGCCGGCGCGCCGATCGCCGCCACTTTCGGCAGCACTTTCTTGATCTCAGTGAAGAATGGTTCGACGTTGGTCTCCGAGCCGCCGAAGCGTTTTGCGATCTCGATGATCGAAACGGTGCCGAACGTGGTCTGAAAGCCGGTCATACCCAGGCGCGAGAGCCACGGATCCTTTAACAGATCTTCCCAGCCCTTGGGTCGCGGCAACTTCTTCGGGTTGTAGCCGATGCCCACCACCTGCGCCGCTACGGTCACTCCCCATTCATCGACCGCCCCCGCTGGGAGCTTGCCGACGTTGGTGAGCCGCTTGGGATCGAACTTCTCGAACAAGCCGCGTTCGATGCCAGTGACGCGCGGGCCGGGATCGAGAACGAATGCATCGAACGGTGGGGTGCCCCGCGCCGCTTGTGCCTTAGCGATCTGATCGACCGCGAAGAGCGGCGTCATCCCCAGATCGACGTTGTGAGCCTTTTTGAGGGCAGGGGCAACGTGTGTCCGATACGCTTCTTCCCAGGTGCCTGGATACATCGCAGCGGTGACGGAGCCCTTTGCGTACGCGGGGCGCCAGACGAGAGAACCACTGCCGACGACTGCCGATGCGGCGAGAAACTTACGACGAGTGTAGGGACGGGATGTCATGCTCGCTCCTTTGCTTAGGGTTGTGAACTGCTCTCGAACAAACTTGGGCGTGCTTCGGTGCGAAGGCCACACCACGCCTCTCCGGTTGCATCGACAATCGCTCCGATGCGCTGCTCGACGATCTTCAACGTCGCACCGTCACGCGTCTCCAGATCGTGCATCGTGTTCGGACCAATTGGTAACGCGAATCGACGACGCACCGGCCAGCGGTCTGCCGATGCCTCGCCATACAGGTGAAGCTGCTCCGGGCGCGCAGAGAGCAGGATGGGCGTGCCCGGAGCGAAATGGCGCTCGCTCGCGATGGCTAGTTGAACCCCAGCATCGAGCGCGATCGTAGTTGTCCCGTTGCTCGAGTGCAACGTCTTGCCGCGCAGCAGATTTGTCGTGCCGATGAATCCGGTCACGAACAGGGTCGCCGGCCGGTCGTACACATTGATCGGTGTGTCGAACTGCTCGACCCGACCTTGATTCATGACGGCGATGCGATCGGCGATGCTCATCGCCTCGTCCTGATCGTGGGTGACGAGGATCGCGGTGAGTCCGAATTGCCGTTGCAACCGCTTGATTTCGATCTGCATGTCCAGGCGCAGGCTCTTATCTAGTGCACTGAACGGTTCATCCAGCAGGAGCACCGTCGGCTCGACCGCGAGCGCGCGAGCAAGCGCGACACGCTGTTGCTGACCACCGGAGAGCTGACGCGGCAGTCGATCCCGAAACTCACCGAGGCGCACGACCTCGAGGAATCGCTCGACCGTCTTGCGGACGTCATCGCGCGGCCGGCCGTGCGCTTGCAAACCATAGGCGATGTTGTCCGCCACGGTCATGTGTGGAAACAGTGCGTAGTTCTGGAAGACGATGCCCACGTTGCGTTGGTTGGCCGGCAGCGCGTCGATTGGCTTGCCATCGATGCGCACCGAGCCTGCGCTTTGCCGTAGAAACCCGGCAACTAGGCGCAGCAGCGTCGTCTTACCGCAGCCCGAGGGCCCGAGCAACGCGACGATCTCGCCGGCGCGCACCGTAAGCGACACGTCGGCGACCGCAGTGAGCGTGCCGTAGCGATGCGTGACGGCATCGAGATCGACCGTATGGCCCCGAACGCTGATCGACGGATCCGCGCTTCGAGTTGGCACCTGTCCCCCTTTGCTCGACGGCTTGTTTGGCAGGATGTCGCCCAACAAGTTGTACCTGCCCGGTCATCATTAGTAAAGCACCCGGTCACGTCGTGTGCCATTCGCTCTGCGCGCAACCCGCCAGCCCTAGCCGTGGTGCGGAGTCGAACTCCCTACCCTCGTTCCTACCCAAACTCCTGATTCGGATGCTGCCGGACGAAGCCGGACGTGTCAAGACGGCCTCTTCTGTTTCATAGGGGAAATTCAGGAATTCGTGGACTTCGCCGGACTTCTTGGGATGGATGTTGGCGGAGCGGACGGGACTCGAACCCGCGACCCCCGGCGTGACAGGCCGGTATTCTAACCAACTGAACTACCGCTCCGTCTTGAACTGCACTGGAATGCTGGTGGGTGCTGACGGGATCGAACCGCC
>VFZG01000076.1 GCA_016871275.1 Acidimicrobiia bacterium | reverse complement strand
CGTACAGCGGTCGTGCGTTCTTCGATGACGCGCAGGATCGGCTTGAAGACCAGCGTGTTGAGCAGATAGGTACACAACAGCAGGAATCCAACCACCCAGACGGCAGAAATGTCAGGCGTTAACAAGCGTGTAATGGTATCACGCCAACACGGGTTCCACGGGGTCGAGGGGTTCCGGGGTTCCGCCAGCCACGTGTTGGTTTTGGCTATTTACCCTATTCTGAGTGCCTTCCCGTCCATGCTTTTAACGGTTCCGATGAAACTGGCTGAAATTCCCGTCTTCTCAAGGTTCGCCGCCACCTGAGCTGCGGCCTCTGGTGCCACCGAAATCAGCAGGCCGCCGGAGGTCTGAGGGTCGAAGACGAGATCCCGAACTGACTCACTGACGCCCTGGCGAAACTCGATGCCGGGACCAAAGTGGGCTTTGTTGGTTGCCATTCCGCCCGACGTGTTGGTGGATGCGATCTCGATGACGCCCGGAATGATCGGCAATGCCTCAGCGTCGAACTGAATCGTGACGCCGCTGGCGGCCGCCATTTCCGATCCGTGACCGGCAAGACCGAAGCCCGTAATGTCCGTGCACGCGTGCACGCCATCAACGCAGGCGATCGCTTGCGCGGCGGCCTTGTTCAACGTGCGCATCTGCTGGACGGCGCGGTCGATCAACTCGTCTGACGCGCGTCCGAATTTGATCGCGGTCCCGACAATGCCGGTACCCAGCGGCTTCGTCAGAATCAATCGGTCGCCAGGCTTCGCGCCGGTGTTGGTCAGGATGCGTGTTGGGTCGACCGCGCCGGTGACGGCGTAGCCGAACTTGATCTCCTTGTCCTGGACGGTGTGACCGCCGAGCAACGCGACGCCGGCCTCGCGCAGCTTGTCGAATCCGCCTCGGAAGATCTGCGCGATGTCCTCGGTGCGCAGACCGTCTTGCGGGAACGCCGCGATGGCCAGCGCGGTCAGCGGCCGGCCGCCCATGGCATACACATCGCTCACCGAATTCGCCGCGGCAATCTGCCCGTAGAGATACGGGTCGTCGACGATGGGAGTGAAGAAGTCCACCGTCTGCACCAGCGCCGGACCGGCCTCCCACGCGTACACACCGGCATCGTCCGCGGTCCGGTAGTCGACCAGGATGCGTGGGTCAGTCTGGGTTGGTATGCCGCTCAGGACCTGAGCGAGCTCGCCGGCTGCGAGTTTGCTCGCTCAACCGGCGCAGCTGACCATTTCAGTCAGTCGCCGCCTTTGTTGCTCAGTCATCAGGGCCTATTTTCTCTCCGTCAAATACTCGTACAGCCGTTGAAGTTCGGCTTCACCTGTAAAGGCTATCGAGATCGATCCGCCTTTGCCCTTGCGCTTGATCTCTACGGGCGTGCCCAGCGACAGGCGAAGCTGTTCTTCCGCGGCGCGAGTGTGCACGTCCTTTTTGGGTTTTTCCGGCTGGGCCTCTCGTTCGCCGGACTTGCTGCTGATTTCTTTCTTCACCAGTGCTTCGGTCTCCCGGACGGAGAGACCACGTGCCACCACCTCACGCGCGAGACGCTTTTGCTCCTGGTCTGAGGAGAGCGCCACGATGGCCCGCGCGTGTCCCATGGTTAGCGCGCCGGACGAGACGTTGCCGCGCACTTCGTCGGGCAGCTTCAACAATCGCAGGTAGTTCGCGATGGTGGCGCGATCCTTGCCGACCTGCACGGCAATGTCGTCCTGTTTCAGGTGAAACTCGTCTACCAGCCGTTGGTATGCCGCGGCCGCTTCCATGGGATTGAGATCTTCGCGCTGGATGTTTTCGATCAGCGCCATCTCGAGTAGCCGCTTCCTGTCCGCAGGCGGCACTTCCTTGACGACGATCGGAACTTTCGAGAGTTGCGCGCGCTGGGCGGCGCGCCAGCGGCGTTCGCCGGCGATGATCTGATAGCGCTCACGTCCTCCCATCGTGGTGCCTGCCGCGCCGGAGTTCCCCGGAGGCGGGACTATGCGCCGCACGACAATCGGCTGAATGATGCCGTTGGCCTGGATCGATCGCGACAACTCTTCGAGCTTCTCGGCATCGATGGGTCCGCGCGGCTGATAGTGATTCGGCTCGAGCTGATCGACGTCGACTTCCAGCGACGCACCAGGCGCGGCGGTCAACGCGTCGACGGCGTCGGGAATGAGGGCCTTCAACCCTTTGCCGAGAGCGGGTCTTTTCTCCATGAAATCTTCCTGTCGGCCTAGCGGCCTATTCGCCTGGTGGCCTACAGCGCGAGCACGGGTTCGTTTCTTTCCAGCACCTCGCGAGCGAAGGCAAAGTATGCCTCGGCGCCGCGCGAACGCGCGTCGTAGGTGACAGCCGGCAACCCGTGGCTCGGGGCCTCTGCGAGGCGCACGTTGCGCGGAATCACCGTGCGGTAGACCTTGTCTTTGAAGAACTCCCGCACGTCGCGCGACACCTGCTGGCCAAGATTGGTGCGCTCATCGTTCATCGTCAGCAGCACGCCTTCGATGTCGAGCGACGGATTGAGCGACGCGCGGACACGGCGCATGGTCGCGACGAGATCGGCGAGGCCTTCGAGCGCGAAGTATTCGCAATGAAGGGGAATCAGCACGCGATCGGCGGCGACGAGCGCATTGAGCGTGAGCAGGCCGAGCGACGGCGGTGAATCAATGATGATGTAGTCGAATTCGTCGCGCACCTGCGCGATCAGGCTTTTCAGCCGGCCTTCACGACCTTCGACGCTGATCAATTCGATCTCTGCGCCTGAGAGGTCGCGCGTTGCGGGAATAAGGGAAAGACCCGACGTCGAGGTCGGCAGAATGAACTGATGCAGGTCGGCGTCGGTCGCCGTGATGGCTTCGTAGATGGTGCCGCCGGGCGCCCGATGGCCCTTTTCTCCGACGCCGCTCGTCGCGTTCCCCTGGGCGTCGCAGTCGATGAGAAGGACCTTCTTGCCCTCCAAGGCGATGGCGGCGGCCAGATTGATGGCCGTGGTGGTCTTGCCGACGCCACCTTTCTGGTTTGTGACAGCTATAACCTTTGACATATCAACCAGTTACCATTATATTCTGTTGATTACCCTAACATGGCGTCGTCGTTTGAGCCGGATATCAATTTATCTCACTGTTGCGTGTTTCTACAAGGGATGTTGCACTCCGTAGCGACAGATTCGCGATGGAGTGTTCCACGTGGAACTTCTGGTCAGACGCGGGTCTTGTTGAGGATGACGAGCTTTGAGTGCAGGGAGTCGATCAGGGGAAAAGTGGCCATCCAGGCGAGCGGCGGCGGCGGCGAGTCCTCTAGTTCGTTCTTGCTCGAACCTCGGAAGAGCAACAGCTTCCCCCCGGGGCGGAGGAATGCCTGAAGTGAATTGAGCGTCCGGGTCTCGATACGAACGGCTCTAATCGAGACCAGGTCCAAGGCTTCATGTAGTTCGGCGCGAGGCAGGAGCTCCTCGAATCGTGATGTCTCAACCACCGCATCTCGCAGACCCAGAGCTCTTACGGCTTCGCGAAGGAAGACCGCTTTCCGTGTCTTTACTTCGACCATCCTGACCGAGAGATTGGAGCTCGCAAGTTTCAGCGGGATGGCCGGAGAGCCGCCGCCGGAGCCCGCGTCGAGCAATGTTCTCGCGTTTTCTGGAACATATCGCGCTGCGACAACCGGCTCTATGAGGAGTCTGTCAACGGCCTCGTCTGTGCCCTCGGTCGTGAGACGAAACGCCGTCAGGTTGATCTTGGCGTTCCACTTGGTCAGGAGCTGGTAGTAGGTCTCGAGCTTGTCGATCAGGCCAGATTCAAGGGAAATTCCTGCAGACCGTGCCCTTCTTCCGAGACGATCGCGAAACTCCCTGGCGGCCAATGGCGTCTACAACCGGTCCAGATAAGCGCCGACGACGGCGACTGCAGCGGGGGTGACGCCGGGGATTCGCTGTGCCTGACCCAGTGTTTCCGGCCTGGTTTCTGAGAATCGCTGAACCATTTCGTTCGACAAGCCCGGGACTCTCTCAAACGGGAATTCGTCTGGAATTCGGCGCCGTTCGGCGTTTCTGGACCTGGCAACGGCCTGCTCCTGGCGCAGCAGGTAGCCCTCGTACTTGACTGCGGTTTCGGCCGATGAGACGTCGAGTATGTGGTCGGCCTGGATCGTTTCCAAGACCACTTCGCCAGATCTCAGGAGGGATTCGAGCCGTACTTCTGGGCGTCGCAGGGCGTGGGAGGCCGGAACCCTGGCGCCACCTTCGATTCTCACCCAGCTGCGACGAAGCCCGTTGAGATTACGCTCAAACCGGTTCTTCCTTGCCTCAAAGCGAGCCCAACGCTGGTCGTCGATCAACCCGGCGTCGCGGCCCTTTTGCGTCAATCGAAGGTCAGCGTTGTCGGTTCGCAACAGCAAACGGTATTCGGCCCGTGAGGTGAACATTCGGTACGGCTCGAGGCAGCCCCTCGTGACGAGATCATCCACCAAGATCCCGAGATACGCCTCGTCTCGCTGAAAAGTCAGGGGCTCTCGGCCTTTGGCTGCCAGCGCCGCATTGAGGCCCGCGACCAGGCCCTGGCCGGCGGCCTCCTCATATCCGGATGTGCCATTCAGCTGCCCAGCGAAGTACAGCCCTGAAACACGCTGTGTTTCCAGTGTCGACCTGAGCTCGGTTGGCTGCACAAAGTCGTACTCCACTGCGTATCCTGGCCTGAGCATACGGGCCTCCTCGAGCCCGGGGAGGGCATGAATGAGGCTGCGCTGTGTTTCCGCTGGGAGGCTCATGGAGAATCCGTTGACGTAGATCTCCTCAGCGTCCAGGCCTTCGGGCTCCAGGTACAACTGATGGCGCTCCCGGTCAGGAAAGCGCATCACCTTGTCCTCAAGGGATGGGCAGTATCTGGGGCCAATACCAGCAATCTGGCCGTTGTATAGCGGTGATTCGGCGATGGCGTCCCGAACCATGGCGTGGACGCGTCCGGTTGTGTGTAGCCGGTAGCACACAGCTTTGTTGACTGGAGGCTGGGTTGCTGTGAACGAGAAAGCAGTGGGATGCTCGTCTCCGTGTTCCACGTGGAACACGCCGCGCGTGAGACCCTCTTCAAAATCGATCGAGCTCTTCGCCAGTCTTGGCGGAGTTCCTGTCTTGAGCCGACCCCACTTGAAGCCCAAGGACTTGACCGACTCAGCCAGGTCTCGAGACGGCGGTTCGTCGGCTCGGCCGGCTGGGCGCTGTTCCCGCCCGATGTGAATCAGGCCGTTCAAAAAAGTGCCGGTGGTGATTACCAGGGACTTGCAGCGAAAACTGCGACCGTCCTCGAGTTCCAGCCCGCAAATCCTGCCGCCCGCTGCCAGGATCCGGCCGGCGCGGCCGAGAATCCACTCGATGTTCGGCTCGGCTTCGAGAGCCGATCGTACCCAGCGGCCGTAGGTCGCCTTGTCGGCTTGAGCTCGCGGCGACCAGACTGCCGGACCGCGGCTCTTGTTCAGCAACTTGAATTGTATTCCTGTAGCATCGATTGCCTGGCCCATCAATCCTCCAAGCGCATCGATCTCACGCACCAGATGTCCCTTCGCGGTGCCACCAACTGCAGGATTACACGGCATGTGCGCGACGGTTTCCCGAGTGAGCGTGCACAGGCCAACGTGGCAGCCCAGCTTCGCGGCCGCCCACGCAGCCTCGACGCCGGCATGCCCCGCGCCGATGACTATGACATCTATTTTGATCATCAATATGTGTTATTAAATAATTATTTCTTATGAGTAGTCGTCGGGTACCATGACCAGCATAGCCCTGACGGCCCGACCGCCTACTTCCCGATGCAGAAGCGCTCGAAGATGTGCCGGAGCAGGTCGTCGGTCGTGCGCTTGCCGGTGATTTCCTGCAGCGCCGCGCTTGCTTCCTGAAGGTCAAGCAGTGGGAATTCTTCGGAGACCTGGGAGTCCAGCGCCGTGGCCGCACGCGACAGGGCGTCTTTTGCCCGCTTGAGCTGTTTCACGTGGCGGATGTTGGTGACTGACGGTCGATCCCGAAACGACTCTCCGCCGCCGAGCGCCGAGCGCACCGCCACAATCAATCGGTCGATTCCAACACCGGATTTCGCCGAGATCGCGACGGCTTCAACGGGATCAAGGGGCTCCAGCGGCAAGGCTGGAGGCAAATCGATCTTGTTCCACACCACGACCCGCGGACGGGACGCTGTCACCCCCAGCAACGCTCGATCCTCCATGGACAGCAGCCGCGAGCGGTCGAGAACCACGATTGCGACGTCGGCAACGTCAACGGCGGCCTGCGCGCGCGCCACTCCCTCCTGCTCAATGACGTCGGTCGTTTCGCGCACCCCCGCGGTGTCGATGAGCGACAGCGATAATCCACCCACCTCCGCCTGCTCGGTCAGCAAGTCCCTGGTCGTCCCGGGAATCGCCGTGACGATTGCGCGGTTCGCGTTCAACAGGAGGTTGAACAAGCTCGATTTCCCGACGTTGGGTGTGCCGACAATCGCAACGGCTGCACCTTCGCGAATCATCCGGCCGCGGTTCGCGTCGGCCAGCCATGCGTCGATTCGGGCGATCACTTCGGCGATCGACGCGCCGGCTTCCCGTGGCGCCACGAAGTGATACCCCTCGTCGGGGAAGTCGAGCGATGCCTCGAGCTTCGCCATGACGTCGAACAGCGCCGCATCGATTTCGCCAATCGCCTTCGTCAGCGTGCCCTCGAGCTGATCGAATGCCGCCCTGGCCTGCAGCGGGGTGACGGCATCGACGAGATCCGCGACCGCCTCCGCCTGCACCAGATCCAGGCGGTTGTTGAGAAACGCGCGCAGGGTAAACTCCCCGGGCTCGGCAAGTCGAGCCCCTGCCTCCATGCACGCGCGCAGGATCGACTGCAGAACAATCGGGCTGCCGTGGGCAGAAATTTCAACCACGTCCTCGCCGGTGTACGACGCCGGCGCCGCAAAGTACGTCAAGACCACGTGATCCGACTGCACTCGGTGCCAGGCACCGAGTGTCAGTTTCGCGAATGTTGCGTGACGGGGTTTGAGCGGGCGGGTTCGACCCGCCAGCGCGGCGCCGATACGCGGCGAATCGGCGCCACTCAGCCGGATGACACCAAGGCCGCCGCGCCCGGCGGGTGTCGCGATAGCGACGATGGTGTCTGAGGTGGAGAACATCGCGCTGAGAAGTGAGAGGCTTTACGGCTTCTCACTTCTCCCTTGCTACTTCACAGAAATGATGACGGTCTTCTCGAACGCGTCGCCGATGCTCTCGGACGTCACCGACTCGATCTCGGCGACGGCAAGATGCACAATGCGACGCTCGTACGGATTGAGCGGGCCGATTTCCTGCGCCAGGCCGGTGTCCTTCGCCTTGCCGCCAAGAAACAACGCCATTTGCCGCAGCTCGTCGTCTTTCCCCTTGCGATAACCCATGCAGTCCACGACCAGGCGGCGGCCTTCGGTCGTTTCGTGCCGATAGACCGCGGCCACCACGTGCTGCAGCGCCGCGAGGCCCTCGCCCTGCCGGCGAATCAGCATGTTGCCGTCCTCGCCCGTCAGGTTGATGCGGACGCCGTCCGGCATCTCCTCGGCGCTGGCCTCGAGATCGAGGTCCATCTTGTCGACGATGTCTTGCACGAAGGCCGTGATGTCTGCTGTTGCCATAAGGGGGATTATTTAACCGCAGGACGCGCCGGAGCGCCAGTGATACGAGTCGTGACTTGCTGCTGTGCAATCGTCAACACGGTGCTGACCAGCCAGTAGAGCACCAGGCCGCTGGGGAACGACAGCGACATCAGCGTGAACATGATGGGCATGAACATCATGATCTTCTGCTGTGTGGGATCGCCGCCCATCGGCGTGATCTTCATCTGGTAGATCTGGATAGCGCCGAACACCAAAGGCAGCACGTAATACCGGTCGGGACCAGACAGGTTGTTGATCCACAACCCGAAATCGGCACCGCGAATCTCAATCGCGACCGACAACATGGCGTAAAAGGCAAACAGGAACGGGAACGTCAGCAGCGTCGGAATGCAGCCACTGGCCGGATTCACGCCCTTGGCGCGATACAGCTCCATCACCTCGGTGTTCATCTTCTGCCGCTCGGGATCGGTGATCTTGTACTTCGCGTAGCGATCCTGGATCGCCTTCATCTGCGGCTGGATCTCCTGCATCTTTCGCATCGAGACCACGCTCTTGTGACGCAGCGGGAACATGGCGGCGTTGATCAGGATCGTGAGGACGACGATCGCCCAGCCCCAGTTGCCGACGAAGCCGTGCACCCACTTCAGCGCGCCCAGCAGCGGCACCGCCAACCAGGCAAACATGCCGAAGTTGATGACGCGGGTCGCCTCCGAGTCGATGTTTCTCAGATCGTCGAACGCCTTCGGTCCGAAGAAGAACCGCGATTGATCTTGCGGCGTCTGGAAGCGGATCGAATAAGCAACGAACTTGCCGGTGATGGCCGGGTCGTCGGCCTGCGGCACGAATGCAGGCGCGTAGTCGATCTTGAACACCTGCGTGTTCTGCTCGTTGAGCAGCATTGACACGAAGTAGTGATCGTCGACGCCGGCATAGCGGAACGCGCCTTCCTGCGATCCCGACGTTTCAGGCACGAGGCGCTCGACATCGTTGTCCTTGTGCACGATCGCCTGGGCGGGCAGGCTGTAGACCGGTGAGAAGAACGACGCCGGCGGCATCCGCGCCAGGTCGTCGCCCAGGCCTGGGCCGCCATGAAGCACGGGATTCAGCCGCTGCGTGCCCATGGTGACGATCGGGCTGAACGAGACGATGTAGCTGGTCGGCTCAACCGAGAACGTTTTCCTGATGGTCAGGCCGTCGACGGACGACGCCTCGAAGACGATGCTCTTCGGTGACACGGTGGCGTCCACCGTTTCGCCAACGGGTGCACCGTCGACCGTGACGCGATAAATCGCGTCGTTGATCCGCGCGCTCAGAGCCGGATCGTCGAGCGAGAGCGTAAACGGCTTGATCGCGTTCGCGCCGGCGCCCGCCGGCACGAGATCGAGCGGCTGTCCGAGGTCGTTGCGATACTCCTTGAGGATCCAGTGAACGATCCTGGCGCCGCGATTCGAGAACACCGCCCTGACCTTGGCGGTCTCGACGACCACCTCCCGCTCAGTCGCTTCGCTGACGAGCGCGGCGGGCCTATCGGGTGCCACCGGTGCCTGAGTGCCAGATGCGGTGACGGGCGCCGGGGTGCTCGGCGCTATGGTGGGTGCTTGCGTCCCTGGTGCCGGCGTCAGCGCCGATGCGTTGGCTGGGACCGGCGCGGCCGATGGCACCGGAGCGGGCGGCGGCATCACGAAACGCTGGAAAAGAAACAGCACCAGGAAGGACAGGGTAATGGCGAGAAGAACGCGGCGTTCCATCTGTTGATTTATTGAGCTATCGATCGGGTGAACTGAGAACAGGTACTGGATCGTGGCCGTGGCCGCCGAAGGGATGACAGCGGCACAAGCGCTTGGTACCAAGCCAACCGCCACGCCGCACGCCGTGGCGCGCAATGGCCTCGCTCATGTAGTCGGCACAACCGGGCACAAAGCGGCAGCTGCCGGAAAACCACGGCGACAGCGTCAACTTGTAGAGGCGAATCAGTGCCAGCGCGGTGCGGCTAAGCATGCGCGGATCTCGAGGCACGACGGTTGAGCAGCGATCGGAACTCGGCTTCGAGGCGAGCGTAGGGCGCAGATAGTATTTCGCGGCGAGGTACCACAACCACATCCGTGGCCGAGATCGGCTTGTGATGACGGAACAACTCTCGGACCAGCCGCTTGGCGCGGTTGCGTTCAACAGCGGCGCCCATCTTTCGAGTCGCTGCTATTCCGAGACGGGCCGGACCCGTCTCGCGTTCCCTCGTGAACATGGTCATGAGGCGTCCGGAGCGCTTGAGTCCTGTCTTATAGATGAGTTCGAAGTCGGCCCGCTTCCGGACGTGCTCGGCGGGCCTGAAAGCTGGCACGTGCGGCTACTTCTCGTCGGAGACGGAGAGACGCTTTCTGCCCTTGGCGCGGCGGCGCTTCAGCACCTGCCGGCCGTCTTTGGTCGCCATGCGCACCAGGAAGCCGTGACGCTTGGCGCGGCGGGTGGTGTTCGGCTGAAACGTTCGCTTGCCCTTCTTGGACCTGGCCATTCTTCTCCTCTGAACGAACTTCCGATTATAGACCTTTCTCCGGGATCCGGGCGCCAGGATCCGTTGTGCAGAAGGGTGCTAAAGTGGCGGTTCCCTGGACCGTCCGGGCAGGTTGCCCGGAGCCCGGAACTGGCAGGAAGATTTCCACACCTGTGGAAAACACTGTGGAAAAAAACTGAAACTTTTTGATATAAATCCTTTATTTTCTGTTATTTACAGAGGGCGAGCATTTGACAATCTGGGATCAGGTCCTGAGCCGAGTTGAAGATCAGGTTGGAAAGCACAGCTTTTCAACGTGGTTCAAGCCGACCTCCATGCTGGCCGACATGGGCCACAGCTTGTCGATCCGGGTCCCGAATCTCCTGTTTGTCGAGTGGCTCCCAAAGCACTACTCGGTGGTCCTGGCCGAGGCGCTGAGGGATATCGGGCGCCCCGACGTGAAGCTCGTATTCGTCCCCAATAGCCCAGGACAACCCGACTCCGGGCCAAAGGTCTTCGGCTCTTCGTTGAGGCTCGCCGATGGCCTGGAGGCCGCTCCGCAAGTCAGCGCTGAACCTGCTCAGCCCTCAACCGATCAGCAATCCGGCAATTTGATTCCTCGCTACACCTTCGACACGTTCATCGTCGGGCCTTCAAACCAGTTTGCGCACGCGGCGTGCCGCGCGGTCGCCGAAACGCCGTCGCGATCGTACAACCCGCTGTTCATTCACGGCGGTGTTGGCCTGGGCAAGACGCACTTGATGCACGCGATCGGCCACTATGTGATGCAGCACCATCCCGGGTTGAAGCTGCTCTACATCTCGTCAGAGCGCTTTATGAACGAGATGATTAACGCAGTACGCTTCGATCGTATTCTCGACTTCCGTTCGAGGTATCGCAGCGTCGATGTGCTGCTGGTTGACGACATTCAGTTCGTCTCGGGACGCGAAGGTACGCAAACCGAGTTTTTCCACACTTTCAACACGCTGCACGACGGACAGAAGCAGATTGTCATCAGCAGCGATCGTCCCCCCCATGAAATTCCGTCGCTGGAAGAACGTCTCCGCTCGAGATTTGAATGGGGACTGATCGCCGACATCCAGCCGCCGGATGTGGAGACCAAGGCGGCCATTCTAAAAAGAAAGGCTGAAGAGGAGGGCGTGCCGCTGCCCGACGACCTGGCGATGTACCTCGCCACCCGCGTACGAACCAACGTCCGCGAGCTTGAAGGCTCGTTGATCAGGCTGATTGCCTACTCATCGCTCACCACCAAGC
>VFZG01000075.1 GCA_016871275.1 Acidimicrobiia bacterium | reverse complement strand
GTGGCGCGATAGTCGGCGAGCTTCTTGCCGTTCTCCACCAGCTTCGCCACCGACCCGATCTCCACGCCGTAGATGCTGAACTTCTTCGCCTTGATGCGCTGCTCGGCGCGCACCAGCTTCGGGTCTTGCACCGCCACCAGCGCCTCGTAGTGATAGTCGTCGTGAATGTCCCAGCGGGTCGCCGACTGCACGTCCGGCACCTGGACGATGCCGAGCGTCTGCTTCAGGTAGTTGTAGCTCCAGCGATCCTCGTCGTAGTACTCCGGGATGTAGTAGGCGCGAGCCGCCTTGCCCATCCACTTGGCGTTGAGCTCCCTGGCCACCTCCGTCATGCCCTGGGTGTTGCCGCCGCTGTCAGCGACCATGAAGATGTCTTTCATGCCCATGCTCTTCAAGCTGGTGACGGCGTCACGCACCAGCGCGCGATAGGTGTCCTGTGTGACGCAGAAGGATCCCGGCGTCAGGTTCTCGCGATCGGGATTGCAGGGCTCCCACGTCACGATGGGCGCCACCAGCGCGCGGCCATGCTTGCGCGCAATCGCTTCGAGCGTCGTTTGCAGCACGTAGTTGTGCTTGCCGGTTGCGGTATACGGACCGTTCTTCTCCACGCCGCCGGAGCCGAGGAGCGCGACCGTCTTGCCGGCCGCGATCTGGTCGCGGACCTCCATCCACGACAGCTCTTCCATCCACACCGAGTCGAGCATGTCGATGGGCCGCACGCCATCGGCAATCGCCGTGGCCTCGGCTCGACGTTGCTGCTCTGCGGCTTGTTCCGGGGTCAGGGGTTTCTGGCCGCCGCCGCGCCCCTGCGCCAGCACCGACACGCTCCACACAGCCGCCAGGATCAGAACGAGCGCTCTCGTCGCCATAGCCATCTCCTCGGTGGGACTATACACTGTGCCCGACATGTCCACGCGACTCGTGCTTGCCACCCTGCTGTGTGTCGTACCGATGGCGGCGCAACAGCGGCCAACGCTTTCCAACGCGGTTCGAGCCCATGTCTCGGTGGATGCGCCGGTCATTGCGCTGACGCACGCGCGGGTGATCGACGGCACCGGCGCGGCGGCGCGCGACGATCAGACCGTGGTCATCGCCCACGGCACGATCACCGCGATCGGCAGCTCGGCAAGCACCGCCATCCCCGGCGGCGCGCACGTGATCGACCTCACCGGCAAGAGCGTGATTCCCGGCCTGATCATGGTGCACGAGCACCTCTACTATCCGAACGGCCCCGGCGTCTACGGACAGCTCGGCGAAAGCTTTTCGCGCCTGTATCTCTCCGGCGGCGTGACCACGATGCGCACCGGCGGCAACGTGAACGGCTTCATGGACCTGAACATGATGCGGCTGGTCGCCGAGGGCCAGAAACCGGGTCCGGCGATCGACGCCACGGCGCCGTACCTGAACGGCCCCAACACCTTCATCCAGATGCGCGTCCTGAAAGGACCGGAGGACGCCCGGCGGCAGGTCCAGTACTGGACCGACGAAGGCGCGACGTCACTGAAGGCCTACATGCAGATCACGCGTGGCGAGCTGGCGGCGGCGATCAACGAAGCGCACCGCCGAGGCATCAAGGTCACCGGCCACTTGTGCTCAATCACCTACGCGGAAGCGGCCGGCCTCGGCATCGACAATCTCGAGCACGGCTTCTTTGCGGCCACCGACTTTGTCCCGGACAAGAAGCCGGATACCTGCCCCGGCCAGGGCGTCGGCCAGAAGACCATCGCCGCACTCGACGAGCACGGCGCGCCGTTCAAACAGCTCGTGCAGACGCTGATCAAGGCCAACGTCGCCATCACGTCCACGCTGACGGTGTTCGAAACCTTCACGCCCGGCCGCCCCAAGCCGCCCGGCCTCGAGGTGCTGACCCCGCAACTGCGTGAACAGTTCGAACAGAACTACGCGCGCACCGCGGCGAACAAGGACTCGATCTACACCACGCTGTTCCCGAAAGGCATGGCGCTGGAGCGGGCGTTCGCGCGCGCGGGTGGACTGCTGATCGCCGGCACCGATCCGACCGGGGGCGGCGGCGTGATTCCCGGCTTCGCCAATCAGCGGCAGGTCGAGCTGCTGGTCGACGCCGGATTCACCGCACTCGAAGCGATCCAGATCTCCACGCTCAACGGCGCAAAGTATCTCGGTCGCGACAAGACCGTTGGCAGCCTGGCCGCCGGCAAACAGGCCGATCTCGTGGTGATCAACGGCAATCCCGCCGCCTCGATCGCCGACATTCGCAAGGTCGAGACGGTGTTCAAGCAGGGCGTCGGTTACGACCCGAAGAAGCTGATCGAATCCGTGCAAGGCAAAGCCGGCATCTGGTAGCCCGCCCTCGTCCAGTTACCGAAGGCCGTGATCGCATCGCGCGGTCTGCGCGGCGCGGTAAGATACGCCCGTGCGCCTGCTGCTGACCACGACCGCTGCCGCTCTGGTTCTCTCGATCGTCGGGTCCGCGCAGGATCCCACCGCTGCCGCCATCACAAAGGGCGTGCAGTACCTCACGGTTGAAGTGCCGAAGTGGAAGGCCGGGCACTCGTGCTACTCCTGCCACAACAACGGCGATGCCGCGCGCGCGCTGCTGGCCGCCGGCGCCAAGGGGTTCGACATTGGCACGTCGCTGGACGACACGCTGGCCTTCCTGAAGCAGCCCGCGAAGTGGGTTCAGAACAAGGCGCCGGACCAATTCGACGACAGGACGCTGGCCACCATTCAGTTCGCGGGCGCACTGGCAGTCGCCGAGCGCCACGGCAAGGCGGCCTCCACCGACCTTGAAGCCGCAGCGAAGCTGTTGGCGGCCGCACAGCAGGCGGATGGATCGTGGCAGCTCGATGATTCGCACAGCGTCGGATCGCCGGCGGCCTACAGCGCGTTGATCGCCACCTGGTCGGCACGCACGTCACTGATTGCCTCTGGCATGCAGCCCGACAACTTCACAATCGTGCAGGCCGATCGTTGGATTCGCGGCGTGACGGTCGAACACGTCGTCGACGCTTCGGCCATGCTGCTGGCGCTTGGCGATGCGGGCGATGTGATGGCCGAGAACCTGCGGCGCGCATCGCTGAGCATCCTGCGCACCGGGCAGGCGCCGACCGGCGGCTGGGGACCGCAGGCCGCCACTGCTCCTCAGGTGTTCGACACCGCCCTGGCCGTGCTCGCCCTCCGCTCGCTCGAGTCCGAACCTCGGCTCGCGCGGTCCGCCTATCGGCCGGAGCAACTGACGGACGCCATCGCCACCGGGCGCAAGTACATCGTGTCGCAACAGCGGCAAGACGGCAGCTGGCCGGAGACCACCAGGCCTGCGAATCACGCGAGTTACGCTCAGCGCATCTCGACTACCGGCTGGGCATTGCTTGCGCTGCTTCAATGAGGGTCCACAGATTTTCGCTGATTTCGCCCATTTGGTAAGCGCCCGCGAGGCGGCCAAGGCCGCCGGCCTGCGAAGTCTTTCAAGCGAGCTCGGGGACGGATACTATTTGTCAATACGGAGGTTCGCATGAGACGTCTCCTGCTCGTGGCGGCCCTCTCGATGGTGCCCGTATTCGCCATGGCCCAACAGTCGTCCACTCCAGCCGCGCAGCCCCAGGCCCCGAAAATGGCCTCGGACGACGTGATGGCCCTTCTCGAGAAGGGGGAAGTTTTCTTCCTGGATGTCCGTGAGCCGAGCGAGCTGGAAGAGCTGGGCACGCTCGAGGGATACGTCAACATCCCGCTCGGCCAAATCGAACAGCGCCTGAAAGAGATTCCCAGGGACAAGGCCATCATCACCGCTTGAAATGGCGGTGGCCGGGCTGCCCGTGCGGCAGCCTTACTCGAGTCCAAGGGCTACAAGGTCATGGCGTTCTGTGGCCTCAACGATTACCAAGGCAAGTCCGGCAAGGCGAAGATCCACCCCAAGGCCAAGCCCGGCAGGTAGCCACTAGAATCAGCGGGAGTGAAGCTCGTCTTCCTCCCGCTCCGCCAGACGGCCTGACTGCCCGATAGCCCGACTGCCCGTTCGGAGTAGCATCGATCCATGGTCGCTCTGCTACTGCTCACCTTGCTGCAAGCCCAGCCGACGGCGCCGGCGAAGCCGCCCGCTCCAACCACGGCAGCTCCAGCCGCGCCGCCGACCCAGGCACCCCGGCCGCGACCGGCAGGCGGCCCGACCATTACAGGGCTGCTGTTCATCACCGACCCCACCGGGCGCCCGATTGAGGACGTGACCGTCAACGTGACGGGGCCCGTCGATCGTGAAGTCAAGAGCCCGGCCAGCGGCGCGACCCGCGTCGAGGGCATGCGCGCGGGAACCTATCGCGTGCGGTTTACGCACGAGCGGTTCATGACCTTCGAGAAGGAACTGTCGTGGCGTGCTGGTAGCGCGCAGCCGGAGATGGCGATCACGCTGAATCCAGCGCCTCCGCCCCCGCCGCCGCCGCCGACGCCGGCGCCGATCGTCGAGGCGCCCAAGCCGGCCCCGCCGGCGCTGCCGCCGGCGGGGACGCCAAAGGCGATGTCGCTGCTCGATTTCATCGAGCAGAACTTCATCTCCGGGCGCGAGCCGCAGAAAGAAAGCCTGGTCGGCTGCAGCGGCGTCGGGCAGGCGCTGGTGTGGCAGGTCCGCGATCCCTGGAACGGCCGCCAGCACCCGTCCGCCGACGGCATGATCTACGTGGTGGCCGGTGACGGCACCATTCGAATCGGCGATCGCGATCACACCGTCACCAACGGCAGCTTCGCCGTCGTCCCGCGCGGCACCAGTTACAGCATTTCTCGCCGCGGCCGGAATCCCGTGATCGTGCTCGCGGTCCTCGCCGGCGCCCCCTGCGCAGCAGAGTGATACTCTAAATAGCTGACCAGCATGTCGGAATCGAATGCGGAGACTGCGCCGGCGGTCTCCGGGCCCTCGGACTTTATTCGGGAGATCGTCGCTGCGGATGTGGCCGCCGGGAACAACGGCGGGCGTGTCGCGACGCGCTTTCCTCCGGAGCCCAACGGCTACCTGCACATCGGCCATGCCAAGGCGATCTGCCTCGACTTCGGCGTCGCAACCGAGTTCGGCGGGCACTGCAACCTGCGCTTCGACGACACCAACCCCGTCAAGGAAGACGTCGAGTACGTCGACTCGATCAAAGACGATGTGCGGTGGCTGGGGTTCGAGTGGCACGGTCGCGAGCTCTACGCGTCCGACTATTACGAGCAGCTCTATCAGTTTGCCGAGGAGCTGATCCGAAAGGGTCTGGCATACGTGGACTCGCTGTCGCCGGATGAGATGCGCCAGCACCGCGGCACGCTTACCGAACCAGGCCGCCACTCACCATATCGGACGCGCCGCGTTGACGAGAACCTCGATCTGTTCCGCCGCATGCGTGCCGGCGAGTTCCAGGATGGTGCGCACGTGCTGCGCGCGAAGATTGACATGGCATCGCCGAACATCACGATGCGTGATCCGGTGCTCTACCGGATTCGTCATGCCGATCATCACCGCACCGGCTCGGCATGGTGCATCTACCCGATGTACGACTACGCGCATCCGCTGTCGGACGCGATCGAAGGCATCACCCACTCGTTCTGCACGCTCGAGTACGTCGATCATCGCCCGCTCTATGACTGGGTGATCGACGCGATCGCAACCGAGCCTGGACGCCGAAGCCCCGGCGAAGGCGGCCCGCGGCAGTACGAGTTCGCGCGGCTGAACCTGAACTACACGGTGATGAGCAAGCGCAAGCTGCTGCAGCTCGTGCACCAGCAGCACGTGAACGGCTGGGACGATCCCCGGATGCCCACCGTCTCGGGGTTGCGCCGCCGCGGCTACACGCCGGAATCGATTCGCGACTTCTGCGCGCGGGTGGGCGTGGCCAGGAAGGAAAACGTCATCGACGTCGGCCTGCTCGAGCACTGCGTCCGCGAGGACCTGAACCGGCGCGCGCCGCGCGCCATGGCGGTGTTGAGGCCGCTGAAGCTCGTGCTGACCAACTATCCCGAGGCCCGGAGCGACGAGTTCGAGATCGCCAGCCACCCGGATGACGCATCGCTCGGCAGCCGCACGGTGCCATTCTCGCGCGAGATCTACATCGAGCGCGACGACTTCATGGAGGAGCCGCCGAAGAAGTTCTTCCGGCTGGCGCCCGGACGCGAGGTCCGCTTGCGCAACGCCTACCTGGTGACGTGTACCGAGGCGATCAAGAATGCGGCCGGTGAGATTGTCGAGCTGCGCGGCACCTACGATCCTGCCACGCGCGGCGGCAACGCGCTTGACGGCCGCAAGGTCAAAGCCACGCTCCATTGGGTGTCGGCCGCCCACGCGGTCGACGCAGAGATTCGGCTATACGATCGGTTGTTCACGGCTGAAGATCCTGAAGGCGCTGCAGAGCATGCCGGTGGCGATTTCATCTCGCAGCTCAACCCGTGCTCGCTCGAGGTGTTAGGCGGCTGCAAGCTGGAGCCGTCGCTCGGCAACGCCGCGCCGGGATCGCGCTATCAGTTCGAGCGGCTGGGCTATTTCGCGGCCGATCCGGATACGAGGACGGGTGCCCCTGTTTTCAATCGAACAGTCTCGCTGAAAGATAGCTGGGCAAAAGCCAACCCGTAGTCCGTAGCCCGTAACCCGAGCAATCGCCACCCGACCCGACGAACTTGTCGTCGTCGTTGGCAAACAGCACGTTGCAGCTCGTCAGCGATCCGTAACAGCCGGTGATGTATCCCTGCAGCATGATCTTCTGATCGTCGGGCATTTCTGATGCATGCACCTGCTGTTCGAGCGTGCGCAGACGATTGCGCGGCATCACGACCCTGTTTAAAAAGGTGTCGATCGGCAGCGCCTTCTCCTGGACGCCGGGCTTGCCCGGGCGCAGCACCAGCTGCCCACCGCGCCACTTCGCTGCCGCCACGACCGGGGTGAGCCCGGTCTCGTCGCGGATGAATCGACGAATCGTGGCGTCGAGTTCGTGGTCCATATGTTGAGACATCGCGGGCGCCACTGGTGTGGATCGAACGGGCGCCGCGGCCTAGTGTCCCGTAATCATGGTTCGTAACATTTGTTGCGCGGCCCTGGCGTCGACGGTCCGCTGGGCGAAGCGAGCGATGCTCGCGAGGATCTCATCGGCACTCTTGGTCCACACGAATGGCTTGGGGTCGACCTGATGCGCGCCGCCACGGAGCTGTGGCGGCGCCACACCATTCCAACGCACGTGTATAGCGGGTGGGTGGCGGTAACCGACGCGGTTGAGGTCGCGGCGGGAGGAGGACTGTTGGTCATTCAGTGGCCGCCCGGACCAATGACGATGGATCCGGGGTGCGGCTTCATCTTCAACGTCTACACGCAGCCGGTGCACCGCAAGCACGGACTCGGACGCCAGCTGATGGACACGATGCACCAGTAGTGCCGGGCCGGAGGCATCGAGCGCGTGGTGCTCAACGCCAGCGTATTCGGTCAACCGCGCTACGCGAATATGGGCTATGTCGTTACCGACGAGCCGATGATGCGCCTGCGCCTGGACGCTGAGCGTTTCGATGCGCTGCGGAGCCAGCTAGAGCGCGGCGTCGACGAGCGTGGGTGACAACGTGCGGATCAGGTCTGCCGGCGCCAGCGCAATCAGGAAGCCGCGGCGGCCGCCGTTGATGTAGATGCGATCGAGATCGGCAATCGATCGCTCCATGAACACCGGCATCGGTCGACGCATGCCGAACGGCGACGTGCCGCCCACCAGGTAGCCGGTGTGCTTCTGCGCCACATCTGGCGCGCACGCCGACACCGTCTTCCGGCCGGCCTGTCGCGCCAGGTTCTTGGTCGACACCTCCCGATCGCCGTGCATCAGCACGATCAGCGGCTGCCGGCGTTCATCCTCCATGACCAGCGTCTTGATGACGATGTGTTCGTCGACGCCAAGCTCGCGAGCGGACACGGCGGTACCGCCCCGCTCTTCGTAGCGATACTCGTGTTCGGAACACGCGACCTTGTGCCGGCGAAGAAAGTGAATTGCCGGTGTGGCGGCCATGATCGTTCATTGTAGCCGCGCAGGACATGCGCCTCGGAGGCACGGAGACGCAGAGCCGTTTCCATCCAAAGGCCTCCGCGACTCCGTGTCTCCGTGGCGCAGCAAACCATGGCCCTTGATATGATTCCGAGGCCGTGACCACCGCCGCCGCACCACCGCTGTCCTCGCTCGTACGCGACCAGATCACGCGTCCCTCGCCGATCCGCCAGATCATGAAGATGGCCGAGCGGCAGAACATCATCGCGATGGGCCTCGACCCCGCGCAGGTGATCTCGTTCGGAGGCGGCTGGGTCAATCACCAAGCACCTGATGCGTTCCGCAAGGCGTACCAATCGGTGGTCGCGGACGCCGATTTGTTTCACAACAGCGGCGGCTATACCGCCACGCTCGGCGACCTGGAGTGCCGCGAACAGATCGCGCGATTCGAGGAGCACCTGTTCGGGGTGCCGCGGCTGGGCGCGGAGCACATCGCCATCGGCATGGGCAGCACGCAGCTCACGCACGACCTGTTCCGCACGCTGCTCGACCCCGGCGACACCGTGATGCTGCTCGATCCGACCTACGCGAACTATGAAGGCCAGTTCGCGTTCTCGGTGCCGGGCGTCAGAATCGTGCCTCTGCGCGTGCTCGATCCAGCCACGTGGGCGTACCTGCCGGAGAGCGATCCGTCAGGCATGGCGCGCGAGTTCTCGCGGCTGTTCGACGCGCATCGCCCGCGCATGGTGCTGTTTGGCGCGCCGGACAATCCGACCAGCCAGGTGGTGCCGCAGGCGCTGGCAGACGTGATGCTCGCGAAGACGGCCGAGGCCGGCGCCTGGCTGACGATCGACTTCGCCTACAAGTGCCAGTACTTCCAGCAGCCGCCCGCGTACTACGCGTGGTCGCCGGCCGATCATCCCAACGTGGTGGGCATTCACTCGAACTCGAAGTGGGCGCGCGGACTGGGCCGGCGCCTCGGTTGGATTGAAGCGCACCCGTCTGTCGTGGACGCCATCGAGCGCGTGCAGCAGTGCAGCATTCTCTGCCCAGACACGCTGTCGCAGATGACGATGGCGCGGTATCTGAAGGCGGCGATCGCCGACGGCTCGCTGACGGAGTATGTGGCGCGCGCCAATGCGCTTTACAAGCACGCGGCCGACGTGACGCTGAAGGCTGTGGATACGCACCTGCAGCGGCCGCGCCTCACGCCGTTTGGCGGCCTCTACACCGTGGTCGACATCGGCACGAACGCCGATGAGTTCGTGCCCAGGGCGCTCAAAGCCACCGGCGTGCTGGTCGTGCCCGGCGGCGGCTTCGGCGATTCGATCCGGAACGGCGTGCGCATTTCCTTCGGTCCGCTGGTGCGCGACACCGCGAAGATCGACGAAGGCCTCGAGCGCCTCGGCCGCTACCTGCGGGCGAGCCATTAGCAACCAGTCACTAGCAACTAGAATGTGGCCAGTATGCGTTCTTTGTACGTGCTTGCAGCAATCGCGCTCATGGTGCCCACAGCCTCGGCGCAAACCATGACGCCGGCGGCCGGAGTGCCGCTCGACGTCGCCACCCGCCGGGCCGCCATCGTCAGCAACCTCAGGTATGACCTCGACCTGTCGATCCCGGAGGCCTCGTCTTCTCCTTTGACTGGATCCACGACCATCCGGTTTGACTTGAAGGACGCCTCGGCGCCGCTGGTGATTGATTTCGAGACCAGCCGCGACCATGTCAAGTCGGTCGACGCCAACCGCCAGCCGGCCTTCGCCTATACCAACGGCCACATCGTCATTCCGGCGGCCTCACTGGTGGCCGGCGCCAACACGATTCGCATTGCCTTCGATGCCGGCGACGCGTCGCTCAATCGCAACGCCGATTTCCTGTATGCGCTGTTCGTGCCGGCCCGCGCGCGGCTCGCGCTGCCGGTGTTCGATCAGCCCGACATGAAGGGCCGATGGACGGTGACGCTGGACCATCCCGCCAGGTGGCAGTCGGTGGCCAACGGCGCCGAGATGTCCCGGACGACCACCGGGGATCGAGCGAAGGTGACGTTCAAGGAGACCGAGCCGCTGCCGACGTATCTGGTGGCGTTCGTCGCCGGCGACTTCAAGATCGAGACCGCCGAGCGGAACGGCCGCACGTTCCGGATGTTCCATCGCGAGACCGACGCGGCCAAGGTGGCGCGCAATCGCGACGCCATCTTCGATTTGCACGCCACCGCGCTCGAGTATCTCGAACGCTATACCGCCATTCCCTACGCGTTCGGCAAGTTCGACTTCGTGGCCATCCCGGCGTTCCAGTTTGGCGGCATGGAGCATGCCGGCAAGATTCTCTACAACGCGTCGGGCCTGCTGCTCGATGACAGCGCCACGCAGAATCAGCTGCTCGGCCGGGCGTCGGTGATTGCGCATGAGACGGCGCACATGTGGTTCGGCGACCTCGTCACCATGCGGTGGTTCAACGACGTGTGGATGAAGGAAGTGTTCGCGAACTTCATGGCAGCCAAGATCGTGAACCCGTCGTTCCCGGCCGTGAATCACGACCTGCGGTTCCTGCTGTCGCACTATCCCGCGGCCTATGAGGTCGATCGCACGCCGGGCGCGAACCCAATCCGCCAGCAGCTCGACAACCTCAACGAAGCCGGCCAGATGTACGGCGCCATCATCTATCAGAAGGCGCCGGTGGTGATGCGCCACCTCGAAGCCCTGCTCGGCGACGAGAACTTCCGCGACGGCCTGCGCGAATACCTGAAGGCGCACGCCTTCGCGAACGCGACCTGGTCGGACCTGATCGACGTGCTCGATCGGCGTACGCCGATGGATCTGCAGCAGTGGAGCCGCGTGTGGGTCGACCAGCCCGGGCGGCCGACGGTCGAGACCATTCTCGAGGTCAACGGCGGCGTGATCACCAGGCTGGCGTTCCGGCAGCGCGATACCTGGAGCCGGAATCGCGACTGGCCGCAGCAGCTGCGCGTCGCCGTCGGCGGTCACGCGCCCGAACGCATCATCAACGTCGAGCTCACCGGACGCGAGGTGGAAGTGGCGGAGGCGAAGGGCTGGCCCGTGCCGCGCTACGTGTTGCCGAACGGGAAAGGGTGGGCGTACGGACACTTCATCCTCGACAAGATCACCCTCGCCTACCTGACCGCCAACCTGCCGGAGGTGAGCGACACGCTGACGCGCGGCAGCGCCTGGGTGACGCTGTGGGACACGCTGCTCTATGGCGGCATCGCGGCGGATGCGTTCCTCGAGCTCGCGTTCCGGTCGTTGCCGCGCGAAACCGACGAGCAGCTGACGTCGCGGATTCTTGGCTACGCGTCCAATGCGTGGTGGCGTTTCCTGGACCAGTCGCAGCGCACCACGCGGGCGCCGCGGTTCGAGTCGCTGCTGCGCGAGGGGCTCGCTGCCGCCGGCACGCCGAGCCAGAAGGCGTCGTGGTTCAGCGCGCTGCGCAACGTGTCGATCACGCCAGGCACGGTGCACTGGCTGCGGCAGGTGTGGGAGAAGACGGAGCACGTCGCCGGCTTGCCGCTCGCGGAGGCCGACTACACGTCGC
>VFZG01000074.1 GCA_016871275.1 Acidimicrobiia bacterium | reverse complement strand
GCCATCGGGGCGCGCCGAGCTTGCCCGCCAGCTGCAGCTCGGTGGCGGCCTCTGCCATCTTCCCCTCGACATACAGCTGGGCTGCCAGGGTTTCGTGCAGACCGGCATGATCGGGGACCAGCCGAATCTGGGTGTCGAGGAGCCGCCGCGCGTAGTTCAGGTTGCCTTCTTCTATCGCGATGCGGGCCCGCAGCACGGCGGCATCGGGCTGGCCCTGCGGCCGGGACAGCACACTGTCGAGCAACTGCTGCGCGCGAACGGGCTGCTGATTCTCGTACGCCAGGACTGCGTTCGCGATCAACGTGGGCGCGTGACCGGGACAGACCGCAACGAGCCGTTCCAGTTCGCGCTCGAGCCGGTCGCATGCGAACGAACCGGTCTGGCGGCATTCCCCAGACTGCACTGGCGCCAACAGTGCCGCCAATTGTTCATCCGGACGCACACACAATTGCGCCCGCAGCGGGGACCTTACGCACGCCGACATCGCCAGCGGCAGTATTGCAGCGGCCAGCAGGCGACTCGGCACCCGAATCATCATTGGGCCGCTCCTCTGATTACGCCGTCAGCCACCTGCACGACCTGGAACAGGACCGGTGCAAGTGTCGAGGCGAAGATACCTGGCAGAAAACAGATCACCAGTGGAAACACCAGTTTGACGGGCAGCGCCTGCGCCTGCAGCAGCGCCTCTTCGCGCCGACGCTGGCGCAGATCGACAGCCAGATACTGCAGCGTCTCGGCGATGCTGGCGCCCACCGTGTCGGCCTGGATCAACGCCGACGTAAAGGCGGTGAGGGCCGGCAAATCGACACGCCGGCCAAGCTGGCGCAATGCCTGTGGCCGGGGCATGCCCGCAAGCATGTCGTGCTGGAAATTCGCGAGCTCGGCCGACAGCGGCCGGCCGCTGCCTTGCGCCTTCACGATTTTAGAGACCGCGGCATCGAAACCCAGGCCGGCCTGCCCCATTGTCGCAAACAGCTCGAGCGCCAACGGCAGATCTTGCTCGATGGCTGCTAGCCGGGCGCGACGGGCGGTGCGCACGATCAGGGTCGGAATCATCGAGATGCCGATGAAGAGGATCCACGGGCCAGCGCCGAGCACGAGGGCCATGACATCCGCGGTCGTCCCAGGCGCGCCGGCGATCAACACCAGCAGCGATTCGAAGATCAGGAAGCGATAGACCTGGCTGATCGCCAGACCGGCGAGCGTGGCGAATGCGGTGGCGGTGAGAAACACCGTGAGGGCGTCAGGGCGGCGATAGCCGGCGCGCGTCAACCAGTGCTGCAGCGCCGAGTCACGCCAGATCTCGGGACCTCCGCTTGCGTGGTCGTGCGCACCGTGCAGGCGTGAGATGGCGGAGCGACGAACCTGCCAGCCCTGCAACAATTGGATGAATGCCCACAGCCCGATTCCGGAAAATGCCAGGAACAGAATGACGGTCAGCATGGCGGCCTCAGAACGCGCTCCGGTTGAGACGTGAAATCCAGATCAGACCGACCGCCTGCAGACCAATCACGAGCGCAACGAGCGCAACACCGAACGCGCTGCTGGCGAACGTCTCGATGCGATCGGGATTGGTCCGCCACATCAGGAACGCCAGGGCATAGGCCATCACCAGCACCACGGCCACCGACGCCTGCGCTTCCGCGGCCTGGGCGCGCACCCGGCGTGACAGTTCGATGCGGTCCCTGATGGTCTGGCCGACGCTCGACAGGGTCGTCGCGAGGCTGCCACCAACCTCCCAGTGCACGCTCAACGAGGCGGCAAACAGCCGAAACGTCTCGAGCGGCACGTGCACCTGCAGGTCATTGACCGCCAGGCGGGGATCGTCGCCGAGGCGGATACGACCGGCGACCTCCTGGAAATACGGGCGGAGCGGCGCCCCCACTTCAGTCAGCGTCGATTCGAACGCCGCCAGCAGGCTGGCACCCGCGCGTAGCGAACCCACCATCAAGTAGATCGCGGACGCGAGTTGTGATTCGATCAGCGCCGCTTGCTGCTCGGAGCGCTGTTCTTCTATCAAATGCATCACGACGCCGATCAGCGCTCCCGCGGCCACCGCGATCTCCAGTGGCAGGCGAAACAGCGCCCATAGCACGGCGCCGGCCACCACGCCTGACAGTCGCGCGCCAAAACGGTGGCGGGACGGGAATGGCCGGGTGACACGCCGCACGGCCGGGGCGTTGGCAGCGTCCTCGGACGCCAACCAGAGATCGAGTCGCTCAACAACCCGCTGGCGTGCCGTCGCAGCACGCCACCACACGATCATGACGGCCACGAGCGTGGCAATGATCAGCGTAAGCAGCACCGGTTACGCGTCCTCCGGACGCTGAAACAGTGCCGCCGGCACCTGCACGCCGTCCTCGCGCAGGTCATCGACCATTCGTGGAATCACGCCGGTCGCGACGAAGCGGCCAATGATGCGCCGGCCCTGTTTGCCCTGCCGCTGGAAGACGAACAGCTCCTGCATTTGCGGCGTCGAGCCTTCCAGGCCGGTGATCTCCGCGACTGATTCGATGCGGCGTACGCCATCTTCGAAGCGGCGTACCTGGACAATCAGGTGAATGGCCGACACGATCTGCTCACGGATCGCTCGTGACGGCAGCTCGATGCCGGCCATCAACACCATGGTCTCCAGACGAGAGACAGCGTCTCTGGTCGAGTTTGCGTGGATGGTGCCGATGCCGCCGTCGTGGCCGGTGTTGAGGGCCTGCAGCATGTCGAGCGCTTCCGCGCCGCGCACCTCGCCGAGGATGATGCGGTCGGGACGCATACGCAGCGCGTTGATCAACAGATCGCGAGCGACGATACGTCCGCGCCCTTCGATGTTCACTGGACGCGTTTCCATGCGCACCACGTGCTCCTGATCGAGGCTGAGTTCGGCGACGTCTTCGATGGTGACGACGCGCTCGGTCTCGGGAATCGCCTCGGCGAGCACGCTGAGCAGTGTCGACTTGCCGGCGCCGGTGCCGCCCGACACCAGGATGTTGCGGCGCGCACGCACGGCAATGACCAGGAACTCCAGAATCTCCGGCGATAGCGTGCCGACGCTGAGCAGGTCGTCGCGACGTAGCCGGCGGTGGCCAAAGCGGCGAATCGACACGGTGGGCCCGTCGATCGTGGCCGGCGGCAACGTGGCGTTGACGCGGCTGCCGTCCGCCAATCTCAAATCAGCCATGGGCGAGGAGGTATCGATGCGGCGGCCGACACGCGCGGCAATCCGTTCGATGACCCGGACAATATGGTCGGCATCGCGAAACCGAACCGCGGTCTTCTCGAGGCGGCCGAAGCGTTCGACATACACTTGATCAGGTGCATTGACGAGGATGTCGCTGACGGCCGGATCGGCGAGCAGCGGCGCCAGGGGTCCCATGCCGATCGTTTCGTCGGTCAGCTCCTCGGCCAGGCGCACGCGCTCCACTTCGTTGAGCGCGACGTTTTCCGATGCAATCGCCCGAGCCGCAAAGTCCTTCACGGCGGCCGCCACGTCCGCGCCGTCGCTCTCCAGCAGGCCGCGCTCGCCGATCTCTTCGAGCAGGCGCTCCTGCAGCGCCGCCTTGACCGTCAAATAGTCGGTCTTGCCGGACCTGGCGGCGGGGCTGGGCTCGGCATCCTCGGCCGTGGTGCGCGCCGCCTTATGCGCCAACGTCTTCAGCCGGGCCACCACTTCGTCTGTGGGACGAACGAATTTTCGTCGATCGATCACGCCTTCCTCCGGAAGCCTGCCAGCATGCGTGACGGCGGTTGGGCGGTGTCTGGCTCTGCAGACGCGACATCGATGTCGTCGACCAACCTCAGCACTGCCTGTCCGAACTTGTGCCAACGACGCGCTTGCAGGATCTGCGGCGTGCCGGTGTTCATCGAGACCAACACGCGCCCGTCGTACGGGATCACGTGGTCGATCGTGCGCTGCAGCCGATCCGCGATGTCGACCGGACGCAAGTCACCGGCGAACGACTGGTAGTTGTAATTCAGCACGAGCCGTTGCCGGTGTTCCGGCACGCCAAGGCCTTCAAGTACCGGCAACAGCCTGGCGGCACCGGCCACCGCAGGGGCGGTGCCCTGCACCACCACATTGACCCGATCCGCCACGTCGAGGATGGTCATCAGCACGCCATCGATCGCCGGGAAGGTATCGATCACGACGAACTTGAACGTCCGGCTCGCCATGTTCACGATGCGCAGGATCGCCTCGTCGTCGACCTCGGAGCCCTCGAGCGCATCCGGAGGAGCCGCGAGCAGGCGCAACCCGCCCGGATGACTCAGGGTCAGGTGCCGTAACAGCGTCTTGTCGAGACGATCGCGCTCGCGGACCACGTCGATGATGCTGGTCGTCGGCTTCAGATCGAGCAGCATCGCGCACGTGCCGATCTGCAGCGAGGCATCGATCAGCAACACCTCGTCCGGATACCGCTGCGCCAGCGCACACGCCACGTTGACGGCCAGGGTGGACTTGCCCGCGCCGCCTTTGCTGCTGACGAAGGTCAACACCTGGCCATGCTCGCCGGCCATCACCTGTGGTGTCGGAGCGAACAGGCGATCGACCACGGCGCGCAGTTCGGTCGCCGAAACGGGGCGGCGCACGAAGTCGCGAACCTGCGATCGCATCAGGTGGATGATGGTCGCGCTCTCGGCGCTGCCGCCCTCGAGCCACTCGGGCGCGAACACGCCGGCGACCACGGTGTCCGGCACCTGCGCGAGCAGATCGCGCGTCAGCGCCGCGGCCTGAGCGCCATCGGCGTCGACCTCGATGAACACCAATTGCGGCTGACGGCGTCGCGCCGCATCGATGGCCTCACGCTCGCCGCCGGTCGTGAACAGCGAGAATTGGCGATCGGGAATCCGCTCGAGGGCGTTCTTGAACTCCTCGGCCAGGGCCGGGTCGGCACTGACGGTCAGCACCCGCAGATTCTGATCGCCGGGTCGTGTCGTCATCGGCGGCATGGGTTAACGGGCCAGCGCCGGCGCCAGGACCGGTTGGTAGTCGAGGCGTCCGACCGCGACGCGCTGCTTCTCGAACAACTCCCGCACTTGCGCGGCGGTCGCGGTGACGGGCAGCGCGAGGCGATTCGTCAGCACCGCCGAGGCGTTGTCAGGCGCCACGAGCGAGGCACTTCTGACAATCACTTTCGCACAGGTGTTCGCCGCGCGCGCCGGATCCGGGTTGAGGGCAATGCGGGTGAAGCCGATGATGCGAGTGGTGTCGCCCGTGATTGCGGAATACACCGGCACGTAACCGGTGCGTGTGCCGATCGCGGCACAGTTGAGAGGTCGTGCCGCGGTCAAGGCATTGCCGACAGTCGAGACGCCGACCCAGGCAGCGCGCGTCGCGTCGGTCAGCGCATCGATGAAACGTCCGATCGACGGCGTCACGGCGGTGCAAACGAGGCCGTTACAAATCAGGCCGCTCGCCGGATCGATGGTGACCTGCACCGCGGTGACGGGCAGGTTCGCCGCATAGGTGTCGACCAACGCGAACGGCGTGACACCCAGCTGGTTGGCCTGCGGCAGCCCGACCTGCAGCGCCGGCCGCGCGTCGGCGATCGCGGTGGCGCGCACCGTGAACCCGTCCCGCCGCGGCGAATACGGACCCTCATTGGACATGACGGTGGCCCCGCGACCGAAGAGCAACGGCAACGCCGGCCCGCTCGATGCCACGCCGGGTTCGATCTGGACGCCATCGAACTCCGGCGACCGTCGGAGCCGGACCAGAAAGGCCGAGTCGTCCACCGTGGTCAGCGATCCGGTGCCACCGGTTGGCCAGGGGTCCGGAAGCTCCTCGTCCAGGCCGGGACACTCGCTGATCGCAGTCGGCGGTTCAGGCGAGGTCCCGTTCGGGTTGAAGTCGGTGCGCGCGTAGGCACCCACGCCGCGCTGCTCCTCGGTGCAGACCAGCTCCTGCGCGAGAGCGTCGGCGCCTTCAGCGGCCTTCGGATCCTCTGTGTAACAGAAGCGCCCGCTGACCATGTCGCCGTAGCCGACGTTCCCCTGATTGAACTGCAGTTCGGGCTTGTAGCTGTGGGCGACCGGCGCGGCGATCGTCTGCAAGGCGTGCAGCGACGTCACGCCTTCGCTCAGACCAATCACCGGGCCGCCACCAAACTGCAAGTCATCGCCATTGGCGGCATTGAAGTCATCGTCGAAGGTCCGGCGGACCATGCGGCCCGCAGCGGCGCGCCGCAAGCAATCACTCGCGTAGGGATCGCGCACCGCCTGACCAGCGGCGTTCTGCACGGTGACATCGCGCCGGCGTAACCCTTCGACCGCCGCCGAGTCGGCCGCGTTCTGCAACTGCGCCTGCGTGAGGCGCATGAAACCCACGTCCACCACCAGGGACAGCAGGCCGAACAACGCGAAAATGATGAGCGCAACCTGGACGAGCACGTCAGGGCCTGGGAACTGGAACCATCGCGCGCTTCTGGCCCATGACCGTTTCAATGAGCACCAAGCCGTCGCCGCCGTTGTCGCCGGCGCTGAACGGACTGAACGGCCGCCGATCGGGCGTGCGGCTGGCGGCCAGATCGTCTGGCCGCCCCGACCTCGGGATGGTGGTGAGCCTGGCGTTGACCGCCATCGCTTCCGTCAACACCGCGACCTCCTCCGGGGTGATCGCGATGACGGCATCCTGGAAGGCACGCGTTCTGTTCGCGCCGCCATCACCAGGTGAATTCTGGAAGGTCACGCCCCGCGTCGCGATCGGTTCGACGACTGAGGCCCCCTGCACGATGACGCGCACCGTCGCTTGCTTGTCCCAGTTCGTCAACTGCGCTTCGAGCGCAATCGTCGGTGCGTGCGGACCGCCGAATTCCATCGTCGAGTCCTGCTTCGCGGAAATTGGCAACGTCGCGATGATGTCGAATCGATCGCCGGCTCGCAGCCCGTAGAGGCCCTCGACCTTGTCGGCGGCAACCCGAATGGCGCGCATGCCGGCAGGAATGCCGCCGACCAGGCCCTCGCGCGTCCCGGGCGGAAGGAAATCCGAGTCCGTAAAGACGTAGCCGGGTTCCTTCTGGTGATCCAGCACGCGCCCCAGGATGTTGGTGATGTTGGTCAGCATCTCCTTCGTCATCGCATTCGGCGGCAGGTAGAGGACGGAGAGCCGTTGAGTGCGCATATCCCACAGATGATCGCGGCGGATGCGCGTGTATGCCGGAATCACGACACCCGGCGTCGGCACCGCAATCAGTCCGGCAGTCGACTGGGTGGTGGGTCTGAGCCCGGGGATATCGATGAATCCTCCACCAACCAATACGGCAAACAGCACGGCAATCAGCGCGGCCGCACCAACCACCATCACGACGGGCGACACCGTGAGGCCGCCGCTGCGCCGCGGCGCGACCGGGCTCATTGGATCACCTCGCGACGAAAGACCGACTGAGCGGATATGACCTTGCGAAATGGACGCACGACCCGGCCCGCCAGCGCGAGCTGACGGCCAAGTCCGAAGGCACCAGCATACGGACCGATCGCCCCATCGTCGCCAACCAGAGGACCGGGCGGCACCGTGTTCTGATCAACCGCGCCGTCGTTGGCGACGATGAAGGCACTGATGTTCGGGGATGGCACACCATCGATGTTCGTGACCGCGCGATAGCCGCTCAGCGTCGCGGCTTGAAATGGATAGTTGACGCGCACGGCGACCAGGCCTCGATCGATCACGGGATCTTCGTCGAGCGCCCCGCACTCGTCATCGGCGGACAAATACACGAGGCTGAAAGGCCCCCTCGCCGGACACCGGGCATCGGCAGCGGCACGAATCTCTTCGAGGACGGGCAGCCATCTGATGGATTCGATTCCGCTGCCATCGCGCCCTTCAACGAGCGGGATCGCCACCGTCAGGCCGGTCGCGGCCGCCTGGCCGTTGGCGCCGATCGCGCTGCACGCCAGGTCGCTGGTATCGTTGACGAGCGCGCCGGGGTAACGCAACAGTCCGGGCCGCGACGGCTCCATGATCATCAGCGCGCGCATCGAGCGGTTCACCACTGGCATGGCGGCGAAATATCCGTCCGGGTCAGTGCTGACGGCGGGATCGGTCAAGTCGACCACCAGGCAGGCTGGATCGAAGACTCTCCTCCTGAGATTGACGAGGCAATTCGCGTCGGTTTCGACGTCGCAGGTGAGCGCGTATTCGAATGTCGCATCGGCAATGGCGGGCGCGGTGGCGAGTTCGCGCGCCGCCACGCGGGCAACGTCTTGCACAGCATTGGCGCTGAACATCAGCCGGCCGAACTCGATGCCGGCTGCGAGCAGCACATACAGGACGATGGAGACCAGTGCGAACTCAATCAACGCCGCGCCGCGCTCTGAGGCCAGGGAAGGACGGAAACGCCTGAGGTGTCGCGTCATTGGCACTCGGCTGGCGCTCGCCGGGTCTATTTGTTCTTCGCTTCGAGCACGAGCGACGACAACTGCCCGTCGGCACCGACGCTTTCGCCCAGACGCGGTTGGCCGTTCGACTGCGTGATCGCGTTGACGTCGAGGCCGATGCCGGTCGCCGAGCTGCCGTTGTCGAAGCCCTGTGCATTCGGCGACGTTTCGATGATCTTGCCGCTGACGATCGGGTGGTTGTCGTCGGCGTGCGCGCCGGGAATCACTGCCGTTACGGTGGCGAGCATGTCGGTGACCTTGTTACCGAACACCGATACTGCCGCCGCGCCAATCAACGCCACGCCAGCGACGATCAACGCGTATTCAACGAGAGCGGCCCCCTTGTTTTCCTTGCCTAGCCGACGCAGTGCGTTCCACATTGCTGCCTCCTGATTCACTCCGGTTCGGGTGGCGTGAGCGCGCCCGCAACCGCCCGTAACAGTTCTTGCTCCCCGACGAACGACCACAGCCCCACGGAAGGCGCGCGTGTCCGGATCAGCACGGGATTGACGACCACGACCAGTTCCGTGTCCTGATCGTTCCGATTGGAACTTTCGAAGAGTTTACCGATGACTGGCAGCCGGCGCAACAGCGGGTTGGCGGCCTCATTGGTCGCCGTATTCTGCGTCACCAGGCCCGCGATGACCAGGGCCTCACCGTCTTGTAACCGGGAGCTGGTCCGAAGCGCCCGTGACTGAAATGCGGTGGTGGACTGGGCGCTGCCCGTCGATGAGCGGATGGAATCGGTCAGCACCGGATCCGGCGTCACGACCATCGGCTGGAGGTCGAGGGTAATCGTGTCGTCCTCACCGACCAATGGCCGAACCTGCAATTGCACGCCGTAGGACACGAAATCCACTGAGCTGAAGACGCCGGGGGTCGATTGCGCACCCACGCCGGCGCCGCCGGCGCCGCCACCACCCGCGCCGCCCGCCCCACCCGCGCCGCCCACTCCACCGGCCCCGCCCACTCCACCGGCCCCGCCGGCGCCCGTGGAGCTGCCAAACGCAGGCGAGAACGCCACCGGCACCGGGATTTCCCCGCCGACCTGCACCTGGGCCACCTCTCCTGACAGCACGGTCAACGACGGCGACGACAGCGTTTGCGCAATGCCTTCGCGCTCGAGCAACGACAACGCGACATCGATCGCCGCGTGGCCGCCGGAGAATTGCAGTTCGTTCATCAGGCCGCCGCTGAGGAATGACAGGACGTTCTGTACGCCGGCTCCGTTCGCACCCACGCGCGCGGCCTGATCGCCCTGGACGGTGGTGGCCGTACCGGCCGGATTCAATGAGGGCTGCCGGAAATCCGATGTCAGCCACGCCGAGTCGACGCCCAGCGCCTTGAGCTTGGTGCGATTCACTTCCAGCAGCCGGATCTGCACGCGCACTTGGGGGATGTCGGCGACCTTGATGAACGAGAGGATCCGCCCGCCGGCCAGTTCAACCGCCGTGGCGCGCGCCAGGTTCGATCGAACCTGGTTGGTCAACCGACTGCCACGTGATCCGCCGAACATCGAGGAGCTCGCGCCGCCGCCAAGCTGCGTCTGCTGCGCCTGTGACTGGCCCGATTGATCGGCCAGCGCGCCGCCTTCATCGGCCACCACGTGGATGTCCGACGCGCTCACGGTTTGTCCGGCAAAGAGTTGCGCGGCCAGGACCAGCACCCGTGTCAGCACCGCCTGACTCGTCACATCGCCCTCGAGCACCAGCGTATCCGTGGCGTCATCCGCCACCGTGCCGCGCACGACGCGCCGCACCGTCACGCGGCCGCCGCCAATCGATCGAATGGCGTCACGCACTTTGTCTTCGCGGGACGCTGGCAGGGACTCGAGCCTGAGCAGGTTGATCACGCTGGTGGTCGATGCCGAGGCTGCGGGCCTGGTATCGACGCGCGGCGCGTTGGCCGGGTCAAGCGTACCGCCCGATGGAGGCGCCGATGCGATCAACGGCTGCGCCGCGCCCCCGCCGGCCGACGAGCCCATATAGTTGCGGGCCACCACCTCCGCGGTATTCGATGTCATCAAGTCCGGCACGGTGCCAGTCAGGATCAAGGCGTCTCTATCCGGCGCACTCTCGACCACGATGGACGGGTGGACGCTCTTCAACGCGCGCTCGAGCACCGACAGATCGCGCTGCACCGAGACGATGAGCTCACGGGACGTGCCGTCGGTCAGCCAGACAATCACTGTGGTCCGGCCGGTTTGGCGGCCAAGGGCCAGGACTTCCCGGCTGCTGATCAGTTCGGCGCCGAGTATTTCAGTGTCGCCCACCGCCAGACGCCTGATGTCGCGATCGAACGACAGGCGCCGATACTGGGACTTGATGACGACGAACAGGTTGTCGGATGGCTGCCCCGTGCCGATCTGCGCAGCCGACAGCGGCGGAGCCGCGGGCATCACGAGAGCCAGCGCCAGCAACAGCGTGGCCGACCGCGGACGACGTGGAGTCGGGGGCACCACCAGAGGGGATTTGATGGCGGAAGTATATCCCACCGGCTGTCAAGGTCCGAATGATAGGATTGCGACGGCGTGATTTGGTTCGTTCAGGAGTGGCGCGATCGCCTCGGCGATCGATGGGTCGCGGCGTGCGCAGCGCCGCTGCTGGCGGCCCTGGCATGGTTCACGCTGTCGACAATCAGCCGCGCCGCTTCGGACGTCGATTCGGCCAACGCCGAGGGCATTCGTACGCTGGTGGTCGAGGCCCACGACGAGTGGAGCGGCGATCCGGTGCGCGTGCCCCCCGCGCCGCGCGCCGCACGTGTGACCGACACCCTCGCGGTCCGCAATCGCAATCCGCTCAACATCAAGTACGGCGGCGCCACGAAGAAGTACGTGACGCAAGGCATCGCCTCAATCAGCCGGTTCTTGCCAACCGACGGAGGGCGCTTCCTCACATTTGAATCCGCAGCGGCCGGATTTCGCGCCGCCGTCGACCTGCTGACGTCGCCGGTCTACGCGTCGCTCGATCTGGACAGGGCGATGAAGCGATGGAGCAACAACGGTTACGGCGCGGAGATCGTCAGGAAGACCGCCATCGATCCGACGACGAGTGTCAAATCGCTCGAGCAGAAGCGTCTCGAAGAACTGATCCAGGCGATGGCCAAGGCTGAAGGCTACCGCGCCAGCGGCATGTCCGATGAGATTGTGAAGGCCGTCGCGGACGCTGCCGCCACTGGAAAGATCGCAACCGCACAGCGCTAGGTCAGGCAGATTCCGGGACTTGAGAAAAACAGGGGGATGCGGGCATTACCCGCATCCCCCTGTTGTCGAAGCGTACCGGAGTTACTCGAC
>VFZG01000073.1 GCA_016871275.1 Acidimicrobiia bacterium | reverse complement strand
TCACTCCGCGCGCCGGCCATCCGCCGGTAGATCATCAGGCGCTGATTCATGTCGGGCACGTAGGCCTCGTCCAGCCGGAAATCGACCTTCAGATTCACCGTCGCGCGCAGATCGTCTTCGAGGTCATCGCCCTTCAGCTCTTTGATCGTCCCCTCGAGCAGCTTCATGTACATCTCGAAGCCGACGGCATCAATGGTGCCGCTCTGCTCGCCGCCGAGCAAGCTGCCGGCGCCGCGTATCTCGAGGTCGAGCGCGGCCACTCGGAAGCCGCTGCCGAGCTCGCTGAACTCCTTCATCGCAGAGAGCCGCCTGCGTGCGACCGGTGACAGCGCTTCTTCAGGCGGAATCAGCAAGTACGCGTAGGCCGGGCGATCGCTGCGCCCCACGCGTCCGCGCAGCTGATAGAGCTGCGCCAGGCCATAGCGATCGGCGCGATTGACGATGATGGTGTTCGCGTTCGGAATGTCGAGCCCGTTCTCGACGATGGTCGTCGCCAGCAGGACGTCTGCCTTGTGGCTCATGAAGTCGAGCATCGCGCGTTCGAGCGCATCTTCCGCCATCTGGCCGTGACCGATGACAAGCCGCGCGTCCGGGGCGAGGCGCTGGATCAGATTGCCCATCGAGTAGATCGACTCGACGCGGTTGTGGACGAAGAACACCTGCCCGCCGCGCTCCATCTCGGCGCGAATCGCGCGAACGATCACCGCTGAATCGAACTTCACGACGTTGGTCTGAATGGCGAGCCGATCCTTGGGCGGCGTTTCGATCACCGACATGTCGCGAATGCCGATCAGCGACATGTTCAGGGTTCGCGGAATCGGCGTCGCCGTCATGGTCAGGACATCGACCTTCTTTCTCAACTGCTTGATGCGCTCCTTGTGGGCGACGCCGAAGCGCTGCTCCTCGTCGACCACCAGCAGGCCGAGGTCCTTGAAGTTGACGTCTTTCGACAGCAGCCGATGCGTGCCGACGATCACGTCGAGGCGTCCGGCCGCAAGGGCGTCGAGCGCCTCGGCGATCTCCTGCCTGGTCCGGAAGCGGCTGACCATGTCGATGTTTGCCGGGAACGCGGCAAACCGGTCGCGCAGGGTCTTCAAATGCTGCGCGGCCAGCACCGTCGTCGGTGCCAGGAAGGCGACCTGTTTGCCGTCCATCACCGCCTTGAACGCCGCGCGCATCGACACTTCTGTCTTGCCGTAACCAACGTCGCCGCACAGCAGGCGATCCATCGGCGTCGGCGATTCCATGTCGCGCTTGACGTCGGCGATCGCGGTCACCTGATCGGGTGTCAGATCGAATTCGAATGCGTCCTCGAACTCCTCCTGCCAGTGCGTGTCGGCCGAAAAGGCGTGGCCCGTCACCGCCTTGCGCGCGGCGTAGAGCCTGAGCAGCTCCTCCGCCATGTCGCGCATCGCTTTCTTGACCTTGGTCTTCGCCTTCTCCCAGGTCGTGCCGCCAAGACGGTCCAGCGGCGGCTTCGATCCGCCGGCGTACTTCTGGATCAGGTCGAGCCGCTCGACCGGGACGAACAACTTTGCGTCGGCGTGGTATTTGAGTTCGAGAAACTCCTGGACGATGTCGCCGCCGGCAATCGAGATCTGCTTCAGTCCGACGAACTGGCCAATGCCGTGGTCGACGTGGACGATGAGATCGCCGACCTTGAGATCGCGGAGGTCAGAAAGAAAAGCGGCCGACGCCGATCGCTTCTTGCCCCCGCCTGACTTGCGCCGCTCCTCATCGAAGACGTCGGTCTCTGCGTAGACGACGAACTTCTGGGGGGCGCCGGCTTCAGCCGAGTCTGAACGCCGAAGGTGAAACCCCTTCGAGAGCCACCCTTCGGCGACCAGCACCGCGCCACGGACCACGTCTCCGGTGTCCGCCGCTGTGAGGCCCCTGACACCGTAATCAGCGAGCAACTCCACTGTCCGCTCGGCTCTGCCATGGGAACCGGCAACGAAGATGACGTGGTCGCCGTTTGCTTGCGCGGCCTTGACGTCGTTGATCCAGTCCGGGATTCGGCCGTGGAACGTCGCGGTCGGTTGAACGGAAAGGGCGAGCTGTCGCAGTAGCTGCTTGTCTGCCGTCGCTTCCGTGAAGGCCGAATCCCCGAGTGCGAGTTCTTCGAGCATCACCGCGCCGGCGAGCGCGCTCGCGACCTCCTCTTCCGTCATCAAGAGGTCCGCCGGCGCCGGCAATGGACCGGCCGCTCTCGCCCGCTCGACAGCGTCGCCGAACTGCGCCGCAGTCGTTTCCCAGGCCTTCCTGACGTGGTTTTCCACATCGGTTGGCTCGCACAGCCATATCTGAGAGTCCCTGGTACGCAGGAACTGAAACACCGTCGCCGTCAGGGGGCTGGCCCCAAACGTCGCAGACGATCCGTCGTCTGCGACGTTTGGGGCCAGCCCCCTGTATTCACGGACGGGCACGATGCCGAAGCGGTCGAGCGTCTCCACCGATCGTTGCGTGCCTGGGTCGAAACGGCGTATCGATTCGACCGTGTCGCCGATGAACTCAATGCGGATCGGCAGCTCCTCGCCTGCGGGAAAGACATCAAGGATGCCGCCGCGACGCCCAAACTCGCCATGCGCATCCACAGGATCCGCAGGCTCGTAGCCGCCAAGCGCCAGCGTGTTCGCCAGCACGTGCGGATCGATGTCGATGCCGGGCTTGATCTCGCAGGACGACAGCAGCATCGATGCGGGGGCGGGCAGCTTCGGCAACAGTGCCGCAGCGGATGCGACCACGACCCGGGCGCTGTTGGTCGCTAAGGCGTGCAACACCCGCGCGCGTGCCGAGGCGATTTTCAGGTGCGGTTGGAAGCCGCGATACGGATCGACCTGCCTCGATGGAAACGGCAAGACCTGCCGCTCCACGACCGTCGCCGCAGATCCTTCCAGCAGCGAGAGGAAGAAGCTGACGTCACCAACGGTGTGCTCGACGTCCGCATCGGACGGAACGACGAGCAGAATGGTGTGATCGTTGAGACGCTTTGACGCAGCCGCCACAGCCAGCGCGCGTACAGGCGGGGGCGCGCCGCTGATGCGTTGACGGGGGGAGTACAGCCCCGTGTCCCGAAGAACGCCCGTCAGCAGCGACCGTAACGCGAGTGACGGCGCCGTAGACATCCCCTGTCGAGCTTTCTATGTTCGCACACGTTCAATGATCGTCGTCGTCGAGTAGCCTTCGGCCAACGGGATTCGAACGACCTTGCCACCCCTGGCTTCTACGACGTCGCGGCCGACGATAGCGTTCTCGCCCCAGTCGGCGCCCTTCACAAGAATGTCGGGCTGCAACGCCGAAATGATCTGGTGAGGAGTCGCCTCGTCGAAGATCACCACCGCATCGACAAAGGCCAGCGCCTGAAGCACCTCGGCGCGCTCGTGCTCGGTGTTGAACGGGCGGTCCGGCGCCTTTCCCAGCGCCCGCACCGACCGATCGCTGTTGAGGCCAACGATCAGCAAATCGCCCAGCGCCCTGGCGTCTCGCAGATACCTGACGTGCCCTGGATGAAGGATATCGAAGACGCCGTTTGTGAAGACAATCGTCCTGCCCTGCGCACGCTTCAGCGCGACCAGCGAGACCGCGTCACTTCTGGTCACTGATCTTGATGCCGCCGCCAAACGACCAGGCGTGGTCGGGGCGGTAGATGCCGACGTCTCGGATCTTGGATTTCACGCGGAAGGTGTAGAGCAGTCGATGGTAGTCGTACGGATAGCCGTCGACTTTGTGAGCGGCAAGGTCGAGACGATAGGTGCCCTCGACCAGGTCAAGTCGATCGATCGTGAACGTCACGACGCCGGCACCTTCGATCTCCGTTGGCCGGAACTGCTCGAGGCTGGTGTTGGTGCCGTACACACAGACGTTGTCGGCGTTGAACAGGCCAAGGCCAAACACGAAATCGGTGACTCGTGCCCTGGCGTGTACATCCATTCTGACGTGGATCGCATCCCCGCTCTGGAAGACGTGACCCGCGTCGCCGCCCGGACCGGTGATCGTCACGTTGGTGATCTCCACCTCGCGCGTCCCCCAGCGGCCCTCATCAGACTTGAAGCCGTCCTTCGGGCCTTGAGTTGCCGCCGCCTCTGGTCCCGCTCCGGACTCCGGATCCAGGCTCCCGGAGGGCGGATCGCTTTCTGCGGCAGCGTCGGGAGCGGCAGCCACCGTCTTGGCAGCCGCCGCGACTCGTGCGGCCTCGGCTTTGGCCAGCGCGTGTTCCTCGGTGTCTTCGACATCGATGACGTACGCCGCAACCATGCGCTTTGGATCGCCTTCGCCCTGGGTGACGCCCTTCTTCAACCAGTGCGCCGTGTCGCAGAACTTCTCGACCAGGTCGAGCGAATGCGTCACGAGCAGGATCGACTTGTTGCGGCGCCGGAACTCGGCGAACTTGTCGAGGCACTTGTGGGTGAAGCTTTGATCGCCGACCGCCAGCACTTCGTCGACCAGCAGCACTTCAGGATCGACGTGCACCGCCACTGCGAAGCCCAGGCGCATGTACATGCCCGACGAGTAGGTTTTTACCGGCGCGTCGATGAACTCCTGCATCTCCGCGAAGTCGACCATCTCGTCGAACCGCCGCTGAATCTCCTTCTTGGTGAGACCCAGCATGATGCCGTTGATGAAAATGTTCTCGCGGCCGGAAATTTCGGGGTGGAAACCGGCGCCAAGCTCGATCAGCGCCGAAATGCGGCCGTCGACCTTGACGTCGCCCTCGGTCGGCCTCGTAATGCCGGCCACGCACTTCAGCAGCGTGCTCTTGCCGGAGCCGTTGCTGCCAATGACGCCGTAGGTGCAACCCTTGGGCACACTGAACGACACGCCCTTGAGCGCCTGGAAGGCGTCTTCCGGCCGCAGGTCGCCCAGCAGGCTGCCGCTGAGAATCGCGGATTTCAGGGTCGCGAACTGCTTCTTCTGGGCGTACCGTCGATACACCTTCGAGACGTTGATGACATCGATTGCTGGCGTCATGTCCGTGGCATCTCAGACTTCTTCAGCAAAGCTGTCCCGCAAACGATCGAACACGAAGTAGCCGAACAACAAGACGCCGATCGACGCCACGCCGAGCGCCATCAACCATTGCCAGTGGCCGTGCGGCCCCTCGAAGAACAGCACCTCCTGATACGAGATCATCAGGTGGGTCATCGGATTGGCGTTCAGCAGCCACCGCATGTCCATCGGCACCGTCGCCATGGGATAGATCACCGGCGTTGCGAAGAACCAGAACTGGACCAGGTTGCCGAGCAGGTCCTTCAGGTCGCGGAAGTGCACCGTCATCGCCGACAGGAACAGCGCCAGCCCGGTCGTGAAGATCAGCTGGACCAGCACGATCGCCGGGAACCAGAGCAGCTGCAGCCCTTCGATTGGCCGCTGGTAGTAGATCAAAAACGCGATCAGGATCACCAGGCCCAGGAAGAAGTGCACCATGTTCGCCAGCACGGTGACGATGGGCAGCACTTCCGCCGGAAACAGCACCTTCTTGATCAGGTTGCCGCCGGCAATCAGCGTGTTCGACGACTCGAGCACGGACGAGGCGAACCACGTCCACGGCAGGATGCCGGTCAACATGAACAGCGCATACGGCTCCATCTCGCCGGGATGGGCTCCGACCAGCACCTTCGTGAACACGAAGGTGTAGATCCCGAGGAGCATGAGTGGATTGAAGAACGACCAGAAGAACCCGAGCACCGACCCGCGGTAGCGGGCTTTCAGATCACGGACGACGAGCGTCTGGATCAGCCCGCGGTATCTGCACAGCGCCGCGAGATTGCTAAACACCTCTCCGGCTTTCCGCCTGGAGTTGCTGGAGCGTGCGCAGCAGGGCGAGCCGCGCGCGCTCAAAGTCGATCTCGTGCGGCACGGCGCCCATCACTTCCTCGGCGCGCTGCATGCCTGCCTCGGCGCGCGCCTGGTCGAGATCCTCGGCGCGCTCGGCCACCTGGGCCAGCACCGACACCGCATCCGGCAGCACCTCGACGAAGCCGACCGACACCAGCAAAGTGTACTTCTCAGCACCCTGTCGATACCACATCGCGCCGGTGCGCAGCGCGGTGAAGAACGGCGTGTGCCCCGGCAGCACGCCGAAATCTCCTTCGATGCCCGGCAGTGAGACCTCGTCCACCTCCTGCGAGATGGACTGGTCCGGCGACACGATGTGCAGCGTGAGCTTGGTCGGTAGTGCCATGTCGTTCCTGGCTGCCTTGATGCCTGCTGGCCCGGCGGCCCGTTATAACGTCTTCGCCTTCTCCAGCGCTTCCTCGATCGAGCCGACCAGGTAGAAAGCCTGCTCGGGCACGCCGTCGTGCTTGCCCTCGACAATCTCCTTGAAGCCCTTGATGGTATCGGCAATCGGCACGTACTTGCCTTCGAGACCCGTGAACTGCGCGGCGACGAAGAACGGCTGCGACAGGAACTTCTGGATCTTGCGGGCGCGCGCCACCGTCTGTTTGTCTTCTTCCGACAGCTCGTCGATGCCGAGAATCGCGATGATGTCCTGCAGGTCCTTGTAGCGCTGCAGGACCTGCTTCACCGAGCGCGCCACGTTGTAGTGCTGGTCGCCGATGACGCGCGGATCGAGAATGCGCGACGAGGAGGCGAGCGGATCGACGGCCGGATAGATGCCGAGCTCCGCGATCTGGCGCGACAGGTTGGTCGTCGCATCCAGGTGCGCGAACGTCGTCGCCGGCGCCGGATCGGTGTAGTCGTCGGCGGGCACGTAAATCGCCTGCACCGACGTGATCGAACCCTTCTTGGTCGAGGTGATGCGCTCCTGCAGCTGGCCCATTTCCGAGAGCAGCGTCGGCTGGTAGCCGACGGCCGACGGCATGCGGCCCAGCAGCGCCGACACTTCAGAGCCGGCCTGGGTGAAGCGGAAGATGTTGTCGATGAACAGGAGCACGTCCTTGTTCTCGGCGTCGCGGAAGTACTCGGCGACCGTCAGGGCGGTCAGGCCGACACGCAGGCGCGCGCCTGGCGGCTCCGTCATCTGGCCGTAGACCAGCGCGGCGCGCGACTTTTCCATGTCCTTGATGTTGACGACGCCCGACTCCTGGAACTCGAGCCACAGGTCGTTGCCCTCGCGCGTGCGCTCGCCGACACCACCGAACACCGACACACCGCCGTGCTTCATGGCAATGTTGTTGATCAACTCCATGATGATGACGGTCTTGCCGACGCCGGCGCCGCCGAACAGGCCGATCTTCCCGCCCTGCAGATATGGTTCGAGCAGGTCGATGACCTTGATGCCGGTCTCGAACATCTTCAGCTCGGTCGACTGCTGCTCGAGTGTCGGGGCGGGGCGGTGAATCGGCCACGACTCCTTCGACTTGACCGGCTGGTCCGGGAAGTCGACCGGTTCGCCGAGCACATTGAGCACGCGGCCCAGCGTGGCGGGACCGACCGGCACCGAGATTGCGGCGCCCGTGTCGATGACCTCCATGCCGCGCTGCAGGCCGTCGGTCGGCTTCATCGCCACGGTACGGACGCGGCCTTCGCCGAGGTGCTGTTCGACCTCGGTGACAATGTCCACCTTCTCGCCGGTCGGCAGCGTCGCGACAATGCGCAGCGCGTGGTAGACGGCGGGCAGGTAGCCGCCCTCGAACTCGACATCGATGACCGGTCCGATGACCTGAATGACCTTGCCGGATTTCTGATCGCTCGCTGTAGTTGCCATAACTCGCTCGCTGTGGTCATCGGGGCTCAGGGACGTAAGCCCCTAAGCCCCTAAACTCCCTAAGTTGCCTGCGCTCCCGACACCACTTCGATAATTTCCCGCGTAATCGCGGCCTGACGGACTTTGTTCATGTACAACGTCAGCCGGTCGACCATTTCCTTGGCGTTGCGGGTCGCGCTGTCCATCGACTGCATGCGGGCCGCGTGTTCGGCGGCCGACGATTCGAGCAGCGCCCGCTGGACCTGCACCGCGACGTGCAGCGGCAGCAGCGTGCGCAGCAACAGCTCGGGATCCGGCTCGAACAGGTAATCCACGCTGGCGGTCGCTGACGGAGCCTGCGTCGCCGAAGCGCCGTGACCGGTGTCTTCCGGGCGAAGGCGCGGAATGGGCAACAGCTTTTCGATCACCACCCGCTGCGAGATCACCGAGCGGAACTCGTTGTAGACCAGGTAGACCGAGCTGATGTCCGGGCCGAGGAACTCGCTGATGGCCGTCTGCGCAATCGCCTGCGCGTGCGACCACTTCACGTTCTGGAAGAGGCCGACCTCTTCGTACTTCACGTCGAAGCCGCGGCGCATGAAGAAGTCACGGCCCTTGCGGCCGACCAGCGCCAGCGCCACTTCGGCGCCGCCGGCGGTCTTCGGATGCTCGAGCGTGAACTGCAGGCCGGCCTTGACGATGTTGGTGTTGAAGCTGCCGCACAGGCCGCGATCGGCGGAGATCACGATCAGCAGCGTGCGGCCGGACTCCGGATCGTCGTTGAGGAGCGGATGCTTGGAGGCCTCGACGCGCGTCGCCAGATTGTTGAAGACGCGCAGCATCTCCTTGGCGTAGGGGCGGCTCCTGACGATGCGCTCCTGCGCGCGGCGCAGCTTCGACGAGGAGACCATTTTCATGGCCTTCGTGATCTGCTGCGTCGACTTGACCGCGCGAACGCGGCGCCGGATGTCGATCAGTGACGGCATAGGCTACGGGCTACGGGCTACGGGCTACCAGGGCCACCAGGGCCCTAGGCGCGCGCCATGCCTTTCATGCTCTTGAAGTAGTCGACGAACTCCTCGAGGGCCGCGTCGAGGTTGGCCTTGATCGAATCGTCGATTTGCTTTTTTTCCTTGATCGAAGCCAGCACGTTCCCGTGACGCGTCGCCATGAACTTGACCAGCTCGGCTTCAGCGGCCCGCGCCTGCGGCACGTCGATGGTGTCGAAGAAGCCGTTGACGCCGGCGTAGAGCACCGCCACCTGCTGCTCGACGGGCAGCGGCGAGTACTGCGGCTGCTTGAGCAGTTCCACCAGACGCGCGCCGCGATTGAGCTGCTGCTGCGTCGCCTTGTCCAGGTCGCTCGAGCCGAACTGCGCGAACGCCGCCAGCTCACGGTACTGCGCCAGCGAGAGGCGGAGCGTGCCGGCCACCTGGCGCATCGCCTTGATCTGCGCCGATCCGCCGACCCGCGACACCGAGTTGCCGACGTTGATCGCCGGGCGGACGCCCTGGTTGAAGAGGTCCGCCTCGAGGAAGATCTGGCCGTCGGTGATCGAGATGACGTTGGTCGGGATGTAGGCCGACAGGTCGCCCGCCTGCGTCTCGATGATCGGCAGCGACGTCAACGAGCCGCCGCCCTTCTGGTCGTTCAACTTCGCGGCGCGCTCCAGCAGGCGCGAGTGCAGATAGAAGACGTCGCCGGGGTAGGCCTCTCGACCTGGCGGACGGCGGAGCAGCAGCGAGATTTCGCGGTACGACTGGGCGTGCTTCGAGAGATCGTCGTAGATCAGCAGCGCGTGGCGGCCCGAGTCGCGGAAGTACTCGCCCATCGCGGTCGCCGAGTAGGGGCTGATATAGAGCATCGGCGCCGGGTCCGACGCGGTGGCGGCGACGACGATGGTATAGCGCATCGCGTCGGCTTCTTCCAGCGTGCGCACCACCTGGGCGACGGTCGACTGCTTCTGGCCGATGGCGTTGTAGATGCAGATGACGCCGGTGTCTTTCTGGTTGAGGATGGTGTCGAGCGCGACCGCCGTCTTGCCGGTCTGGCGGTCCCCGATGATCAGCTCACGCTGACCGCGGCCGATCGGCACCATGCCGTCGATCGACTTCAGGCCGGTCTGCATCGGCTCGCGGACCGGCTGGCGATCGACCACGCCAGGGGCAATCTTCTCGATCGGCGCCGACTCCCTGGTCAGAATCGGACCCTTGCCGTCGATCGGCTGGCCGAGCGCGTTGACGACACGGCCGAGCATCGCTTCACCGACCGGCACCGAGATGATGCGGCCGGTGCGTTTGACCGGATCGCCTTCCTTGATTTCGAGGTACTCGCCCAGCAACACCGCGCCGACGCTGTCCTCCTCGAGGTTCAGCGCGATGCCGAAGACGCCGTGCGGAAACTCGAGCATCTCGCCCGCCATGGCGCGCTGACACCCGTGCACCCGCGCGATGCCGTCGCCGAGCGACACCACGGCGCCGACTTCGGCCACGTCGACCGCGACCGCGAAGCTGCCGATCTGCTCGCGAATAATCTTGGAAATCTCGTCTGCTTTGATGCTCATTGGTCAACCAGCTCTTGACGCATGCGCTGAAGCTGCGTCTTCACGCTTCCGTCGTAGACAGTGCTGCCGATCCTGGCGACGACGCCGCCAAGCAATTCCGGATCAACGCGTACCGACAACTCGACTTTCTTGCCCGTCACCTTCGACAGGCCGTCTGCCAGTGCCCGGGTCTTCTCCGGCGACAGCGGCGCCGCGCTGGTGACGTCGGCGCGCACGATGTTCTGGTGCGACAGCAGCCGCTCACGATAGGCGTCGGCAAGATCCGGCACGAGATTCAGCCGGCCGCTCCTGGCCAGCAGCACCAGCATCTTGGTGATCGGCACCGAAAGGCCCATCGCCTTCGACACCGCTTCCATCAGCGCCTGGCGCTGTGCGTCGGAGGTGGATGACAATCCCGACGCGCGCGCAAGCTCGGGACTGCCCTTCATCATCTCGACGACGGCGTGGAGGTCCCGGTCGATCCTGGCGAGGTCGGCCGTCTCCTGGAGCGCGACGTCGAACAGCGCCCTGGCGTAGCGATTGGCAGATGTGCGGAGTGACATCTACTGTTGCTTCACCTGCGTGAGATAGCGATCGACCAGGCGATCCTGATCCGCCGGCGTGACTTCCTGCTTGATGCGATCGGTGGCCAGCTGCACGGACAGCTCGGCGGCGTGTTCGAGAATTTCCTTTTTGGCGAGCCGCAGCTGCAAGTCGATCTCGCGGCGTGTCTGTTCGAGCAGCCGCTCGCGATCCGCGGTGGCCGCGGCGGCAATGCGCTGCTCTTCTGACGTGATTTCCTCGGCCCCGCGCGTGCGGAGGGCGGCGAGCTCGCCGGGCAACGCCTGCAGCTGCTGTTCGATCGTCGCCAGCTGGGCGGAAGCCGTCGATCGCAACTCGGCGGCCTCGACCAGATCCTTGCGGATCGTCGCGCTGCGGGTCGCCAGGTATTCGGTCAGCGGCTTGCGGAGGAAGTAGTTGAGCACGGCAACAAAGATGATGAAGTTGGCGACCGGCCAGCCCATCCCGATGATCATTTCCCCGAGGGTCTGGTCGTGATGCTCGCCTTCCTGGGCGAACGCGGCGGTTGGGGCGAGCAGCAGCGAGCCGGTGATCAGCGCGGCCTGGAGATTGCGCTTTAATTCACAAGCGGCGGTGATGGAAGAGGTCTGCGCCATCTTCGGCCCTGGTAATCCTTCTGCTTTCTGTGGCTTAACTGGCCCGGCCAAGGACGCGGGACACAATCGCGCCGGCCAGGTTGGCGGCATCGCGATCGAGCGCGGCGCGCGCTTGGTTCGATTCCTGCTGCACTCGCGCGGTCGCAATCTCAAGCTCGTGCTCCACGGTCGCGCGGGTGGAAGCCAGCAGCGCGGCGCCTTTATCGAGCGCCGACTTGCGCATGTCGTCCATCTGCCGATAGACCTCCGTGCGCGCGGCGTGCAGTTTCTGATCGTATTCAGCAGCGGCAGCGGTCGCCTTGCGCGCCGCGGAGTCGGCGAGCTCTTTCGCGCTGCGTACAGCGGTCGTGCGTTCTTCGATGACGCGCAGGATCGGCTTGAAGACCAGCGTGTTGAGCAGATAGGTACACAACAGCAGGAATCCAACCACCCAGACGGCAGAAATGTCAGGCGTTAACAAGC
>VFZG01000072.1 GCA_016871275.1 Acidimicrobiia bacterium | reverse complement strand
AGATGAGGCAGGCCAGCCGGCCGCTCTTGCGGGCGTCGGCGATCCACGACACATCGCCCATTGAGCCGTCCGGGCCGGGATCAACGATGTAGAGCACCGAGACGCGGTTTGAATCGAGCGCGCTGCGGAGGGCGGAGAGGTCGGCATCGCCGTCGCCCGTGCTGACGACCGACAGGCCGAGATCCGTGGCGCCACTGACGTTCGGTGCATCGATCGAGGGGACGCGGAACCTGGTGTTGGGTGGCTGAGGCTTTTCGGTCCGCCGCCACGCGACGTGCACATGCGAGGCGCCGCCTTCACCCTTCAGGTCCTCGGCGATGCGCTTGAGCAGGTACATCTCTTCGTGCGAGGCGTGCGCGGAGGCGAGCATGCGCACCGAGGCGGGATCCTTGCGGCCGGCGGCGTTGAGCAGGTCCCGCACCTTCATCAGCGCGTCTTTCCAGGTGGCCGACTGCTGCACGAGGTCGCCCGTGTTGATCAGCGGCTTGCGCAGGCGCTGATCGCCTTCGACCCACAAGTACTGGAAGCGGCCGACGTCACACATCCAGAAGTCGTTGACCTGCGGGTTGTAGCGCGGCGTCATGCGAGCCAGCCGCGCGCCCTTGGCCCATTCAGGCTTGGCCTTGAGCCACGCCGTGGTGCTGCAGCCTTTCGAGCACAGCGTGCACGTGGTGTCCACCGCGTGCGGGTTGTCCCACGGACGCGAGCGGAAGCGGTACTGCTTGGTGGTGATGGCGCCGACCGGGCAGACGTCCACCAGGTTGCCCGACAGGATCGAATGCACACCCTGCTCGTTGAACGTCGCGATCTCGCTGCCGTTGCCGCGATTGATGGTGCCGATCTGCGCGTCGCCGTCCACTTCGGCCATGAAGCGGCTGCAGCGGGTGCACAGGATGCAGCGATTGCGGTTGAGCATCAGCGTCGGACCGAAATCGACGTCTGCCTTCACGCCCTCGCCGTCGAAGGTGCGGCGCGGGAAGTCCATGCGGCTTTGGTCGTTGCCGAACGCGTATGAAAAGTCCTGCAGGGGGCACTCACCGCCCTTGTCGCACACCGGGCAATCGAGCGGGTGATTGATCAGGAGGAACTCGAACACGCCTTTGCGGCCGTCGACCGCCTCGGGATCCTGCGTGTGCACCACCATGCCTTCGGCCACCGGCGTCGAACACGACGTCTGCAGCTTCGGCATCTTGTCGATCTTCACCAGGCAGACGCGGCACGACGCGTCGATGCCCAGACCGGGGTGGTAGCAGTAATACGGGACCTGGATGCCGGCTTCGATCGCGGCCTTGAGGACCGTGGTGCCCCTGGGAACAGACAGCTGCCGACCGTCGATGGTCAGCGTCACCATTTCCATAACTAGGAAATTCTACTGCAGGGCTACGGGCTTCGGGCTACGGGCTATTTTCTTTCTATCAACGCGATAGCCGCACCGTCCGGATTCGCCTCGACCGAGCGGACCGTGCCGGTGAGGGGCAGCTGGGCCACCACCGAGGCCTCGTTCAGGAGGACGAGGGATTCCGCAGTTCTTCCGTCGGCGTAGGTCACGGCCACCGTGACGGGCACGTCGTAGACATCCCCGACCTGCTCGAAGCGCACGATCAGGTCCTGGCCCTCGATCGCGGTGCTGTAGCGGATGCGCGGGATGCCGCTGTCGTAAATCCAGCGCTCGAAGAAACGGTTCAAGTCCCGCTTGCTGGCGCCTTCCATGGCCCGGCGGAGATCGTCGGTGCCGGCCTTCCTGAAGCGGTGTTCGGCGTAGAACGTCTTCAATCCGTCGAAGAACGCCTTGTCGCCGATGACCCGGCGCAGCATGTGGAGCACCGCGGCGCCCTTGTTGTAGACCAGGGCCCGGAACACGCGCGGCTCGCTTCTGATGTGGCCCAGGCGGTAGCCGAGATACACCGGCCCCTGGTCGGAATCGTCGATGGCCCACTTCCGGAACTGCCGCAGCACGTCGCGAAACGCACCTTCGCCGCGCCGTTCTTTCGCGTAGAGCGCGGCGAAGTACTGGGCGAAGCCCTCGCTCAACCACTGCTCGTGGTAATTCTTCCAGCCCACGGCCTGTCCGAACCACTGGTGTGCGAGCTCGTGCGCGACGAAGAACTCCGGGAAGCCCTGGAACGATGCCGGATCGTTGCGAAACCCAAACGACTGGACCGGCGGCGGATTGTTCAGCATGGCGAAGTAACCGGGCGCATGGCCGCCGGGCCGGTCGTCCTCAACCATTGCCAGGGTGATCTCGTCGTACGGCACATCGCCGGTGAGCGACGCATAGAGCCGCAGCACCTCGGCGGCGGTGCCGATCGCGTCGCGCGCGCGCGACGCCTGGCGTTTCGTGGCATCGACGTTCAGCCTCACTGTGTTGCGCGCGCCGACCGGTGGAATCGACACGGCCGCATGCAGGCGGGTGATCTGCTGCGCGAGCGTGCTCGCACCGCTCATGTCCGGGGGCGCAGTCCTGGTCGGCACGATGTCGAGCGCCACCGTGGCCGAATCCACGCGCGACATCTTGCTAATCACGACCGCCAGGTAGCGGACGGGCTGAGGCGCGGTAAAGGCGTACGACACGCGCTGGACGAGGCGCGACGAGCCCGTCACCGCAGCGGCCGGGGCGGCGAAAGGTGATCCCGGTTCGGCGATGCCCGAACCGACCACCGCGTATTCGATTGGCACGGTGATGCGCAGCCGGGCGGTGGCGTAGTCGCTCACCTGGTTCTGCGGGTACCAGTAGCTACGATTGCTGAACAACCACTTCGGTTCGGCCGGCAGGAAGGGGATGTCGTCCGGTTGCCCGCTGCGCTGAGGGTCCGGCTCCGCGCTTCGCGCCACGGTGGACGAATCGCCGGTGATGTCGAGCGATTCGTCCTGAATGCTCTGGCGGCTCAGGCGCCCCGAATAGCTGACCGTCAACGTCATCGGGAAGTCGCGCGCCACAGCAGACGGCAGGTTGACCAGCACGCTGTTCTGATTGCGCACACGCAGGAACAGCAGCCGCCCGAACTCTTCGCTCATCACCGACGAGACGTTGAGACTGTCGGCGAAGCGCAGGGTCAGCACGGCGAGCGCCGACGACTTGACGCGCAGCTTGATGCGCGTGCGGCCCTCCATCCAGTCACGATCGGGATAGAACGCAGCGTCGACCTCGTAGTCGAGCACGTCGTAGTCAACCAGATCGTCTTCGTCGAAGAAGCGCCCACGGCTCTGGCGCTTCTGCTCGGACCCGTAGGTGGAGATGTTGCGCTTGTGGGCACGTTGAAACAGCGTGACGTCTTCGGCCTCGCCGCTCGAGCGCGCATAAGTGAGGTCGTCGAATCGCCGGGTGTCGACCTCGGCGACGAAGTCGCCGGGCTGCGGCAGCAACGACCAGGTGTCGCGGCTCAGGTCGCTCAGATCGAGATTGAACGACTTCGGCAGATTTTCGTCGAATTCGCTGAGCGCGCGGCGGTAGACGCGGCGGTCCACCGCGACGGGCTCGAGCGAATCCTTCGCGAGCCGCCGTTCAAACTCGAAGGGATTGAGCCTGACAAAGGCCGTCGTGAAGGGTGTCTCGAGCACCTCTGCGCCCGAGAACAACTTGAGCTGTCCGCGCTCTTCCTTCGGCTGCGGCTGGAATACCATGGTGCCTTCGCCGAGCAACACCATCGCGGTGACGCCCTCGGGCGTTTCGGAGACGAACACATCGCCGCTCGGCAGCCGCAACTCGAAATCCACCGCGCGCAGTATCAGGTGCTTTGCGGCGTACTGTTTCTCGGCGTGCAGCGAGAGGCGATGCAGGCCCTCGATCGACGCCAGCCGATCTTCGTTCAGGATGCGCCACGGCTGTCGACCGATGTCGTCGCCGCGTGGGCGGCGAACATCGAGCCGCCAGGTCGCGATCCGCCCGCGCGAACCGGTCTCCATGAAGACCTCGACCACCAGCCTGAAGCCTTCGCCGGGCAGCGATCCGGTGAGCGCCGATCGATCGCGCTCATTGACGACAACCCGGGTGATACCCTGGGGAACCATGGCGTCAAAGAACTCGAGCGCTTGATCGCGGTCGGCCGAGGGCGCCAGCAAGTCCAGCCATCGCTGCCTGTCTGTGGTGGAGATGGCGGTTTCAACGGCCTGCAGGAACGCCAGAATGGACAGGTCTTCTTCACTGGGCGCGCCTTGGGCGGGTTGCGCGAACGCTTCCACCGTCGTGCCTTGCCCGTCGGCGGACGAGGCCGAAGACAGCGCCAACAGAACAAGCAGGATTGCTGACATTGCAAATCGGGCCGTCGGACTGCCTGACTGCCCGGCGGTCTGACTTGCTGCCATTAGACTCCGCTGGGACGAAAAGTTCTAGCCTGGCGCCGAGAGCCTGCCGAGCACCAGAACCGTCAGGTCGTGCGTAGAGCGCTCGACGAACTGTTTCGGCATCGCTGGGCGTGCGCTATGGTCTACGGCGCTGGATAACGCCGAGTTCCCTTCCCACCACCGCGAACTGGTCGAGGGCGAACTGTAAATCCTCTTTGGTGTGCGTCGCGGCCACGATGGTGCGCAGCCGGGCCTTGTCGCGGGCCACGGTCGGGAAACCAATGCTCTGCGCGAATACCCCGCGCTCGAACAGGGCATCCGACATCTTCGCGGCGGTGGCCGCCTCGCCGACGATCACCGGGGTGATGGGGCTTTCGCTGATGCCGGTGTTGAAGCCGAGCGTCTCGAGGCCGCCCTTCAAGAAGCGGGTGTTGTCCCAGAGCCGCTCGATCCACTGCGGCTCGGTTTCCAGGATGTCGAGCGCGGCGAGGCACGCGGCCGTCACCGCGGGCGGATGAGAGGTCGAGAACAGGAACGGCCGCGCGCGGTGGTAGAGGAACTCGATCAGGTTCTTCGAGCCGGCGACGTAGCCACCCAGCACGCCAATCGCCTTCGAGAGCGTGCCGACCTGGATGTCGACGCGGCCATGGCAGCCGAAGTGGTCCACGGTGCCGCTGCCGTTTTTCCCAAACACCCCGCTCGCATGCGCATCGTCGACCATCATGATCGCGTTGAACTCTTCGGCGAGGTCGCAGAGCTCGGGCACGCGGCCGAGGTCGCCGTCCATCGAGAAGACGCCGTCGGTGATCAGGATTTTCTTCTGCGCGCGCGGCAGTTCCTGCATGATCTTGCGGGCCGCATCGACGTCCTTGTGCGGAAACACTTTGATCGGCGCCTTGCTGAGCCGGCAGCCGTCGATGATGCTGGCGTGGTTCAGCTCGTCTGAGACGATCACGTCGTCTTTGGTGAGCACCGCGGCCACGGTGCCGGCGTTGGCGGCAAAACCGCTCTGGAACACCACCACGGACTCGACGTGCTTGAACTTCGCCAGCCGCCGTTCGAGCTCGAGGTGCATTTCCATGGTTCCCGAGATGGTGCGGACGGCGCCGGAGCCGACGCCGTACTTCTCCACCGCCTCGAGCGCGGCCTTGATGAGCTTGGGATGCGTCGCGAGGCCGAGGTAGTTGTTCGACGACAGGTTGACGACCGACTTGTGGTCGAACGTGGTGTGCGCCTCGGGCTTGCCCTCGAGGACGCGCAGCTTGCGGTACAGGCCTTGCTGCTTCAGCGAGTCGAGTTCGCTGCCCAGCAACGCCAGGGGATCAGTGCGCATAATGGTGAGAACAGCATATTCCAGCCCGTAGCCCGCCAGCTCTTTGACCCTTTCGACTCCGCCTTCAGCGCAGAACCAGCAGCACGTCGCCGTCGGAGAACCGCTCGACTTCAGACGCGCCGTGCTGCATCAGCCATTGCTCGACAACGTCTGCGTCGTTCTCGTTCTTGAAGGCCTTCCGGTGAACCACGACATGCGTTGTTCCCGTGTCGAGCAGCGTGGCCCAGGCGTCATCCGACAACTGAGCGACGCGCTGGAAGCGAGCGACGCGTTCCGTGTACGTCGGCGGGAAGTGGCCGCTATAGCCGTTGGTGATCGGCTTCCAGTGCGCCGCCGAGTAGAACACGTAGCGGATCTCCCAGGCGGCGTCGCCGAACGGGAACTCCGTGATCGCGGTGCCGGCGGGCAACGCGGCGAGGCGGGCGTAGACGGGCGGTGCGGCGGCAGGCGGCATCACGCGGGCGGGCGGCATGGCCTGGTCCTGTGCCCAGGCGCGATTCATCTCAATGGGAATCGCGATGCCCTCGATCACGATCAGCGTTGCGGCAGCGAGACGCTGCCACCTGGCCGTCAGCTTGGCGGCGCCAGAGCCCGCGAGGATCGCGAGGAACAGGCCGGCGATCATCGCGAAGCGTGCCGGCACCCGCACGCCGTTGAAGCCCGGCACCTGCTCGTAGAGCAGGTTGTAGAGACCAAAACCGGAGGCGCGCGCGGTGCCGGCATACGGCACGGGACCGAAAGACAGCCAGACCGCTACGAACACCGCGGCCGACGCGAAGAAGATCGGCGAGCGTAGTATGCGAACGCTTGCGGCGCGCGCCGGGGCGGAGATGACGAGCAGGAGGGTGAGGGCGACCGCGAACTGCAGGAACACTCGTCCGGGGTCGCGCGCGCTGATCGGGCCAAGCTCGAAGCCGCCGAACAGCAGCACCCCGAACAGCGCCAGTCCCTCCACCGCCACCGTCAGCCGCAGAAACGCCGTCACGTACATCCGCCACGGAGACACCGGCACACGGAGATCACCCGGGCTGGGTGATCGGTGCCACATCACGCCGGCCAATGCGATGGCAGCCAGAAACCACGGCGTCAATCCAAGAAATGTTTCGCCTTCCGGCTGGGCGGAGGCGCGAAGCCACGGACCAAGCAGCGCCAGATCTTCAGAAGCCGTGAGATAGGACCACGCCGTCGCGGAGAACTTCACGATCTCGCCGACCGGGCGCTCGACGCCGAACAGCGTCTGTGCTTCCGAGTACGGAAGCAGGAAAGGCAGAGTCAGTGCCAGCGTGCCAAGCGCCGCGCCGGCCAGTCCCGCCCAGACGCGACCGTTCCGGAGCGCTCCAACCGCCCACACGCGGTGGACGGCGAACAGCGGCACGAACGGCGCGAAGTAGAGCAGGTAGTAGCCGCAACTCCAGTTCTGCATCACCAGTGCCGCGGTGCCGCCGGCAAGAGCCCGGATGGATCCCGTGGTCACAAATCGATTGAGACCCCATAACGCGAACGGCATCCACTGGGAGCTCATCACCTGCAGGTGGGGCACAGAGGCAATGCGGTACGGCAGGAAACCGTAGACCAGTCCAGCGATGAACGCCGCGCCCTTGTTGCCGGTGAGGTCGCGGACCAGCAAATACAGGCCGATGGCCGACAGCACGAACGTGGAGAGGAACAGCAGGTTGTAGCAGAGGATGATGTTGCCGGTCAGCCAGTAGACCGGCAGGATCTGCAGCGACTGTCCGAACAGATGCTCCGACAACGCCAGGGAGAGCGGTTCAGGGTGGAAGATGTTGGCGTTCCAGAACTCGGACCAGCCCATCTGGAACGTGAGCAGGCGAGGCACCTGTTCGGCTCCCCACGCGAGGATCCACATGTTCAACAGCGAGTCGCCGAGGTCGCCGGGAACGTTGCTGGCGATGCCCAGGGCGACCGGCCAGGTCAGGGCAATCGAGAGACCGAGGTAGACCGCGGACGGGAACAGTCCGGCCGAAGCCGGACGCCACCATGGCGTCACACCTGATCTTGCTCCGTCAGATATAGCTCTTCGATCAGGACCTGGACGATTGCGGCAGTGGGAACCGCGAGCAGCGCGCCGACGAACCCCAGCAGCTCGCTGCCAATCACGAGCGAGGCGATGACCGTGACGGCGCTGAGGCCGACGGTGTCACCCATCACCTTGGGCACGAGCACGTTGTTCTCGAGCAACTGCAGGACCCAGCAGAAAGCCGCCACGCCCAGCGCCAGCCCGGGCGACACGGTCAACGCCACGAGCACCGCGGGCACCGCTGCCAGCAGCGGACCGACCATCGGGATCATCTCGCCGATGCCGGCGATGACCGCGAGGACGAAAAAGTACGGCACGCCCATCAGCGCATAGCCAATCGCGCTGAGGGTGCCGATGATCAAGCCAAGCAGCATCTGGCCGCTCAGCCACGCGCTGATCTTGTCGGCGGCGAGCGCGCTGATCGACGACACCCTGTTCCGCTCGCCCTTCGGAAACATGCGCACGAAGAGACCGAACATCCTCTCCGAGTCGACCAGCATGTAAAACGTCAGCAGCAGGATGGTGACGAGACCGAGGATGCCGCCGACGAATCCGAACACCGCGCCAAGGAACACACTCACGGCATCGCCGCTGCCGGCCGGCGCCTGCTGCAGAAACTCCTTGAAGGAGCTGTCGGGCGAGATGATGCCCCACGATGCCAGCCGCTGCTGGGCCTGATCGAGGTAGTCCGGCAATCGCTTCCAGAGATCCTGGGACTGCCGCACCAACGGTGGAATCACGGCGGCGGCCAGCGCCCCGATGGCGCCGAGCACCGTCGCGTAGATCACCAGGATCGCGGCGGCTCTGGGCAGGCGCCTGCGGCTGATGGCCACAATGCGCTGCCGCTCGATGATCCGGACCAGCGGCGCCAGGCCGGTGGCGAACAGAGCGCTGACGTAGATCAGCAGCAGCGGCGCGCGGATGAGATACAGCGCCCACATCAGGACGGCTGTGATCGCCAGCGCGGCGCACGCGTAGCGGATCAGCCTACGCGGATCGGAACTCGGCGGTGAAGTCTGCGACATCGTCGTAGAGAGCGCGGAGTTCGTCGAGCGGCGCGAGGAACACGATCCGGAAGAAGCCGTCTTCGAGCGGCGTGCCGAACCCGGATCCGTAGACGGTGAGCACGCCCGTTGAGCGCAGCAGGCCGAGGACGAAATCCACGTCGGTCTTGCCCGGCGGCAGCTCCACCTTCGGCATGGCGTAAAACGCGCTCTGCGGCATCACGCATGACATGCCGGGGATGGCGTTCATCCGGTTGGCGGTGAGCGCCGCTCGCGCACGCAGCTGCTTGCGGAATTCGACTTGATGCGAGCGATCGCCGGTCAGCGCGGCGGCGACGGCGTACTGCATCGGGCCGGGGCTGCACAGGCGGCCGTCGGCGAGCTTCTTGATTGCCGCCAGCGCGCCATCGAGGCGAGGGGATGAGCCCACGGCCATCCAGCCGGCGCGCCAGCCGGGTGCGAGATACGCCTTCGACAGGCTCGAGTAGGAAATGATCGGCGCGTCGTTGTTCAACGCCGCCATTGCCGGCACGGGGCCGTCGTACGACAGATCGCCGTATACCTCATCGGCGAGAATCACCAGGCCGTGTGTTTCGGCGATCTCAATCAGCGTCTTGCGGGTGGCCTCGGGATAGATCGCGCCAGTTGGATTGTTCGGATCGATCACGACCAGGGCGCGCGTCTTCGCGGTGATCAGGCGCTTGACGTGATCGAGATCCGGCTGCCACTGATTGGTGTGATCGGTGCGGTAGTACACCGGCTGCGCGCCGATCTTGGCGAGCACCGCGGTGTAGAGCGGATACGTGGGCGACGGCACCAGCACTTCTTCGCCTTCGTCCACGATGCCGGTGAGCGCGAGCTCGATGCCTTCCGACGCGCCCGACGTGATCAGCACGCGATCGGCCGACACGTTGACGCCCCGCGCGACGAAGTCGGCGGCCGCGGCCTCGCGTGCTTCAGCCATGCCGGGCGACGGCACGTAGCCGTTGTGCCCGTCTCGCATCGCCCTGGCGACGGCGTCGATCAAGTGCGGCGGCGTCAAGAATCCGAACTGGTTCGGATCGCCGATGTTGAGATACCGGACCCTCTTGCCTCCGGCCTCGACTTTTTTCGCCTCGACGACGATGTTTCGAATCGCGTACGTGAATCGATCGACCCTTTTCGCGGTGCGAATGGACGAGGCGGCAACGGGCATCCGGATCGCAGTCTATCCCGCCATCGTCATGTAATTGCTACACCCTTACACGGTCGGAACGGCCACCCACGCCTCGGTGCCATATATTAAACTATTGATTCTAAATGCCTTACCTGAATGGCAAGGAACTTGGTTATGCCTGGGCCATGCGGCGGTTCCTCCAGGCCCTCGCCATCGTGCTGGTCCCCTCGACGGGGTGGGCGCAGGAAGCCGCAGAGAACCCGCCGGCGATGTTCCGTTCAGGGGTCGATCTCGTGACCGTGAGTGCGACGGTCCGGGACGGCAGAGGGCGACTCGTGAAGGACCTGACCAGAAAGGATTTCGAAGTGATCGACCGCGGCCAGAAGCGCGCGATCCACGAGTTCCGTTCCGAACGGGCACCACTGAGCCTTGCGATTCTCTTCGACGCGAGCGGCAGCATGGACACGGCTGATCGCGCGACCGCCGCCAGGTTTGCGGCCTTCCACCTGATTTCTTCGTTGGCAGATGGCGGCGACGAGGCCGGGCTGTTTGCTTTTGACAGCCGGCTACGCGAGGTGGCCCCGTTTACGGTCGATACTCGCGCCCTCAAGGGCGCGCTGGGGGAGGTCGATCCGTTCGGGGCTACCTCGTTACATGACGCGATCTCCGCGGCAGCGGAACGTGTCGCCGCGCGGCCGATGGCGCGCCGGGCGGTGGTCGTGCTCACTGATGGTGTGGACACGGCGAGCCGGCTGACGCCGGCAGAGGTCTCCGCGAAGGCGGCGGCCATCGACGTGCCTGTCTACATCATCGCGACGGTGCTCCCGCTCGACGATCCCGGCTCCGATCGCGCCACCCCGGGCGCCAAGCGGCAAGCGCCTGCGTCAATCGGCACCATTGAGGACTTGTCGCGCTGGACTGGCGGGGCGCTGTACTACAGCAGCACTTCGGCATCGGCGTATCAGGCGGCGCGCGCCGTCATCGATGAGTTGCGGCACTTGTATTTGATCGCGTTCGAACCGGGCGCCGAGCCCGGATGGCATCCGATAGAGATTCGTACACCGCAGAAGGACTTCGTGGTCCGGACGCGCGGCGGCTATGTGGCCGGTGCCGCAGCCCGGAACTAGTGTGATTGGTGAAATATGACAAGGAGAATTCAGATGCGTAGCTCTCTTATGACAGTCGGCGTGATGGTGGCCGCGCTCGGCGTCGCGCCGGCATGCGCAACGAAGAAGTTCGTGCGCACCTCGGTTGGCGAGGTGAACGACAAAGTGACCACGATGGGCACGTCGCTCGAGCAGACCCAGGAGCGCGTGCGCCAGGCCGAAGGCCGCATCAGCGAGACCGACGCCAAGGCCGTAGCCGCCGGCGAATCGGCGAACAAGGCGAACGCGGCGGCCGGCGAAGCTGCCAAGGCTGCCAATCGTGCCACCGAGGTCGGCCGCACGGCCGAAGCCCGCGCCGCCAGCATCGAAGGCGAGATGCGCAAGCTGATCTTCGAGACGGTGCTCAGCGAGGATCGTGGCCAGTTCAAGCTCGGCCAGGCCGATCTGCCGGAAGACGCGACCGGCGCCATCGACGCGATGGTCAACCAGCTGAAGACCGACAAGAAAGCCGTGTGGGTCGAGATTGAAGGCCACACCGACAGCACCGGCGACAAGCTGACCAACGAACGCCTCGGCCTGGCCCGCGCAGAAGCCGTGAAGCGGTATCTCTACGAGAAGCACCAGATTCCGCTGCACAAGATCAACGTGATCAGCTACGGCGAAGACAAGCCGGTGGCGCCGAACAACACCCGAGACGGCCGCGCGCAGAACCGCCGCGTCGTGATCAAGGTGCTGGCGTAACAGGCGTCCGGGCCTCCAGGCGTCCAGGCCTCCAGGATCCCGCCGGACTTCAAGGGCCGGCGGGATTTTTCTTGTACACTGCTTGGGCTTGAAGCTGAGTGTCGTGATGCCTGCCTACAACGAGCAGGCAACCATCCGCACCATTGTCGATCGCGTGCTCGCCGTGGAATTGGGTCCCGTCGAGAAAGAGCTCGTCATTGTCGACGATGGATCGAAGGATGGGACGCGGGACATCCTCAAGGAGCTCGACGGCAAGCGCGGTGTGCGGGTGTTGTTCCAGCCGCACAACCAGGGCAAGGGCGCGGCGGTGTGGCGGGGCATACGGGAATCAACCGGCGACATGGTGATCATCCAGGACGCCGACCTGGAGTACGACCCGGCCGAGTATCCCACGCTGATTCGTCCGATTCTGGAGGGACAGGCCGACGTCGTGTACGGGTCGCGCTTCCTCGGCCACGCGCGCGGCCACCGCGTGCTCTACTTCTGGCACTTTGTCGGCAACAAGATGCTGACCACGATGTCGAACATGTTCAGTGGTTTGAACCTGACCGACATGGAGACTTGCTACAAGGTGATGGTGCGCAGCATTGCCGATCGCCTGGATCTGCAATCTCGCGATTTCGGCATCGAGCCGGAGATCACACAGAAGGTGGCGGCGATGCGGGCCCGCGTCTACGAGGTGCCCATTTCGTATCATGGGCGGACCTACGAAGAGGGCAAGAAGATCGGCCTCAAGGATGCCTTCAGGGCTGTTTACACGATCCTTCGATTCTGGGGCTGGACACCCAGGTAAGGTTGCAAGGGTTATCAGGGCGGGCCTCGAACCCTGGTAACCCCTGGACCGACCCTGTTTCCCTCGCTACTGTCTGATCAACTG
>VFZG01000071.1 GCA_016871275.1 Acidimicrobiia bacterium | reverse complement strand
AGGGGCAGGCGTTCGATCCCGCGGTCGTGAAAGCCGCGGTGGAGCTCCACGAGAAGGGCGAGCTGGCGCTGCCTACGGCCCCCAACCCCGGCGTGAGTCGTGAATAGGTGCTGGGGTGGTTGCTCGTCACGGGCAGTCGGCAGCCAGCCACGAACAACCCGCACTTAGACGAACAAGCTGCGCGCGGTGAGCACATCGGGGCGCAGACCCGACGCCCTGGCGAGGCGCCAAACCAGCGGCGGCAGATCCACGCGCGCCTTCCACTGATCGGCGCGCCCGCCGCGCTCGATGAACTCGGCCGCCCACTGATCCCACCAGGGCGAAATGCGATGGGAGATCGGTTCCACAATCAGCACGCGTGATCCGGCAGAGTCCGACCCGCCGTCACCTGCCGTCAGACGGAGGAGCGAGGCCAGCAGTGCCTCCCGATCCTTGTCCGTCAGTTCGTTGACCACGAAGGCCGCGACGACGATCGAGGTGTGCTTGGGAAGGCGTACGGGGCCGGCGCGTGCGCGGCGGACGTCGGCATGCAGTCCCAGGGCCCGATAGGTGAAGCGCGCCTCGTCCAGCGTCCACGGATGCGTGTCGAATCCCACGACATCGAGCGGAGGCGTGGCCGATGCCGCGACCGCCGCGCCCGCCACGCCGGTGCCGCAACCCAGATCCACGACCACGCCTGGCTGCAGCGCGATGCCGAGCTTGCGCACGACGTGCTGCACCAGCAGGAAATGCAGCGGGCCGTAGTAGAGCGCAAACGCCGCCCGCTTGCCGGCGCCATCGAGGGCCTTGTGATCGGCCAGGGCCGATTCGCGGCGCTCGACGTAGGCCGACGACAGCGCGCGCAGCGCGCGGCTGACCTCGCTGAACGTCAGGTTGGCGAGGTGGCGCTGTTCCAGCTGCTGGAGGAATGCGTCAGAAAGCACGGTCGTGTGAGCTCGAGTATGCGCGACGCGACGAGCGATGGCGAGGCGGAGGCGCGAAAAGTTAAGGTTTGAAGTCTAGACCTTAAAGTCTGAGCGAAGCGAAGATGGGGTGGATGACGGGATTCGAACCCGCGACAGCCGGAGCCACAGTCCGGAGCTCTACCCCTGAGCTACATCCACCATACGGGGTGAAATCAAGATTATACCAGTTGGCAGTTTTCCAGTTGGCAGTTGCCAGTGAGTTGCCCATTAAACTGGCAACTGCCAACCGCACTGGAAACTGCCAACCGGCAAACTGCCAACTCTCACCGTTCAATGATCCCCTTCCTCGGCCCCTCCGACCCGTTCCCGCCGGTGGAGCAGGCGCTCGACAATCCGGACGGTCTGCTGGCCGCAGGCGGCTCGCTCAGCACCTGGCGGTTGGTGGATGCGTACCAGCGCGGCATTTTTCCGTGGTTCAACGAGGGCGACCCGATTCTGTGGTGGTCGCCGGATCCGCGGACGGTGCTGCGGCCCGAGGCGATTCACGTGTCGCGCTCGCTGCGAAAGACGCTGAAGAAGCGCGCGTTCCTCATTACCATCGATCGCGCGTTTGGACGCGTGGTCGACGGCTGCGCGGCGCCGCGCGGCGGCGACCAGGGCACCTGGCTCAACGTGCCCATGCGGCGCGCCTACGCTGCGCTGCATGCCGCCGGCCTGGCGCACTCCATCGAGATCTGGATGGACGGCAAGCTGGCCGGAGGAATATACGGCGTCGCGCTCGGCCGGGTGTTCTTCGGCGAGTCGATGTTCACGCGCCGCACCGACGCGTCGAAGATCGGGATGGTCCGGCTGGCCGCCCAGCTCGACCGGTGGCAGTTCCCGTTGATTGACTGCCAGCTCGAAACCGACCACTTGATGTCGCTCGGCGCCGAGCAGGTGTCGCGCCGCCAGTTCGTGGCCGCCATTGAGCGGCTGACGCGCGAACCTGCGCCGGAATGGGTCATGGACGAGGACCTGGCGGGCAATCCTGCGCACGCCCCGCGGGCGCTCAAACAGATATGATCGGAGGGTGGCGGATCCCAAGGTTCGCGACCGGGTCGACCCCGAATCCCAGATCATCGAGCGCGTCGAGCACCCCCGGCTGTGGAAAGTGCTGTTGCACAACGACGACTACACTACTCAGGAGTTCGTGGTGTGGGTGCTTGAATCGATCTTTCATCTGCCGCGCGCAGCGGCGTTTGCCATCATGATGCACGTACACCAACAGGGCGTCGGCGTCGCCGGCTTGTTCACGCGCGACGTGGCCGAGACCAAAGTCAAAGCCACGCAGCAACTGGCCGAGCAGCACGAATACCCGCTGCTCGTGACGATTGAACCCGAACTGCCGGCAGGGGCGTCATGAGCCGCACGCCGGTGCCGTTTGCGCCCGACACGCTCGAAAGCATCCGGCGCTCGTTTCGCGTCGCGTCGGACCGCCGCCACGACCTGGTCAGCCTCGAGCACATGCTCCACGCGCTGATCGAAGATCCCCAGGCCCGCGATATCCTCACGCGGTGCCGCGTCGATCTGACGGCGCTGCGCACCGATCTCGAGGAGGTCCTCGATCGCGCCTTCACGGCGGTGCCGGGCCGCAAGGCCGTGAAGCCGGCGTCCACCCTTGGATTCGACCGCGTGGTCGAGCGCGCCGTCGTGCATGCCGCCTCATCCAGCGCGCAGCAGGTGGAAAGCGGCGCGCTGCTGGTGTTCCTGCTCCAGGAGGAGGACAGCCACGCGGCCTACTTCCTGCGGAAGCAGGGTGTCGATCGCCTGACGCTGCTGCGGTCCATCTCGCACGGCGCGCCGGAGCCGGCCACGTCCGGCAAGGCGCCGGACGGCGGTGAGGGAGGCGTAGCCGCTACCAACCCGCTCGAGGCGTACGCGACCGACCTGATCGTGAAGGCGCAAAGCGGCCAGATCGATCCGTTGATTGGGCGCGCGCTCGAGATCGAGCGGATGGTGCAGGTGTTGTGCCGTCGACGCAAGAACAACCCGCTGCTGGTCGGCGAGCCCGGCGTCGGCAAGACCGCGCTCGCCGAAGGCCTGGCCTTGCGCATCCAGGCCGGTGAAGTGCCGGACGCGCTCAAGGATGCGCGCGTGTTCGCCCTCGACATGGGCGCGCTCGTCGCCGGCACCCGCTATCGCGGCGACTTCGAGGAGCGCGTCAAGCAGGTACTCGATGCGCTCGACAAGCACGCGCAGGCGATCCTGTTCATCGACGAAATCCACACGCTGGTCGGCGCCGGTTCGGCATCGGGCGGCACCATGGATGCCGGCAACCTCCTGAAGCCGGCGCTGGCCTCGGGCAAGCTCCGCTGCGTTGGCTCGACGACGTTTTCGGACGTGAAGCAGTCGTTCGACAAAGACCGCGCGCTGTCGCGCCGCTTCCAGAAGATTGAAGTGCTTGAGCCGACCGAAGCCGAGACGATTGAGATTCTCAAGGGCCTGAAGCGCTCGTACGAACAGCATCACGGCGTCAGCTATCCCGACGAGACGCTCGAGGCCGCGGTCTCGCTGTCGACGCGTCACCTCAAGGATCTGCATCAGCCGGACAAGGCGATTGACGTGATTGACGAGGCCGGGGCGGCCAGGAAGATACAGGGAACAGGGAACAGGGAACAGGGATCAGGGGGCGCCGTTACCGTTGCCGACATCGAGAAAATCGTCGCCAAGATCGCGCGCGTGCCGGTCCAGGCCGTGTCGAGCGACGACAAGCTGGCGTTGCAGCATCTCGAGCAGGAACTGAAGGCCGTGATCTTTGGCCAGGACACGGCGATCGACGAAGTGTCGTCGGCCATCAAGTTGTCGCGCTCCGGCCTGCGCGCCCCCGACAAACCGATGGGCAGCTTCCTGTTTGCCGGCCCGACGGGTGTTGGCAAGACGGAGCTCGCCAAACAGCTGGCGCGCATTCTCAAGGTCAAGTTCCTGCGCTTCGACATGTCCGAGTACATGGAAAAGCACGCCGTGTCGCGGTTGATTGGCGCGCCGCCGGGCTACGTCGGCTACGAGGAGGGCGGCTTGCTGATCGATGCGGTGCGCACCTCGCCGCACGCGGTGCTGCTGCTCGACGAGATCGAGAAGGCGCATCCCGATCTGTTCGCGATCCTGCTGCAGGTGATGGACCACGCGACGCTGACGGACACGCACGGCCGCCACGCCGACTTCCGGCACGTCATCCTGATCATGACCACCAATGCCGGCGCCCGCGACTTGTCCGGCCGCAAGATGGGGTTCTTCGAGAGCGGCCAGGGCACCAAGGCCACCGGCGTGCTCGAAAAGATGTTCGCGCCCGAATTCCGCAACCGGCTCGACGGCATCGTGCACTTCGCGGCGCTGGGCGGACGCGAGGTCGAGCAAGTGGTCGACAAGCATCTCGACGAACTGCGCCAGCTGGTGGCGTCGCGCCACATCACCATCGAGCTGACGCCGGCTGCCCGGGCCTGGCTGGCGCTCAAGGGCTTCGACCGCGCCTTTGGCGCCAGGCCGATGGCCCGGCTGATCGAGAAGACCATCAAGAAGCCGCTGTCAGAGTTGCTGCTGTTCGGAGACGTCAAGGACGGCGACGCCGTAATCGTCGACCGCGACGGTGACGGCCTGGCTGTCAGGCAGGCCAATTGACACGAAGGACACGAAGCGTGTCCTTCGTGTCCTTCGCGTGTCGTTCTTAGAACGTAAACCGTCCGCCAATCTGGAGGGCGCGCGGCCCGCCCGAACCGAATACCTGCGAGGCGCGGGTCGTCGGCTGGCCGAACGTCTCGGTGTTGCTCAGGTTGTAGCTGAACCCGCCCAGGTTCGCGACGTTGAACACGTTGAACGCCTCGGCGAACACCGCCAGCTTGACCTGGTTCTGCAGGTTGAAGGTCTTGGTGACGCGGACGTCCTGTGAGCTGAAGCTGTCGCCGAGCTGGTAGCTGGCCGGCAGGGCCAGCGGCGCGATCGGCTGGTTGCGGGCATCCCGCTGGCCGCCATGCCGGGCGTTGAAGCTGGCCACCGCTTCGGCCAGATCGCGCGCGTTGCAGCCGCGATTGAAGCAGTTGTACGACACGCCCGGAATCGGCGTGATGGCGGTGCCGTCGCCGTCGAGATCGAGGTTGGCGATGGTCGGCATCACCGGCGACTTCGACGACAGCGCCGAGATGAAGCCGATCTGGATGTTGCCGGGCAGATCGACCAGCGCCGACAGATTGAGCATGTGCATCGGGCCGGCCGGCCCCTTGTTGGCGAAGTAGTCGTCGAGGTTGCTGACGCCGTCGATGGTGACGCGCTGGGTCAGCGCGTACGAGGCGCCGAACAGGTAGCGGTTGGAGAAGCGCTTGTCGAGCTTGACCAGCAGCGCGTTGTAGGTCTCGTGACCGCCCGGCGTCCAGAAGGTGATTGGACCGGTCGAGCACTGCGCCGTCGGGTTGGCGACTTCAACGGCGCTGGCACAGCGGCGGATCACTGGTGCTTGCACGCCGTTGACGAACCGGTTGAAGCGGTTCCAGTCGAGCGAGCCGAGCAGCGTGTCGTCGAAGCGCCGCCGCACGCCCTCCACTGCCAGCACCATGTTGCCCGGCAGCTCGCGCTGGATGCCGAGGCTCATGTGCAGCGCGTGCTGCACCGGGTACTCGAGTGGATAGAGGTCGGTCGCGGTCTTGCCGAGTTGAATGTTGCGCACCGACAGGTCGTTGAGGTCGCGGGGCGCCAGCTGCGCCCGCAGCGCGGCGATCTGCGCGTTGTAGATCTGCATGAACTGACCGACGGTCATGTTGGTGACCTGGCCGCTGGCCGGCAGCGGCGCGCCGATCGGCACCGGCTGGCCGGTGTTGAGGTTGATGATGCCGGGGAAGAGGTTGGTGAAGGAGGTGTGCGGCACCTGCAGCCGGCCGTTGCCGACCGGGCCGATCGCGGCGCGCTCGCGCAGCCGCCGCCACAACAGTTCCGTCTCCCAGTACAGCCCCGCGCCGCCGCGCACCACCGTCCGGTTGTTGTCGCCGAGCGTCCAGGCGAAGCCCAGCGCTGGCGACCAGTTGTTGTAATTGTTCTGCGTCGCCCGCAGATCGCTGCCGTAGAGCGGCGCCAGGTACGACGGCTTGTCGAGATCGCGATTGACCAGCGTGCTTTCGAAGTTCCACGCCACGCCGTAATTGATGGTCAGGCGATCGTGGACGCGCCAGGTGTCCTGGGCGTAGACGCGGAGGCGGCTGTTCACCTTCGCCTTGTCGAGGTTGTAGGGCGGCGGCTGGCCGGGATCGCCGACGCCGACCGCGCCGCCGGCGAACGGCAGGCTGAGCAAATCGGTACCGGTGCGGATCGTCGTCGGCAGCCCCTGGAACAACGCGCCGATGGTCGCCGCCGGGGCCAGGCCGCGGATGAACTCGGGTGCGAAGCCCACCGTGCACGCCGGATCGCAGAAGCCCCAGAACCCGGTGCCGGGCGCGTACTCGAATTCGCCGCCGAAACGCATTCGATGCTCGCCCTTCACCCAGGTCAGCGTGTTGACCAGCGTCAGGCGGTTCAGATCGCGCCCCTGGGTGGCGTTCGAGGTGTTGCCAACCTGGATGTTGGTGCCGCTGATCGACAGCTGCGGGAACCCCAGGCCGATGCAGTCGCTGCAGGTGTCGCTGTCGGCGAACAGGTTGCGGTTGTGCCAGTTGGTGAAGTTGAGGCGGACATCGTTCAGCAGCCGCGGCGTGATGATCGACGTCAGGCCGAACACCGCCTGCTGCGAGCGGTTGACGTTGCGCAGCCAGTTCGACGGCAGCGTCGGCGTGGTACCGCTCGGCCCGAAGCCGCTGTTCTTGTCGTGCGAGTAGCGCACGAACGCCGAGTGGCTGTTCGAGCCTTTCCAGTCGAGGCGGCCGCTGATCAGGTGTCCGCTGTAGGGATTCGGGAACACGCCGCCCAGCGAGCCGGCCGACGGCAGGTTCGGCTGGAAAGAGATCACCCCTTCCTGATTGGTGTGCTCGTAGTTGCCGAAGAAGAACAGGTTGTCGCGGCGGATCGGCCCGCCGACCCACGCGCCGGGATTGCGACGCGAGAATTCCGGATCGGTGGCGAGCGGATCCCGGCGCAGCGCCGGATACGCCGCCATGGCATTATTGCGGAAGAACGCGTAGGCCGACCCGCGCATGTCGTTGGTGCCGGTGCGGGTGACGATGTTCACCGCGCCGACGCTGGTGATGCCGGTCGACAGGTCGAAGTTCGCCGACGACAGCTGGAACTCCTCCACTACTTCCTGAGAGAAGTTCATCCCGGTGTTGCCTTCGATGTTGTTGCGGATGTTGCCGCCGTCAACCGTGATCGCGGTCTTGTTGGAATCGCCGCCCAGAATCGACACCTCGAACAGCGAGTTGCGCTGCGAGGTCGAGCCGACGCTGGCCGTGACGCCGGGCTCCAGGAACGCCAGCTGCAGGAAGCTGCGGCCGTTGAGCGGCAGCTCCTGGATCTTCTGGCGCGTGATGATGCCGGTCACCGCGTGCTGCTCGGTTTCCACGTGGATGGCATTGGCGGCCACGTTGACGACCTCGGTGGTCAGCCCGACTTCCATGCGCATGTCGACGGTCGAGACGCGGCCGGTGGCCACCACCACCTCGGTCTGCTGGGTGCGGAAGCCCGACAGCTCGGCCCTGACCTCGTAGGTGCCGACCGCCAGCGCCGGCGCCGAGAACGCGCCACCCGTGTCGGACGTCACGTGACGCTCGGCACCCGTGGCGATGTGCCGCACAGTGATCGACGCGCCCGGCACGACCGCATCGGACTGGTCCCGGACCAGCCCCGAAATGACCCCGACCGGCGCCTGCGCCGCCGCCGCCGTGGCGATCGCCAGAGCCACCACTACCCCGAAGATGCGCTGTCTCATTGCACTCTCCTTGTCCACTACGGCATTATCGGCCTGCGACAGCCGATGTCAAGCGTCAGCAGCGGCGAGGCCGCCCGCGCCGGACTCTCCGATTCACCGCGGTAAACTGGCGCGATGGAGATCGCGAGAGACCGCTTTCTGGACGATTCGCGGACCTACCACCTGACGGTCGGCCTCCGCAGCCGCACCACGCCGGCGCACAGCCTGTTGTCGGCGCTGACGCCCGACGAGCGTGAACAGGTGAGTGCCGTCATGGTAAAAGCGATGGATCAGATTGAGAAAATCGTCCGTTCGCACTTGCCGCCCGCGTCGAAGTAGGCCATAGCTCCTGTGCTACAGTCCCGCTGTCCTGGAGGACTGTGCATGACCGTTCGTGTCTTCACCCTGATTCTGGTGGCCGCCCTCGGGCTGTCGAGCCTTCGCGTCGACACCTTTGCCGGCGACGCTTCGGCCGAGCAGGCAAGGCCGGCCACGGCGTCCGCCGCCGCGCCGGCAGCGGCCGATCCGTTTCCTGGCTTGAAGTTTCGCAACATCGGCCCCGCCACCATGGCCGGGCGGGTCGACGACATCGCGGTGCTTGAATCCAACCCCGCGGTGTTCTACGTCGGCACCGCCACCGGCGGCCTGTGGAAGACCGTCAACAACGGCACCACCTGGACCGTGCACTTCGACGATCTGGACGACGTGGTGTCGATCGGCGACATTGCCATCAACCCCAACGACGCCAACACCGTGTGGGTCGGCAGCGGTGAGAACAACAACCGCCAGAGCGGCTCGTGGGGCAACGGCCTCTACAAGTCCACCGACGGCGGCCTGACCTGGAAGCACATGGGCCTCGCCAGTTCGAAGCACATCGCGCGCATCATTGTCGATCCGGTCGATCACGACGTGGTCTACGTCGCGGCGCTGGGCAGCCTGTGGGGGCCCGGCGGTGACCGCGGCGTCTACAAGACCACCGACGGCGGCCTGACCTGGGCCAGGACGTCGCTGCCGGTTGACGAGCACACCGGCGCCACCGAGCTGGTGATGGACCCGTCGAATAACAAGGTGCTCTACGCGGCCACCTATCAGCGCCGCCGCGCCACCTGGGGGTTCAACGGCGGCGGTCCCGGCAGCGCGATGTGGAAGTCGAGCGACGCCGGCCGCACCTGGATCAGGCTGACCGGCGGCGTGCCGGCCGGCCCGCTGGGCCGCATCGGCATGGACGTCTACCGCGCCAATCCGAACATCCTCTACGCGCGCATCGAGCACCGGACCGAAAGCGGCACCTATCGCTCGGACGACGCCGGCATGACGTGGCGCAAGATGTCCAGCGTCAACCCGCGGCCGATGTACTTCAGCCAGGTCCGCATCGATCCCAACAACGACCTGCGCGTCTACGTGCTCGGCGTGCAGATACACATTTCGGACGACGGCGGCAAGACGTTCATCGAGAACGGCACGCTGCACTCGGATCACCACGCGATGTGGATCAACCCAAAGAACTCGAACCACATCATCGACGGCACCGACGGCGGCATCGGCATCAGCTGGGACAAGGGCGCCACGTGGGAAGCGATCTACAACATGGATCTCGGGCAGTTCTACCACGTCACCTATGACATGGAGACGCCCTACAACGTGTGCGGCGGCCTGCAGGACAACTACACGTGGTGCGGCCCGACGGCGGTCCGCAGCCAGACCGGCATCGCCAACGATCAGTGGTTCCAGATCCACGGCGGCGACGGCTTCGAGGCGCAGATCGATCCGACCAACTCGCGCATCATTTACGCCGAGTCGCAGGACGGCAACATCTCACGCATCGACAGGGTCAGCAACGAGCGCAAGACCATTCGCCCGCTGCCGGCACGTGGTGAGGCGCCCTACCGCTGGAACTGGAACACGCCGATTCTGATGTCGCCGCACAACCCGGAGACCATTTACGTCGGCGCCAACCGCGTGTTCCGGTCGACCGATCGCGGCCAGTCGTGGACGGCGATCAGCCCCGATCTCACCGAGGCCACCGATCGCGAGGGCCTGTTGCTGATGGGCCAGGTGGCGAAGGACTTCACCATTGCCAAGCACGACGGCGTGCAGTCGTACGGCAACATCGTGCAGCTGGTCGAATCGCCCCGCACCGCCGGTGTGCTCTATGCCGGCACGGACGACGGCAAGGTGCACATGACGCGTGACAGCGGCAAGACCTGGACCGACATTACGACGCGGTTTCCGGGCGTGCCGAAGAACGCCTACGTGTCGCGCCTGTCGGCCTCCGCGCACGACGTCAACGTGGTCTATGCGACCTTCGACAATCATCGCGCCGACGACTACGGCACCTACGTCTATGCCAGCGTCGATGGCGGCAACAACTTCCGCTCGATCGGCGAAGGCATTCCGCGCGGCCACACCATCACCGCCATGGCCGAGGACCCGACCAACCCGTCGGTGCTCTACTCGGGCTCGGAGTTTGGCCTGTTCGTCAGCCCGGACCGCGGCGGCCGCTGGACGCGCATCAAGTCCAACCTGCCAACGGTGCCGATCCACGAGATCGTCATCCATCCGCGCGACAACGACATGATTGTCGCGACGCACGGCCGCAGCATCTGGATCCTCGACGACATCAAGCCGTTGCAGCACTACGCCGAGGCGACCAAGTCGGACGCGTTCCTGTTCGACATGCGAGGCGCCATGCAGTTCAACCCGGCCAACGATCGCGGCTTCCTCAGCGACAAGCCGTTCTTCGGCAAGAACCCGACCTACGGCGCGGCAATCAGCTACTACCTGTCCAAGCCGCAGACCAGCGTGGCGCTGCGGATTCGCGACGCGGCCGGCACGCAGGTACGTGAGATCACCGGCAACGACCTGCGCGATGCGCTGGGCGCCGGCATCAACCGCGTCTACTGGGACATGCGGCATCAGCCGCTCGCCAACCCTCCGGGCCCGCCGGCCGGCGGTGGCGGCGGGGGCGGCGGCTTTGGGGGCGGCGCCAACCGTGGTCCGAATGTGATGCCCGGCGACTATCGCGTCACGCTGGTCGTCGACGGCAAGGACCTCGCCACGAAGACCGTGCGCGTCAGCGGTGACAAGGACATGCCGATGACGGACGGCGAGCGCAAGACCTGGCACGACACCGCGCTGGGCCTGCACGAGCTGCAAGGCGTCGCCAACTCAGCCGCGTCCGTGGTCACCACTCTCGCGACGCAACTGACCGCCGTCGAGGCGTTGCTGAAGTCGGCGGCCAATCCGCCCGCGGCCGCGAAGAGCGCGATCACGGACGCCAACACGAAATTGGCGGACGTGCGTCGCCGGCTCGGTCTCGGCCAGCAGGGTGGTGGCGGCTTTGGCGGCTTTGGGGGACAGCAGGGCAACGTCCGCGGCCAGCTCGGCCAGGTCAAAGGCCAGATCATGAACTCGACGTCGATGCCGACGACCCAGCAGATCCGTCAGGCCGGCGAGTTGCGGGAAGATCTGGCCAAAGTGGTCACCGACACCAACGAGCTGATCACCGCCGTGCCGGCCATCTACGACGCGCTGGGCGCATCGGGCGCCAAGCCGGGCGTGTTGAAGCCGGTGGGCCCGTTGCCGGCGGCGAGATAGGCCAACCGGCCACGGGGGCACGGAGCTTCGCGGTGAAGAAAGTCATGCCTTCACCAGGTTCGGCTCCATGTCTCGGTGACGCGACCGGCATTGTGAAGTAGCCCTGGGAATAGCATCCCAGCGTTGCTAATGCACCGCCTCGCTACCATACTAGGCCGCGATGAATACAGCGGCAGCCGTGGCGCAGGCGCTGGCCGAGGCCGGCATTCAAAAAGCATTCGGGTTGCCGGGCGGCGAGGTGCTTGTCCTGATCGACGAGCTCCGCAAAGCCGGGATTGATTTCGTGTTGATGCGACACGAAGCCAACGCCGGCATTGCGGCCGCCGTCTACGGCAAGCTCACACGCCAACTAGGTGTGGTGATTGCGACCCTTGGCCCAGGCGCCGCCAACCTGCTGTTGCCAGTGGCCAACGCCTATCTCGACGCCGAGCCGCTGCTGGCCATTACCGCGCAGCTGCCGGACGACTCGCCCGGCACGCACACGCACCAGCTGTTGCCGCTGCACGAGACGTTCCGGCCGATGTGCCGGGTGGTGGAGAAGATCACGCAAACGAACGCCAGGGAGGTTGTTGGGAAGGCGCTGTCGGCATGCATGGATCGGCCCTACGGCGTGTCGTATCTCACCCTGTCGGCCAAGGAAGCGCTCAAGCCGCTGTTGACGAACGGTGGCCGGTTCGGCGACGGGCCGCCGACCGCGCCCATGGCCAATCCCGCCTCGCGCGCCGCCGATCTACGCTCGCGATGCGCGATGGCCCAGCGTCCGCTGGTGCTGATTGGACTCGGCGTCGACGCGAATCGTGCGGCGCCGCTCCGGCGCTGGCTCGACCAGTGGCAGTTGCCGTTTGCCGTGACGCCGAAGGTCAAGGGCATCGTGGACGAGACCAGCCCGAACTTCGTTGGGGTAATCAGCGGCATGGCGGCCGACGGGTTGATGGTGGACGCGTTGAAGGCCGCGGACCTGCTGATTGGCTTCGGCCTGGATCCCGTAGAGATTGACAAGACCTGGCATGCCGAGCTTCCCATTCAGTGGGTGCTCGAGACCCGCAATGCCGCCAACGCCATGCCGGAAGGCGCGCAATTGGTGAATCACCTGGCGCTGCTCGAAGAGCTAATGGAAGGCCGCCCGCCGACGACGTGGGGCCGGCCGTTTGCCTCCTTTCAGCAGCAGCGGACCGATTTGTTGAAGGGTAGCGCCGGGGCGCCGCACGCGATGTGGCCCGGCGACCTGATTCGCGCGCTGGCCGATGCGGTCCCCTCCGACACCATCGTCACCACCGACGTGGGCTCGCACAAATACCT
>VFZG01000070.1 GCA_016871275.1 Acidimicrobiia bacterium | reverse complement strand
GCAACCGAATGCCCCATTGCACCGGAGCGACATGTGACACCAGTCCCAGGTCCGACACCACCCGTAACATGTCGGCATAGGCTGGAATCGTCGTCCAGGGCGTGAAGGCGACGAAGGTCGGCACCAGGGTGAGGCCGGCCGCGCGGCACAATCCAGCAGCCGTGATGAAGTCCGCTCGAGTGTGTCCCTTCTCGAGCTTCGCGAGCACCGTGTCGTCTACCGATTCGACGGCGCTGGTCACGAACAGGCAAGCGGTATCGGCGAGGAGCGGCAGCAGATCGCGGTGTGCCAGCAGGTGTTCGACCTTGATGATCGCGTCGTACGTCACGCTGGGACACTCGCGGTGCAGGGCCTCGACAATCTTTCGGGCATGCGCCGGCCCGTTGAAGAAGTCGGGATCGCCGAAGGCGATGTGCGTCGCGCCGAGTTGGACCTGCGCCCGCACGTCGGCCATGACGACGTCAACCGGCACGACGCGGAATTGCCCGTCGTAGACCGGCACGATCGGGCAGTGACGGCAGCGATGCTTGCAGCCACGGGTCGCGTCGGTCGCACCGACGATCTTCGTGGTGCCATCCGGCATCTGCAGCGACGCGTACCGATCGAGCTCGGGCAACCCTGCGCGGTCGGGCTGAATGAATGTCAACCGCGGCACCGACGGCTGGAGATCGACGGCGTTGGCCGTCGCTGACGCGACTTCGACCAGGGCGTGCTCGGCTTCCGGTCCCAGCACGATCGATACCCCACGGTCACGCAGCAACGTGGCGTTCAAGGGCGCGTACAGACCGTAGGCGGCGATCCGCGCCTGCGGGTTGATGAGACGCACCGTGTCGATCACCGGTAACGCCAGGCGCGTCGCGGTATGCATCGGCAGGTAGCAGGCAACCAGATCGGCGGCGCGCACCACGTCGTCGTGCAAGCGGTCGCGCGAGAGATCGATCGCGGTCACGTCGTGACCGGCACGTCGCAGCCATGCCGCCGGCGACGCCAGGCCGAACGGCTGGCGTCCCAGGTCGTAGGTGCTCAGCAAGACGACGCGCACGAACCGATCTTAGCGCGCGAACGGTGTCAGTGTTGCGAGGGCTGGGTGGGCAACAGGCGTCGCATGGCCGGAGTCAGCAGCATCAGGATGACGCCGAGCACGATGCCCACTGTCGCGACGGTGCCAAAGAGTGACGGCAGCGCCATGGCTTCATAGAAGCCGGTTACCCGGCCGCTGATGAAGTTGCCGACGGACGTGGCGAGGAACCACACGCCCATCATCAAGCCGCCGATGCGTGCCGGTGCCAGCACCGTCATCGCGCTCAACCCGACCGGGCTCAACACCAGTTCGCCGATGGTATGCAGGAAGTAGGTGGTGGTCAGCCACAGCGGGCTCGCCAGTTGCGACTCGTTGCTTGCGGGAATGACCAGAATCGCGAACCCGAGGCCTGCAAACACCAGCCCCCAGGCAAACTTCATTGGTGTCGAGGGCTCCGTGCCGGCAGAGGACATCCTGATCCAGACCCACGCCATGATCGGCGCGAAGACGATCAGGAACAGCGAATTCATCGACTGGAACCAGCTGCTGGGGAACGCCGCACCGAACACCGCGTTGTCCGAGCGATCGCGTGCGAACAGGTTGAGCGTCGAGCCGGCCTGTTCGAACAGCGACCAGAAGATCGAGGCCGCCAGGAACAGGACGCCGATCACGTACAGGCGCTTCCGCTCCTCTGGCGTGAAGCCGCCCGACATGTACAGCCAGCCGAAGAACCCGAAGGTGATCGCCAGCAGCATCACGCCGGCAGCGTCCGAGACCTGCGTGGCGGTGATGGGAATCGCGCCGGTGTATCCGCCGATGCCGACCATCGCCGCCATGGCCACGAACAGCCCGCCCCACAGCGTCGCCTGGCGCCGCCACCGGGCGCGGGCGTCTGGCGTCGCCGACGCCGGCTCGACGCCGGCGTCGCCAAGCGCTGCGCCACCGAGCACGTACTGCACCACGCCGAGCACCATGCCGACGCCGGCCGCGCCGAATCCGTAGTGCCACGCGATCTCCTGCCCCAGGTAGCCGCAGATCAAGGGCGCAATGAACGCGCCGAGATTGATGCCCATGTAGAAGATCGAGAACCCCGCGTCGCGCCGGTTGTCGCCCGATGCGTAGAGCTTGCCGACGATCACGCTGACGTTGCCCTTGAGCAGGCCGGTGCCGATCACGATCAGGAAGAGGCCCAGGTAGAACATCGGCAACAACGCCAACGCCATGCTGAAGTGGCCGGCGGCAATGAAGATGCCGCCGTACAGCACCGCCCGCCGCGGACCGATCAAGCGATCGGCGATCCAGCCACCAGGCATCGTGGCCAGATAGACCATCGACGTATAGAGGCCGTAGACCGCGCCGCCCTGGGCGGTGTCGAACCCCAGTCCGCCAGCCGCCACCGGCGCGGTCATGTACAACAGCAACAGCGCGCGCATGCCGTAATAGCTGAAGCGTTCCCACATCTCCGTGAAGAACAGCGTCGACAGTCCGCGGGGGTGTCCGAAGAAGGCGCGATCCTGAGAGGTATTCATCGACGGCGTCATTGTAGCCCGTACCCTGACGCTCTGACGACATGGCGCTCGAGGACTACCGCAGCAAGTGCGACTTCAACAAGACCCCCGAGCCGAGCGGCGAGGCGCCGCTGACCACGAAGCAGCAGGGCGAGGCACTGTTCTTCTGCCTACAGAAGCACCTCGCTTCCCATCTCCATGACGATCTGCGGCTCGAGCTGAACGGCGTGCTGCTGTCGTGGGCCGTGCCCAAGGGGCCGTCACTCAACCCCGCCGACAAGCGCCTCGCCATGCAGACAGAAGATCACCCGTACGACTACGGGATGTTCGAGGGCGTGATTCCCGAGGGCGACGGCGCCGGCATTGTGATGTTGTGGGACTACGGCACCTGGGAGCCCGAGCCGGAAAGCGCCGACATCGAGGGCGCGTTGCGAAAGGGCGAGCTGAAGTTCCGGCTCGACGGCTACAAGCTCAAGGGCTCGTGGGTGTTGATCAAGACGCGATGTGGCGGCGCGCCGAACAGCTGGCTGCTGATCAAGCATCGCGACGACTGGTCGGGCCCGATCGACATCGCCGCATTCGCTCCGCTCAGCGTCAAGACGCCGCATGCCGATTTCGCGGAGATTCTCTCCGAACGCACGCCTGAGCTGTGGACCTCGAACCCGCCGGCCAAGAGCGGCGACACCGGCGCGATGTTCAGGAAGATCATCGAGCGCGCGCTCACCATGAAAGCGCCCTCGCAACCGGCCAGAACCGCCATGCCGAAAGCGAAGCAAACCAAGGCGGCTCACAAACGCCGCTGCATCGGCTCTTGCATCATCGCGAGCAGCGCGGAATGTGCGTCGTGGTCAGGTGAGCAGCCGCCGCGACAGCACCGACCACACGGCATACGGCAGCCGCTGGCGGTCGTGCCGAGCCATGTCGGTCCGCCAGCAGTCGCCGACCACCACTTCCGTGGCGGGATCGAGCGTGCCGAGCGGCCACGGATGCTTGTCTTCCGCCGCGTAGCGATCGATCGCCAGCGTCGAGGGCTGACCCTGGTTGGCGATCAGCACGTCGACCGTGCGGCCAATGGTCTGCGAGACCCACGCGACGTCATCGGCGGCGGATGAAATCGCGCATACCCTGCCCCTTGGTCAACCGGTTGCTCACGACGACGATTGGGCCCTTCACCGACGACAGCACCTCTGCCACGCCATCGACCAGCAGCGTCGGCATCAGGCTCGTGAAAAGCGGCCGGGGCCGATCACGACAGCATCGAAGGTGGCAATGGCGTGCTTCGCGGCTGGATGAATCGGCGCCGGCGGGTCGAGTCATTCGCCCGCAACTTCAAGAGGGATTTCGAGATCGCTGTCGGGGCGGATTTCGACAAGCACTTCGGGAGGCATCTCGAGAAGACCTTCGACGGCTTCTTCAAGAAACGGTTCTAGAATGGGCGGCTGTGCCGCTCATCGACGCTCTCCTTCCGGAATTCGATCGTGAAATGGGGCTGACCCGCCGGGCACTCGAGCGAGTGCCCGACGGTCAGTTCGACTTCACGCCCCACCCCACCAGCGTCACCCTCGGCAGACTCGCCGAACACCTCACCGAGATGCCGCAATGGGCCACCATCACGATGACGCAGTCAGGCATCGAGATGACCACGCCGCGGCCGCCGGAGTACGCGCGCCCGTCGAATCGGGCCGAGGTGTTGGCGCAGTTCGACACCTACCTCAAGGAAGGCCGCAGGCACCTGGTGGGCAAAATCGACGGTGAGTTCCTGGCGCCGTGGACGCTGCGCGCCGGCGGCAGGGAGGTGTTCACGATGCCGAAGATGGCGGTGATGCGCAACTTCGTGCTGAACCACATGATTCACCACCGCGGCCAGTTCACGGTCTATCTCAGGATGCTGGGGGTGCCGGTGCCGTCGATCTACGGACCGTCAGGCGATGAGCGCATGTGAATTGATTCCGGCCCTATAATCACCGCGGAGGTCTTCATGGCTGCATCCGTGTCCCGTCGTGATTTCGCCCGGTTGTTCGCTGTCGGCGGTTCGGCGGCGCTGTTTACCGACCCGGTCTGGGCCCGCGAGTACGGGCAGGCGAACGGGTCGTCCGCGGCGATTGGTGGAACGGGCGAGGCGTTCTGGAAGTCGGTGCGCGCCCAGTTCGTCATGCCGCCGGACCTCGGCGTCCTCAACGCCGCCAACCTCTGCCCCGCGTCGCGCCCGGTGCTCGAAGCGCTCAAGCGTGAGAGCGACAGCGTCGATCGCGACCCGTCGGCGCAGAATCGGGCGCGGTTGGGCGGTGAGAAAGAGAACCTGCGCAAGACGCTGGCTGCGTTCCTCCGCGTCACGCCGGAAGAGATCGTCATCACCCGCAACACCAGCGAGGCCAACAACATGGTGTCGAGCGGGCTTGATCTGAAGGCCGGTGACGAAGTGATCGTCTTCCAGGACAATCACCCCAGCAACCTGACCGCCTGGAACGAAAAAGCCAAGCGCTTCGGCTTTACCGTCGTCACCATCCCGCAGGTGAACCCGCACCCGGGCATGGAGTACTACCTCGACGCCTATCGCAAGGCCATCACGTCGAAGACCAGGATTCTCACGTTCACGCATCTGTCGAGCTCGGTCGGCGACCTGTTCCCGGCGAAGGAGCTCTGCGCATTGGCACGCCAGCGCGGCGTGATGTCGCTGGTCGACGGGGCGCAGTCGTTCGGCCTGCTCGACGTGAACCTGGCGGACATGTCGCCGGATTTCTACACCGGCAGTGCGCACAAGTGGCCGTGCGGGGCCCGCGAGTGCGGCGTGCTCTACATCAACACCCGCCAGCACAAGAACATCTGGCCGTCGATCTACAGCGCCTATCCGGGCGCGGTCGGTATTTCACAGACCTTCGAGAGCTTCGGTCAGCGCGATGAGGCGACGATGATCGCGTTCAGGGAAGCGCTGGAATTTCAAACCAAGGTCGGGCGCCCGGCAATCGAGAAGCGATCGCGTGACCTGGCCAACCAGTTGATTGCCGGCTTGTCGAGGCTGCCGGACGTGAAAGTCTGGACGTCGCCGAACCCGGCACTTAACGCCGCCGTGGTGTCATTCCAACCGGGCGCGCTGAACGCGCAGAAACTCGGCGCGCTGTTGTACCAGAACGACAAGATCGGCACCGCCGGCCGCGGCGGCGGCGATCGCGGCGGCCTGCGTGCGTCACCGCACTTCTACAACACGCCGGAGGAGATCGAGCGCCTGGTCGGCGCCGTCGCGAAATACCTCAGGAGTGGAGCCTGACGAATTGAAGACTGGGCGACGCGGCAATTGAAGACTGGGCGATTGCCAATTGAACAATCGCCAGAATAACTTGGCAATCGACAATCGCCGAATCACCCAACAGTCAAGGAATCAAGCAATCGCCCAATCTTCAATTCATTGTTTGACCGTCGGGTACTTGATCCCTAACTGATCCAGGTAGGTGGAGTACTTGGTGGGGTCGTAGTAGTACTGCCGCATCTGCTCGCGGTACTTGTCGAGAATGGCCTTGTTCAAGTGCGTCGGCGGCGGCGTGTCCTTGGTGATGAACGGCGTGTAGGTGTGGTCCTTGGTCTGCACGTCGTTGAAGTACGCCCACGCCGCCTTCACGAGCTCCGGCTTCGTCAACAGGTCCAGCATCGTCATCGCCTGCGCCTTGGCGCCGGCCACCACGCCCTTGTGCGCGATTGGCGTCGCGCTGGCAATGCCGCTCGACCAGTTGTGGCCGGGCAGGCCGGGGATGTTGGCGGGGTAGCTGAGCGTGACGGTCGGCATGTTCCAGGAGATGTCGCCGATGTCGTCGGAGCCGCCACCGGTATTGTTCTCGAGCGGCTGCGGCTGGCCCATGTTGCCCAGCTTCACGGCCAGACCCGGCTGCGTGGGGTTGCCGATCTCCTTCTGCAGCGCCTTGGCCAGCGTCTGATCGGCGTCGCTCCACGTCGGCAGGCCGACGACTTTGATGTTTTCGTACATCGCCTCGGCGACCGCTTTGTTGAAGTGGCGCGGGTAGGCGGTGCCCAGGATGCGATAGGTCATCTTGGTGTTGGTCATCAGCGCCGCGCCTTCGGCCATCTTGATGCCGGTGTCGACCAGTGCCTTGATGTTCGGCTGATCGATCTCGCGGAAGTAGAACCAGATGCTGGCGTTCCTCGGCACCACGTTCGGCTGGTCGCCGCCGTTGGTGATTACCGAGTGCGAGCGGTGCGACAGCCGCAGGTGCTCGCGCCGGTACTGCCAGCCGATGTTCATCAGCTCAACGGCGTCGAGCGCCGAACGGCCGCGCCACGGCGCGCCGGCGCTGTGCGCGGTCTCGCCTTCGAACGTGAACTCGATCGACACCAGGCCGGTGCCGCCCTGCTGGCCCCAGCCGACGCCGAGATTGGCGCCGACGTGGGTGAACAGGTTGACGTCGACGTCCTTGAACATGCCGTCCCGGACGAACCACGCCTTCGACGCCACCAGTTCCTCGGCCACGCCCGGCCACAGCATGATCGTGCCCGGCAGCTTGTCGCGCTCCATGATGCGCTTCACGGCGATCGCCGCGATGATGTTGAGCGGCACGCCGGTGTTGTGGCCTTCGCCGTGTCCCGGCGCGCCCTCGATGATCGGGTCGAAGTAGGCCACGCCAGGTTTTTGAGACGATTGCGGAATGCCGTCGATGTCGGAGCCCAGCGCAATCACCGGCTTGCCGGATCCATAGGTCGCCACCCAGGCGGTCGGAATCCCCGACTGGCCGCGGGTCACCTTGAAGCCGAACTTCTCGAGCTGTGCGGTGAGATATCGCGACGTCTCGACTTCCTGCATGCCAAGCTCGCCGAAGCTGAAGACGGAATCCACCATCTCCTGCGCCAGCTTGGCCATTTCGTCGACGCCCCTGACCGCATCGGCCTTCTGCTGCGCCAGCCTGTCCTGCGCCGCCATCGGCGGCGCCCAGACGGACAGGACCAGCATCACGACAATTGCTGTTGCACGCCTCATTCCCGTCTCCTGACTATACAAATGCGCCACGGAGACACCGCGCACGAGTCTTCGTGGCACGTGTCTCTCACTGCTGCGTCCCGGTGCGCACCGTCGGGTACTTGATGCCGAGCTGATCGAGGTAGGTCTTGAACTTCGTCGGGTCGTAATAGAACTTCTGCATCTGCTCGCGGTACTTCTCGAGGATTCCCTTGTTCAGGTGAATCGCCGGCGGCGTGTCGGGACGAATCAAGGGGATGTACTTGACGTCTTTGGTTTGGACGTTTCGGTAGTAATCCCACGCCGCCTGGACCAGTTCTGGCTTCGTCAACAGGTCCAGCACCGTCATCGCCTGCACCTTGGCGCCGGCCACCACGCCCTTGTGCGCGATTGGCGTGGCACTGGCAATCGCGCTGGACCAGTTGTGACCCGGCAGGCCGGGAATATTCGAGGGAAATCGCAGCGTGATGGTCGGATAGTTCCACGACACATCGCCGATGTCATCGGAGCCGCCGCCGGTCTGCGGGCGCTCGGGATCGGGCTTGCCAATCTCATCGAGCTTCGTGGCCAGGCCAGGCTGCGAGGCGTTGCCAAGCTCCTTTTGCAGCGCCCTGGCCAGGGTCTGGTCCTCGTTGCTCCAGGCCGGCAGACCGACGGTCTTGATGTTCTCGTACACCGCCTCGGCGACCGCCTTGTTCATGTGCTGTGGATACGCTGCGCCGAGAATGCGCGACGTCATCGTGGTGTTGGTCATCAGCGCGGCGCCGCGCGCGATGGCATCGCCCGCCTCCCACATCCGCTTGATGTTCTCGTAGTCCATTTCGCGGAAGTAGAACCAGATGCTGGCGTTGCGCGGCACCACGTTGGGCTGGTCGCCACCGTTGGTAATGACGTGGTGCGACCGTTGCGGCAGGCGCAGGTGTTCGCGCCGGTACTGCCAGCCAATGCTCATCAGCTCCACCGCGTCGAGCGCCGAGCGGCCCCGCCAGGGAGCGCCGGCGCTGTGCGCCGTCTCGCCTTCGAAGGTGTACTCGACCGACACCATGCCGGTGCCGCCGCCTTCGCCCCACGACACGCCCAGGTTGTTGCCGACGTGCGTGAACAGCACCACGTCGACGTCCTTGAACACACCTTCGCGCACGTACCACGCCTTGGTGGCCAGCTGCTCTTCGGCGACACCCGGCCACAGCATGATCGTGCCGGGCAGCCTGTCGCGCTCCATGATGCGCTTCACGGCAATGGCCGCGACGACGTTGAGGGGCATGCCGGTGTTGTGGCCCTCACCGTGACCGGGAGCCCCGGCAATGATGGGATCCGCATACGCCACGCCGGGCTTCTGGGACGCCTGCGGAATGCCGTCGATGTCGGAGCCGAGCGCGATCACCGGCTTGCCGGAGCCCCATTTCGCCACCCACGCCGTCGGAATGCCGGCCACGCCGCGTTGCACGGTGAAGCCGTACTTCTCGAGCTGTGCGGTCAGGTACTTCGACGTTTCGAACTCCTGGAAGCCGAGCTCGCCGAAGCTGAAGACCGAGTCGACCATTTCCTGCGCCAGCTTGGACATCTCGTCCACGCCGCGCACCGCCTCTTTCTTGTAGTCGGCCAGCTTCGAAGCCGGCGTCTGCGCCGACACCGTGGCCGACGCGATCAACGCAACCAGCACAACTCCGATGAACCGTGTCATCCCTTCCTCCCTTAGAACTTCGCAGTCACTCCGAGGTTGAACATGATGAATGCGTAAATGTCGGCGGTCGCTTCGATCTGCTTGGTCACGTTGCTGGCGCCGTGGCCCGACTTGGTGTCGATGCGAATCAGCGCCGGGTTGGCCTGGCTCGCGGCCTTCTGCAGCGTCGCGGCGTACTTGAACGAATGCGCCGGCACTACCCGATCGTCATGATCGGCCGTCGTCACCAGGGTTGCCGGGTAGTTCTGCCCCGCCTTGATGTTGTGCAGCGGCGAATACGCGTGGAGCGCCTTGAACTCCTCGGGGTGGTCGCTCGAACCGTAGTCGGCAATCCAGTTCCAGCCGATCGTGAACTTATGGAAGCGGAGCATGTCCATGACGCCGACCTGCGGAATGGCGGCTCGGAACAGCTCGGGCCGCTGGTTGATGACCGCGCCGACCAGCAGGCCGCCGTTGGAGCCGCCCTGCGCGGCCAGCTTCGCCGGGCTGGTGTACTTGTTGGCGACCAGCCACTCGGCGGCGGCAATGAAGTCGTCGAAGACGTTCTGCTTCTTCAGCTTGGTGCCGGCGTCGTGCCACGCCTCGCCATATTCGCTGCCGCCGCGCATGTTGACGCTGGCATACACAAAGCCCTGCTCGAGCAGCGCGATGCGCAGCGAGTTGAAGCCGGGCGTGGTGGCGATATTGAAGCCGCCGTAGCCGTACATCAGCGTCGGGTTGTTGCCGTCGAGCACCAGGCCCTTCTTGTGCACCAGGAACATCGGCACCTTCGCGCCGTCCTTGCTGGTGACGAACACCTGCCTGGTCTCGTATTGATTGACGTCCAGGCCGGGAATGGTCGGCGCCCGGAACACCGCGCTCTTGCGCGCCGCCACCTCGTAGCGGAAAATCGTCGACGGATAGTTGAACGACGAGTAGGTGTAGAACAGGCTGGTGTCGTCCATGCGGCCGTTGAAGCCGCTGACACTGCCCAGGCCCGGCAACTCGATTTCGTTCTCGAGCGCGCCCTCGAGGCTGTGCACGTAGGCCTTCGAGGCCACGTCCTTCATGTAGGTCGCAATCACCTTGCCGCCCGCGACCGCGATGCTGTCGATGGTGTCGGGCTTCTCGGCGAGGATCACCCTCCAGTTGGCCGGCCCCGGATTCGCGGGGTCGATGCGCACCACCTTGCCGTTCGGGGCGTCCTGGTCCGTGAACACCAGCAGCTCGCCGCGCACGCTCTCGAGCACGCTGTAGGTGTCGTCGGTGATGTCCGGGATCAAGGGCGTGAACGTCGAGCCCGGTTTCGACAGGTCCTGCACGAACACTGCGTTGCCCTGCTTGCCGGTGCCGCGATCCGACACATCCAGCACCGCGAAGCGTTCGTCTTCGGTGGTGCCGAGCGTGTGGAAGCGCTGCGGGTTCCTGGGGTCGCGGAACACCAGTTCGTCGGCCGACTGCGGGGTGCCCAGGCGGTGGTAATAGACCTGGTGATCTTCGTTGATCGAGGAGAGCTCCTTGCCCTTCTCCGGCGCCGGGTAGCGGCTGTAATAGAAGCCCTGGCCGCGCCACGCGATGCTCGACACCTTGACCCACTCAATGCGATCGCTCGTCGGCTTGCGCGTCGCGACGTCCATCACGCGGTACTCCTGCCAGTCGGAGCCGCTGCGTGACACGCCGTAGGCCACCAGCTTGCCGTCCCTTGAAGGCGAGAACGCCGTCAGCCGGACGGTGCCGTCTTCAGACCACTGGTTGGGATCGATGAAGACTTCCGGCGTGCCGCTCAGGCCGCGCTGGATGTAATAGACACTCTGGTTCTGCAGGCCGTCGTTCTTCGAGAAGAAGTAGGTCTCGCCGCGGCGTTGCGGCATGCCGAACTTCGCGTAGTCGAAGAGCGACTTGAGCCGCGTCACCAGCTGGGCACGATACGGAATCTTCTCCAGGTAGGCGAAGGTGACCTTGTTCTGCGCCTCGACCCAGGCCGCAGTGTCCTTCGACGTGTCGTCTTCGAGCCAGCGGTACGGATCCGGCACCTTGACACCGTGATAGGTGTCGACGTGATCGACCATGCGGGTATTGGGGTACTGAAGACCCTGCGCGGAGACGAACGCAGACAAACCCAGGACGACCAGCGGCGTTAGCTTCTTCATAGCAGGCAATTCTACAATTGCAGCTTCCCTCGGAACGATGCCCTTGGAACCTTCTGGAACCCATGGAATAGCCGGAACCTACCAGCCGTTGGCCCGTTGGGCCGGCGGCCATCGGATGACGCTCTACGCGTGGGCGAAACGCCGCGCCCTGGCCAGCCTGCCCGCCGCCGAAGCCCGGTATTTCGATGTCGCCGCCGACGCCCGCGTGCTCGCCCACTGCAACTGGCAGCCCGACCGCGCTGCCGCTCCGACGCTGCTCGCGCTGCACGGCCTCGAGGGGTCGAGCGAGGCGCACTACATGCGGGGCCTGGCCGACAAGGCGTTGGCGGCCGGCTTCAACGTGGTGCGGCTGAATCAGCGCAACTGCGGCGGCACCGAGCATCTGTCGCGCGGCTTGTATCACTCGGGCCTCACCGCCGATCCGCGCTTCGTGCTGAACGAGCTGATCGAACGCGACCGGCTGTCACGGTTTGTGGTCGCGGGGTATTCGCTTGGCGGGAACGTCACGATGAAGCTGGCGGGCGAGCTCGGCGCAAGCGGCATCCCGGAAGTGAAGGCCGTCGCCGCCGTCTCTCCAGCGATCGATCTTGAAGCCTGCATGCAGGCGATCGAGCGCCCGCAGAACCGGATCTACGAGTGGAACTTCTGCCGGAACCTGCAAGGACGGATGCGCCGCAAGTCGAAACACTTTCCGGGCGCGTTCAGGATTGATGGATTGTGGAAGCTATGGTCGATCCGCGCGTTCGACGATCGCTACACCGCGCCGAATGCCGGATACGAGGGCGCGAACGACTACTACCAGCGCGCCAGCGCGATGCGCGTCATCGACCGCGTCGCGCGGCCGGCGCTGATTCTCAGTGCCGCAGACGATCCGTTCGTGCCGCCGGAGATCTTTGACGCCGCCGAAGTACGGAACAATTCGCACATTACGACCGTCATCACTCCGGGCGGTGGCCACTGCGCCTTCGTCGAAGCCGCCTCCGCCAAGGCTACGGCGCGCCAGGCCGGCGGTGGAGGCTATGATGGATACTTTGCTGAACAACTCGTCGTTGACTTCCTCAAGGAGAAGGCATGATCAAATCGGTTCGGATTGCAGTGGGATTGCTCGCAGTGTTGGTATTCGTGAATGCGGCCGACGCGCAGAAGCCCGGCATCGGCACGTGGGACCTGACCACCGTGTCGCCCATCAGCGAAACCAAGTCGGTGCTCGAGATTCGCGAAGAAGACGGCAAGGTCGTCGCGGTCGGCAAGAGCGCGCAAGGCGAGCGCAAGTACGACAGCGCCGTGATTGAGGGCAGCACCGTGACGCTGGTCGTCACGATCGCCTACGAGGGATCGCCGATGGTGATTACCTACACCGGCAAGATCGACGGCGCGAAGATGTCCGGCGAAGCCGACTTCGGCGGCATGGC
>VFZG01000069.1 GCA_016871275.1 Acidimicrobiia bacterium | reverse complement strand
GCGGTGCCGATTCTCTGGTATCGCGCCTCGTTCTCGCTCGAGGGCGAGCGGCTCACCGGCCTCACCCTGCCGGGCCTTCCCAGCCTCGTCGTCGGCAGCAACGGTCACGTGGCCTGGGGATTCACCAACACCGGCGGCGACTGGAGCGACCTGGTTCGCATTGAACCCGACCCGCGCGATCCCGCGAACTACCTCACGCCCGATGGGCCGAAGCCGTTCGAAGTGTTCCAGGAGACGATTGCTGCCGCGGGCGCCACGTCTCGCACGTCAATCGTCCGCTGGACGATCTGGGGACCGATCGTGTGGAAAGATGCGCGTGGCCGCGAGTATGCGCAGAAGTGGGTCGCGCACGATGCGGCGGCGCTGGCCGCCGACACGACGAAACCCGAGCGCGCGCAAACGGTCGACGAGTTGATCGCCGCGGTCGCCGGCCTCGGCATTCCCAATCAGAATGTGACGATCGCCGACTCGAACGGCCGCATTGGCTGGACGATCGGCGGTGTCATTCCGCGACGCATCGGTCACGACGGCAGGACGCCGGAGTCGTGGGCCGATGGCACCCACCGCTGGGACGGCTATCTCCCCCCTGCCGACTACCCGCGCATCGTCGATCCATCGGATGGACGGATCTGGACCGCGAATTCGCCGGTGGTCGGCGGCGACATGCTCGCGGCGATTGGCGAAGGCGGCTACGCTGACGGGATTCGCGCGCGGCTGATTCGCGATCGGTTGATGGGCCTCGAGAAGGCCACGGCGCGGGACATGCTGGACATTCAGCTCGAGGACAAGGCGCTGTTCCTCGAGCGATGGCGGCAGGTGGTGCTCGATTCGGTCGACGAACAGGGCACCACCGCGCAGATGCGCGCGTTCCGGAACCTGGTGGACACCCGATGGACCGGCCGCGCCAGTCCGGACTCGATTGGCTACCGCCTGGTGAAGGAATTTCGAACCACCATGGTGCGCACCGTGATGGAACAGCTGACCGCATCTGCGCGCCAGGTCGATCCGGCGTTCGAGTACACCAGCCTGCAACGCGGTGAAGGACCGGTGTGGCAACTCGTGTCCGAGCGGCCGCCGCATTTGCTGGGTCCGAAGTCCGGCAGTTGGAGACTCGCGATCCTCGAGGCGGTGCAGACGGCTTACGCGCGGCTCGCCATCGACACCACCGATCCGTCACAGCAGACGTGGGGCACCGTCAACAAGGCGGACTTCAGGCATCCACTCGCGGGCGCGATTCCGTGGTTCGGACGGCTGCTCAACATGCCGGCCGACCCACTGCCGGGTGACGTCTTCACGCCGCGTGCCAGCTCGCCACGCACCGGCCCCTCACAGCGCATGGTGGTCTCGCCCGGCCGTGAGCACGAAGGCATCCTCCATCTCCCGACCGGCCAGAGTGGTCACCCGCTGTCACCGCACTATGGCGACCAATACCGGGCCTGGCTCAATGGCGAGCCGACGCCGTTGCTGCCGGGCGCGACGGTTGCAACCCTCACGCTGGTGCCCCAACCATGACCGATATCAATCGCCGTGACTTCCTGAAGATCAGCAGCGCCGCCGCCGTGTCGCTGCATGCCGCACCGGCACCGGCCCAGGCGCCGCTGCTGGCCGCCAAGCCGATCGAGCTGGTTCGTATCGGGATGGTTGGCATCGGCCTGCAGGGCGGATCGCACCTCGACAATTTCCTGAAGGTCCCGGGTTGTCGCATCACCGCCGTGTGCGACGTGCGCGAGCAACGCACGACGTGGGCGTCGCAGCAGGTCTCCGCAGCGGGTCACCCACCCCCCGCGGTGTACGCGAAGGGCCCGCGTGATTTCGAGCGCCTCTGCGAGACGGAAGATCTCGATCTCGTCTTCACGGCGACTCCGTGGGAATGGCACGTGCCCGTGATGCTGGCCGCCATGAAGGCCGGCAAGCACGCGGCCACGGAAGTGCCGGCGGCCATGACGCTGGACGACTGCTGGGCGATGGTCGAGTCGGCGGAGAAGCACTCACGCCACTGCGTGATGATGGAGAACTGCAACTACGACCGGCCCGAGATGATGGTGCTGAACATCGTGCAGCAGGGACTCCTTGGCGAGATCCTGCACGCCGAGGGCGGCTATCTCCACGACCTGCGCGAAATCAAGTTCGAGAAGAACAACGAGGGCCTCTGGCGGCGCGCGTGGTCGCGAAAGCTCGATGGCAATCTCTACCCGACGCACGGCCTCGGCCCGGTCGCCAACTGCCTCGACATCAACCGCGGCGACCGATTCGATTACCTCGTCTCGATGAGCGGACCGTCACGCGGCCTGCACGACTGGGCGCGCGAACATTTTCCCGAGGGTGCTCCCGAGCGCAAGGAACGGTTCGTCCTCGGCGACGTCAACACCAGCCTGATCAAGACCGCCCGCGGCAAGACCATCGTCGTGCAGCACTGTACCAACCTGCCGCGTCCCTACAGCCGCGTGCACATGGTCCAGGGCACCAGGGGCATTTTTCAGGGCTATCCGAATCGCCTCTACCTCGAAGGACGCGGCACGCCGCATCGCTGGGTGGACGGCGCGGACGCCCGCAAGGAATTCGACCACCCGCTGTGGACGGCAATCGAGAAGCGCGCCGCCGGCGCCGGTCACGGCGGCATGGACTACATCGAGGACTTCCGCCTGATCCAATGCCTGCGCGAGGGCAAGCCAACCGACATGAACGTCTATGACGCCGCCGCGCTCAGCGCCGTCGTCGAGCTGAGCGTGAAGTCGACCGGCGCGCGAAGCCGGGGTGTCGAATTTCCCGACTTCACGCGCGGCCGCTGGCGAACGAATCCGCGCCTGGTCATTCCGGCCGACGTGTGAGGCTCATCGCCGTCGCATGTTGAAACCGGCCAGGATGCTGGTGCGCAGCCCGTGCGTCGACGGCACGCCCGCGCGGTGTCTCCGTGGCGCCCTAACAAAGCACGTCGCGCGCGGCGAGTGCTTTCGCCGCCGCTTCTTCCACGGTGTCACCGAGGGCCGTGAGGTGGCCCATCTTCCGCCCCACGCGCGCGTCACCCTTGCCGTACAAGTGCAGCTTCACGTCGGGCACCGCGAGAGCGGCCGCCCAATCCGGCTCGCCGTTGACCCAGAGGTCGCCGAGCAGGTTCACCATCGCCGCCGGTTTGATCTGCGCCGTGTCGCCCAGCGACAACCCGCAGATCGCCCGCACCTGCTGCTCGAACTGCGAGGTCACGCAGGCGTCGATGGTGAAGTGCCCCGAGTTGTGGGGCCGAGGCGCGATCTCGTTCACGAGTACCCGGCCGTCGCGCGTGACGAAGCACTCCACGCACAGCACACCGACGTAGCCGAGATCGTCCAGCACGCGGTGCGCAAGATGCACCGCGTCGCCGGCAATGCCCTCCGGCACTCGCGCCGGTGACACCGTCAGGTCGAGAATGTGATGCCGATGCACGTTCTCGACCGCGCCGTAGTGCGCGAACTGCCCGTCGAGGCCGCGCGCCGCCACCACCGAGATCTCCTGCGTGAAGTCGACGACGCGCTCGATGATGGCTTCCTGGTGGCCAATGAGTCCCCACACCCGCTCGCCGTCCTCGATGCGATCGATGCGGTGCTGGCCCTTGCCGTCGTAGCCGAACGCCGCGGTCTTGACGATCGCCGGCAGTCCGACCGCTCCGAGGCCGATGGCCAGTTCGTCCAGGGACTGTGCCTTGGCAAAGGGTGTCACGGGATAGCCGCGATCCGCCAGGAACGCCTTCTCGCGGGCGCGCTGCTGCGTGATGTGCAGCGCCGATCCGCTGGGACGCACGGCGACGATCTCGGCGGCCGCGTCGGCCGCGTCGGTGGACACGTTCTCGAACTCGAACGTCATCACGTCGACACCACGCGCGAACGCGCGAATCGCCCCAATGTCGTCGTACTCCGCGCTGACTTCGAGATCGGCGACCTGCCCGGTGGGCGTGTCGACCCCGGGCGACAGCGTGTGGACCCGGTAGCCCATGCGGCGCGCCTCGAGCGCGAGCATGCGGCCAAGCTGTCCGCTGCCCAGCACGCCGATGGTGGCGCCGGGCAACACGATCCGGTTCACGGGAGGGTGTCCTGCCGCACTTTCGCGGTCTGCTCGGCGCGGAACTGCCGCAGTTGTTCTCGCAGCTCGGGCCGCGACGCGGCGAGGATGCCGACGGCAAGCAAGCCGGCGTTCATAGACCCGGCCTTGCCAATCGCCAGCGCGCCGACCGGGACGCCGCCGGGCATTTGCACGATCGACAACAGCGAATCCAGCCCCTGCAGCGCGGCGCTCTGCACGGGCACGCCGAGCACGGGCAGCACCGTATGTGAAGCCACCATGCCCGGCAAATGGGCGGCGCCGCCGGCGCCGGCGATGATCACCTGAATGCCGCGGGCCTCGGCGCCCTGCGCGAATTCGGCCATCCACACCGGGGTGCGATGCGCCGAAACGACGGCCTTTTCGAAGGGAATCCTGAATCGCTCGAGAATGTCGGCGGCGTGGGACATCGTGTCCCAATCCGACGTCGACCCCATGATCACTGCAACGAGAGGTGAATCGGCCACGGCTCGAAACGCCGAGTATAACTCGTAACCGCTGACTGTAGACTGATGACTGCCTATGCCTATGGAGTGGCTGAACTACCATCACCTGCTGTACTTCTGGACCGTCGCGCGAGAGGGCACCATTTCGCGCGCCAGCGAGGAGCTGCGTCTCGCACAACCGACCATCAGCGGACAGATTCGCGTCCTCGAAGACCAGCTCGGCGAAAAACTCTTTCAGCGATCGGGACGCAACCTGGTCCTGACCGACATGGGGCGGCTGGTGTTCCGCTACGCCGACGACATCTTCGGTCTCGGCCGCGAGCTGATGGACACGCTCAAGGATCGGCCGACCGGCCGGCCGCTGCGCTTCCAGGTCGGCGTTGCCGACGAAGTCACCAAGATCATCGCCTACCGACTGCTCGAACCGGCCATACACCTCGATCACCCGGTCAACATCGTCTGTCGTGACGGCGCCGCCGATCGGCTGCTGACCGAGCTGGCCACCCATACTCTCGATCTCGTGATCGCCGACGCGCCAATCTCGCCGGCCCTCAAGGTCAAGGCCTTCAGCCATCCGCTCGGCGAGACGCCGGTGACCGTGTTCGGCACCGCCAAGCTTGCCGCGCCGCGCCGCAAGGGCTTCCCTCGATCGATCGACGGCGCGCCGTTCCTGGTGCCGACCGTCGGCAAGACGTTGCGCCGCACGCTCGATCAGTACTTCGAACAGCAGGGCCTGCGGCCGCGCATCGTCGCCGAGCTCGACGACAGCGCGCTGCTGACCACGTTTGGCCAGGCCGGCGCGGGACTGTTCGTCGCGCCAACCGCCCTCGAAAAGGAAGTGATGCGCCAGTTCGGGGTGACGGTCGTGGGGCGATTGGACGAGGTGCGCGAACGCTACTTCGCCATTTCCGTGGAACGGCGCCTGAAACATCCTGCGGTCATTGCCATTTCAGCAGCGGCCAACGAGTTCCTGGGGGCCATGAAGAAGCGCTGACGCGTGCGATAGACTGCCAGTATGAAACGCTGGCTCTCGCTTTCGGCCCTGCTGCTGCTCGCGTCGGTGTCGGTCGGCGCACAGCAACGCCCGACCCTCTCGGTTCCGTTCACGCAGTTCAAGCTGCCCAACGGCTTGAACGTCATCCTGCACCGTGACACCAGCGTGCCGGTGGTGTCGGTGAACATCTGGTACCACGTCGGCTCGGGCCACGAGCGGCCAGGACGCACCGGCTTCGCGCACCTGTTCGAGCACGTGATGTTCGAAGGATCGATGCACGTGCCCGAAGGATCGTTCGACACGTGGCTCGAGGCGGCCGGCGGCAACAACAACGGATCGACCACCAACGATCGCACCAACTACTACGAGGACCTGCCCGCCAATGCGCTGGAATTGGCATTGTTCCTCGAGTCCGATCGCATGGGCTTCCTGCTCGACGACAAGGCGCCGGACAAGATCAACGGCCAGCGCGACGTCGTCAAGAATGAGAAGCGCCAGAGCGTCGACAACCAGCCCTACGGCCAGGCGTTCATCGAGCTGCCGGCGCTGCTCTATCCGCCGGGCCATCCATACAGCTGGTCGACCATTGGGTCGATGGAAGACCTCACCGCCGCCAGCTTCGAGGACGTGGCGCGCTTCTTCCGCACCTACTACGTGCCGTCGAACGCCAGCCTGGTGATCGCCGGCGACATCGATCCGGCGGCCACCCGCACGCTGGTTGAGAAGTGGTTCAGCGACGTGCCGGCCGGCAAGCCCGTGCCGCCGCTGACCGCGCCGACGGTGGTGCTCGACGGCGTGAAGAAGAAAACCATCACCGATCGCGTGCAGCTGCCGCGGTTGTACATGGCGTGGCACACGCCGGCGCTGATGCAGCCGGGCGATGCGGAGCTCGACATCGTGTCGAACCTGCTGGCGGGCGGCAAGAACTCGCGGCTCTACAAGCGGCTCGTGTACGACCTGCAGATTGCCCAGGACGTCAACGCCGCTCAGCAGTCACAGGCGCTGGGCAGCAACTACGTGATCATCGCGACCGCCCGGCCCGGCCAGGCGCTCGACAGGATCCAGGCGGTGATCGATGAAGAGCTCGATAGGCTGCGCACGACGCCGCCAGAGGCGCGTGAGATGCAGCGGGCGCTGAATCAGATCGAAGCAAATTTCTACCGCGGCATGGAACGGGTCGGCGGATTCGGCGGCAAGGCCAATCAACTCAACGCGTACCACAAGGCGGCCGGCGATCCCGATTACTTCCAGGAGGACCTGGATCGCTACCGCAAGGTCACGGCCGCCGACGTGAAGGCCATGGTTGAGAAATACCTGGGGAAGGATCGGCGCGTGGAACTCAGCATCGTTCCCGGAGAAAAGAAATGACGCGCGCGCTCATTGCACTGATGGTGGCGGCAGCCGCGGCCGCCGTGGCCGCGCAGGATCGACCCGATCGCAGCAAGCCGCCGGCGATTGGCCCGGCGCCGTCGCTGAAGATGCCGGCGATTCAGAAGCAGCAGCTGACCAACGGCCTGCCGGTGTGGATCGTCGAGCACCACGAGGTGCCGCTGGCGCAGGTCAACCTGATCGTGCGATCGGGCAGCGCCGCGGATCCGATCGGCAAGTACGGCGTCGGCAGCCTGACGGCCGCGATGCTCGACGAAGGCGCCGGCCCGCGCGCCGCGCTCGAGATCGCCGACGCGCTCGAGTTCCTCGGCGCGAACCTGTCCACCACCAGCACCTTTGATGCCTCGGCGGTCCGGCTGTCGGTTCCGGTCTCGAAGCTCGCCGACGCGCTGCCGATCATGGCCGACGTGGCGCTGAAGCCCACGTTCCCGGCCAACGAGCTCGATCGGCTTCGCCAGGAGCGGCTCACCGGGCTGCTGCAGGCTCGCGACAACCCGGCGGCGCTCATCCAGATCGCGTTTCCGCGAATCGTGTTCGGCCCGACGCATCGCTACGGCACGTCGGCAAACGGACTGCCGCCGGCCGTTGAAGCATTCACCCTGGCCGATCTGCAGACGTTCTATCGATTGCACTATCGCCCCGACAACGCCGCGTTGCTCGTGGTCGGCGACGTCACGCCGGCCTCGATCATGCCGATGCTCGAGAAGTCGTTCGGTGCCTGGAAGGCCGAAGGGATGGCACCGTTGACGGCGGCAGTGCCAACCGCGCCCCAGTTCAAGAGCCGGCAGGTCTATATCGTCGACAAGCCCGATGCGCCGCAGTCGCAGGTGCGCATCGGCTGGGTCGGCGTCCCGCGCTCGACGGCGGACTACGCGCCGCTGGAAGTGCTCAACACCATCCTGGGCGGCTCGTTCACCTCGCGGCTGAACCAGAACCTGCGCGAAGAGCACGGCTACAGCTACGGCGCAAGCTCGGCATTCGACATGCGCCTCTCGGCGGGCCCGTTCCTGGCGTCCGCCGGCGTGCAGAGTGACAAGACCGGTCCGGCCATCCAGGAGTTCTTCAACGAGCTGAACAACATTTCGAAGCCGATTCCCGAAGAGGAACTGAAAAAGGCGAAAAACTACGTGGCGCTCGGCTTCCCGGGAGAGTTCGAGACCACCGGCGACCTTGCGCGCAAGCTCGAAGACCTCGTGATTTACAACCTGCCCGAGGACTCCTACGCGAAGTTCGTCGGCCAGGTCACCAGCGTCACCGCATCGAGCCTGCAGGCGCTCGCCGCGCGATACATTCAGCCGGACAGGATGGCGGTGGTGGTGGTGGGCGATCGCCGATCGATCGAGGGTCCGATTCGCCAGCTCAATCTCGGCCCGATCAACTTCGTCACGATCGACGAGCTGTTCAGGTAGTTGCCGGTTGCTGGCGGGTTCTGACGCGAGTCGAAGGGTCGCGGTCATTGGTGCAGGTGCTGCCGGCCTTGTGGCCGCGGCATTTGCCGCCTCCTCCGGCGCCAGGACGCTCCTCATCGAGCGCACCAAGGATGGCGGGCGCAAGATCCTGATCAGCGGCGGCGGACGATGCAACGTGTTGCCGTCGGTCGCCGCGCCCGAGCGATTCGTCACCGACGCTCCCGCGCATTTGCTGCGCGCCATGCTGCGCGCGTGGCCCCTGCACCAACAGCGCGCCTTCTTCGAGCGCGATCTCGGTATTCCGCTGGCGCTCGAGGTGGAGTCGGGGAAACTGTTTCCTCGATCGAACCGCGCCCGCGATGTGCGCGATGGTCTTGTCGCCTTCGCCCGATCGCAGGGTGTGCAGGTGCAGTTCGACACCACCGTGACAGACGTGATGCCGTCGGCGACCGGCTTTGCCGTTGCGACGTCTCACGGCAACGTGCAATGCGACCGGCTGGTCCTGGCCACCGGCGGCCGGTCGGTGCCTGCGACCGGCAGCGACGGCATAGGGCTGGCGATCGCCGACCGGCTTGGTCACTCGATGATCGCGACGTATCCGGCACTGACACCGTTGCTGGATGACAACGCCTCGCATGCCACGCTGGCAGGAGTGTCCCTGCGCGTTCGTCTGCGCGCCAGGGTCGGAGCCAGCGTCACCGAATCGTACGGCGGGTTCCTGTTTACGCATCGTGGCTACAGCGGTCCAGGCGTGCTCGACATCTCGCATGTGACCGAGCGCGGGCAGCGGCCCGTGATCCGCGCGCAATGGTGCGAGGGAACCGCCGCCGACTGGAACGTGGATCTGACCGCGCCTGCTGCGGCCGTGTCGTCAATTCTGGCGCGCCGCATCCCGGCGCGCCTGGCAGACCATCTCATGGCGGCCGCTGGCGTACCCGGTGATCGCCGTACGAGCAACCTGACACGAACCGAACGTCTCGCGTTGATCGACGCGCTCACGGCCTTCACTCTGCCCTGGTCGGGCAACGAGGGCTACCAGAAGGCGGAAGTCACCGGCGGCGGCGTGGCTCTCGGCGACGTCGATTCGAAAACGCTCGAAAGCAAGCGGGTCCCGGGGTTGTATCTTTGTGGCGAAATGCTGGATGCCTTCGGGCCGATCGGCGGCCACAACTTCGCCTGGGCCTGGGCCACCGGCCGCGCAGCCGGCCTGGCGGCCGGCCGTGCGATCGTATGAACGCACGTCTGACGATCGTATGAACGCACGCCTGAAGGGATCCCTGAAGGCCTGCTACGTCGTTCTGGCGTGGATGGTGGTGTCTATCCGCGAAATACGGCACATGTTGCCGTTCATGATCCTGGTGATTCCGCTGACGGTTGCTGAGCTGGAAGCCTCGCTAAAGCGATAGGATTGGAGCTCTCGGGGAGATGGATATGCGAAATCTGCTGATCGCCGTTGTGACCGTCACTTACACCGCCTTGTCCTCGGTCTCGTCCACCGTAGCCTTCGCGAAGGTGGAAGCCCTGGCGATGGAGGAGCAGGCTCCGGCGTCTGGATACCTGCTGCCGCCGAAAGCCATCATCGACATCCTTGACGCACCGCCACCGCCGGCCGTGCAGCTGAGCCCGGCGAAGGACGTGGTCGCCTTGCTCGATCGGGCGAGCATGCCGACCATCGCCCAGCTCTCGCAGCCGATGCATCGGCTCGCCGGTGTGCGCATCAACCCGCGCACCAACGGGCCGCATCGCACGCAGTCGGCGCGCGCGATCACGCTGAAGTCGGTCGCCGATGGCGTCGAGAAGAAGGTGACCGTGCCGGCCAACCCGATGCTGTCGTGGAGTGGGTTCTCCAAGGACGGCAAACGGTTCGCGTTCACGCAGCAGCGCGACAACGGCATCGAGCTCTGGATCGGCGACACTGCCACGGGCCAGGCCAGGTCCATCACGCCCGCGCAATTGAACGCGACGCTGGGATCGCCCTGCGAGTGGGTGGGCGAGGGCGGCTCGCTGCTGTGCGCGTTCGTGTCCCCCAGCCGGGGTGCGGCGCCGGTGCCCGGGGTGCCGACCGGTCCGAACATCCAGGAACATCGCGGCGGCGTGGCGCCGGTTCGCACCTACCAGGACCTGCTTGCCAGCTCGTATGACGAGGCGCTGTTCGACTATTACGCGACCAGCCAGCTGGCGTTCGTGGATGCCACCAGCGGCCAGCGCACGCCCGTCGGCAGCCCCGCGGTGTTCGTGACGGCCGCGCCGTCGCCTGACGGTCAGCACATCCTCGTCCGCCGCGTGAAACGTCCGTACTCCTGGTTGGTGCCGTACCAGAATTTCGCGGCGAGTGTCGAAGTGTGGGATCGCCAGGGCGCCGCGATCAAGCAGATCGCGCAAGTAGCAGTGGCGGATAACGTTCCAAACGGCGGCGTGCTGCCCGGCCCCCGCAGCTTCCAGTGGCAGCCGCTCGCGCCGGCGACGCTGGTGTTTACGGAGGCGTTGGACAACGGCGATCCGAAAGCCAAGGTGCCGCATCGCGACAAGATCGTGACGATGAGTGCGCCGTTCTCGGTGGCGGCATCGGAGCTGGCGCGCACCGAGTACCGCGTCGGCAACGTGTCATGGACCCAGGGGGGCGCGATCCTGTTGACCGAGAACGATCGCAACCGGCGCTGGACGCGCACCTGGGTGATCGATTCGGCGGGCGCGACGCCGCGCAAGTTGTGGGATCGCAGCCAGGAGGATTCGTACGGCAACCCGGGCACGCCGCAGCGGCAGGACGGTCCATCCGGCGTCTCGACGATCCAGCAGAACGCCAACTCGATCTACCTGGCGGGCACCGGCGCCGCGCCCGAGGGCGCGCGGCCGTTCGTCGATCGCCTGGATCTCACCACGCTCAAGAGCGAGCGGCTGTTCCAGACCACGGGCCGCTCCTACGAAACGGTGATTGGCGTCCTCTCGGAAGACGGCTCGAGGATTCTGACGCGTTACGAGAGCCGCACCGAGCCTCCCAACGTTTACGTGCGCGACCTCAAGGCCGGCACGAGGCGCGCGCTCACCTCGTATGCCGACCCGGCGCCGCAGCTCAATGGCGTCCAGAAGACGCTGGTCACCTACAAGCGCAACGACGGTGTGGAACTGTCGGCCACCATCATCACGCCGCCGGGCTGGACGCCGGCGCAGGGACCGCTGCCGACGCTGCTGTGGGCGTACCCGCGCGAGTTCACCGATCCGAGCATGGCCGGACAGGTGACGACGTCCGGCGATCGCTACACCTCGATTGGTGGCGCATCGCACCTGCTGTTCCTGACGCAGGGCTACGCCATCATCGACGACCCGACCATGCCGATCGTCGGACCTGGTGAAACGGCCAACGACACCTACATCCCGCAGCTGGTGGCCAGCGCGCAGGCGGCCGTCGATCGTGCCGTCAGCCTCGGCATCACCGATCGCAATCGGGTGGTGGTTGGCGGTCACAGCTATGGCGGCTTCATGACCGCGAATCTGCTGGCGCACTCCGACATCTTCAAGGCCGGGCTGGCACGCAGCGGCGCCTACAACCGCACCCTGACGCCGTTCGGCTTCCAGAACGAGCAGCGGACCTTCTGGGAGGTGCCGCAGATCTACGCGGCCATGTCGCCGTTCAACTACGCGCACAAGATCAACGAGCCGATCCTGTTGATCCATGGCGAGGCAGACGACAACAGCGGTACGTTCCCGATTCAATCGGAGCGGCTCTACATGGCGCTCAAGGGTCATGGCGCGACCGTGCGCTACGTGACGCTGCCGAACGAAGCGCACGGCTACGCCGCGCGCGAATCAGTGCTCCACACCGTGGCCGAAATGCTGAACTGGTCCAACGAGTGGACCAAGTCGCGCGGCGCCGGCACCCAGCAGCAGCGGTAGAATGGGTCTTGCCTCATGGGAATGACTCGATGAAGCGCCAAGTCCTGAGGGCTGGCTACAAGCTGAAGGAACGAAAGTAGCCTCCGGCTGAAGCCGGAGGCTCTGCGTCTTGTCGTCTTATCTCACGCTGCTTCGGAAAGAGTCGGCCAGTGTCGTCGCCGTCGAGCTCCGCCCGCCCCGGGCGGAGCTGGCTTCGGCCGAGGGCATGGACGCCTGGATCGACACCTATCACGCAATCCGGGCGCTGACCCGGCGCGATGTCCGCGTCATGGTGACCGACAGCGCCGTCGGTGCGCAGGAAGAGAACAATCTCCGCCACCTGGTCGCCAACCTCGGCGACGCGGTTGGCCGCCACCAGATTATTCCGTTCCTGACCACCAAGCACTCGCTCGAGTTCTGCCTCGCCTACGCCGATCAGACCGTGCACAACGGCTTTCCTTCGCTGGTCGTGCTGGGCGGCGACAAGCACGTCGGCCGGCCGCGCGTCGTCGAGCACGCGTGGCAACTGCGCAAGTTGATTCGCGAGCGGCATCCCGAGCTCGAGCTGGGTGGATGGGCGAACCCGACCGCCGATCC
>VFZG01000068.1 GCA_016871275.1 Acidimicrobiia bacterium | reverse complement strand
GTACACCGTGCCGCGCCAGTGTCCCGCAAGCCGGGCGGTCGTGCCTGCGGCGATCAACGCCGCGAGCAGGGCGGCGACCACGAGCGGAGCATGGACCAGGAGCGAGACGGCGCTCACTCCGAGCGCACGGCGGCAGTAGTCGAAGACGGCAAGGCAGACCAGCGCGTGAGCGCTGGCGACGAGCAGGACCTTTCGTGTCTGAGTGCTCACGAACCCAGAAAATTCTGACTGGCCCAGGTCAGGTAGGTCAATGACATTCCCACGGCATATATACTTCGGCTCCATGCAACCCCTGTTGACGGCGTTCGTCCTGGTGATGCTCGTGGCGACGAGCGCGGCGCAGCCGGCCCCCGCATCCGCGGTGGTGGTGCTGCAGCCCGATCGTGTGTTCGACGGCGAGCGCATGCAGACCGGCTGGATGGTCGTGGTGCGTGGCGAGCGTATCGAGGCTGCCGGTGCAATGGCGTCATTGACCATACCGGCGGGTGCGCGGACGATTGTGCTGAAGGGCACGACCTTGATGCCCGGGATGATCGAGGGACATTCACACCTGCTGCTGCATCCGTACAACGAAACCTCGTGGAACGACCAGGTGTTGCGGGAGCCGCTGGCGTTACGGGTGGCGCGCGCGGTGAACCACGCGCGCGCGACGATCATGGCCGGCGTCACCACCGTTCGCGATCTGGGCACCGAGGGTGCGGCCTACGCCGACGTCGGGCTGCGGCAGGCGATCAACGAAGGAATTATTCCCGGCCCGCGCATGCTGGTGGCTGGTCCGGCGATGGTCGTGACCGGCAGCTACGCTCCGAAGGGTTTCGCGCCGGAAGTGCCCGTGCCGCAAGGCGCGGAGGAGGCCGACGGCCTCGACGGCGTGGTGAAGGTGGCACGCAGCCAGATTGCCCGCGGCGTAGACTTCATCAAGATCTACTCCGACTATCGCTGGGGGCCGAACGGCGAAACGCGCCCGGGGTTCACCCTCGCCGAGCTCCAGCGCATCGTCGAGGCCGCCAACAACAGCGGGCGTCCGGTGGTCGCGCACGCTTCGTCGGTCGAGGGCATGCGCAACGCCATCATGGCCGGTGTGGAGACCATCGAGCATGGGGACGAGGGCAACGCCGAGATCTGGAAACTGATGGTGGAGAAGAACGTGGCGTTGTGCCCGACATTGGCAGCCGGCGACGCCACCTCCCAATACGCGGGCTGGAAGAAGGGCATCGATCCCGAGCCGGCGCGCATTCAGCGCAAGCGCCAGTCATTCAAGGCGGCGCTCTCGGCCGGCGTGAAAATGTGTTTCGGCGGAGACGTCGGCGTCTACGCGCACGGCGACAACGTGCGCGAGCTCGAGTTGATGGTGGACTACGGCATGACGCCGGCGGCCGCGGTGATGGCCGCCACGTCTGGCAATGCGACGTACTTCCGGCAGGCCGAGCGCATTGGCCGGGTCAAGGGCGGATCGTTCGCAGACCTGATCGCGGTCGAAGGCGACCCCACCGCGAACATCACGGCGCTGCGGCAGGTGAAGTTCGTCATGAAGGGCGGCAGGATTTTCAAGGAGTGAGTCATGCGGCAGATGGTGTGTGCGATCGTTGTTCTTGCCGGTGTCTCGCTGTCGGCCGGCGTGCATGGCCCCGACAAGGGCAGGCTGGTGATTGTCGGCGGCGCCATGCAGGATCCCGCGATCGTGAAACGGTTCATCGAGCTTGCCGGCGGTCCCGAGGCCCCGATTGTCATCATCCCCACGGCCGGCGAAGCCGACGAGGACTACGACAACTACTGGTCGGGCCTGCGTCAGTGGCGCGACAACGGCGCGAAGCACCTGACGGTCATTCACACCCGCGACCGCACGGTGGCGGACTCCGACGCGTTCGTGAAGCCGATTCGTGAAGCGCGCGGCGTGTTCTTCGGCGGCGGCAGGCAGTGGCGGCTCGCCGATTCCTATCTCAACACGCTGACGCACAGGGAGCTGACGGCGCTGTTGAATCGAGGCGGTGTGATCGGCGGCTCGTCGGCGGGCGCGTCAATCCTTGCGTCGTTCATGGTGCGGGGCGACACCAAGAGCAGCGAGAAGATGATCGGCGATCACGTCGAGGGCATGGGCTTCCTGAAGAACGCCGCGATCGATCAGCACCTGCTGCGTCGAAATCGCCAGTTCGACATGCTGGAGGTGATCGACAAGCACCCCAACCTGCTTGGCATCGGCCTCGACGAGGACACCGCCATCGTCGTCGATGGTGACCAGTTCGACGTGATCGGCAGAAGCTACGCGGTGATCTACAGCAACAAGCCCGTGGCCGGCGCGAGCGGCCGGTTCTACTTCATGGGAGCTGGTGACCGCTTCGACATGAAGACGCGCAAGGCGACCCGGCAGGGCAGCGAGTGGCGGCCGCTGCAGGGCGTGAGAGGGCAGAACGAGTGAACTGAGGATTGGGTGATTCCTTGATTCCTTGACTGTTGGGTGTGTGTCGATTTTCGATGGCCAGATAATTCGGCGGTTTGAAGATGGCCCAATCGCCCAACAATCAACGAATCACCGAATCTTCAATAGGCCTAGACGATGTTTCCTTCACCTGTTGTCGAGCGGTTGGTGAACCGATCCAGCTCGAACGGGGTGAGATCGAACTTCGGATCGATTCCCGCAATCACGTCCGCCAGGATGCGGCCGGCGGCGGGGGAATGCTGGAAGCCGTGGCCGCTGAAGCCCGCGATCGTGTAGAACCCCTCGACATCGTTCGACGGCCCGATGATCGGATTGTGATCGGGCGTCATTTCGTACAACCCCGCCCACGCGTGTGACACGGCGGCGTCGGCCAGTGCCGGCAATCGCTGGATCGCGACCTCGATCACCTTGGGCAGGAAGTCCCAGCGCACGGTGATGTCGAATCCTGGCTGCTCGGTGGGATCGCCCATGCCGAACAACAGGCCGCCGCCTTCGCGGTGGAAGTAGAAGGTGCTCTCGAAGTCGATGACCAGGATCTTGGATGTGGGCACGCGGCCCGCGTTCTGCGCATCGTCCCAGGAACCGCCGCCCGGCGGAGACGCGATGAAAATGTGTCGCCGCTCGGGTTCGACCGGCACGTCGACGCCAAGGAAGCGGCCGATCGACTTGGCCCAGGGGCCGCCGGCGTTGATGAAGATCGGCGTCGAGATCACACCGTTCGAGGTGCGCACCTCGGCGACACGGTGGCCCTGCAGTGTGGCGCCGGTCACTTCGCAGTCGCGGATGATCTCCACGCCTTTGGCCTGCGCCGCCTTGGCGAATCCCATGGTGACCCCGTTGGGATCGGCCACGCCATCGGCCGGGCAATAGGTCGCCGCCTTGACGCCGGTCAGGTCAAGGCCGGGCGACAGCTCGCGCGCGTCATCGTGCGAGACGAAGCGCACATCGACGCCGTGTTGTTGCTGGAGGGCGACATTCGTCCTGAACGTCTCGACGTTCGCCGATGTCGAGAGCAGGAACAGGTAGCCGTGCTGGTGGAAGTCGATCGGCGAGCCGACGATCGCCTCGAAGTGCTTCATCAGTGTGATCGATTCGATCGACAGCTGAATGTTGGCGGAGTTCGAGAACTGGTGGCGGAAGCCTCCGGCATTCTTGCCGGTCGATCCGGTGCCGAGCTGCGCTTCGCGCTCGATCAGGACCACGTTGGTAATGCCGCGCTGGGCCAGGTGCCACGCCACGCTGCATCCCATGCAGCCGCCGCCGGCAATGACGACATCCGCTGTCTGCTTCATTGGTGGCTACTATTATTCCCGCTCCGCACTTGCTTGTATCCGGGACTGGCACCTTAACATCGGTTTTTGCTTCAGTCTCAGCGATCCAGGCGCTTGTTGGGATCGCAGTTTCTAAGACATTTCAGCTCGACCTGTGGATGGCCCCTCCCTTGCTTACCTCCCTCTCCGGAGGTTCCACATGCCCCGAGGTTTACGAATTCTGCCACCCGGTTCTGTCGTCCACGCGGTGAACCGGGGCAACGATCGACGACCGTTGTTCGAGACGGCCCGGGAATTCGAGGATTTTCTCTCGATGGTGCTCTGGGCCAAGAGCCGATGCCCGGTGCGAATTTGTGCGTACTGCATCATGAGTAACCATTGGCATTTTGTCTTTTGGGTCGAGTGCGATGGTGACGTGAGCCGGTTCCTGCACCGACTCACTGGAACGCACGCAGTGAGCTGGCGTCGACGCCACGGAACCCTCGGAGAGGGTCATGTCTACCAGGATCGCTTTCGCGGAGTGAAAGTGTTCAGCGAGCAGTACTATCTCAACGTCGTCCGGTACGTAGAGCAGAACCCCCTGCGTGCGCACCTCGTTCGAGCCGCAAGGGACTGGCGATGGTCAAGCCTGGCAGATCGGCTAGGCAACGGCCGCGGCCTCCTCGATCGCGGCCCGGTCGATCTGCCTTTCGGCTGGTCCGACCTCGTCGACGCGCCGCTGCCGGCTGCAGAGATTGGTGAAATTCGACATTCTCTGCGACGCTATTGAAAAAACAGCGACATGAGCTGGCACTGAGCTGGCAGAGACTGAATCGAAAAGCCATGTTAAGGTGCCAGTCCCGGATACAAGGATCCGGATACAAGGATGACCAATAAACAGTTCCTGCTGACCTCACGGCCCGAACGCGAAGCGACCGCCGCCAACTTCACCCTCGTCGAGTTGCCGATTCCGGCGCTCGCCGAAGGCCAGGTGCTCGTGCGCCATCACTACCTGTCGCTCGATCCCTACATGCGCGGGCGGATGAACGACACCAAGAGCTACGCGCCTCCACAACCGCTGAACCAGGTGATGATCGGCGGCACCGCCGGCGAGGTGATCGACAGCCGCTCGCCGTCCTTCGCTGCCGGCGATCACGTGGTCGGCATGGGCGGGTGGCAGCAGTTCAGTATCGTCGATGCCAACGCCAGGGGCGCCCTGCGCAAGGTCGATGCGACGCGGATTCCGATGCCGGCCTTTCTCGGCGTGGCCGGCATGCCGGGCGTAACCGCCTGGTATGGACTCAACAAGATCATCGAAGCGAAGGCAGGGCAGACGATTGCGGTCAGCGCCGCCAGCGGGGCGGTGGGCAGCGTGGTGGGCCAGCTTGCCAAGGCTCACGGCTGCCGCGCCATCGGTTTTGCCGGCGGTCCGGAGAAGTGCGGCTACGTCCTGAACGAACTGGGGTTCGATGCCTGCGTCGACTACAAGCGGCACGGCGATCCGAAGTCGCTGTATCGCGCGTTGAAGGAGGCGGCGCCCGAAGGCATCCACGGGCACTTCGAGAACGTCGGCGGAGCCGTGCTCGATGCAGTGCTGTCGCGCATGAACGACTTCGGCCGGGTGGCGGTGTGCGGGATGATCAGCGGCTACGACGGCGAGCCGATCCCGCTGCGATATCCGCAACTCATCCTCACGTCGAGACTGTTGCTGCAGGGCTTTATCGTCAGCGAACACATGCACGTGTGGCCAGAGGCGCTGGCCGATCTCGGCGCGCGCGTGGCGGCCGGCACGTTGAAGTATCGGGAAACGATTGCGGACGGCATTGAGTCTGCCCCCGAAGCCTTCCTCGGATTGCTCCGGGGAAAGAACTTCGGGAAGCAGCTCGTGAAACTGACTTAGCTTGGAGAGGCGCAGTCCCCCTACGCCGAGGCCACGGAGGACAGGTCGAAGCGATCGAGGTTCATCACCTTCGTCCACGCCGCGACGAAGTCGGTGACGAACTTCCCCTTCGCGTCGGCGCTGGCATAGACCTCGGCGATGGCGCGCAGCTGCGCGTTCGATCCGAAGACCAGGTCGACGCGCGTGCCGGTCCACTCGACCGCGCCGCTGCCGGCATCGCGGCCTTCGAATCGATCCTGCACGTCCGAGGTGGCCTTCCATGCCGTGCGCATGTCGAGCAGGTTGACGAAGAAGTCATTCGTCAGCGCCTCCGGCGTGCCGGTGAACATGCCGGTCTTCGAACCGTCGACGTTGGTGTTGAGGACGCGCATGCCGCCGACCAACACCGTCATCTCCGGCGCCGTCAGCGTGAGCAGCTGCGCGCGATCGAGCAGCAATGCCTCCGCCGACACCTGGTAGCGGGCCTTCTGGAAGTTGCGGAAGCCGTCGGCCACCGGTTCGAGCACGGCAAACGACTCCACGTCGGTCTGTTCCTGCGAGGCGTCGGTGCGCCCAGGCGTGAACGGTACGGTCACCGTATGCCCTCCGTGCTGCGCGGCTTTCTCCACGCCCGCGCATCCCGCCAGCACGATCAGATCGGCAAGTGACACCTGCTTGCCGCCCTGCTGCGCGCTGTTGAACGACGCCTGGATGCCTTCCAGCGTCTTCAGCACCCTGGCGAGCTGGGCCGGCTTGTTCGCGGCCCAGTCCTTCTGCGGCGCAAGGCGCACGCGCGCGCCGTTGGCGCCGCCGCGCTTGTCCGAGCCGCGGAACGTCGACGCCGACGCCCACGCGGTAGACACCAGCTCCGACACGGTGAGGCCAGAGGCCAGCACCTGCGTCTTGAGCGCGGCGATGTCCGAGGTATCGATCAGCTGATGATTCACCGCGGGCAGTGGGTCCTGCCAGATCAGGTCTTCCTTCGGCACTTCCGGGCCGAGGTAACGCGACTTCGGACCCATGTCGCGATGCATCAGCTTGAACCAGGCGCGCGCGAACGCATCGGCGAACTGATCGGGGTTCTGGTAGAAGCGGCGCGAGATCTTCTGGTAGGCCGGATCGAAGCGCAGCGACAGATCGGTGGTCAGCATGTTCGGCGCGATCGTCTTCGCCTTGTCGTGCGCATGCGGCACCGTGCCGTCGCCGGCGCCGTTTTTCGGCTTCCACTGTTTCGCCCCTGCAGGGCTGGTGGTCAGCTCCCACTCGTACTCGAAGAGGTGCTTGAAGAAGTCGTTGCTCCACTTGGTGGGCGTGGTCGTCCAGGTGACCTCCAGGCCGCTGGTGATCGCATCGCCGGCGAGACCGGAACCGAAGGTGCTGGTCCAGCCCATGCCCATGGCCTCGATGCCGGCGCCTTCCGGATCCGGCCCGACGTGGGGCGGCGCGCCCGCGCCGTGCGCCTTGCCAAAGGTGTGGCCGCCGGCGATCAGTGCGACCGTCTCCTCATCGTTCATGCCCATGCGGCTGAACGTGACGCGAATGTCTTTCGCCGCCGCGAGCGGATCGGGCTTGCCCTCGGGGCCTTCGGGATTCACGTAGATCAATCCCATCTGCACGGCGGCGAGCGGGTTGGCGAGATCGCGATCGCCGGAGTAGCGCTTGTCGCCGCCCAGCCACGTGGTCTCCTCGCCCCAGTACACGTCGTTATCCGGTTCCCACACGTCGGCGCGGCCGCCGCCGAAGCCAAACGTCTTGAGGCCCATCGACTCGAGCGCGACGTTGCCCGCGAGAATCAGCAAGTCGGCCCACGAGATCTTCTTGCCGTACTTCTGCTTGACCGGCCAGAGCAGGCGCCGCGCCTTGTCGAGGTTGCCGTTGTCCGGCCAGCTGTTGAGCGGCGCGTAACGCTGCTGGCCGCGGCCACCGCCGCCACGACCGTCGCCCATGCGATACGTGCCGGCCGCATGCCAGGCCATGCGGATGAACAGCGGGCCATAGTGGCCGAAGTCCGCCGGCCACCAGGCCTTCGAGTCGGTCAGCACCGCCTCGATGTCCTTCTTCACGGCCTTGAGATCGAGGCTGTTGAATGCCTTCGCGTAGTTGAACCCCGGATCCATGGGATCGGACTTGTCGGAGTGTTGGTGCAGCAGATCGAGGCGCAGCGAGTTCGGCCACCAATCGCGATTGGTTCGGCCGCCGCCGGCGGCGTGGTTGAACGGGCAGGTGACTTCGGTAGACATCCGGGCAGTATAGGGACCAGCCCGGCCCGCGCGCCAAGATAACGTGACTGTCGAATCGATAGTCCCAGACTATATCTACGCCTTGAGCGACGCGTTCTTCAGCGGCAAATCCCGCACCCGGATGCCGCACGCCGCAAAGATCGCGTTGCTGACCGCGGCCGCCACCGGCGGCACGGCCGGCTCGCCGAGACCGCCGATATGCGCATCGGAGCGGATGAACTCGACCTGGACGGCAGGCGCCTGCGCCAGCTTCAGCGACTGGAAATCGTGGAAGTTGCTTTCCACCACCTTGCCCTCGCCAATGGTGATCGCGCCCAGCCACGCCGCGGCGAGGCCAAACATGATCCCGCCCTCGACCTGCGCCGTCGCGGTGTCGGGATTGACGATGTCACCGCAATCCACGGCGGCGTACATCGACTTGACGGTCAGCGCGCCATCCGGTGACACGTGCACGTGCGCCACTTCGCCGACAATCGATCCGAAGCATTCGGTGATGGCGATGCCGCGGCCCTCGCGCTCCGGCAGCGCCGAACCCCATCCCGACATCGCCGCGACTCTTTCGAGCACGGCCTTGAAGCGCGGCTGTTCCGTCATCAGGCCGCGTCTAAACTCGAAGGGGTCTTTCCGGGCGGCGTGCGCCATCTCGTCGATGAACGCCTCCTTGAAGAAGCCATGCTGGGAGTTGAGCACCGATCGCCACGGTCCGGTGCGGACGTGATGCGCCGCATCGCGCGCCTCTGCGTCCTTGTCGGCGATCGCGTAGGGCATGAATGTGGATTCACCATCGCCGCCGCCGGCATAGGCACACGACACGGCAATTGGCGAACCAGCGGCATCCAGCGCGCCGGCGAAACGGCACATCGCGGCCGGCCGGTAGTAGCCGTGCTGCATGTCGGTCTCGCGGCTCCAGATCATCTTCACCGCAGCCGGGGAGACCTGCTGCGCAATGCGCGCTGCCAGGCCCACGAAATCGAGGAATTGCGGCAGCTTACGGCCGAAGCCGCCGCCGAGTCCGAGATTCGTGTAGGTGACCTGCGACGGATCGAATCCCAGTGCGCGTGCCGCGGTGCTGCGCGCGTTGAGCGGATCCTGGGTGCCGGCCCACACTTCGGCGCGATCGCCCTGCACGCGCACCGTGCACGCCATGGGTTCCATGGTGGCGTGCGCCAGGAACGGCACGCGGTAATCGGCCTTCACGATCGTCGCCGCGCCTGCGGGCATCGCCGGTGCCGCCCCAATCGCCTTATCGAAGGCATCGAAAATCGTTGCGCTCGACACGCCGCCGTGTCCCGCATCGCCATAGTTCGGCTTCAACGTTGCGAGTGCCTTGCGTGCCTGCCAATACGAATCGGCGACCACCGCGACGGCCTCTTCGAGCCGGACGATGCGCCTGACGCCGGGCATGCGTTCGGCGGCCGCAGTGTCCACGTCGATGAGCGTGCCGCCGAACACCGGCGCGATGTCGACGGCCGCGTGCAGCATTCCTGGCATGGTGAAATCGATGCCGTAGATCTGGCTGCCGTCGACCTTGGCGCGCAAGTCGAGGCGAGGGCGCGACACGCGCCGCAGCGTGTAGCTGTTCGGATCCTTCAACGCCGGTCGCGAAGGCACTGACTCCTGCGCCGCGGCCGCGGCCAGCTCGCCGAATGTCGCGGAACGCCCTGACGCGGCGTGGCTGACGCGTGAGTTCACTACCGTGCACTGATCGGCGCCGACGCCGAATTGCTTCGCCGCCGCGGCCACCAGCATGTCGCGCGCCGCCGCGCCGGCGATCCGCATGCCGTAGTGACCGGTCGTGCGCACCGACAGCGATCCGCCGGTGACCTGCACGCCAAGCAGACGCGCCAGGCGATACGTGCCGTAGTCGAATCCGCGAACCAGCGGGTCGGGCACGCTCAGAAAGGCGCGTCCAATGTAGGCGTTGGCGTAGATGTCGAGCGCCGGTGCTTCCTTGAAGCGCACCCGTTGCCAGTCGGCGTCCATCTCTTCGGCCGCCATCATCGCCAGCGCGGTCTGGGCGCCTTGCCCCATTTCGCAATGCGGCACGAGCACGGTGACGATGTTGTCGGAGGTGATGGCGATCCAGGTGTTGAGCTCGCCGCCGGCATCACCGCCGTCGGCGCGTACGCTGTGGCGGCTCGGCGCGAAGATCGCGCCGGTGATGCCGATCAGGAATCCGCCGCCGGCCAGGGCGGACGTGCCGATGAAGGCGCGACGGGTCCATTTCCTGGACGCCGAACCCTTGGCGAAGGCGGTCCCCACTACGCGCCTCCTTCGGTCACGGCGGCCAGGCCGCGAATCGCCTTGCGCACCCGCGCCAAGGTGCCACAGCGGCAGATGTTGGTGATCGCCGCATCGACTTCGGCGTCGGTGGCGTGCGGTCTTTCGGCCAACAACGCCGACACCGCCATGATCATGCCGGATTGGCAGTAGCCGCATTGCGGCACCTGCTGATCGAGCCACGCCTGCTGGACCGCCGACAGCACCCCGCCAGTGGCGAGCCCTTCGATGGTGGTGATCGTGGCGCCCTCGACCGCCTGCAGCGGCGTGCTGCACGATCGCTCGGCCTTGCCGTTGACGTGCACCGTGCAAGAGCCGCACTCGCCAATGCCGCACCCGAACTTCGTGCCGGTGAGCCCAAGGTGATCGCGAATGGCCCAGAGCAGCGGCGTGTCTGGATCGACGTCGAGCCTGCGGGGTTGACCGTTGAGGGTGAAGGTGACCGGCATGTCGGACATTGTAGGCCCCGCGCGCGCCGCCAGACGTGAGTATCGTTCGAGCGCTGGTGATAGCCTTGCGCTATGACCCGCTGGGACACCGCGCCGTACTCGTTGCGGCAACTGCAGTATCTGGTCGCCGTTGCGGAACTGGGCGGGTTCCGCCGCGCCGCCGAGGCGTGCGGCGTGGCGCAGCCGTCGCTGAGCGCACAGATCGCGCAGGTCGAAGAGGTGCTCGGCATCCAGATGTTCGAGAGGGGCGCCCGCGGGGTGCGCGTGACGGCGGCGGGGGCACGCGTGATCGAACGGGCTCGTGCCGTGCTGCTGGCATCGCGCGACCTGGCCGATACCGCGCGGCAGCACAGCGATCCGCTGACCGGAACGGTCCGCATCGGCATCATTCCGACGGTGTGCCCGTATCTGCTGCCAGAGGTCGCGCCGGCGCTACGAGCGCAGCTGCCGAACCTTCACGCCGTGTGGGTCGAGGACAAGACCCACGCGCTGCTGGAGCAGATCGAGACCGCGGAGCTCGACGGCGCGATTCTGGCGCTCGACCCGCGGGTGACGCACCTCGAACACGCGCCGATTGGCGACGATCCGTTCGTCCTGGCGGCGGCGCCCGGTCATCCGCTGGCGAAGCGGTCGGGCCCGGCGTCGCCGGATGTCCTGGAAGGCGAAACCGTGTTCCTGCTCGAAGACGGCCATTGCTTTCGCGATCAGGCGCTGGCGCTGTGTGGCGCCACGGGCGCGCGCGAAGCCGATCTCAAAGCGACTGGATTGTCTACGCTGGTGCAGATGGTCGGTGGCGGCTGCGGCGTGACGCTGTTGCCGAAACTGGCGGTGCCGGTGGAAAACCGGCGCGGTCAGCTCGCGGTGCGGGCGTTCAAGTCTCCGGCGCCGACGCGCCGGCTGATTCTGGCCTGGCGCAAGGGGTCGGCGATGAAGCGGCCCCTTGACGCCATGGCCAACGTCATCCGCAAGAGAATGTAACGGGGACTGACCCCGTACCATCAGGTTTTGCTGCAGTTTCTGCGTACGTCGCAGAAACTGCAGCAAAACGACCAGGTACGGGGTCAGTCCCCGTTACAAATCAGCGCTTCACTGGCTCGCCGCGCAGGTAAACGGCGTTGATCTTGCGCGTGTTGGTGATGTCGTCGAGCGGGTTCGCGTCGAGCACGATCAGATCCGCGATCATCCCGTTGGCGATCGTGCCGGTGTTGGCGATCCGCAGGAACTCGGCGCCGTTGCGCGTCGCAGCGGTGATCACCTGGGACGGCGTCATGCCGGCCGCCACCATGTCGGCCATCTCCACGTGCGGCGCCCACGGCGTGTTGCCATCGGTGCCGACCGCGATCTTCACGCCGGCCTCCGACATCCGCTTCAGGTTGCGTCCCTGGATGGCCCACGTCGCCGCCACCTGCGGTCGATCGGTGGCGCCGGCCTGGATCTTCTGCAGCGCCGCGTCCTCGATCCGGCCCTTCAGCCAGCTGTAGTCCTGCACTACGCCGCGGTCCGGCATGTTCGGGATCAGCACGAAATTGGGCCTCGCCTTGAGCAGCGCCGCCGCCTCGTCATCCATGTCGCGATCGCGAATGCCGTGCGCGAAACTGTCGACGCCGGCCTTCAGCAGGCCCTTGGCATCCTCAAGCGAAAAGATGTGCGCGCTGACCCGCAGTGTGTTCCGGTGCGCTTCGTCGATCACGGCGGTGTAGAGCGGCGGTGTCAGCTTGGGAAACGTGCCGTCGCGATCGTCGACCCAGATCTTGATGATGTCGACCTTCTTGGCGGCGTTCTCCTGCACCGCCTTGCGGCCTTCCTCCGGCGTGGTGATCCAGTACGGCACGTCGGTGCGGCCCTTCTCCGGGGCGGTGATGCCGCGTCCCGCCAGGAACAGCCGCGCGAGCCCAGGGGTGGTCCTGGCACGCTGCGCAAACGGCGCCTCGGTGCCATCCAGGCCCATGCTCAGGGCAGCGCCGACGCCGAAGCGGGCGCGCTGCCGGAGATCGTTCTCGAGCTCCGGCGCGGTCGTGCTGGTGTGGACGTGCGTATCGACGATCGCCGGCATCATGGTCTTGCCGGCCAGGCTGACGCGCGTCGCACTCGCCGGCGCGGTGATACTCGACGCTGGTCCGACCTGTGTGATGCGGTCGCCGGTGACGACCACGCTGGCACTGTCAATCACCTTGCCGTCGCCAACGATGACGCGCCCACCCTCGAAGACGGTGACGGTCGACTGCGCCGACAACGACCATCCCGCCAGCACCATCACCGCAACCGGAACCAACAACAACCTGCGATCCATATGTGACTCCTGAGCTCCGCTCTCCTGTGCCGCTCCCGTTATCTCTTGTAGACCTTACCGTTGCGCATCACGAACCGAACCCGCTGCAGCGCGGTAATGTCCTCCAGCGGGTTGCCCTCGACCGCCACCAGATCCGCGTTCAATCCCGGGGCAATGTTGCCGATTTCCTTCTGCAGTCCCATCGATTCCGCCGCCAGTGACGTCAGGCCGACAATCGCGTCGCCGGGCCGCTGCCCCGACTTCACTCTCTCCACTACTTCGCGCGCGTTCTGGCCGTGCGCGCCGGCCACCG
>VFZG01000067.1 GCA_016871275.1 Acidimicrobiia bacterium | reverse complement strand
GCCCGACGGCCCGTCTCTACAGCGGCCGACCGAAATACAGCACTTAGCCGTTGACGTCCTGCACCTCGAAGCCGCGCAGGTTGTCGGAGTTGTTCCCAACCGGCCTGAATAATTACTTTCCTGAGCGGGCGCCGCGGTCGGTCAGGAACTTCACGACCCGCTCGAGCTTGAGCGCGCGCGCCGCATCGAGCGCGGTGCGGCCGTCGCTGTTGACGGCGTTGAGATCCACGCCCTGACCGGCGGCGAGCGTGACGCTCTCGAGCATCAGCGCCTCGCGCTCGAGGCGATTCGGCTGCACCCATGCCACACCGCCGCCCATGCCGACAGCCGCCATGACCGCGGTCGTCACCTGCGTCCGCGGCTCGACCGGATCTTCGTTGTGGTAGTTCGCGTGGTGCACGAATGTCGCATCGGCCCCGCGCGCGAGCAGCAGTCGCATCACGTCGGGTTGGTTGAAGCGCGCTGCCAGCCAGTAAGGAGTGGCGCCCACAAGTTCTGGGGCGAAGTTGTGGTCCTTGGACGATCGCCGCGTCGGTGTCCAGGTTTTCAGCGGCGCATTGGCATCGGCGCCGTGCGCGAGCAGCGACTCGACGATCTGCGTGTCGCGCCGCATGATGGCGGCGTGCATCGCGGTGAAGCCGGCTGACGCCGCGTTGGGATCGGCGCCGCGATCGAGCAGCCACAGGGCGAACTCGGTGTGCCCGGCATGGGCCGCCATCACGGTGGCGCTGACGCCCCAGGCATCGGCATCGTTGACGTTGGCGCCGGCGGCGGCCAGCAGCTTCGCGGATTCGAGATCGCCGGATCGGGCCGCGAACAGCATCGCGGTATCGCGGCCGTGCGGAATGATCTTGTTGTATTCCGGCCGGCCGTGCGGGGGCACCGCCATCATTTCTCGCCACTCTTCGGAGCGGAGGTGCACGTCGGCCCTGCCGACAATCGCCTTGACGACGCCAGGGTGGCGTTCGGCGGCGGCCCACATCAGCGCCGTCTGGCCACGAGGGCCGCGCGCGTTGGCGTTGGCGCCCTTGGCCATCAGCATCTCCGCGACCGTGGCCTTGCCGGCGCGCGCCGCCGCCATCAACGGCGATTCGCCGGCGATGAGCGCCAGGTTGGGATTGGCGCCGGCATCGAGCAGCTGTTTCGCGACCTGCGGTCCCGCGCTCGTGCACGCATTCCAGAGCGGGGTGGCGCCGAGGTCGTTCGCGGCATTGACGTTGGCGCCGGCGCCCAGCAGCAGCGCCACGCTCTCCACATCGTCGCGATACGCCGCCCAATGCAGCGCCGTGGTGCCGTCGGCGGCTGTCGCGTTGACGTCGGCCTTCTCTTGGATGAGCGCGCGGAGTGCCGCGCGATCGCCACTGCGGGCAGCCTCTATGACTGGCGGATGGTCGGCTGCCGATGGCACTGCCAAAGGCAACAGGCAGAAGGCGATCGGCAGCAGGGTCTTCACATCGAGACCGTGTCGATAGCCAACCGCCCCGTGCTGCCGCCGAGACGCTCGACCGGCACGTCCATCTTGTCCATCAGCGTGACGAGCAGGTTGGCCATCGACGGCTGGTCGGTGTAGGCGATGTGCCGACCGCCCTTCAGCCGGCCGCTGCCGCCGCCCATCAGCAGGATCGGGAGGTTGTCGCCCGAGTGCTGGTTGCTGTTGGAGATGCCCGAGCCGTAGAGGATGGTCACGTGATCGAGCAGCGAGCCGTCGCCATCCGGCGTGCGACGCAGACGCTCGACGTAGGTCGCGAACAGCTCGGCGTGATAGCGGTTGATCTTCGACATCCGCGCGATCAGCTCCGGCTGGTTGCCATGATGCGACAGCGGATGATGCGCCTCGGGCACGCCGATCTGCGGATACGGACGCGCGCTCTGCTCCTTGCTGATCATGAACGAGATCACGCGCGTCAGGTCCGACTGGAACGCGAGCACCTGCAGGTCGAGCATCACGGCGAGGTGATCCTCGAACACCGGCGGCACCCCCTGCGGCTGGTCCATCTGCGGCAAATCGAGATCGCGCTGTTGTTCTGCTTTCTGGATGCGGCGCTCGACGTCGCGGACGGATTCGGCGTACTCGTTGATCTTCGTCTGGTCCTGGGCGCCGAGCGACTGCCGCAGGCTGGAGAGCTTGTCGTTGACCGAATCCAGGATGCTGCGGTGCTGACGCAGGCGGGCGTCACGCGCCGCGCGATCCGTGCTGCCGCTGTCGCCGAACAGCTTCTCGAAGACGGCGCGCGGGTTGAATTCCATCGGCAGCGGCTGCGTCTTGTTCCGCCACGAGAGCGTGTGCGTGTACACGCAGCTCAGGTTGCCGGTGCAGGCGCCGGCGTTGTTGGCCGGATCCATCGCCAGTTCGAGCGATCCCAGTTGCGTGTCGCTGGCGTAGTGCCTCGCCAGCAATTGATCCATCGATACATCCGCGATGATCTCGACTTCGGTGCGGCCGCCGCGCGTGGTGCCGGTCAGGAACGAGCCCGACGCGCCGGCGTGAATGTAGTTCCAGTTGGCCTTGAGGCCCGACAACACCAGCATCTGCTCGCGGTACGGAGTGAGCGGCTCGAGAATCGGCGTCATCTCGAATCCCGCGCCCGTGGTCCTGGGCAGCCAGTACTCCATCGCCATCCCGTTGGGGACGTAGAAGGTCTGGAAGCGCTTGACCGGCGCAGCGGCGCGTGCGACCGCTGGCGTCATCGCATCAAGCAGCGGCAGCGACAGTGCGGCGCCCAGACCGCGCAACACGGTTCGCCGGGCGAGAGGTTTCGAGGTCAACAAGGTCATGAAGTTCCCCGCAGTGAAAACGCCGGACTGTTGACGATGCCAAGAATGAGCGACGACCAGCGGTAGTTCGACGCCGCGGCGGCGCGGACAATCTCGCGCACCGCCGGGCGGTCATAGTATTCGAGCCGGCGGCCGAGCGCGTAGGCGAGCAGCTTCTCGGTCACCGTCGATGGGAAGCGGTCCGGATCTGTCAGCAACAGCGCCCGCAGGCCGCCCAGGCCGTCGATCGGCGCCCCGCCGACCGTCGTGCCCACCGCGTCCACGGCCTTGCCGGACTCGTCGGTGTTGCGCCAGCCACCGATGGCGTCGAAGTGCTCGAGCGCGAAGCCTGGAGGATCGATCACCGAATGGCAGCTGCCGCAGACCGGATTGGTACGGTGCTGCGCGAGCCGTTCGCGCATGGTCGGCGGCAGCGTTCCTGGACGGATATCAGGAAGCGTGGTGTTCACGTCTGGCGGAGGCGGTGGCACGTAGATGCCGAAGATGTTGTCGAGCAGCCACTTTCCCCGGAGCACCGGCGACGTCCGATCGGGGTACGACGTCGTCGCCAGGATCGATCCGTGTCCGAGCAGCCCGCCGCGCTGATCAGGATTCGGCAGCGCCACACGGCGGAACCGCGAGCCGTAGACCCCGGGAATCTGGTAGTGACGCGCCAGCCGCTCGTTGACGAACGTGTAGTCGGCGCGCAACAAGTCAAAGACGCTGCGGTCTTCCTGCAGCGTGCTGTCGATGAACAGCTCGGTCTCGCGCGTGAACGCCGCCAGCAGGTTGTCGTCGAAGTCGGCGAAGTAATCCGGATGGATGACGACTTCGTTGACGCGGCGCAGGTTCAGCCACTGCGATGCGAAATCGCCAACCAGCGCAGACCGGGCGCGTGAATCGGCCAGCATGCGTTTCCCTTGACGCTCGAGGCCTGCGGGCTTCGACAGCTCGCCGCGTTCGGCCGCATCCAGCAGCGCCGCGTCGGGAATACTGCTCCACAGGAAGAAGGACAGACGAGAAGCCAGCTCGAGGTCGGTCAGCCGATCGGCGGCCGCCGGGCGATGCACCCGCAGCAGGAAATCCGGATCGACCAGCATGCGCTCGAGCGCGAACTGGATGCCGGCGTCGAAGGAACCGCCGTCCTTGCGCCCGGTGGCAAAGAAGCCCATCAAGGTCTTCTGATCGGCAGCCGTGACCGGTCGTCGATACGCGAGCCGTGCCATCCGCGAGAGGATGCGCTCCGCGCACGCGGTCTCGTCAGAGACAGTCGGCGTGCAAATGAAAATGCGCCGACGGCTGTCGGTGCTCGCCGCCGCCGGCACGACGCGATGCGGTCCGCCGATTTCCACGGCGCCGACCGCGGCATAGCCCATGTAGATCTGATCGTTGGTGAGCACGCGGCCGCGCTGCAGCGGCTGCGGCAGGCCTTCGGGCTCCCAGAACTCGCGGACGAACGACACGCCGACCACGTGCGATCCGGCGGCGACGGGTGTGCGGACGTCAAGTCCCGCATCGCCGGTCAGCTGCATGTAGGTTTCCCACTCGGGCGCGCCGGCGAAACCCGGCTCGCCGTCACCGGCATAGCTCGAGGCCGCCGGACGGCCAGGCGCCCTGCCACCGACCTCGAAGCGCTTGATCAACTTGCCGTCGACGCGCACATCGAGCTTCTGCGGCCAGCCCATGCCCATCAGGTAGTCCTGATACTGGCGTCGCAAGCGCACCTTGATCGAGTAGTCGCCATCGACGGGGAACTGATAGCGCACCGCGATGCCGCCGCGCGATCCGAACGGCAGGTCGTCGTGCTCGCGATCGTCCTGCACCACATGCAGCGGAATCTCGAACGTCGTCAGCGCCGGGGCGGGCGGCGCCATCCCAATGGCGAGACGCGTCACCTGCCGGGCCGCTGACAGATACCGCTCGAGATGCGCGGTCGTGATCGAGAGCACGTCGGCGAAGTTGTCGAAGCTGCCGTCGGCGGTTTCGTCGCCAGGGAGCAGCGAAGCCACGTCGAACGCTTGCGGATCCAGCGCGAACAGATCGCGCACGGCATTTTTGTAGTGCGTGCGGTTGAGGCGATGCACGGCGCTGACGCGTCCGGTCTTCGGCGAGGCGCGCCAGGCGCGATCGATGTCGGATTCGATCCAGGAGGCGATCGCCTGTGACGCCGCGGCGTCTGGACGCGGCCGTCCTGCCGGCGGCATCGTGCCGGCGCGCAGGCGGGCGATCACCTTTTCGAAGGTTGCAGGATTCGTGTGCGGCGCGGCCGCATCGACGGTGTCGAGCGTGAGCCCGGCGGTCTTCACCCGCTGGTTGTGACAGCTGACGCAGTAGGTATCAAGTGTCGCGCGCAGATCCGGCAACGGCGCAGCTGCAGCAGGTAGGGCCTGCTGCGCAGACCCGGCGCTCGACCCCGCGGCGGTGACATAACCACCGAGAGTGAGCGTGAACAAAACGGCACGGGCGACGCGCGCAGCCATTTCTCGCGCCAGTATAAGGCTAGGGGCGTGCTGACGGACGCAGCTTGACGACCCGCTTGGTGCGTGTTTCCGCCACATAAATCGACCCGTCGGGCGCCACCGCAATATCGTGCACCGCGTTGAACTTCGGATCGCCGGGGCGATCGAACCCGACCGCCGCGACGATGTTCCATCGCTGGTCGAGCTTCAGCACGCCGGTGTGCGCGGTGTCGTAGTCCGCGCGGCGAACGCCGAGGTAGATGAAGCCGTCGCGATCCGTCGCGACGCTGAACACGCGTCCCGTCGTCGCGGCACCAGGCTCGCCCCGCCACTGGCGCTTGAACGCGCCGCGGCTGTCGAACAGCTGCAGCCGCGAGTTCTCGCGGTCCGCGACGATCACGTCGGTGTTGCGCGCGAACAGCGACAGGCCGTGCGGATTGCTGAACTCTTGGGCCGCGCTGCCGTTCTTGCCCCATTCGTGAATCCATCGGCCGTCCTTGTCGAACAGCGCGACGCGGCTGTTGACGTAGCCGTCGGAGACGTAGAACGAACCATCGGCGCGAATCGCGATGTCGGTGGGTTGATTGAAGTGGGTGGCGTCCCACTTGCCGACGCCCTGCTCGCCAATGCGGAAGATCAGCGTGCCGTCGTGCGTGAACTTGAACACCTGTTGCAGCGCGACGTCGGTGAGGAACACGTTGTTCGCCTGGTCGACGGTGATGCCGTGCGGCACCAGGAACGTGTTCGCGCCCCACGAGCGGATCATATGACCATCCCGCGGATCGAATTCCAGCACCGCCGGATCCTTCAACGGTTCGGTCGCGGACGGAGCGAAGCCGCGGCCCGGACGATGAAAGACCAGCACGTGGCCGTCGGCATCGACGGCCACGCCGGCGGCTTCGCCCATCTCCATGCCCGCCGGCAGGCGCGGCCAGTCCTTCACTTCTTCGTACTGCTGATCGGCCGCTTGCACGGCAGTCAGCGCCAGGGCCACAGCAAGCACAGCGGTGATCACCAGGGCCACAGCAAGCTCAGAAGGCTTAGACCAACGGAACGATGATGGCTGGCGGCTCATGCCCGCACATTATGCGAGAATCGCCACCGAGGCGCAGAGGCGCAGAGGAAAGGTTGTATGGCGAGACTCCTGGTGCTGGTTTTCGTCGTTCTCTCGGCCATCCCGGCTGCCGGCCAGAATTGGCCGCAATTCCGCGGGACACGCGGTGGTGTGGCCGCCGACGATCTTCGACTTCCCGATACGTGGAGCACCACCGAGAACATCGCGTGGTCGCTCAACCTTCCCGGCCGCAGCTGGAGCTCGCCGGTGGTGTGGGGCAATCACGTCTTCGTGGTGTCGGCGATCAACTCGAAGGAACCCACGCCGACGCTGAATGCCGTCGGCACCTACCTGGCGCGGTCGCTTGGCGGACCAATGACCGGCGCCGACATCAGCAAGCCGGTGGATGAATACCGCTGGGTGCTGTACGACGTTGATTTTCAAACCGGACAGGTCACGTGGGAACGCGTCGTCCACGCGGCGGTGCCGCTGCAGCCGGTGCACCAGAAGAATTCGTTCGCATCAGAAACTCCCGTGACCGACGGCGAGCGCGTCTACGTGTATCTCGGTTATGTCGGGCTGTTCGCGTTCGACATGAGCGGCAAGCCGGTCTGGTCCAAGCCGATGCCGGCGATGAGGATGCGCACGGGATGGGGACCTGCCGCATCGCCCGTCCTGCACAACGGCCGCCTCTACATCGTCAACGACAACGAAGAGCGCGCCTTCATCGCCGCCTTCGATGCCAAGACCGGCACCGAGCTGTGGCGCACCGAGCGCGAGGCCGAAGGATCGAACTGGTCGTCGCCGTTCGTGTGGGACAACGAGCAGCGCACGGAGATCGTCACGAGCGGCACGAAGGGCGTGCGATCGTACGACACCTCGGGACGGTTGCTGTGGCAACTCGCCGGCATGACGTCGATCCATGCGGTGACGCCGATTGCGAGCCATGGCTTGTTGTACGTGAGCTCCGGATACTTCCCCGATTCGAAGCGGCCGACCTACGCGATCAGGCCCGGCGCGTCAGGCGACATCAGCCTGAAGGGCGAGGAGCGCAGCAACGCGTTTGTCGCATGGTCGAATCCGACGCTCGCCTCGGCGTATCCGTCGCCGATGGTGGTCGGCGACCAGTACTACACCCTGATGGATCGCGGGTTCGTGACGTCGAACGATCCGAGGACCGGCGAAGAGATCTTCGGACGGCAGCGGATTGCCGTTGATGGCGGCACGTTCACCGCCTCGCCATGGTCGTACAACGGCAAGCTGTTCGCGATGAGCGAGGACGGGGTCACGTTCGTGATGCAGGCCGGCAAGGCATTCAAGGTGCTGGGACGGAATTCGCTCGATGAAATGACGCTGGCCACTCCCGCTGTTGCAAACGGCAGCCTGATCATCCGCACGGCGACGAAGCTCTATCGCGTGGCGCGCCGCTAGCCCGGCGCATGGCCGCTGGCGGTCTTCTCGAAGCCGTAGATGGCGGCGATGTGCGGATGGTTGAGCGAGGCGAGCGTCTTCGCCCCGCGCTCGAATCGCGCGACCCGTTCGGGATCCGCTGCAAAGGCGGCCGGCAGCACCTTGATGGCCACCGCGCGCACCAGCGTCCAGATGGTGGCAGACTTCTACGACCAGGCGCACCCTGAACAGGTCGCGGAGCGGGTGGCGGGGTTTCGGCGGGCGTCGAGTTAACCAGCGCGTGGTCAATGGTTGCAGCGGTAGTGTTCCGCAGCTAGGCTCTGTCGGCATCCTCCCGGAATTGTCAGTTGCAGCCATCACATCCGCGTCAATAGCAACAATGCTTCGCCAAAACGTGAATGGCGCGCCTCAACCGAGGCGAGGTGCCTGGAAACGTGAGCCGATAAGGGTCTACACTGAGGGTCGTACCAGGACAATTGATGTTTAAAACACCCAGAATCGATGGGCATCCGAATGCGCATGCATGTGCGCGTCGTTTCGCGATGAGCCGTACGAGACTTTTCTGGCTTGTCGCGGTTCTTCTCCTGTTGCCTGCCGGTTCAGCAATCGCGCAGACGATGCCTGCAGCGGCTCTGGTCGTCAAAACAGCGGACTATGAGCTGTACTACATGCCGGAATATCCCCAGGATGGCGAGCGCGCGGTGCTACTGCTGGACCGCGCCGTTGCGGTCGCGAAAGCGAAATACGGCACCACCTATCGCGGTACACCCTGCAAAGTACACCTCTATCCGACGCCGACCGGAATGGCATCGACAGGGGGCGCTGGAATTACGTCTAGCACCAGCGGCTTCCCGGGACCCAACACCAGCATAGCAAGTTGCACGGTGCATATGCTCACAGCGTCCGCGCCAGATTGGAAGACAGCGTCGGGCAGTTCGTGGGGCGATACCAAAGATGGCACGTACTGGGATGCCATGTTGGTGAATGAGTACATCACGATTTTTCAAGACCTTACCGCCGCGATTAAGCCGATAGGATTCCGATACTACTCAGCACCGAGCTGGTTTGTACAGGGACTGGAGGCATTTGACGGCTACTACCACGCGACAGAGGCGAGCCGGGATAGACTGCGCGGGCTCCTGCGCGACGGTCGCTTGGGTGTCAGGAATCGCAGGACCTACGTTGTCTGCTGCAAGAGGTCTGACGCCGTGGGCGTCAACGCTTCTTTACAAGCGATGGCAGTCAAAGATGATTACGTCGACGGTCTCGCACTGACCACATTTCTCGCACTGCAATTCGGAGAAGAGGTTCATGCGAGAATCTTGCGCAGCCCTCGGCTGACCTTTGAAGAAGCGTTGGTTCAAGAGACTGGCGCAAGTCTTGATGAATTGTTCGAAGCCTATGCCGTGTGGGTAAACCAGTAAGCTAACTGACCCAAACCCCGAAAACCGCCACGGCGGAAAGGTGACAACGAACCGATCTGTGATTTCCTAAGCGGACCGCCGAAGGGCGGTCGAGGAGAGCGCAGATACCACGCAAGGGACGCAGCAACGAAGAAATTGTCCATGCCCTGCACCAGGTCGAGGGCGGCGAGAAAGTCACCGAAGTCTGTCGCCGGCTCGGCGTCAGCGAGCAGACGTTCTATCGCTGGAAGAAACAGTTCGCGGGCTTAGGCCTGCAGGAGATTCGCGAACTGCGGTCGCTGCGTCACGAAAACGTCAAATTGAAGCAGCTGGTCGCTGACCTGACGCTCGATCGGCATATCTTGCAGGAGATCGTCCGAAACACTGTGAAGCCTCGCGCGCGTTGCACCCTGGCCGAGTGGGCGCAGACGACATATTGTCTGAGCCAGCGGCGGGCGTCATCCTGGCGGGGTCTGGCAGGGGAAAGCATTACCTCTCCCCTGCGTCGGAGAAACGCTACGGCAGGGTCTTATGTGACCCGTCGCAGAACGGTGCGTTCTTGGTGTGCTTGCACGCGCAGAAGTACTTCGTACCCGCTTCCGTGATGGTCACCTTCAGCGGCGTAAATCCAGTGCCCTTGTGTGACCCATCGCAGAAGGGTTGGCGCTTCGAGCCACCGCAGGTGCACCAGTGATAGTCACCTGGCTCAACCTGCACACCACAGGGAGATTTCTGAGGGACGAGAGGAGTAGGCATAGGCGTCTACGTCTATTGTTGCTACTGCTGAGCCACCATCAAGCGAATACGTAATGGCAGCTGCTGCGGAGGTCTGGCGGGGTCGTTCGGAGGGGTGGGTAAGACAAGACGCTCGGAAGCGGAGAGATGGTCGTCCTGGCGAGGTCTGGCAGCGTCTGGAACGGGTCTGGTGGGACCCTCAAAACTTGACTACTTACCCGACTACCCCTAAGACACCAACGGACGCTCCCGTGTGGGGTAGCGTCCGTAAGTCCTTGCCTTGATTGACTTTCTATTGGTGCGGAAGAGAGGACTCGAACCTCCACGGTATTGCTACCGCCAGCCCCTCAAGCTGGTGCGTCTGCCAATTCCGCCACTTCCGCAAACCGACGAGGGGAGCAACCTACGGCGTCGTGTTGCCTGACGGCGGCGGTGTCGGAGGCACCGCCGGGGCAGGAACCGTCGCGTTCACGGGCGCCGGCGCGGGGGGCGGGCCTTCAATGCCACCGACCACCGAGCCCGGTCCGCGTGCGCCCCACACCGTCAACGTCAACGAGCCGATGACGAACAGCGCCGCCAGCACCGAGGTCGCGCGCGTCAGCAGCGTGGCGCCCGAACGCGCGCCGAACACCGCCTGGCTGCTGCCGCCGCCAAACGCATTCGCAATGTCGCCGCCCTTGCCCTGCTGGAGAAGGATCGTGATGATCAACAGCCCGCAGACAATGACGTAGAGGGTCACGATTAGGTAATAGAGCATGACAGGAACTTTTAACTATATCACGTATGGTGCCCGGTCCTAAGCCCCTGTCCGGGCACAACGTGGCGGCCCTGGTCAGGACCCAACCCGCTTGCGCAAGCCGCCATCCTGAGTCAGTGCCGCCGGGTCAGCTTTGCGTCCTACGCTAACATCGCCGGAATGAGACTGGCAGTACTCGCGGCAACGCTGACGCTCGGCGCATGCAGCGCCGAAGCCCCCGCACCGGCGGACACACCGGCACCGGTGGTGCTGGTCACGGAGATTCCTCGCGCGCCGGTGCAGCCGCGATCGAATCCCGGAGCGGATGCCACGCTCGACCTCGACGGGATTGTCGAGCGCGGGATCGTTCGCGTGCTGGTGACGCGCAGCGGGACGCACTTCTTCCCGTACGAAGGCGGATACGCCGGTCGAGCGGTCGACACCGGCGTCGCGCTGGCGCGCGCCATCAGCGCCAGGTCAGGCAAAATAGTGCAGGCAGTATTCGTGGAGACCCACGAGCCCAACCTGATTCCGCACTTGCTCGCGGGCAAGGGCGATGTGGCCGCAAACCTGCTGCTGACGTTCGCCCGCGACGAGCAGGTCGCGTTCGCGCCGCCCATTCGTACCGGGATCCGGGAGTTGATCGTCACTCCGGAGAACGAACCGCTCCGGACGCTCGAGGATGTCGGCACGCGCACCATCTACGTGCGTGACGGCAGCGATCATCACGCCAGCCTGGTGCGGCTCAACGAGCAGTTGCGCAAGGCCGGGCGCTCGCCGGCGCGCATCGAGCTGGCGGTGCCGCCGGTCACCGACGAACAGCTGCTGCAGCGCGTCCACGAGGGGCACATCCCTGCGACCCTCGCCGACGACTACATCTACGATCGCCAGCGCGCGTCGCTGCCCAACATGCACTCGAATCCCGACATCGCCGTGAGCCTGGGCGGCAGCCTCTCCTGGGTGACGCGCAAGGACGCCCCGCAGCTCGCGGCCATGCTGAAGGAATTCTTCTCCACGCATCGGCTGACGCTCTGACGTCGCCCGAAAGATCCGGTATCTTCTGAAGCATGCGAGTCCTCATCGCTGAAGACGATCAGGTGATCGCCGACTTCGTGTCGCACGGCCTGCGCGAAGCCGGCTATGCGGTGGACGTGGCGTCGACAGGACCCGACGCGCTGCGCAAGGCGCTCGACGGCGGCTACGACGCCGCGGTGGTGGACGTGATGCTCCCCGGCCTCGACGGGCTCTCGGTGATCGAGCAGCTGAGAGCGAAGAAACAGCAGACCCCGGTGCTGATCCTGAGCGCGCGGCACACGGTGGACGATCGCGTGAAGGGCCTGCAGGCCGGCGGCGACGACTACCTCACCAAGCCGTTTGCGTTTGCGGAACTGCTGGCGCGGCTGCAGGCGCTGGTGCGGCGGTCCTCGGCAGGCACCACGGAACCGACCAGGCTGACGGTCGGCGATCTGTCGCTCGATCTGCTGTCGCGCAAGGTCGAACGCGGCGGACAGCCGCTGGACCTGCGGCCACGAGAGTTCTCGCTGCTCGAGTACCTGATGCGGCATCCGGGCCGCGTGTTGTCGAAGACGATGATCCTGTCGCACGTCTGGGGCTACAACTTCGACCCCGGCACAAACGTCGTCGACGTGCTGGTGTCGCGGCTCCGCGACAAGGTGGATGAAGGCTTCGACACCAAGTTGATCCACACCGTGCGAGGCGCCGGCTATGTCCTCAAGGTGGGCTGAGCGGATCAGCCGGGCGCTCGGCCTCAGGCTCGCGGCCTGGTATCTGGGGACGTTTCTCGCCAGCACGATGGTGATCGGCGGCCTGACCTACGGCCTGCTTGCCTCGCTGCTCGAGACGCGCGATCACGACGTCATCCAGTCCACGCTGCGCGAGTACGGCACGCGCTACCAGGCCGGCGGCCTGCCGGCGCTGGCGCGCGCCATCGAGATCGAACAGCGCTCCGGCACGCGCGAGCCGCTGTTCGTGCGGGTCATCGGACCGTTCGAAGACGTGCTGCTCTACTCGCTGCCGGAAACCTGGGGCGCGTTCGAGCTCTCGGAGCTGCCCGGCGGACCCAACGAGATTTGGTCGCAGGTGCGCGCCCGCGATCGCAACGCGATTCTCGAAGTCGCGACGATCAACGTCGGCGGCGGCTCGGTGCTCCAGGTCGGCAAGACCACCGAGGCCCGCAATCAGCTCCTGGCCAACTTCCGGTGGGCGCTGATGCTCGGCGCCGGCGCCGCGCTGCTGATCGGCATCGTCGGGGGCCTGTTCCTGACACGGTCCACGCTGAAGCCACTGCGTGATCTGCGCGATGCCGTCCGCCGCATTCTGCAGACCGGCCAGACCGACGATCGCGTGCCGGTCGCTGGCACCGACGACGCGGTGGATGAGCTCAGCACGCTGTTCAACGCCATGCTGGCGCGCATCACGACGCTGATTCACGGCATGCGCAACGCGCTCGATCACGTGGCGCACGACCTGCGCACGCCGATGACGCGCATGCGCGTGACCGCCGAATCGGCGCTCGCCAGCAACGATCCGGCGCGATACCGGGAAGCCCTGTCTGACGTGCTCGAAGAATCGGAACGGGTGTCGAGCATGTTGACCACGTTGATGGACATCTCGGAAGCCGAGACCGGCACGATGA
>VFZG01000066.1 GCA_016871275.1 Acidimicrobiia bacterium | reverse complement strand
GGGTCCATTCCGGTCACATGGGTGCCATTTCATTCCGGGCACATAGGTAACACTTTCCGCCAAAACGGATTCTCGATCGGTTCCAGGCGGCACGTGTCGTCATCAAAATATCCCAAGTCATAGTCCATGAAGCTGACGAGCCAGATGTGCTCGCTGACTTGCGAGACCCCGACCTTTTGGCCGGCAAACACCGTCCTGAGATTGACCTTGCGCTTCTCGTAGCAGATGCGGCCACAGGTCGTGACGATCGCGGTCCAATCGTGAAACGGATACTCGAGCTCTCCGATGCCGCGGTAGGGCCGCGGTGAGGGGACGTAATCGTCGGCCGGCACACGCATGGCCAGCGCTTCGTGCGGCCGCTCCTCGTTGTAGCGCGCGACGAAGGCGTCAAAGCGCGCCTGCTGCTGGAGGAAATTGGGCGATGCGGGCTTCGTCGCCTCGCGTTTCAGCGTGAGATGCATCCGCTCGTGACGGCCGTTCTGCTCGGGATGGCCAGGCTTGATCCGTTCAATACCAATGCCCAGGCGCAGCCACCACACCGACAAGCGCGTGAGACCGTAGAGCGCGTTGCCGCAGCCAAAGGGCAGCCCGTTGTCCGTCCGAATGGCCCGCGGCAGACCAAACTCGTGGAAGGCGCGTTCGAAGGCGGTCACGACCGGCGGCGCCTTCGTCGAGGGTAGCGCTTCACAGCGAATCAGATACCGGCTGGCGAAATCCGTGACCGTGAGCGGATAGCAATAGCGCCGATCGCTGAGTTGAAATTCCCCTTTGAAGTCGGCGCACCAGAGTTCGTTGGGTTGCACCGGCCGTGATAAGGGCGTGCCGGTCGCATGAGCGCGCCGGCGGCGCCGCCGCTCGACGAGCCCACGCCGGTCCAACACCGCGTGGACCGTGCTGACCGCGGGACACCGCAGCAGGTCGGGAAAGCGCCGCCGTAACCGCTCGCGGATCTTGGGGGCGCCCCAGTGCGGATACTCCCGCTTGAGACGCACGATCTCCGCCTCGAGCGCTTCCGGCAGCTGCTGCGCCTGGCGATAGGGCCGGCGACTCCGGTCCGTCAGCCCCTCCAGCCCATGATTCTCGTAGCGCGCGAAGATCTTGTAACCCGTCTTCCGGGAAATGCCGAATTCCTTGCACAGGGCGGCCATCTTTTCGCCATCCTTCAGCCGGATGACAAATCGCATGCGCTCATCTTCCACATGACACTCCTTCCACGGCATAGTCCGGCCCCCCTTGAAGGAGGGAAAGTGTCACCTATGTGGTCGGAATGAAGTGTTACCCTCAGGTCGGGTTGTTCACATGACCGAAATTGCTGGCACTTGCCGACGTGTAGACGTCATCAACCAGCTTCCCGAAATCGCGGTCCCAAGTGTCATCAGGCCCGATGCCGTCGCAGCCGGTCCGATCAGTCGGGTCTAACCCCTCGGGTCTGCGCACCGAAATTCCGCCAAACAGCTTGTCGAACCGAGTCTGCGCTTCGAAGCTGCAACCATCCAGGTCGTCGCTGATCGGATTCAGGCGCGGCGTGAACATGATCCGCCCGCGCAGCATTCGCTGAAGGACGGTGCGGACCGTAGTGGTCGATTGACGCAGCAATCGCCGCCACCCGGCTAACCGGTCTTCGATCACGGCTGGAGGGAGTCGAGCGACAGGCCGCGTGTTCGCCTATTGCTCGTTCAGGACGCCACGCCGTGCTTCAAGTTTGCGAATCTTGGCTACCAGCGTGCGCGCACCTCGCCCCCCATTTCTATCGCTTCGGTGAGACGTGCAATGCGGGATGACTGTCTCCCTCCTTGCCGGTTCCGTCGACGGCTGCGCGTACTGCGTGGGCGTGAGCCCGCCCACGGCCTCTTTGGGCCGCTCATCGTTGCATTTGCGTCGCCAGGCCCGCCTGGCGGCTCTGGCTGACGACGCCAGGGCCCTAGCGCCTGGGCACCGCTCCCACGAGGATCTCGATCGCCTTGTTCAGCGTCGCACGGGCGTGGCGCGATCCCTTGAAGTTGCCCAGTCGCACGATGACGAGATCGTGCGAGGAATCGATCCAGACCGACTGCCCGCCGGCGCCCTGCATCGAATAGGCCTCCTTCGGCAGCGGCACGCGGCCATCGCCGTTAACCCAGAAGAAGCCGCCGCCGTAGACGGGGTTCTCGTCGGCGAGCCAGGCCGGAGCGATCGTGCGCACGTGCGCGGCGTAGCCTTCGGGCAGGATGCGCTCGCCGCCAGGCGTGACGCCGTCGTTCAGATACAGGTTGCCGAGGCGCGCCCAGTCGCGGCCCGACATGTATTCATAACCCTGTGTCAGGAAATTGCCGAAGGGATCGGTCTCCATCACCATCGTGCGGACGCCGATCTTGTCCCAGACCGCGCGCTGCGGGTAGGAGTGGTAGTCGGCCTTCAGCTTCTCGATGCCCAAGCGATTCAGGTAGTTGGTCAGCACGGGGTCGGTGTTGCGGTAGCGGCCCACGCTGTTGGGCGGCCACTGCTGCGGACGCGTCGCCGCGTACTTATACGAATCGACGCCGCCCGTGTAGAGATAGAGGTGGTCGGGATAGGTGCCGTTTGCGTCGTAGTCGGGATCGCTTGGCGCCTTGATCCGGATGCCGCTCGACATCCGCATGATGTCCTGGATGCGGATCTCCTTGCGCTTGTCGCCCTCGCCCTGCCATTGCGGCACCGGCGCGGGCTCGTCGAGCGCGTAGACACCGCGGTGGATGAGCGTGGCCATGATGGTGCCGGTGACGCTCTTGCCCATCGACCAGCTCTCGAGCGGCGTCGTCGCCGTGATGCCGTCGCCGTAGCGCTCGGCGATGACGCGGCCCTTGTGGGTCACGACGAAGGCCGTCGTTTCGGCGTCGGGGTTTGCAAAGGCCGCATCCACGGCGGACTTCACCTTCTCCACATCCACGCCGGTCGGCGGCGGCGTCTTCGGCTCGCGGTCGCCCATCGGCCAGTCCTGCGAGGCGGCGGGCGGCAGGTTCGGCTTCACCGTCTTCGGCGTGAAGTTGAGAGTGGTCGAACCCTCTGGATAGGTGACACAGCCCTGGCTGCCGGTGTAGACCGCGGTGCGCACGACGCCGTTGGGCAGCGTGATGCTCACCGTCTTTTTCGCCCTGTCGACGACCGGCTTGCTCACCTTGGCCCGATGTTCATAGGGGCCCGTGAAGTAGCCCACGTGTTCGGCCGCGAACTCCGCGGTGTAGCCGGTGAGGAACACCGCCGAGCACACCGTCTTCACATAGCCGGCGGTGTGGTGCGACAGGGCGTCGCCGGGTGGCGGTTCATACGCCGTCGGCAGCTCGAACCCTTTCGCGCGGGCGATCCGTTTGTCGATGGCCGCCTTCGCCGGATCGGTGGCCGCCGCCGGTGCGGCCTCGGGCGCCGGTGTCGGCGCCGGTGCCTGGCAGGCCGCCGCAAGAACCGCGGTGAAGAACAGCACGGCCAGGCCCGCGGGTCCGGTCGGCGACGGTCGTTTCGACATCGGTCAGCCCTCCTTGAATCCGGAGCAGTCTACACGATGTGACTTCGTGGACGCCCCGCGTGTCTCATGCAAGGGCTGAGCGACATCAGCGTGCCTGACGCGGGCCATCGCGCTCGCTGGCCGGCATGACGAAGTCGACGGCGCACGATGCGAAGGTGTCGCTTGACAAATGGTCGAGACCCTGCTGCGTGCGCTTGGCGTGGCCGCATCGGCTGCCGCCGGGTCACGCAACCGGCGCCGCGCTTTGGCGCGGTCCAGTACCGGCCGGTGCCGCACGGGCTGATCCTTACGTTGCGCTAGATCAGATATCGGTCGTATCCCGCACGGACCAGTTCTTCGAACGCCTCCCAGACATCGTCAGGAACGTCTTGAGCGATCTGGAAACCTCGTTCGGCATACACCCGGATGCGCTGGAGATCCCCGACCATGATCGCCACGACGTCATCCTTCGACAGCGCATGGTGCGAGTAACGGTTCACATACTCGTCGAACGACACCTGCGGTGACGTGACCACCACGTCTGTCCCGGGCCATCGCTGTTTGAACGTCGCGTAGCTGCGCCGCTCCATGTACGGCTTTTGCACCACGATGAACCGCTGGGGCGAGAGCCGTCGCTCGTCGAGCAGTCGCCTGGTGAACAGCACGTTCTCGCCGGTGTTGGTCGAGCGGTTCTCGATCAGGATGCGATCGGGCGGAACGCCCATGGCGACGGCGACCCTGGCGAATTGATCCGCCTCGGGCTCATTCCACAAGTGACGGGTTATCGTCCCGAGGCCGCCGGAAAAAATCAGCAGCGGCGCCCAGCCATCGAGGAACAGCTCCGCCCCCCGCTCGGCCACCGCCAGGTCGTGGCTGCACAGCACGAGGATGACGTCGGCCGGCGACAGCGCATGACGCAATTGGTGATAGTGCCAGAGCTTTTCGGCAAGCTCGCGGATACGACCGTCCATGATTGACGAGACCGATTGACGTGGCGCCCATGATAGGCGAGGATGCGCGTATGTCGAAAGTGTCGCGCCGCGCGGCACTGAAGGCGCTGGGCGCGAGTGCGGCTTTGCTGCCGGCACTCTCACCCGACGGCCTGCTGGCGTTCGCGCGGATTCAGGCCGGGCGCACCGTGCCCGCCCCCAGGCTGTTGTCGGGCTCGGACTTCCGCACACTCGAAGTGCTGGTGGAGGCGATCATTCCCGCTGACGAGCGATCGCCCGGCGCGAAAGAGGCGCGGGTGGCGGACTACATCGATCTGCTCCTGAGTGAAGGCGAACAACAGACCGCCCTGCAGTGGATGGGCGGGCTGGCCGCGCTCGATCAGCGTGCCGAATCGCGTTTCGGGGCATCGTTTGCGAGGCTCGACGCCCCCCGGATCGACCAGATTATGGCCGAGATCAGCCGCAACGAGCTCGAACCCACCACGCCGCTCGAGCAGTTTTTCGTCATGACCAAGCAGGCGACCATCCGCGGCTACTACTCCTCCGAGATCGGCATCCACCGCGAGCTGCGCTACAAGGGCAACACCTATCTCGAGGAGTTTGTCGGCTGCGCCACCGAAGACGGCAAGGACTGTCCACACTGCAGGCAGCAGAAATGACCCAGCCTGATCCGACGCTCGCGCTCAACAACCTCGCCGCCGTCACCGAAGAGTCGCGGAAGCTGGCGGCCTCCATCACGCCCGGCTCCGGCAAGTGGGACGTCATCGTCGTCGGCAGCGGCGCCGCCGGCGGGATGGCGGCGTTTCAGCTGGCGATGGCGGGGGTGAAGGTGTTGTTGCTCGAGGCGGGGCGCATGATCGACGTCCGCACCGAGTACCGGACCATGGAGTGGCCGTACGCCTCGATGCGCCGGCATCGGCTGCCGCCCGGCGAACGGCCAATCGCGGTCGCCGAATACAACTTTCTCGACCGTCCGTACGGCAGCAATCCCGCGCTCGAGAAGTACAAGAAGGTCGCCTCGTACTCGGCGAACACCTTTACCCGCCACTGGCTGCCCGACGAGCGCGACAATCCGACCACCGGCACGCCCTACGCGCTGGTGCGCGCACGCATTCTCGGCGGCCGCACCAACTTCTGGGGACGCGGCGCGTTGCGCTACGGGCCGCTGCAATTTCAGGCCGCCAGTCGCGACGGCTTCGACGTCGACTGGCCGATCTCCTACGACGACGTGAAGCCGTACTACGACAAGGTGGATACGCTGCTTGGCTGTTCGGGCACCAACGAGGGGCTCGTGCAGGTGCCGGACGGCGTGTTTCAGCGGCCGTCGAAGCTCAATTGCGTCGAAGTGGCATTCAAGCGATCGATCCAGAAACTGGGTCGCACCCTCATTCCCGGGCGCGCCGGCGTCACCACCGAGGGCGTGTTGAACAACAAGTACCGGAACCCGTGCCGCGGCCGCGGCCGTTGCGGGCGCGGCTGCAACCTGCAGGCCGCGTTTCATTCCCCGACGGCGTTGCTCTATCCGGCGCGCGATTCGGGCAATCTGACGATCCGGCCGTATTCGCTGGCCACCGAAGTACTGCTCGCCAGCGGCACCAACAAGGCGCGGGCAGTACGCGTGATCGATGTGAACACGCGCGAGGTGATGGAATTCTCAGCGCGCGCCGTCGTGCTCGGTGCCGGCACGCTCGAGAGCACGCGCATCCTGCTCAACTCGAAAGCGCCGTCGCATCCGACCGGACTGGGCAACTCCTCGGGCCTGCTCGGCTGTTACCTGAGCGAGCACATCATGGGCATCCGTGGCAGCGGCTATATCCCGGCCCGTATCGGTACGGAGACCACGCTCGACGACGGGCGGCCGGTAGGACCGTACATTCCGCGTTTCCGCAACGTCACGGATCGCCACCCGGATTTCATTCGCGGCTATCACTTCCAGGGCGGCGGCGGCTGCGCCGAGTTCCCGGGCATGGCGGGTGAGATTCCCGGATACGGCAAGGCGTTCAAGTCGAATGTGCGAAAGCATTACCCGGCCATCATCAGCTTCGGCGGATTCGGCGAGGTGCTGCCGCGCAAGGAAAACCGCATCACCATCGACCCCCGCGTGCGCGACGCGTGGGGCATCCCGGTCATCTGCTTCGACTATCGCTTCGGTGACAACGAGCTGAAGATGGCGAAGGACATGGGCGATTCGATCGAGGAGATGCTGCGCGCCGCCGGCGCCGAAGACATCAAGATCGGACGCGACCCCTTGCCCGAGGGCTGGTCGATTCACGAGATCGGCACCGCGCGCATGGGTGACGATCCGAAGACGTCGGTCAGCGATCGGTATTGTCGTCTTCACGACGTCCCCAACGTCTACCTCGCCGACGGCGCGCCCTTTGTCTCGGGCGGCACGCAGAACACCACGTGGACGATCCTGGCGATGGCGTGGCGAACGATGGATCGGTTGAAGGAAGATCTCCGCAGCGGCACCGTATGAGGCACAGCAGATGACCATGAGCGCGACCCGGCGCGAGTTCGTGCGAACGATTGCGGTCGGGGCAGCCGGCAGCCTCTCCCTCGCGGCACGGGCGTTGGCGCAACCCGGGGTGCCGTCCGCCGCCAGTCCGTCGATCGCCAAAGCCGTCCTCATCACGATGCTGCCGAAAGAACTTTCGTACCAGGACCGTTTCGCGCTGGCCCGCGCGTGCGGATTCGACGGCATCGAAATGCAGACGGTCGAAAACCCCGGCGACACGACGGAAATACTGGCGGCGTCGAAAGCCACCGGCCTGCGGATCCATTCGGTGATGAATGCCGATCACTGGCGCTATCCGCTGTCGAGCAGCGACACGGCTACCGTGGCGCGGAGTGTGGCCGGGATGGAGACCTCGCTGCGCAACGCCGCGCAGTGGGGCGCGGATGTCGTGCTGCTGGTGCCGGCCGTTGTCGATGCGACCACCTCGTACGCCGACGCCTGGACGCGCTCCCAGCGCGTGATTCGCGAGCGGCTGCTCCCGCTGGCGACCGATCTCGGGGTGATCATTGCCGTCGAGGAGGTCTGGAACAAGTTCCTCTTGAGCCCGCTGGAGTTCGCACGGTATGTCGACGAGTTCAACTCTCCGTTCCTCAAGGCCTATTTCGACGTCGGCAACGTCGTGTTCTACGGGTTTCCGCAGGACTGGATCCGCGTGCTCGGCCGCCGCATCGTCAAGGTCCATCTGAAGGATTTCCACCTCGATCGTCCCAATGGCCGGTTTTCATGGCGTAACCTTGGCGAAGGCGACATCGACTGGCCGGCCGTCAGGGGAGCGCTGGCCGAGGTCGGCTACGCGGGTTATGTAACGACCGAAGTGGCCGACGGCGACGCCTCCTACCTCAAGAACCTGGCGTCTCGCGTCGATCGGTTCCTGGCGGGTCAACAGCCCGTCGAGACCCGGTAAACAGCTCGTGGCAACCGCGCGATCCTCCCGCCGACCGTAAGCCGCTACTGCTTTGTTCGACCGAGGGAGGACTTCTGTGAGGGCACTTTCCCCGGGTCGGGGTCTGTTGACCGTCTGCCTCGCGCTCGTTCTGGGCATCACCGCCGCACCGCTGGCGGCGCAGATTCTCTACGGCAGCATCGTCGGAGTGGTCAAGGACACCTCAGGCGCCGAGATGCCCGGCGCCCCCATCACGATCGTCAATCGCGACACCAACCTGACGCGCGAGACCACCGCGGACGCACAAGGACACTATTCGCTCGTCAATGGGCTCCCGGGTCCCTCTGACGTCAAGGTGTCGCTGCAAGGCTTCAGGGACTACATCCGATCCGGTGTGCCCGTCACGATCGGCCACCGCGGTGATCCCGACCGACGGTGGCGATCGCGGATGCGATGCCGATCGAATTGTGGAACTTCTCCACCCCGCCCCGCAAAGTCCGCGTGACTGGGGCCCCGGTCGCCGCGGCCGCTAGGTCCCGGCCCTGACAATCGGCGTCACCACCAGTGTGCGGAACGCCACGCGGGAGTGGTCGCCCTGGATCATGATCGGCCCCGGCGCCAGCTCGTCGTTGTCGAGTGCGCCGCCGGTCATCGCGGGCAGCAGCGCATTGTCGTGCACGCGCCGGCCGTTGAGCGTCACGGTGACGCGATTGCCGACGACGATCGCTTCGAGCGCCTGCCATTCACCGGCGGGCTTGCCGGCGTAGACGTCAGCGGCCTTCCACCCGTAGATCGACACCAGGCCCTGCCTGCCGTTGGTCGCAGCCGGGCCGGTCCCCAACACCAGCTGCAGCTCGTAGCGTCCGCGGAGGTAGAGTCCGCTGTTCTGATCCGCATCCAGCTTGAATTCGGCTTCGACCTTGAAGTCCTTGAACTTCTCCATCGAAATCGGATTGTAGGTCGGCGGTTCATTCTCGAGGATTCCGTCGACAATCTTCCACGCGCCTTTTTCGGACCGTCCCCCCCACACCTCGAGGCCCACGCCGGGACCGACGAGCACGACCGGCTTGCCGTAGGCATGAGCGGCATTGGCGTTCGACGGCGGCCACGCCGGCTGTCGCACGCCGACCCAGTTGATCGGCTTGGCCGGCGGAGCGGACGGCGGTGCCGGCGCGGGTGTTCCGGGGGCCGCGTCTCGCGGCGGCAGATTGCACGGCTCGGGCACGTGGCGCCCGATCAACTTGCCGTGCTCCAGACGCGCGCGATAGATCGGTCCACACGCGCGCACCGGGTCGGCGGCGCCGCCTTCGCCGCGGCCGTATTGAAACACCAGCTCGTCACCGTCCAACCGGATCCAGGCAAGCGGCGTGGCGTGCGCCGTGCGATTGAGAAAGCGCCCGCCGAGCTGGTTGCCGTTCTGCGTGACTTCGAGCCAATAGACCTTATCGGTGTCGGGACCGGTGCCAGTGAGGTTCCAGCGTCCGACCATCGGGTTTTGCTGGACGGCGACCAACGCCGCCGCCACCGCCAGTGCGATCATCGGAAGTGTCACGCCCATGGGCTACTTCAGCTCCTTGATCGAGATGTTGCGGAACTGCACGAGGCTGGGTGGCGACACCCACACGCCGTCTTTCTTCGCGCCGTGATGCTGCAGCGCGATCGGGCCCTCGGCCGGCACGCCCGGCAGCTCGGCGCCGACGATCACCCGCTGCCCATTGAGCACGACGTCGAGGCGGCTGCCGCGCATGGTGATCTCGAAGGTGTTCCACGCGCCGATGTCGCGATCGGCGTTGGCCTTTGGCGTCGCGCCGGCCCGCACCGCCGGCGGCATCTTCGCGTCCGTCCGGTAGCCATACACCTCGCCCGATCCAATCGGCCAGCACCAGATGTTGACCTGCGACTTGCTGCTGCCGCGCAGGAAGATGCCGGAGTCGGAGTCGGGCACGGCAATCCGGATCTCGCGCCCGTCGGCGTTCTTCTGGTGGCTGCCATCGAAGCGGATGATCGGGACATTCGGATTCACGTACGGCGTTGCCTTGATGCGCCAGTCGACGCGCAAGGTGAAGTCGCGATACGACCCGTCCGTCCACAGGTCCTTCTCCTGGGCCTCGCTCTCGGCGTCGTAATCGATGACGCCCTCGACGATGCGCCAGTGGCCGTGGTCGCCGGCCGGCACCTTCCAGCCGGCGAAATCGCGGCCGTTGAAGAGCGGCGTAAACCCGTCGGGAGCCTGGCCCGCAGCGGCAGAGGAGAACGCGGCGGCGATCATGCAGATGACGAGGGCGGGGCGCTTTGATTTCATGACGGTCATAGTCTACGCTCCCTGCATCGAGATTGGGAGGCAGGTTTGGCTGAGCCGAGGACGCTGCGCGTTGGCATCACGGGCGTCGGGTGGTGCGCGTCGCAGCATATCGCCGCCTTTCAGAAGAATCCACACACGCAGGTCACGTGGCTGCACGGGCGTGACGAGTGGCGCACACGCGCGACGCTGGCGAAGAACGGCCTCGCGCTGCCGGATGTCCGCTTTACCACCAGCTACGACGAGCTCCTCGCCAATGTCGACGTGGTCTCGATCACCACGCCGAACCACCTGCACGCCGAGCAGGCGGTCGCGGCGGCGCGCGCTGGCACGCATATGGTGCTCGAAAAGCCGACCGGCCTCGACGAGCAGGAGCTCGTGCGCATCCGCGACGCCGTCCGGCGGGCAGGGATCAGGACGGTCGTGTCATTCGAGCTGCGTTACAACCCGTATCTGCGGGTGGCGCACTGGCTCCGGGCCTCGGGCCGTCTGGGCGCGATCCGCTTCGCGCGGACGCAGTACCTGTCGCGCGTCACCGACTGGTATAGCGGGTGGAACTGGGTCCGCACGCGCGCCAGCGGGCGCAGCCATCTGCTGGCGGCCGGCTGCCACGCCGTCGACGCGCTAAGGTGGTGCTCCGGGCTCGAGGCCCAGGCGGTGAGCGCGTTTCACACCCACTTCACCACCGGCTACGAGTGGCCGACGTCGATCGCGGTCAACCTGACCCTGGAGGGGCAGGCGCTCGGCCACGTCACGAGCTCGACCGACTTCATGATGCCGTATTCGTTCTCGGTGGAGCTGATGGGCGACCGTGCCACGCTTCGCCAGGATCTGATCCAGTGGCTCGACGAACCCGTGCAGGTCGATGAGCTGGGGGCGAGCTGTCCGGTGGCCGGCGTGCGCTTCGAGCATGCGATGGATGCTGGCGGCCGGCCGGCCATCCGCATCCGCACCGTCATGCCCGATTCCGCCGATGTCACCCACCATCCGTTCCAGGAGGAGATCGACGACCTGGTTGGGAGTATCTTTGACTCGCGGAGACAGCCGGCGATCGACGTGTTCGACGCGCAGAAAACCATGGAAGTCTGCCTGGCGGCGGATCGGTCGGCCGAGCACGCCGGCGCACCGGTGCGGCTGCCGCTGATCACTGATTGAAGGGGCTTTGCCAATGACGACACGGCACACGCGACGCGAGTTCATCGGCATCACCGCCGCCGGCAGCCTGGCGGCAGCACGGCCGTCGGCGGCCTCCGCGCAAGCGCCGGCCACAAGGGACGTCCCCCCCCAACGAGCGCATCCAGATCGCGACGCTCGGCGTCGGCATCCAGGGCATCGGCGACACCCGCACCGCGCTTCGCGTTCCCGGCGTCGAGCTGTCGCCGTCGCCGACGTCTACGACGGCCGCCTGACGCTGGCCAAGGAAACATGGGGCGACCGGATCTTCACCTCGCGCGATTACCGCGAGGTGCTGGCGCGGCCCGACGTCGACGCCGTGACCATTGCCACTGCCGATCACTGGCATGCACGGATGGCGATTGACGCGATGAAGGCCGGCAAGGACGTCTAGGTCGAGAAGCCGATCGTGCAGGACATCGAGGAAGGCCCGGATGTGATCGACACCGAGCAAGACACCAAGCGGATTCTCCAGGTGGGCAGCCGGCGCGTCAGCTCGATGGTGTCTGCCAAGGCGCGCGAGCTGTTCCGCGCCGGTGCGATCGGCGAGCTGAACCTGGTCGAGGCGGGAATGAACCGCAACTCGGCCACCGGCGCCTGGCAGTACTCGATTCCGCCGATCCGTGCCCGTCGCGCCGTGGTCGAAGACGCCGCGTTCGGCTACCGCGCCGCGGCGCCGGCGCTGCTCAGCAACGAAAGCTATTTCGAGGGCAAGCCGGTCGGCTGGGATCCGGTGAAGATGCGGCGCGGGAGCGCCAAGACGTGGGGCGGCGGCTTACTTGGCGCTTGCCCGCCGCAGCGTCACCAGGCGATCGACCTGCACCGCCGGCTATCGCCGGCGCAGGCCGTCGGGCCGGCACGGTGGCGGCCGCACGCCCGGCCCGCCGTAGGTTGGACGCCGACTCCTTCTCAGTCAGGTCTGACCACGTCCAGCTCTCCGGATCTCGTCCAGAAAATCGTCGTTCCGCGTGGGGTGGCGTGACGCGTCCGGATGGCTGGAGACGCGCTGCGAAACGGTGTATGCTCTTGGCCGCTGCCACCGGTGACGCTTCGTCGCTCGACAGCGGCTGCCGGTGGTGTGGTCAGGCGCGTCCGCTCCATACCGCGCCACTTCACGGAGGAGAGTGAGGATGATTTCCACCCGAACGCGCTTGGTGACCATGCCGCTGCTGACGGCGGCGTTGGTCGTCGCGGCCCTCAATCCGGCGCCTGCCTCAGCGCAGGCTCTCTACGGCTCCATCACCGGCGTGGTGACCGACGCGCAGAAGGCGGCGCTGCCTGGCGTGGCCGTCACCGCAACGAACACCGGGACCGGCCTCAAGGCCGAGGTCGTGACCGACGGGGAAGGCAACTACACCTTCCGCAACCTGCTGCCCGGCGCCTACGACGTCTCCGCGGAGCTCCAGGGCTTCAAGACCCTCGTGAAGAGCGGCTTCCCGGTGACGGCCGGCCAGGTCATCCGCGTCGACCTGTCGCTGGAGATCGGCATCCTCGCCGAGACGGTGAACGTCGTCGCCGAGACGACGCTGCTGCAGACGGAGAAGGCCGATCTGAACACCCAGATCGAATCGACGGCCATCACGAACCTGCCGCTGAACCAGTTCCGCAACTACCAGACGCTGCTGAACCTGGTGCCCGGCGCGACGCCCACGCAGTTCCAGAACGCGGAGATCGACACGCCGGCGCGGTCGCTCCGCACCTGGGTGAACGGCGTCCAGCCCAACGCGAACACGACGCGCGTCGACGGCGCCGTGTCGGTGAACGTCTGGCTGCCGCACCATGCCATGTATGTGCAGTCGGCGGAGTCGATCGACACGGTCAACGTGGCGACCAACAACTTCGACGCGGACACGGGCATGGCGGCTGGCGCGGCCCAGTCGGTCATCACCAAGTCGGGCACGAACCAGCTCCGCGGGTCGGCGTTCCTGTTCATGAACAAGGACCGCTTCAACACGAACACGTTCTTCAACGACTACTTCGACCTGCCGAAGAACCGGGAAGACACCTCTACGTTCGGCGGCACGGTCGGCGGGCCGATCCTGAAGAACAAGCTGTTCCACTTCTTCTCGTGGGAGCGCTACGATACTACCCGCCCGGTGACCCGCAACTACGCCGTGCC
>VFZG01000065.1 GCA_016871275.1 Acidimicrobiia bacterium | reverse complement strand
CGGGAAACTGCAGGATCTCGTAGGCGTTGTTGTATCCGGCCGGCAGGATGCCGCCGGGAATGCCGCGCGTGATGCAGCGGTCCCACGGACTCATCGTCTCGATCTGGTCGCCGTAGGCAGCCCACATGTCATCGCGGCGCTTCTCTTCGGCAGGCCGGACCGGGACGCGTCCGTCGGGCGGCTCAACAACCAGCGACGTCTGGCGGGTGCTGAGCACGGTCGTGCCGCCATCGAGCCAGAACTGGTTATAGCTCTCGAAGCGGCCGGGAATCGGCTTGTCCGCTTCAGCCCGTCTCGCCGCAGCAGCTTCCTCGAATGCCCGCGCTTCGTCCTCGGTCAGGAATGCCTTGTCCTTGAAGGCGGCCGGCCGCTCGAGCGGCGTAATCGTTGCGTTGGTCCAGACGCCCTGCAGGTCGGGCGAGCCATCGGTGGTGCGGGGCACCGTCCATGGCTTGGCCCGGGTCTGGGCTGAAAGCGAAACGCCGAACAGCACGACGACGACTACGGCAGTGAAGCGTCGAACCATGCCCATAACCTTACACCGATGTAATCCCCAGGTAACGCTCCTGAAAGCCCGTCTGGCGTCTCAAGACACAGGAGGGTTGGGACATGTCCCGTTCATTCTTGAGAAGTTCCGCATGGGTCCTCGGCCTCGGCCTGGCGTCTGCGGGCGCGTGGAGCGTCACGCCGGTCGCGCCGAAAGCGGTCGAGGCATCGGTGTCGGTGCAGCCGGCCGCGAATCCTGGCCGGGTTGCGCATGACGGGTATGCCGACATTGTCGCGAAGGTCACGCCGGCCGTCGTGACCATCCGCACAGAGGCGAAGGCGTCCGCTCGGTTCACGCAGCTGCCGCAGTCACCATTCGACGGCACGCCGTTCGGCGATCTCTTCGGGCAGCGCGGGCGCGGCCGTCAGGCACCAGCGCCGTTGCAGCGTGGTCTCGGCTCGGGCGTCATCGTCAGCCAGGAGGGCTACATCCTGACGAACCATCATGTGGTCGGCGACGCCACGACGATCAACGTCGAGCTGTCGGATCGCCGCCTCGTTGAGGCGAAGCTGGTCGGCTCGGATCCGGCGAGCGATCTGGCCGTCGTGAAAATCGACACCAAGGGCCTGGCGACCCTGCCGATTGGCGACTCGAACAACATGCGCGTCGGTGACGTGGTGCTGGCGGTCGGCAATCCGCTGGGTGTCGGACAGACCGTGACGATGGGCATCGTCAGCGCGAAGGGCCGTGCGACCGGTTTTGGCAACGGCAGCTACGAAGACTTTCTGCAGACCGACGCGCCGATCAACCAGGGCAACTCCGGTGGTGCGCTGGTGAACACCAAGGGCGAGCTGATCGGTATCAACTCGCAGATTCTGTCGCCCTCGGGCGGCAACATTGGCATCGGCTTCGCGGTGCCGTCGAACATGGCGAAGAACGTCATGGACCAGCTCGTGCAGCACGGCCGCGTGCGGCGCGGATTGCTTGGTGTCAGCGTGCAGGGCGTGACGAACGATCTCGCGGCCGGCCTGGGTCTCGCCAGGGCCGAGGGCGCGCTGGTGAGCGGTGTCACGGCAGGCGGTGCGGCTGAGAAGGCCGGCATCAGGCGCGGCGACGTGATTCTGAGCTACAACGGCCGTCCGGTAGTCGACACCAACGCGTTCCGCAACGAGATTGCGGCGACCAAGCCGGGCACCATCGTCACGCTGGACGTGATGCGCGAGGGCAAGACGAGCGAGGTGAAGGCGACGCTGTCGGAGCTGGCAAGGTCCAACGACGATGATCGGGAGGGTGAAGGCAGCGAGCGGGCGTCGTCGAGGTTCGGCCTGACAGTCGAACCGATCACGCCCGAGATCGCGCGGCGGCTCGACCTCGACCGTGGCACGCGCGGCGTCGTGATCGTGGACGTCGATCCCTCGGGTGCGGCGGCATCGGCCGGCCTGAGGGAGGGCGACGTGATTCAGCAGGTGAACGGGCGTTCGGTCCGCACACCGGAAGAAGTGCGGGAAGCGCTGACCGCGTCCGCCGACCGCCCGGCGGTCCTGCTGATTCATCGCGGCGGCGACACCGTTTTCGTCCCGATGCGGTAGATGTAACGGGGACTGACCCCACACCCCCGGAAATCGTTTCAATTTCTGCAGCACGGAGCAAAAACTGAGATGATTTCCGGGGGTGTGGGGTCAGTCCCCGTTACAAATGAGACTCGATAGGCGGCTCAGGGAACGCCATCCCGAGCTTTCGTGGAGGCAGATCCGCGAGGCGATTGAAAAAGGGCAAGTCACCGTCGACGGCCGGGTTCACAACGATCCCGGCCTCGACGTGTACGGCAACGCGATCGTCGAGCTGAACCTCAATCGCCCGGCGCAGCCTCGCGCCCGGGCGTCGTTCGATATCCTCCACGAAGACGACCAGATCCTCGTCCTCAACAAGCCGGCCGGGCTGTTGTCGATTCCTTCAAGTCCCGAAGCGGGGTCATCCGAAGACACGGTCCTGCGACGCGTCCGCGAATACATGGAGTTCAAACGCGGTCGCAAGTCCTACGTCGGCATGCTGCATCGCCTCGATCGCGACACGTCGGGGTCGCTGGCCGTGGCGCTGTCGAAAGACGCACACGCCGCCGGGCGCGAACTCTTCAAGCACCATCGCTTCGAGCGTCACTACCTGGCGCTGGTCCAGGGCATCCCGGCGCGCGATCAGGGCACCATCGAGGCGCGCATATCCACGGGCTATCGCGACGGCCGCCGCAAACTCGTGGGCGTGGACGCGCGCGGGCTGGATGCCAGGACCGACTACAAGGTGCGCCAGCGGCTGAAGGATGCCGCGTTGCTGGAATTGCGGCTGCACACCGGACGCCAGCACCAGATTCGCCTGCATCTCGAGAAACTCGGACATCCGTTGATTGGCGAGCGCGTCTACTCCACGCAGGAAGGGGCCACGGCCGCAAAACGCAATATGCTTCACGCGTGGACACTGGCCTTCCCGCATCCCTTGACCGGACAGCGCATCGCCGTCGAGGCACCGTTGCCGGCTGATTTCGTCAAGACCATGACGCGGCTGGCGATGATCGCGGTGCTGGCCCTCTGCGCGCTCCCGGCGTGGGCACAGACGACGATCTCTTCCCCGGATGGCCGCCGGCAACTGCAGGCGATCCAGGCGTCCGGCCCGGTCGTGGTCGACGGCACGCTCGACGAAGAGGTGTGGAAGCGCGCGGCGCCGGCGATCGACTTCATCCAGGCCGATCCACTCGAAGGGCAGCCGGCGACCGAGCTCACCGAGGTGCGCGTGGCGTACGACGGCGACTATCTCTACATCGGCGCCACGTGCCGCGACTCCAATCCCGCGGGGATGGTCGTCAACGAGATCCGCAAGGACTTCGCCGGCCGCGACCAGGACACGTTCGAAGTCCTGCTCGACACCTTTGCCGATCGCCGCAACGGCTTCGTGTTCTCCACCAACTCCGCCGGCGCCAAAGCCGACACGCAAGTAACCAACGAAGGGCGCGACGTCAACACCAACTGGGACGCGGTGTGGTGGGTGGCGGCACGACGCACGGCCGATGGCTGGACCGCGGAATTTCGCATTCCGTTCAAGACCCTGCGATTCGAGGCCGGCGAGGGCAGAACGTGGGGCATCAACTTCGCGCGGCGCGTGCGCCGGAAGAACGAACTGAGCTACTGGTCGCCGGTATCGCGCGCCTACTCGATCTTCCGCGCCTCGTCCGCCGGCACCCTGCTCGGGCTGCCGTCCCTGCGCCAGGGCCGCAACCTCCGCATCAAGCCGTTCCTCGCGGCGGGCACCGTGCGGGGCATCGGTGAGGACAGTTTCGATCCCGACGTCACGGCGGGCGTGGACGTGAAAGTCGGCGTGACGCCCTCGCTCACGCTCGACGCGACCATCAATCCCGACTTCGCCCAGGCGGAAGCCGACGAGCAACAAGTCAACCTCACGCAGTTCAGCCTGTTCTTCCCCGAGAAGCGCGAGTTCTTCCTCGAAAACGCCGGCATCTTCTACTTCGGCGACATCCCACGCAATTCGCGATCGGTGGCGCGGTTCCGTCCGCCCGAGGAAGATCTGCTGCTGTTCTTCAGTCGCCGCATCGGGCTGAACCGCACCGGGCAGCAGGAACCGCTGCATGGCGGCGTGCGGCTCACCGGGCGCGCCGGCGCCTACACGCTCGGCCTGATGACGATGCAGAGCAAGGGCGAGGATGGTCGGGCCAGCGCCAACTACACGGTGGCTCGCGTCCGCCGGGACCTGTTCCGCAGTTCCGACGTTGGCGCCATCATCCTGTCGCGCGAGCCCAACGGCAGCAGCGCCGACTTCAATCGCGTCGTCGGCGTCGACACCAACTTCCGGTTCTTCAGGAACCTGAGCGTCAACGGGTTCTTCGCGCGCTCCGAATCGCCGGGCGTGGTCACCGATCAGGATGCCGCGAAGGCGTCGATTGGCTGGGAGGACAGCAAGAAGCGCCTGCAGACGTCGATCATGACGATCGGCGAGGGCTTCCGCGACGACCTCGGATTCGTGCGCCGCACCGGCGTCACGCGCCAGTTCTACGATGCGGCGTGGTGGCCGGAGCCTGAAGCGCTGCGCAGGCGCGGCATTCGCCGGCTGGAGCCGCACGCCCGCGTGTGGACCTACACCGATCCGTCAGGCGAACTGGTCAGCCGCACCGGTCACATTGCCAACCAGACGACCTGGGACAACGGCTCGTACATGGAGTACGCGTTCGAGCCGCGGGCGGAGTCGATCTCGAAGCCGTTCAACATCGCGCCGGGCGTGGCGATTCCGCCGGGGCGCTACCACTGGAGGCAGCACCTGCTGCTGTTCGAGGGCGATCGCAGCCGCGCGCTGTCGGGATCGATTCGCTACACCACCGGCGGATTCTGGAGCGGCTCGCAGCACAACGTGCAGACCACCGTGTTGTATCGCCCGAACCAGCGGATGGTGTTCGACCTTGGCCTGCAGGTGACGAAGATTTCGCTCGACCTCCCGGATACCGAGTTCACCACCACGCTGGTCAACCTCCGCACCGGCTACTCGTTCAGCTCGAACATGTTTCTCGACACGCTGCTGCAGTACCGCAACGACGTGAAGCAGTTTTCAGCCAACCTGCGTTTCAACCTGATTCACCGCCCGCTGAGCGATTTTTTCGTGGTTTACAACGAATCGCAGTTCACCGATGCGGCACAAACGGCAGGCCGCGGCCTGGTGGTGAAATACACACAAATGTTTGCGTTTTAACTATCATTCCGGCCATGAGACAGTCGTTGGCCGGCATCCTGTGCCTGGCGGCGCTCGCCGCCTGCAGCACCAGCGCTCCCTCCACTCCCGCGCCGTTCTCCGTCGTCGAAGCGACCATTCCGGACATGCGGCAGGCAATGCAGGACGGCCGCACCTCATCGCGGAAGCTGGTGGAGCAGTACTTGCAGCGCATCGGGATGTACGAAGACCGGCTCAACGCCACGATCGCGGTCAATCCGAAGGCGCTGGACGAAGCGGACCGGCTCGATCGTGAGCGCGCCTCCGGCAAGGTGCGGGGCCCGCTGCACGGCATTCCGATCGCCCTCAAGGACAACATCCACACCACCGACATGCCGACCACCGGTGGGGCGATCGCGTTCGAAGGCTTGATGCCGCCCTACGAAGCGACCTTGACGACGAACCTCCGCGAAGCCGGCGCGGTCATCATCGCCAAGACGACGCTCACCGAGCTGGCGAACTTCGTCGCCAACGGGATGCCCGGCAACTACAACGCGCTGGTGGGCTACGCCATGAATCCCTACGACCCGCGACGCGATCCTCGAGAGGCGACGGGCGACGGCAGGCCGGTGCTCAACACGGGTGGATCGAGCTCCGGTGCCGGCACCGCGGCAAATTTCTGGGCCGCCAACGTCGGCACCGAGACATCGGGGTCCATCCTCAGCCCGGCGAACCAGAACATGCTCGCCGCCATCAAGCCGACCGTGGGGCGCATCAGCCGCTACGGCGTGATTCCGATCACCGCCGATCAGGACACGGCCGGCCCGATGGCGAGAACGGTCACTGACGCGGCGATCCTGATGGGCGCGCTGGAGAGCGCGTCACCCGATCCGAACGATGCCGCCACCACAACCTGCCAGGCGCCGCCGAATCGCGACTACACCCCCTTCCTGAAGGCCGAGGGATTGAAGGGCGCGCGCATTGGCATTCCGCGGGCAAATTTCTACGATCGCCTCACACCCCCGGGTGAGAAGAATCCGCGAGGCGGCCTGAACGAGGCCCAGGCCCGGTCGATGGCCGATGCCATCGAGGTGCTGAAGCAACAGGGCGCCACGGTCATCGACGCCGACATCCCGAGCGTCGTGGACCAGGATCCACGGAACAACTTCCTGCTGTGGGGTGGCGGCTGCAGTAACGGGCCGCGCGACCCGAACTGCGCGTCGCCGTTGTGGTACGGCATGAAGCGCGACTTCAACGCCTGGCTCGCGTCGCTGGGTGACCGGGCGCCGGTGAAAACGCTCGCCGCGTTGCGCGCGTTCAACACGGCGCATGCCAACCGCAACGCCATCAAGTACGCACAGGCGAACCTGGATCGCTCGGACGAGCTCGATCTCCAGAAGGACCGCGACAAGTGGCAGCGCGATCGCGACAACGACATCCGCCTCGCCGCCACGCATGGCATTGACGAAGTGATGAAGGCGCAGCAGCTCGACGCGCTGCTGTTCCCCGGAGCCAGCGGCGCCGGCATTGCCGCCAAGCCTGGCTACCCGACCGTGATTGTGCCGTTCGGATTGTTCGTGCCACAGCCTCCGCCACCCGGCGGCCCCGGCCCCGCGCCGGCGCCATACCCGGAAGGCTTTACGCTCGCCCCCGCGCCCTACGGCGTCAGCTTCACTGGCATGGCCTGCAGCGAGCCGCGACTGATTGAGCTGGCCTATGCCTTCGAGCAGGCGACGAAGAAACGAGTGCCGCCGCCAAACATGCCCTAGCGGCGTCTAATCTCATGGCACTGATCCTCGATCCCGACACTGGGCCGTTCCTACGGAACGGCCGCGAGGCCTCGATGAGCAGCGGTGGCAGAATTTTTTATTTCGTTGAGCCGCTCCACTAAATGGACGACAAGAAGCCGATCGCCGTCATTGCCGTGGTCCTGACCGCGCTCATAGGGGGCGGCGCGTGGTGGTACCTGCGCCCGACCGAAACGCCAGCGAACACCTCGCCGGCCGCCGTGACGGCTACCGAGGCGCCGATTGAGAAGCCGGCGCCTCCGGTCAACCTGCCGCCGCTGGATCAGATGGACGACTTCCTGCGTCCGCTGCTCTCGGCCCTGTCGGCCTGGCCCGAACTGGTGCGCTGGCTCGCCACCGATGATCTCGTCCGCCAGCTGGCGTTCGCGCTGGATCACGCCTCGAAGGGCAACTCGCCGGCGCGCGACTTCAAGGTGATCGCGCCACGCGGCGCGTTCCAGGCGTCGGGCCGCGGCGTCCGGCGCACGATCGATCCACGCAGCTATCAGCGCTACAACAGCCTGGTCGATACGCTGGTATCGATCGATGCGTCGGCGGCGGCACGCATCTACAAGACCATCAAGCCGCGCCTCGACGAGGCCTACCAGGGCCTTGGGAACAAGAACCGCACTGTTGACGATGCGATGCACGAGACGCTGGAGATCCTGTTCGATACTCCGCTGATTAGCGATCCCGTGGACGTGATCGAAACCGGCGGCTCAGGATGGGCGTTCGCCGACCAGAGCCTCGAGGCACACGCACCGACGCAGAAACAGCTGCTGCGCATGGGCCCGGCAAACACCGATCGGGTGCTGGTATGGCTGCGCGCGTTCCAGGCAGCGCTTCAGTAGCGCTCCCTGCTCAGTGCGTCATCGCGTAGACGATGGTGTTGATGCCGAACGCGTAGCCCTTGGTCGAAAACTCGTAGAAGTACTGCGGATGCGACGCTTCCTCTTCCCACGAATCGCCGATGTCGGTGTTGTGCGTCGACAGCACCATCAGGCGGCCCTGCTGATCGAAAATCCCGCGCGCGTGCACCTGGTCGCTGTCGGCACCGCGCTCTGACGTGCCACCACCGCTGCCAAGCCAGAAACCGATCGAGGCAATCTGCGGCGCGGCGCCGATATCAAACAGCGCCCGGAACAACGGGTGGTCCTTCGCCAGGTCGCGCGGCGGGTACTGCGCCGGCGGCAGGGCCTTGGCAATCTGCTCGGCCCACACCTGCCAGGCGTACTCGCCCCAGAAGTCATCCGCCCAGAGGAAGCCGCCCTTCAGCAGGTAATTGCGCAGCGCCTCGGCCTCTTCATCGGTGATGAACGAGTTGCCGACCTCGGTCATCATCACGAACGGGCACTGGAACAGCGTCGCATCGGTGAGGCGAATCACCAGGTGATTCGGTTCCTGCGGACCGGAAACACTCACGGTGGTCTTGGTCAGCTCCGAGAGCCTGACGGACATGTTGATGTCCGCGCGAGGAAAGTCCACGCTCCACCCGGCGCCATCGCCGTCACGATTGCCGCGGAACGCCACGCGGCAGAACTGCCAGGATCCGTCGAAGTCCTGCGCCTCCGCGGGACGCACGCTGAAGCCGCCACGGCCGCCGCCGCGCCGCTGGGCCTCACTGCTGCCGCCGCTGAGGACCGCGATTATGAGCACGGCGCCCCAGCGAAGTGAGACGCGAGAGGTCGGAAGTGAGAACAACGATTTGAACCTTGGCTGCTCACGTCTCACATCTCACTTCTCGCTTCCTAAGCAGGCACCTGCAGCTGCGGCATCCTGGGCGCCGAGAACAGCTTGACGAGCGGCCTGGCGAGCAGGCGCGCCATGCGGTTGGCGCGCGAGTGGCGCGCGCTGTCGGTCGAAATGCCGGTGTTCGCGTACATCTGGCGATACAGCTTCGACGCCAGCACGAACGCCAGCTTCGCCCTCATCGACTTCACGCACTGCGCGCGTTCCCATACCAGCGGCAGCTGGTAGAAGTTGTCCCACACACCCTGTGTGCGGCTGCGGATCTCTTCCGGCGACATCAACGGATGCGGCGTATAGACCTTCGGCCGCAAGTGCTTGGGAATCAGCCAGTGGCGTGTCACCGGAATACCGGCCACCTTCGGTGCATCGTTGCCCACCGACGCTTCCCACTTCTGGAAGTCGAGCGTGCCGGGAAATGGCGTGAGCATCACGAACTGCGCCAGCGTCACGCGCGCCTGTTGCGCGAGCGCGGCAGTGGCGTCGAACGTCGATGGCTGGTCGCTGGGCAGCCCGAAAATGAACGAGCCCAGCACGTGCACCCCGCTCCTCTGGAACTGCTGCAGCCGCTGCGCCAGCGCGTCGCCGGCCAGGTTGAAGTCCTTGTAGATGTCCTTCAGGCCTTCGGGCGTCACCGACTCGATGCCGACCAGCGCCCCCCGGATGCGGGCCTTGTGCATGGCCGCCAGGTACTCCGGGTCCTCCGCGGCTTCCATCGTGATCTGCGTGAAGAAGGTCATGTCCGACGGCAGCTTCGACATCTGCTCCATCAACTCGAATCGCTCGTCGCGAATCGCCTTCAACCGCTGGTAGGTGCTCTTGTCGGCGCGGCGATCCGCCATTCGCAGGTCTTCGAGCGTCACCGGGTAGAAGTTGTCGTCGGCCAGGGTCACGAAGCGGAACCCCATGCGCCGCAGCTGCACGATCTCTTCGATCAGCGCGTCGGTGGCGCGCACGCGCGGCTTCTGGCCGTCAGTCCGCCACACCGAACAGAACGAGCAATGCTTCGGACAGCCGCGCACCGTCTGCACCGACGCAAACATGTAGCGCTCGCGCGGCAGCAGGTCCCAGCGCGCCGGCACCATGGAGGCGCCCTCGATGCGCCCGCCCTCGTACACTCGCTGTGACTGGCCGGCCAGCACGTCGGCGATCGCCGACGGCCACACGCGGTCGCCGTCGCCCTTGACGGCGGCACTCGCGCCGCCGTGTTCGAACACTTCGTCGGGATAGAGGGTGGCGTGAATGCCGCCATAAATGACATGCGCGCCGCGCGCCTGCGCTGCTCGTCCAACCTCGTAGCCGCGCAGCGCGTTCAGCGTGTGAATGCCAATGCCCACCACGTCGCCGGCAGCGACGTCGTTGAGGTCGAGCTGCTCGAGCGTTTCGTCGACGACGTGCGGATCGCCGTACGGTCGAGGCGTCGCCCCGGCAAGGACATACAGCCATCGTGGAGTAATCACCGCGACGTCGAACGAAACGTCGCTCGGGTTGATCAGATGGATGCGCATGGTGATGGCGACTGTCGTTAGGACTCTGCTTGAGAACGCCCGGGAAGTCAATCAATCCGGGCCGCGCTATACTGCGCGCCACGCCGTTTTCCACGTGAGGAGCCTATGACACGCATCCTGTTGGGCCTGGCGGTGCTGGCCGCCACCACCCTGCATGCACAGCAACCGGCCGCTCCGGCGGCCCAACCTGATCCAATCCAGACACTGGTCGGCCGGCTCGACCTGGAGCGGTACAAGGCGACCATCAAGGGGCTGACGCAGTTCGGCGATCGGCGCCAGGGCACCAAGCGCAATCGTGACGCGGTGGACTGGATTGAGGCGCAGCTGAAGAGCTACGGCTGCCCCACCGAACGCGTGAAATACGACTTCAACCCGCCGCCGCCGACCAAAGCTGGTGGCGGAGGCGGTGGCGGCGGGCAGAAGCTGGACCCGATCATCGCGAGCGGCGAAGTCCGCTCGGGTCCCGGCGGCTCCCGCTATCGCGGCATCACGCGGCGGACGGGCGTGAACAACGATCCCAACGCGCAACCCGACGTCAAGCTTCGTGAACTCAATCGCGAGCCGGCCACCAACGGCGCCCGTGATCAGGTGTTCTGCACCAAGGTCGGCACCACGCGACCCGACGAGATGTACATCGTCGGGGCGCACATGGACGGCCATGGCTGGGGTGACGCGGCGAACGACAACGGCTCCGGCACCGCGCTGGTCATGGAGCTGGCGCGCATTTTCAGCATGCCCGACGTGCAGACCGAGCGCACCATCCGCTTCGCGTTGTGGAACAACGAAGAAACCGGCCTCAACGGCGCGCGCGCCTACGTGGAGCAGCGGGCCGCCATGCAGGGCAAGGAGGATCCGCCGGGATCAGGCCGCTACCCAGAGCCGCGATGGCTGGGCATGATTCAGCACGACATGATGTTGTGGGACCACGGCATGCCGCGCGCCGACGGCACCTGGAATCCGGAGCAGCGTCCGGAGGCGGACGTGAACATCGAGTTCCAGTCCACCGCCAAGCGGGCGGACGAAGCGATGAAGCTGGCGTTCTTCTTCCGCGCCGCGAACGAGAAATACGCCACCGACTACCCGGCGGCGGTCGGCCCGCACATGACCAACACCGACTCCACGCCCTTCATGGACATCGTGCCGGCGATCAGCCTGCGCGAGAACGAGCGCGGCATGCATACCGGGGCGGGGTGGAACCCGACGTGGCACCAGCCGATTGACGTCTTCGCGACGTTTTCGGACAAGGACTTCAGACTGGGATTGAATGCCGCGCAGACGACGCTGGGGGCCGTGGCGCAGCTCACCAACGCGCGAGTGAAGTAGCCGGTAGCCGGCAGCCGAAAAGAAAGGGCGCTCTCATCGAGCGCCCTTTTCTCACTTCTCTTCTTTGTCCTCAGCCGGCTCGTCTTCCAGATCGTCAAGCCACGGATTCGGCTGCGGTCCGGGGACGATGCCGGCGATGTCGGGGTCGATTCCGGGATCACCGGGCGCATGCTGGCTGCGGCGCTGCTTGGCTTCCTCGCGCCGCTCGGCCTTCTGCTTCTGTTTTTCTGCGCGTGCCCGCTCGCGCTCGCGTTTACCTCTGCCGAATGGTGCTGCCATTCAGCGGCCTACCACCGCGGCTCTCGGCGTCCACCACCGCCACCACCGCCGCCGCGGTTGCCACCAAAGCCGCCACCGCCACGGCCGCCGCCACCGAAGCCGCCACCGCCGCCCGGTCCGCGCGCTTCTTTCGGACGCGCCTCGTTCACGGTCAACGTGCGGCCGCCCAACTGCGATTCATGCAGTTCCGCGATCGCCTTCTGCGCGCCTTCATCGGTCGCCATTTCGACGAAGCCGAAGCCACGGGCGCGGCCGGTCGCCATGTCTCGCATCACCGTGACCGACTCCACCGGTCCGACGCGCTCGAACAACTCCTGCAAATCCTGCTCCGCCGCGCTGTAGGGAAGATTCCCCACGTACAACTTCCGACCCATCTTCGTTCTCCTCGTCTCGCTGAAGGCTGCCCGGGAACCAACTCACCCTGAAACACAGAAGGCCGCCTCTGGGCGGCCTTCCCCTACAGCACTTGGAGTCTACCAGAAATCGCCGGCTGGCTGTCCCAGCCTCAGCACCTCAACCGGTCCGTCCCCAGGACGCCCGCGCCGGCCGTAAAGGACGTTCGAGTCAGTTCGGTTGATAGATAGCGCCGGTGAATCTGTCGACAACTGTGCAGACGGCCGTGCTGTTGGCGGCCACCGGCCTGTCGGTCTGGGCGGCCATCGTCGCGCAAACGCGGCGGGCCGCGCCCGGCGCCGCAGCCTTTGGCTGGTTGGTCTCGGCCGTCGCGCCGTGGAGCCTCACCAGCGCGATTCACACGCTGATCGACGATTACGAGGCCGGCGCCGCAATGAAGCCGAACGGTACGCCATCGAACGGCGCCTGCAGGAACAGCAGCGGAGCGAAAGCCTGATGGTGCTGGCCGGAGGCGTGGCACACGACTTCAACAACCTGCTGACCGGCATCCTCGGCAACGCCGACCTGATCTCGATGCTGTCGCCGGCCGATTCGGATCAGCGGCGCGCCGCCGACTCGATCATCCTCGGCGCACAGCGCGCCGCGGATCTCGTGTCGAAAATGCTGGCCTACTCCACTGGCGGCCGCGTCGTGGCCGAGCAGGTCGACCTTGACGCGCTGATGAAGGAGATGGTCGATCTGCTGGGCGCGTCGGTGGCGCGGCATGGCACGCCGATCTACAACAGCCCAGGGGCGCTGCCGCGGGTGGAAACCGATCCCACCCGCATTCGACAGGTCGTCCTCAACCTGATCGTCAACGCGGCGGAAGCGGTGGAAGCTGGCGGCGCGATCACCGTGGAAACCGGCACCGAGCGCCTCGACGCCGCGACCCTCAGTAAGATGACGTTCGGCGCCGACAGGCTGCCGGGGCGGTAGGTGTTCATTGACGTCATCGACAACGGCGTCGGCATGAGCGAAGAGACGCTGTCGCGGATTTTCGATCCGTTCTATTCAACCAACGACACCGGGCGCGGTCTGGGCAGGGCGGCGGTGCGCGGCATCGTGCGCAGCCACCGGGCGGCACTGCGCGTCACGCCGGCGCTCGGTCAGGGCACGCGATTTCGGGTCTGGTTCCCGCTGGGCTGGTCGATCCACTCGATCAGCCCGGCGAGCGAATCGACGCGCGGACAGTCGACGCCGCGGTAGAGATTGCCCACATCCAGCAGGATGCCTTCGCGCAATCCTGCCTGGCGGGCACCCACCACGTCCACGTAATAGAGGTCACCGACGTGCACCGTCGTCGCCGCGGCGGCGCCCGACTGCTCGAGCGCGTGCGTGAACAACCGCGGATCCGGCTTCTCGACGCCCCACTCGTGGGAGTCGAGGAGATGATCGAACCACTTGGTCA
>VFZG01000064.1 GCA_016871275.1 Acidimicrobiia bacterium | reverse complement strand
GTGGCGTCCCCGACGGGATTCGAACCCGTGTTTTAGCCTTGAAAGGGCCACGTCCTAGGCCTCTGGACGACGGGGACGCAGAGGTGAGAAGCAGTCGATTGTAGCACGGTCGGTTTCAGCCGTTTTCTGACCGCTGAAGTAGAATTCGCGGATTGTGACACCTCTTGCTGCGCTGCTGCTCCTGCTCGTCCTGACCTCGTTCACCCAGCCGGCTGTCGAACCGGCCACGCTGGTCCTGCGTAACGGAAAGATTGTCACCGTCGACGACAAGCTGCCCGAAGCGCAGGCGATTGCCGTAGGCGGCGATCGAATCGCCGCGGTCGGCACCAATGAGGCGATCCACCGCTACATCGGACCGTCGACGCAGGTCATCGATCTGCAGGGGCAACTGGCGATTCCTGGCCTCGTGGAGAGCCACGGCCACTTCATGGGCCTCGGCCAGTCGAAGATGAATCTCGACCTGATGGACGTGAAGGACTGGAACGAGATCGTCACCATGGTCGGCGACGCGGCCAAACGCGCGCAGCCCGGTGAGTGGATCCTCGGGCGCGGCTGGCACCAGGAGAAGTGGTCGAGCGTGCCGAAGCCCAACGTCGAAGGTTTCCCGTATCACGACACGCTGAGCAAGGCGTCCCCCAACAACCCGGTGCTGCTGACGCACGCCAGCGGCCACGCCAGTTTCGTGAATGCCAGGGCGATGCAGGAGGCCGGCATCACCGCCAGCACGCAGAATCCGTCGGGCGGCGAAATCCTGAAAGACCCTCAGGGCCGGCCAATCGGCCTGCTGCGCGAAACCGCGTCGGGCCTGGCGGGCCGCGCGCTCGACACGTGGCGATCGAAGAAGACCGCGGCCGATCGCGACCTCGACGCCCTCCGGCAGATCGAGCTCGCTTCACAAGCGGCACTCGAAGCAGGCATCACCAGCTTCCACGACGCCGGCGCGAACTTCGCCACCATCGACATCTTCAAGCGCGTCGCCGCCGAGGGCAAGCTCCCCATCCGCCTGTGGGTGATGGTTCGTGACACCAACGAGAACCTGAGCGCCCGGATGAAGCAATACCGCGCCGTCGGCCTCCACAACCATCACCTCACCGTCGCCGCCATCAAGGTGACCTCTGACGGCGCGCTCGGCTCGCGCGGCGCCTGGATGCTGGCGCCGTACGAGGATTCGCCGTCGAGCACCGGCTTGCCGACGACGCCGATCGAGCGGATTGCCGAGACGACGCGCATTGCGCTCGAGCATGATGTGCAGCTGTGCGTGCACGCCATCGGCGATCGCGCCAACCGCGAAGTGCTGAACGTCTACGAGCGCGCCTACCAGAGCCGGCCTGATCTCACGGACCTGCGCTGGCGCATCGAGCACGCGCAGCACATCAACGCCGCCGACATCCCGCGCTTCGGGCAGCTCGGCATCATCCCGGCCATGCAGGGCGTGCACGCCACCTCTGACGCGCCGTACGTGCCGGCCCGGCTGGGCGCGCGCCGCGCCGAAGAAGGCGCCTACGTGTGGCAGAGGCTGATGAAGACCGGCGCCATCATCGCCAACGGCACCGACGTGCCCGTTGAGCGCATCGACCCCATGGCCAACTTCCACGCCACGGTGACCCGTAAGGTCAAGGACGGCTCGGTGTTCTACGGCGAGCAGAAGATGAACCGCGCCGAGGCGCTCAAGTCATACACCTGGAACGGCGCCTACGCCGCCAAGGAGGAAGCCCTGAAAGGCTCGTTGACCGTGGGCAAGCTCGCCGACATCACCGTGCTGTCGAAAGACATCATGACGGTGGCCGAAGACGAGATTCCCAGCACGCGCGTGGTCTACACCATCCTCGGCGGCAAGGTGGCATTCAAGCGCTAGCTCGGCGGCTGTTCCAGCGCGCGAAGCGATCGAATGGCTGCTCAACCCAGAAGGGTCCGCAGGATTCCGCCGCTGATCACCACGCGCCGGCTCGGCCTGGGTGCGCTCTACGGGGCGCTCAGCCTCGTCTTCTGCCTGCCGCTGTTCGATCAGCCGCTGGCCCTCGGCACCAACGACTGGGACCAGCACCTGTTCTACTACGGCGTGGTGCTGAAGAACGTGGTCGAGTACGGGCAGATGCCGTTCTGGAATCCGTGGTACTGCGGCGGCAACGTGATGTGGCAGAACCCGCAGATCGCCATCCTCAGCCCGGTTTATCCGCTGAGCCTGTTCATGCCGCTGCCGTTGGCGATGAAGATCAACATCGTCCTGCACGTCTGGATCGGATTCATCGGCATGCACCTGCTGGCGGCGCGCGCGATCGGCGTCAGGTTCCTGCCGGCCGTGATCTACCTGGCGACGCTGGTCACGGCCGCCGGAGCGCCGGCCATTCACCTGCGTGTCGGCCACAGCGTGTTCCTGCCGGGGTTCTACCTGCCGCTGCAGTTGTATTTCTTCTTCAAGGCGCTCAAGACCGGCGAGTGGAAATACGTGCTGCTCGCCGCGGCCACCATGGCGCTGATGATTTTCAACGGCGGCACCCACATTCTGCCGATGTCAATTGCCGCAATCGGCGTGTTCTCGATCGCGGCTGCGCTCGCCCGGCGTGACTGGCGGCCGATCGCGTTTGCCGTCGTGTTCGGCGTCGCGGCGCTCGCCTACTCGGCGCCCAAGCTGTTGCCGGTGGTGCAATACGTGACCGGCGAACAGTTCTGGGACACGCGCAACCCAACCGAACAGCCCGACCTGGTCACTCTCGAGATGCTGCAGCAGGTCTACCTCACGCCGACGCAGGACGTCGGCGGGCGCCTGCGCATGCAGCGGCACGGCTGGCACGAGTACGGCAACTACATCGGAATCGGATCCGCGCTGGCGCTGGCCGCGGGTCTGCTCTGGGTCGTGTTCCGCCGATCGTCCGAGGGTCGATGGTTCGGCGGCGCGCTCGCCGTCACGACCGTGCTGCTGTTCCTGGTGTCGCTGGGTGAATTCAGCTCACTGGCCCCCGCCGTGCTGATCCAGCAGTTGCCGCTGTTCTCGAGCTTCCGCATCCCGAGCCGTTACTCGATCCCGTTCCTGCAGTTTGCGGCACTGACGCTGGGCTGGGCGTTCCGATCGATCGTGTCGCGTTACGGCTTGCCGCCAGCCGCCCGCGCGGCAATTGCGGTCGTGGCGCTTGGCGCCTCGGCACACCTGATCGTCGTCAATCAGTGGAACCTGAGGGGCGTCTTCACGCGCGAGCCGTTCGACACGTCGATGCGGTGGAACGGCGGGCCGCGCCAGATTTCGACCGACGCCGACAGCAGCCCCTATACCGAGGACTCGCCGATGCTGCGAGCCTTGATGAACGATCGCGCGTTCTTCTACTGCTACGAATCGTTGCAAGTGGCCCGAGCGGCGAGCGCCGGCCCGCAGGTGTTGGATACCAGCCCGTCAGCTCGAGTGGCCGACCTTGACTTTTCGCCCAACCGTTTCACGTTCTCGGTCCGCGACGGGTCGGAGCCGGCGCGGATCGTTTTGAATCAGAACTGGGCCCAGGGCTGGAGCACCGACGCGGGCGAGATTGCGGTCGGGCGGCAAAACGAGCTATCCAGCGTGACGATCGCACCGGGGAGAACAGGACGGTACTCGTTCACCTTCGTACCGCCCTACTTCTACACCGGAGTATGGGTGCTGGGATTGGCGCTCATCGCCTCGGCTTATGCGTGGCGAGTGCGCTCGAGTGCTATTTCCTGACGGGCTCCGCCACGACGATCGCCAGCGCATCCCCCTTGGGCGACACGGCGAGACGGGTGACGGCGCCAAGCCGATGCGCCGACGCATCGAACACTTCCGTCCAGCCGTTTGCGCCCCCCTCCTTCGACGAGGCTCCGGAGGGCAAGCGGGGCCACGCGAAGATCTTCGTGCCCGACGACATCAGCATCGTCTTGCCGTCCGGCATCCACGCCATGTCGCGGTCGCTGCTGCCGGCCACGGCCTTCACCAGCGGATCGATCTTCTTCGAGGTGATGTCGATCTGCTTGACGGTGTAGTCATCGCCCTCGCGATGCACGAAGCTCGCCAGCTGCGTCTCTGGAATCCGATGCAGTGAGCGGCCGACGCCGGCCGTGACGACCTCCGCCTTGCCGGTTTTCACGCTCGCAATCTGCAGGGTGGCGGGCTTGCCCTGCGCACCCAGCACGAACAGCACGAGCCGGTCGTTGTCGATCCACGCGTGATAGCCGACGGGATCGACCGTGGCGAGGATCAACGACGGTGACCGTCCTTCGGCATTGAAGCGCCACAACCGCTGAATCGCCGGCGTCGGCCGGTTGCCGTTCTTGTCGAACTCGGATTGCACCACGCCAAAGCTGCCGGCGGGACCGGCGCCGGACGGCACGAAGGTCGGGGAGTTTTCGTTCTCCGGCGTCTGCGTCAACTGCGTGACTCGGTTGGTGCCGCGATCGAACGCGTAAATGTCGATCTGCTTGCCGTCTCGATTGGCCGCAAAGAGTATGCGGCTGCCATCGGGACTGAAGTTCGGCTGGTTGTCGTAACCGGGCGCCACCGACACCGCAACCGGCCTGGCGGACTCGAGCGAGGCCAGACCATCCGTCAGCGGCACGAGGTAAATGTCCGTTCCGGGCGGCGGAGCGGGTGGCCGGGCGGCAGGTGCCTGGGTGCCTGGTGCCTGGGTGCCAGAGGCATCAGACACTCCGACCAGCGCGGCCAGGACGATCGCGGCGCAACGCATCACATCTTCGGCTTGTCGTTCTTGAGTTGAACGACGATCACTTCCACCGGATCTTTGCCCGGATTCACGTCCGCGTGCTGCGTGCCCGGCTTGTCGGCATCGAGCCACATCGCCTTGCCGGCCGTCAGGTGGTAGGTGTCGAGCACCTTGCCGTCGCCGTCCACGACGTTCAGCACGCCGCCGTTGAGCGACACCAGCGCGCGACCGTGGTCGTGACGATGGAGGCCGAGCGGCTTGCCTGGGTAGATGGTTGACTTCCACACCTGCACTTCGCTGTTCTCGAACTGCGGCTCGCGCCGGGTCGTGCTGGTCTGCTGCCCCACCGCCACGCCGGCGGCAAACATCACGGCCAGGGCCACTCCTGCGAATACTGTCTTCATCGTGCTCTCCTTATCCAACTCCAAGCAGCGCCGCCGCATTGCGCCCGGCAATGCCCTCTCGCTCGGCCGGTGTCACCGACAGGCGGCCGACGGCGTCGAGCATCTTCGGAATGCTGCCAATCTGATGCGGATAGTCGCTGCCGGCCAGGATGTGATCCGCGCCGGCGAACTTGATCGCCAGCTCGATGCAGTTGAGGTCGAAATTGACCGTGTCGTAATAGAACTGCTTCAGGTAACTGCTCGGGGCCCGGCTGATGTGCTGGCGGCACTCCGCAAACGCCTCGTAGCCGCGATCGAATCGCTCGGCCAGGTACGGTATTGCGCCGCCCATGTGGCACAGCACCCACTTGATCTTCGGGTAGCGCTCGGGAACGCCGGCGAAGACCAGATGCGCGGCGGCGAGCGTGGTATCCATCAGGAAGCCGACCAGCGGCATCAACCAGAACTGCTCCATCGCCTCCACGCCGAGCGGGTGCGCGGGATGAATGTAGATGACGGCGTCGAGCTCGTTGGCCTTCTGCCAGAGCGGCTCGTAGACCTGGTCGGCCAGCGGCACGCCGTTGACGTTGCTGAACACCATCGCGCCGGGCAGGCCAAGCGTCTTGTTGGCCCGCTCCAGTTCGCTGACCGACGCGGCCGGATCGTTGAGCGGCAGCGTGGCCAGCGACAGGAAATGCTGCCGCTGCCTGACCGCGGTCGCGAACGCATCGTTGATGTGCCTGGCCATCTCCACCGCGACCGCCGGCTCCTCGAAATGCGTGCCGGGCGTCGTGAAGGTGATGACCTGCTTGTCGACGCCATGCTTCGTCAGCACGCCCTCGCGGACGTCGAGATCGCGATGACCTGGGACCAGGATGTTATAGTCGCCGGGATAGTGCAGGCGCGGATTCCCGTCCGCATCGACATCCATGCGCACGCGCGTCGGCCCGCGTCTGACGGCGGCAAGATACTCAGGTGGATAGTAGTGATTGTGGAAGTCGATGTTCATCGCTTGCGGCGGGCCCACAGATAATAAGCCGGGAACCCGGTCGCGACAATGCCGAGTCCCTGGGCGGCGCTCAACACGTCGACGCGAATCTGGTTCACGACGATCATCAGCGACACGATGATGAAGGCCACCGGCGCGGCCGGCACCAGCGCCATGCGCCACGCCGGCGCGTAGCCCGGCCGGCGCCGCATGAGCACCACGCCGAGCGCCAGCAGCGAGAAGAAGATCCACTCCGTGTAGATCACGCGCGTGAACAGGTCGCGATAGGTGCCGGTCATCACCAGCACCGAGGACCAGATCGCCTGCACGATAATCGCGTGATCCGGCGTCCGGAATCTCGGATGCAGGTGGCCCTTGAACCTGAACCACAGCCCGTCCTGGGCCATCTGGTAGTAGACGCGCGGCCCAACCAGCACGATGCCATTCAGCGCGCCGAACGAACTGAACATCACCAGCGCGGAGATGGCACCCGCCGCAGCCGGTCCAATCAGCACCTCGAAGGTGTCCGCGGCGACGCGGGTCGACGTCATCACCGACGTCAGCGGCAGCACCGTCAGGTAGACCACGTTGAGGCCGATGTAGGCGAGCGTCACGACCACGATACCGATCAGCAGCGCGCGCGGAATGGTGCGCGTCGGATCGACCGTTTCCTCGGCGGTGTAGGTCACCATGTGCCACCCGCCGTAGGCGAACAACCCGGCGCCGACGGCGAGCAGGAAATTCGGGAACGTCACCGGTGGCAACGCCTCGGCCGGCGCCGGCGGCGCACCGCGGAACAGCGCGAAGCCGATGATCATGATCGCCATCACCGCCAGCACCTTCACGAGGGTGAACGCGGATTGCAGGTTGGCGCCGAACGTCACGCCGCGATAGTTGACGGCCGACAGCACCAATATTGCGGATGCCGCCACCAGCCGCTGGCCGGTGACGTCCAGCTCGACGAAGTAGCCGGCATAGCGCGCAAACACCGTCGCGATGGCCGCGAGGATGCCGCTGTGCATGGTCCAGAACATCGCCCAGCCCCACAGGAAGCCGAGCGCCGGCGAATAGATTTCCTTGAAGAAGACGTAGACGCCGCCGGTGCGTGGATATGCCGATGACAGCTCGGCGCACACCAGCGCGCCGACCATCGTCAGGATGCCCGCCACCAGCCAGGCCATCACGACCCAGACCGGATCCGGCACCAGGCTGGTGAGCTCTGAGGCCTGGACGAAGACCGACGAACCGATAATGGAGCCGACGACCAGCGCCGTGGCGCCGGGAAGGCCGATTGCCCGCTTGAGTGAGCCCAAACGTGCCGATTCTACCCTCAGGCGAGCGCAATGCACGTTGTGCACTTTCTGCGCAGGCTGCCGTATGCTGGCAGACGTGCACTCCATTGCGCCGTTCGTGCTCTGCTGGCTGCTGGTGGCGTGGGCCACGGTCGGCCACGCCCAGGTCCGAACACAGGTGGTGGCAACTGGACTGACCAATCCCGTGGCATTCGTGGTCGACCCGGCCGACCGTGCGACGTTCTTCGCGGTCGAACAGCGCGGCACCATCCGCACCGTGCGCAACAACACCGTCTCCACCACCTTCTTTCTCGATCTTCGTGGACAGCTGTCCTCCGGAGGTGAGCGCGGGCTGCTCGGCCTCGCCTTCCCACCGGATGCCGTCGTGTCCCGGCGCTTCTACGTCGCCTTCACCAATCCCGCCGGCCACTCCGTCGTGTCGCGATTCACGCGCACGCTCGCAGGCGCCGTCGAGACCAGCTCCCGTTTCGATCTGGTCTGGCCTGACGGCCGCGCCTTCATCGAGCAGCCCTTCTCGAATCACAACGGCGGCCATCTGGCGTTTGGCCCCGACGGCTATCTCTACGTGGGCATGGGCGACGGCGGCAGCGGCGGCGACCCGCTGAATCACGCGCAGAACCCCAACAGCCTGCTCGGGAAGATGCTGCGCATCGACGTCAACGTGCCGGACGACGATCGGCGCGGCTATCGGGTGCCGGAAGACAATCCGTTCGTCGATCGCCAGCCGCTAGCCGCGCTCACGGAAATCTGGTCGTTCGGGTTGCGCAATCCGTGGCGCTACAGCTTCGATGACTGGACGCGCGGCGGCACCGGGGCGCTGGTGATGGCCGACGTTGGGCAGACCGCGCGCGAGGAAGTGAACTGGGAACCGCGCGGCGCGGGTGGCCGCAATTACGGCTGGCGCGTCCGCGAAGGCCGTCTGAGCTACGACACCCGCACGCCGGCGGCATATCAACCCCTCACGGAACCGATTCACGACTACCCGCGCGCCGACGGCACGTCGATCACCGGTGGGTTCGTGTATCGCGGCGCCGCACTGGATTCGTCACTCAACGGCCGCTATTTCTTCGCCGACTATGTCGCCGGCCGCGTCTATACGATTGGCGTCGCGCTCGACGAGCATCAGGAAGCGCGCGCGGTGGATCTCCTCGAATTGACGCAGTTGCTCGGCGGCTCCACCGAGCTGGGCTTGATCAGCTCGTTTGGCGTGGATGCCGACGGCGAACTCTACCTGGTCAGCTACACACGAGGGCGGATCCTGAAGATCGGGCCGAATTAGTTGCTGGTTGCTGGTTGCTGGTTGTTGGAACTCAGTAGCAGTAACCAGCAACCAGTAACCCGCCATCCTGGTTACATCCCTTGATAGACTGACGCTCTTATGAACCCGCCCACCGCCCTCAGCCGACGTTCGCGCAAACGCCGCGCGGCTGAAGCCATGGCGGCGCCGGCACCCCCCGTCCAGCAGGACTGGTCGAACCTCGACCCGAACGACCTCAGCAGTCCGGCCCTGTTCATCAACCGTGAACTGAGCTGGTTGTCCTTCAACGAGCGCGTCCTGGCGCAGGCGCAGGACGCGTCGCATCCGCTGCTCGAGCGCACCAGGTTCCTGGCCATCACCGGCACCAACCTCGACGAGTTCTTCATGGTCCGGGTGGCGACCATTCTCAAGAAGTTCCGCGCCGGCATCGAAGACGTCTCGATCGACGGCCAGACCACCGATCAACAGCTGGCCACGATCCGCGCCCGCGCACTGGCGCAGATCGCCGATCAGACCGACTGCTGGAGCCGGTCGCTGCGGCCGCTGCTGGCGGCCGAAGGCATTCACTTCCTCGAGCCCGGCGACTACACGCCGGCGATCGACACGTGGCTGGCGCACTACTTCCAGGACCACATTTTCCCGGTGCTGACACCGCTGGCGTTCGATCCGGGCCATCCGTTCCCGTACGTCTCGAACCTCAGCATGAACCTCGCGGTGCGCGTCCGGCATGCCGGCCGCACCAAGTTCGCCCGCGTCAAGGTGCCGAGCATGCTGCCGCGCTTCATCGCGCTGCCGGACAGCATGTCGCCGCAGCCCGGCGTCTCGCACGTGTTCCTCGAAGACGTGATTCGCCGCAACATCCAGCAGTTGTTCCCCGGCACGCAGGTCGAAGGCGCGCACCTGTTTCGCATCATCCGCGACACCGACATGGTGATCCAGGAGGACGAAGCCGACGACCTGCTCGAGACCGTCGATCGCGGCCTGAAGCAACTGCGCTACGGTGCGCCGTCGCTGCTGCAGGTCGAGTCCGACATGCCCAAGCGCGTGCTGAGCATCCTGATCGAGAACTTCGAGGTTGACGACGACGTCGTCGTCCGCACCACCGATCGGCTCGGTTACGCAGACTGGCACTCGCTCTACAAGCTGCACCGCCCGGTGTTGAAGTACCCGGCCTTCACGCCGCGCGTGCTGTGGCCGCCGAACGATGCGGACAAGGTGTTCGACCAGATCGCCGACCAGGACTTCCTGATTCACCATCCGTTCGACTCGTTCACGTCGATTGAGACGTTCCTGCGCGCTGCGGTCGAAGATCCGCACGTCATTACCATCAAGATCACGCTGTATCGGATCGGCGCCAACTCGCCGCTCGTCGATCTGCTGATCGAGGCGGCCGAGCGCGGCAAGCAGGTCGCCGTGCTGGTGGAACTGAAGGCCCGCTTCGACGAGCGCAACAACATTGCCTGGGCGACGCGGCTCGAAGCGGCCGGCATTCACGTCGTCTATGGCCTGATGAACCTGAAGGTGCACTGCAAGTTATGCCTGGTGGTGCGCCGTGAAGCCGACGGCATTCACCGCTACGCGCACGTCTCCACCGGCAACTACAACCGCAACACGTCACAGGTCTATACGGACCTCGGATTGTTCACGGCCGACGAGGCCGTGCTGGATGATATGACCGAGGTCTTCAACTCGCTGACCGGGTATTCGAACCGCCGCTCGTACAACGCGCTGCTGGTGGCGCCGGGCGGCCTGCGGCAGGGCCTGCGGGCGCTCGTCGAGCGGGAGATGGAGCACGCCAAGGCCGGCCGCCCGGCGCGGGTGATCGTCAAGAACAACGCGGTCGCCGACTCGGGCATGATCAAGATCCTCTACCGCGCCTCGCAGGCCGGCGTGCCAATCGACATGATCGTCCGCGGCGTCTGCTGCCTGCGGCCCGGCATTCCCGGCATCAGCGAGCGCATCAACGTACGCTCGATTGTCGGCCAGTTCCTCGAGCACTCGCGCATCTACTATTTCGAGAACGGCGGGTCGCCCGAGGTCTACATCGGCAGCGCCGACCTGATGGAGCGCAACCTCGACCGCCGTGTCGAAGTGCTGTGCCCGGTCCACGACCCCGCCATGCGGCAACTGTTGCGGGACGCCGTGCTCGAAGTGCTGCTCAGCGACACGGATCGCGCCTGGACGCTGCAGACCGACGGCACCTACATCCGGACCACCGCCCCGGAGGGTGTGCCGCCGCTGAACTCGCAGCGGTTCCTGCTCGAGTGGTACGCCGCTCAGCACGAGGGCTGAGGAGCGGGCTGGGGGCTACTGGCTGGGGAACTTCCTAACCCCTAATTCCTGATCCCTGTGCATAGTGACCCTCACGCTGCCATGAAGGTCGAGCAATGCACGTGGTCGGCCACCGAGAGCTGGAGCAGTACGCCGGCGCTGGGCGACGCCCAGCTCGTGCCGGTCTTTGGGGACCGGGCTGCCGGTGACCGCCGCCGACAGCGCCACGGCCGGCGCCGCGCTGGCACAGGCGCTCGCGGCCGATGATCCCGTCCGCCTGCTCGTCCTTTCCGAAGGCCTCGACATCAACGGTGAAGCGCTGGTGCGCGAGATGGCGGACCGCCAGGCCGCCGACGCCGCGCATGGGCGGCATTGCTCTCGCCGCGCGGCTTCGCGAGACACATGCGGACCTGCCGATTCTGTTCGTCACGGGGTGGTGGAGCACAGCGACTCGCTCCACCGCTCCGCAGCCGACGCGCAGGTGCTGCTCACGCCGTTCTCGCCCCGTGCGCTGCTGCGCGCCGTCTCGTCGACGCTGCAGGACACCAGGCAGTAGGCACGGGGCGACAGACGGCAACGTTGGACGAGATCAGCGCTCTCTCCAGCGCCGTGGCCGCCGACGACACCCGACGATCGGGAGCCGTGGTACACTTTCCGTTCTGTGCCGTCGCGCTGCGTGTTGATTGGACCGGCTGATTCGCTGCCTGCCCTCCAGGAGCGGCTGGCCCCGGCCGCAGAGATCGAGACCTTCACCGACAGCGACGCGCTCGAAGCACTCGACTACATCATGCGCACCAGGCCCGCGCTGGTGGCGATGCAGAACGAGTTCGCCGAGACCTCGCGCGGCCAGGCGCTGATCAACCGCATCAAGGACGATCCGGCCCTCGCCAACTGCGAGATGCGCGTGCTGGCGCGCGACGCGGCGCAGCACCGCGTGGCGGTGCCGCGCGCCGGTGGCGGTGGACCGGCGGTGGCGATCGATCAACCCGCGCCGGCGCTCGATCAGAAGGGCACGCGCCGTGCACCGCGCGTGCGCATCAAGGACGGCGTCGAGGTGGTGGTGGACGGCAGCCCCGCGACGCTCGTCGACCTGTCCACCGTCGGCGCGCAAGTCGTGTCGCCCACCATCCTCAAACCCAATCAGCGCGTGCGCGTGCTGATTGGCGACGCCAAGAACCCGGTGAAGTGCCGGGGCGCCATCGCCTGGGCGGCGTTCGAAATGCCGAAGGGCATGCCCACCCGATACCGCGCCGGCATTGACTTCGGCACCACCGCCGATGCGGCGGGCATCGACGGTTTCGCGAGGCGACACCAACAAGAGTAGAGCTCGGTCATGGGTGGCTGGTGACGAAGGTGGCTGCTGAGCAACCAGCGACCAGCAGCCAGCACCTAGTTCAACCAGCGCGCCACGACCGAGTCGTCGCGAATGATCGTCTCGTGGCGATCCGAGCCGGTCGAGATCAGGCCAACCGGCACGCCACTCACCTCTTCGAGCCGCGCGATGTAGCGCCGCGCCTCGGCAGGCAACTGCGAGTACGAGGTTGCGCCCTTGGTCGGCGTCGTCCAGCCCGGCCACGATTCGTAGCTCGGCGTGATCGGCCCGCAGGTGTTCAGGTCGGACGGGAATTCGGTGACGGTGCGGTCACCAATCCTGTAGCCGGTGCAAATGTCGATGGTCTTCAGGTCGTCGAGCACGTCCAGCTTGGTGAGCGCGATGCTGTCGATGCCGTTCACGCGGACCGCGTAGCGGACGGCCACCGCGTCGTACCAGCCGCAGCGGCGCGGACGGCCCGTCGACGCGCCGTACTCCATGCCGGTCTCGCGCAGGCGCTCGCCGATCTCGCCACACAACTCAGTCGGGAACGGCCCTTCGCCGACGCGCGTCAGATAGGCCTTCGCGACACCGAGCACGCCCTGGATTGCCTTCGGCGGAATGCCGAGCCCGGTGCAGGCGCCGCCGATGGTCGCGTTGGACGAGGTGACGAACGGATAGGTGCCGTGGTCGATGTCCAGCATCGCGCCTTGCGCGCCTTCGATCAGCACGCGCTGCCCTGTGCGCATCGCCTGGTCGAGCGCCAGCGACACGTCGCCGGTCCACCGCCGCATCCGCGCGCCCGACGCCAGCAGCTCGTCGTAGACCTGCGTCCAGTCGAGCGTGGAGTCCTTGATGATCTGGTTGCGCGCATCGACGTTGGCGCGCACTTCGTCGGCCAGCGCCTTGGTGTCCACGAGATCGCACACCCGGATGCCGCGGCGGCCAATCTTGTCTTCGTAGGCCGGGCCAATCCCGCGCGAGGTGGTGCCGATCTTACGCTCGCCGCGGCGGGCTTCGCTCAGCACGTCGAGCTCGCGGTGATACGGCAGAATCAAATGCGCCTTGTCGCTGATCAACAGCCGATCGCCGACGTCGATGCCGAGGCCGGCCAGCTCATCGATCTCTTTGAACAACGCCTTCGGATCCACCACCACGCCGTTGCCGATGACGCACATCACGCCGTCGTGCAGGATGCCCGACGGAATCAGGTGCAGCACGAACTTCTTGCCGCTGACGTATACGGTATGGCCGGCGTTGTGGCCGCCCTGGTAGCGCGCCACCCACGAGAACTTCGGCGTCATCAGGTCGACGATCTTGCCCTTGCCTTCGTCGCCGAACTGGGCGCCGAGCACGACGATGTTCATAGCGCTTCTACTGTAACCTAGGGAAGTCGGAAGTGAGAGGTGAGAAGCAGGTCTCACCTGTCACTTCTCACTTCTCACTTTGTGACGATGATTCTTCTCAACGGATCGGATCTCTCACTGCGCCAGCTGCTGGCGATCGCCGATGACCACGCCGAGGTCGGTCTGGCGGCGGATGCACGCGCGCGCGTGGCGGCGTCACGCGCGGTGGTGGATGCCAAAGCCGACGGCCAGGCCGCGGTCTACGGTGTGAATACCGGCTTTGGCAACTTCGCCGAAACGCGCATCGACCAGCAGGACCTGGCGGCGCTGCAACTCAACCTGCTGCG
>VFZG01000063.1 GCA_016871275.1 Acidimicrobiia bacterium | reverse complement strand
GACAGGGCGAGAGCGGCAAGGCGGCCCGTGACAGGGCGCCGCAACCCGACCCGTCTCGGCCGGGTTACCACCTCACCGCCGCCACTTGAACACTTCATCCAGCTTCTTGCCGAACACCTCGGCGATCCGGAACGCCGCCTCCAACGACGGCGAGTACTTCCCCGCCTCGATCGCTGCAATCGTCTGCCGCGTGACGCCGATGCGTTGCCCCAGCTCGGCCTGCGTCATCTCGCCTTGCAGGAAGCGCAACGTGCGGATCTGGTTCTCGATGTGCCCTGCTGTCATGACCGGCTCCGCCGGTAGCTCCAGACCACCACGCCGTTGCTGACCAGTTCGGCCAGCACGATCGCCGCGATCGCCGCGTTGATCAGGCGCCACCCCCCGGTCTGGAACGGCATCACGATCCCGGTCAGCATCGTGCCGAGAATCAGCACCTGGTAGGCGACCGCCAGTGCGCGCAGCGTGATCGCCTGATCGCGCTCGTCCGCGGGTAGTCGCGCGTCGTCCGGACAACGCCAGCGCAGCCACGCCCGCCCAAGGCCCAGGATCAGGGCGTGGCTGATCGAGGTGACGCCGAACAGGAACATCGTCGGCAGATCGGGCAGCGGCGCCGTCGGCGGGTGGAGGACCATCCACGTGAAGTACGGTCCGTAGGGAACGGCCATCGCCAGCAGCGACAGCCAGGCGACCTTCTCACGGAAGGGAACGGACTCGGAGGAGTCAAGAATGTTCGTCATAGAGTAATATTTAATTTACACGAAGTCTGGTGAGGAGTCAAGAATATTCGTCATAGAGTAATATTTAATTTACACGAAGTCTGGTATTGTGTCCATTATGACGGGCGGGAGTGTTCGCCACATCCGGTGCTGCCGTAGCCACGACCGTGTCCAGTCCCTCACCCAGGCCGGCTCGGCCACGACGCGATCGCCGAGACCACTATCCGGTTAGGACGATAAGCCGTATGAGCGGCCTCTGGTGCACCGAACGCCGGTTCTCAGACCCAGCGGGGGTTCGGGGGGGCGGCGAGCCCCCCACGGGGAGCCCTCGGACGAGACACAGAAATGTCTGACATATGGCTCCCTACTTGGCCCTGCCCGACCTCGATCCATGCGCCGCAGACGGCGCATGGACGCACGGTGTGGTTCTTGGCGAGGGCGTGGGCAAACTGCACCCACATGGCGGCCAAGAGCGAGTGGCTCCGCGTTTCGAGAGCGAACCCCTCGCCGTCCGGGTCTTCTCGCAGCACATGGCCAATCGCGGCCCCCAGACGACGCAGCTCCTCGGTGAATCCCATCGCCAGCGGGCCGGGCCCGTGTGAGAGACGAGGATCCGAGCGGCGCACGGCGCCTGGGCCCCAGCGCACGCGGCGGGGCTAGTCGTTGGCGCGGCCCGGGAGCAGCGGCTCGGTCTTCATGATCTCGGCGCCGTTCTCGGTGCATACCGCAAACTGCGAGGCGTACATCGACACGCCCGCGTGTTCTCCCTTGGCGTTCACGACGTAGAAGTTCAGCCCGAACGCGGGAAGGCCCCGCGCGTTCAGCAGGCGCTTCTCGATGGTGTTCTTCTGGACGCGCCTCAGCGCCTCCATGCCGGCGTCCTTCGGCGACCGGCCCTGCCGCATCAGCTCGACGATGAGGAACGAGCAGAGGCCGTAGAGGTTGGCCTCGCCGCGCCCGGTCGAGCCGGCGGCGCCCACCTCGTTGTCCACGTACAGCCCGGCGCCGAGGATGGGCGAATCGCCCACGCGCCCGGGAATCTTCCACGCAAGCCCGCTGGTCGTCGTGACGCCGCAGACCTCGCCCCTGGCGTTGACACCGTCGCAGTTGATCGTGCCCCAGAAGTGATCGGCGTCAATGAGGCCGTCGCGCACCATGGCGAGTCCGGCGCCCATCGCCGCGTCGCCGCGCTTGCGCGGGTCGAGATAGTGTTCGGGGTCGATCCTCCGCTTCCACTCGAGCCACAGGCCACGCGACCGCTCTGTGTTGAGGTCGCCCTCCACCGTGAAGCCGAGGCCGGCGGCGAAGCGCTGCGCGTCTTTGCCGACGAGCAGGTGGTGATCGGTCTGCTCCATCACCGCGTGCGCCACCTTCGACGGCGTGCGGATGCCCTCGAGGCAGGCCACCCCGCCCGCGCGCTTGCGCGGGCCGTGCATGCAGCACGAGTCGAGCTGCACCACCCCCTCGGCGTTGGGCAGGCCGCCGTAGCCGACGCCGGAGTCGGCCGGGTCGAGCTCGACGACGTTGACGCCGGCGACGAGCGCCTCGAGTACGTCGGTCCCCTTCGTCATCAGCTCGAACGCCGTCTCGACGCACGTCTTCGGGCCGCCGTTCTTCACCGTGTGGCCGTTGTTCGAGGCGATGACGATGGGCCGCACGCCGCCGGTGCGGATGGCGGGCGCCTGGCCCAGCGACGGAGTTGCCACGCCCAGCGCCATGCCGGCGGCCGTGGTGGTCTGCACGAATTCCCGACGGGTCACTTTCTTTGCCATGATTGCGTACGCCCTCCGCCGGAGGATGTTAGCGTAGGTGATGGCCGCCCCGCGAGCTGACGTGGGAGCGGCTCACGCTGGAAGGGTTCCGAGTGTCGTCACGGGTGAGAGCGAGGAGGGTGGAGCCGGCGACCGCGGGCCAGGTCCAGCGCACGGTGCCGCCAGCACCCGACACGGCGAGCAGGATGTCGCCGCTGGTGAACGCAAAGCAGCCGGTCATGCCGGGCAGCGGGCCAGTCCACCCGCTATGGAGACAGCGTGGAGACAACCGCCGGCTAAACGTGGACGTCGTTGAAGAGATGAGAGATAAATGGCGGGGTGGACGGGACTCGAACCCGCGGCCTCTGCCGTGACAGGGCAGCGTTCTAGCCAACTGAACTACCACCCCCCTGAGGGGAACTGCAGACTTCAGATTGCCGATTTGGATGTGACCGAGGTGTCACCACTCGATCCCGCATCGACAATCACCACCACGTCATCGGCCGCGCGAAAGCGCGGTCAAGCGACGCTGGTGGGCGGTAAGGGACTCGAACCCCTGACAGCCGGCGTGTAAAGCCGGTGCTCTACCAACTGAGCTAACCGCCCGACACCCCGGAAACGCCGATTGTAGTCACAAATAGAGCTTCCCGGCAAGAAGCAACAGGCCCGTCACAATCCCGGCGATGGTGTGGTGCTCGCGGTTGTACACCGCGCGCTGCCAGCTGAAGGCGCGCTCGACCCTGGGCGCGCGCTTCTCGGCGTAGGCGTCGTAGGCGTCGCCGAACTTTTCGCGCAGATGCGCCTCTTCGCTGCGGACCGCCGCGCTCAGCGTCAGGCCGAGGTAGAGGCCGATGATGGCGGCGACGATCAGGTTGTCGGCCACGACGCCCAAGCCAATCCCGATCAACGACGAACCGAGATACAGCGGATGCCTCGTGTAGCGATACGGGCCAGACTGCGTCACCTCTGTGCTCTTTTCGAGATGACCCGCCGCCCACCATCGGATCGATTCGCCGATGAGCGCAATCGTCGCGCCGATCAGTAGTGAGTTCCGCGTCGGCGTCGCCAGCCACAGCACGATGCCCGCGAAGACGAATCCCAGCGTGACGCGCCAGCGCGCCAGCAGTGCCTGCGCACCGTAGCCTTGGCGGAGGTGTGTCATCTGGCCTCGTCGGGCTTCACACGGCGCAGGCTGGCCGCGATCACGTCATCGAGCGTGATCTCGTTGATGCACGGGGCGCCACGCAGGCACTGGCGCTTGTGATGGCACACGCACACCGCGGCGCGCGACATCACCACATCGTCCGGGTCCCACGGGCCGTTGCGTTCCGGCCACGTGGGGCCGTACAGGCCAACCAGCGGCGTGTGCATCGCGGCGGCAATGTGAAGCGGACCGGTATCGCCTGACACGACCAGCGCCGCGTCACGCATCAAGACCGCCAGGTCGGAGACTGTGGTCGGGGGGGCCGGAGCGGCCGTGTCGTTCGAGGCCCGCACCACGGCGTCAGCCAGCGCCTGTTCGCCCGGGCCCCAGGTCACGAGGGATCTCAATCCGGTGCGCGCGTGCAGCGCCGCCGCCAGCGCGCCGAAGCGTTCGGGCGGCCAGCGCTTGTTCGGCCACGCGGCGCCAGGATTGAGCACGATGTAGCGGCGCGGTCCGCCGGCGGTGTCGATCGCGGCCACGGTGTCCGGTGACGCCGTCGGCGTGAGCGGCAGTTCGACGCCGGGGGCATCAACGCCCAGGGCCGCGAGAATCGACAGATTCTTCTGAATGATGTGACTGCCGTCACGGGGGGCCACCGTCTCTGTGTAGAACCAGGCGGCCTGCGGCTCGCGCAGGCCCGCCCGTTCGAAGCCCACGACCCGCGCGGCGCCGGACGCGCGTGCCCACACCGCCGACTTCAACAGTCCCTGCAGATCGAGCGCGACATCATAGCGTTGCAATCGCAGGTACGACGCCGCCCTGAAGTAGCCCAGCGTGCCGCCGAACGATACCGACGTCGCGTTCTCGAGGCTCGCTCGGGCGCGGACGATGATCCGCCGGTGCAGTCCGGAAGCCATCGACAGGATCGATGCGTAGTGCTCCTCGACCAGCCAGTCCACGCGCGCGCCGGGATGGTGGGCGCGAATCGCCGGCAGCACCGGCAACGCGTGCACGATGTCTCCGAGCGCGCTGAGCCGGACGATCAGGATCTTCACTTGAGTCTCGAGAACAGATCGGTCGTGGAGTGATCTTTGGGATCGCCGACGATGGCGATGCGGCCGCCGTAGGCCTTGACCGTCTCGCGTTCGGGAACGGTGTCGACGGTGTAGTCGGTGCCTTTGCAGTGCACATCCGGCTTCAATAATTCCAGCAGCGGCGCGACCGTCGGCTCGTCGAAGATCACGACATAGTCGACCGCTCGCAAGGCGGCGACCAGCTCGGCTCGATCCGCCTGCGGCAGGATCGGGCGGGTCGGCCCTTTTGAGGCGCGAACGGACGCATCGCTGTTGATCGCCACGACCAGTCGATCGCCTTCGCGCTTCGCCGCGTCAAGATAGCGAATATGTCCAACATGCAGCAGATCAAACGCACCGTTCGCGAAAGCAATCGTCAATTGCTGCGCACGATCGGCACTGACGCGTGCCAAAACCTGCGATTGCGAGAGGATCTCGGCCATTAGGGGGTCGGGACCATTTTCACGGTTTGCAACGCAGCCGATTGTGCCGCGGGCGATTGAGGAATGCTATCCATGGGGGACGACCCTGGTTAAATGGTCCCGACCCCTTTAACCGCGCGGCGCAGCTCGGCGGCCGACACGGTGGCGGTGCCGCGCTTCATCACCACCAGCCCGCCGGCGTAGTTGGCCAGGCGCGCCGCTTCCTCGAACGTTGCGCCGGCGGCGAGCGCCAGGGTCATGGTGGCCATCACGGTGTCGCCCGCGCCGGTGACGTCGGCAATCTGGTCGGAACCGAAGATCGGAATGTGAACCGTCTTCTTGCCCGGCTCGAACACCGCCATGCCGCGGCTGCCGCGCGTAATGAGCACGCACGACATCCGCGTGCGCTTCAGCAGCGCGCGGCCGGCTCGCTCGAGCTCCGGCTTGTTGTCGCCGATCCTGACGCCCAGCACCTGCTCGACTTCCGACTCGTTCGGCGTACACGCCGTCAGACCGCGGTATCTCGTCAGCGCATAGCGCGAATCGATGAGGATCGGCACCGGACGCCTCTTCGTCCGCAACGCTGCCGCCACCGCCGCCACGAACTTCGGCTGCACGAGCCCGGACCCGTAATCGGAAATCAACACCGCATCGGCGTTCTCGAGCGCGCGCGTCAGGGCGCGCTCCGCCGGCGCACGCTGGGCGTCGGTCACCGGCTCGCTGGTGTATCGATCGATCCGCACCACCTGCTGCTTCGCCGAATGAATGCCGCCGGCCAGAATGCGCGTCTTGATCGGCGTGCGATAGCCACCCGGCCGTGACAGGCCCGTCCGCTCGACCGAGCGCGGCAACACCTTGACCAGCCGGCGGCCGGGCTCGTCGCGGCCGACCAGCGACACCAGCCGCACCGTTCCGCCGAGGCTGGCGACGTTGTTGGCCGCGTTGCCGGCACCACCGGGCACGATCGCCGTGGCGTCGTACTCGAGAATCAGCACCGGCGCCTCGCGCGACACCCGCGCAATGCGGCCGTACATGAACTCATCGGCAATCAGGTCGCCGAACACGACCACGCGCTTCCCTTTGCAGGCGGCGAGCAGCGCCTGCAGACGACCGGCTTCCATGCGGTTAGTCATTATGAAGGATGACCGACACCGCGTGAATGAGGTTGTCGCAGATTGCGTCGACGGGCTGGCCCGGGGGCCGCTGCTGCTCCTGTTCCGCTCCCCAGCCGGTCCGAACCAGAATCGAGCGTGCCCCGACGCCGACACCGAGATTGACGTCGAGCCACTTGTCGCCCACCACCCATGACTGCTTCGGATCCACGCCCAGGTCGCGCACCGCGTCCTCAATCATCCCGGGTCTCGGCTTGCGGCAGCGGCACTCGATGCTGAGCTCCTCCACGCTGCCACGCGGATGGTGATGGCAGTAGTACAACGCATCGAGCTCCGCCCCGGCCGGCTGGAGCCGCCGCTGCATCTCGTCGTGGCAGACCTGGATGAAGCCGGGATCGATCAGGCCGTGCGCAATGCCGGATTGATTGGTGACCACGACCAGCGTGTAGCCGGCGCGCTTCAGCAGCCGCAGGGCGTCGGCGGTCCAGGGAAACAGCTCGAGGTCCTCGAGCCGGTGGAGGTAGCCGACGTCGACGTTCAGCGTACCGTCACGATCGAGAAAGATGGCCTTCTTCATGTCAGAGGGATTGATGGACGCGCGCGGCGCTGATGCGCGTCATGCAGCGATGATCGATCGGGCACTCTCGAAGCATACATGGCCGGCAGAACACGTCGTGCGTGATCACCACCGGCGCCGGCGCCTCGGGGCCCGCTGACAGCGGGAACGTGTGCCGCTCGCGCGTCGGTCCAAACACCGCCACGACCTTGGTGCCGACGGCGGCGGCAAGGTGCATCGCGCCCGAGTCGTTGGAGACCACGGCGTGCGCCTGCGACAGGATGCCGGCCAGCGTCGGCAGGTCGCTCTTGCCGCAAAAGTCGATCAGCCGGTTGAGACGGGTGCCGGTTTGGGGAAGCAGTTGCGCGATCGATGCGCACGCCGCGCGGTCGGCCTTCGTGCCGACCATCAGCACGCTCCAGCCCCGCTGGCCGATGATCAACTGCGCGAGCTCGGCGTAGCGCTGAGGCAGCCACTGCTTGGCGCCGCCGTACGCCGCGCCAGGCGCGAACACGACGAACGGCTCGTCGATGTCGAGGCCGATATCGTGCAGCAGCTGCCGGGCCTGGCCGCGATTGGGCGTGACGCGCGCGTAGGGCGGGCCGGACTGAATGCCGAGCGATTTCGTGAGCGCCTGGTAATACTCCTGTTGGTGAACGGCGGCCGGCGGCGGCGTCACAGGCCGAGTGAGCAACGTGCCGCGAAGGTCTGTCGCGTAGCCCCAGCGTTCCGCAATGCCTGCCCTCGATATGGCGTAGGCGGATCCGAAGGAATTGGGAAACAGGATCGCGGTGTCGAACGCTCCTGCCGCCAGTTGCTCCGCATCCTTCATCACCCCGGTGACCGCACGGAAGCCGCCACCGCCCGGCAAGCCGACTACCGAGTCGACGCCGTGCACCATGCTGAACAGCGGCGCCACCGGTGGCCGCGCCGCGATGGCAAGGTGCGCCAATGCGAAGTGCCGTCGAATGTCGGCAACCGCCGGCAGCGCCATCACCGCGTCGCCCAGCCAGTTCGGCGCGATCACCACCAGCCGCGCGCTCACGAGTCGCCGTCCTCGTTCTTGGCCCTGGGAAACATGCCGGCCGTATCCGGCGCTGGCGAATCGCGCCAGCGGCGGTGCATCCACAGCCACAGCTCCGGCTTTCTGCGCACGTGCATCTCAAGCACGTCGGTGCAGCGCTGGGTGAACTCGCGGATCGCGTCGGGACCGTCTTCCTTCGGCGGCTCCACCGGCGATTCGTAGATGAACTTGTAGCGGCCGCCGGGCAACGGCTCGGCAAACACCGGGATCACCGCGGCGCCGGTGCGCATGGCAATCGCCGCCAGCGTGGAGGTGGTCGCGGCGGGCCGCAGGAAAAAGCTGACCCAGATCGCATCCGGGCTGTGCATGTGCTGATCGATCAGCAATGCCACCCCCTCGCCGGCCGCCAGCGTCTTCAGCACCCGCCGCACCGCGCCCTGCCGGTAGATCACGTGATTGCCGGTGCCGGTCCGCATCTGTTCGAGCAGCTCGTTCAGCCGCGCGTTGTCGAGCGCGCGTGCCAGCACGCCAATCGGCCGCAGCGCCACCGCGTGCGCCATCGCCTGGCACTCCCAGAAGCCGAAGTGCCCGGTGAAGAACAGCACCCCCTTGCCCTTGGCGTACGCCAGCCGCACGCGCTCGTCGCCTTCGTACTCGGCGCGCGCCACCATGTCTTCGGGTGACAGGGCGCTGAACGTCAGCAACTTCAGCAGCACCTGGCCGAAGTGCGCGAAGGTCGCGCGCGCGATTGCCTGCCGCTCCGCCGCGGGGCGATTCGGAAAGCACTGCTCGAGGTTGGTCAGCGCCACGCGGCGATGCGCCCGATCCAGCCCGTAAAACGTCAACCCGATCACCGTCCCCCAGGCGCTCACCATGGAGTCGGGCAGCCGGCACGCGATGGCGCGGACGGTCACCACCGCCCAGTACTCGATCGCGTCTCTCACCTGCGCACCTCGGGCGCCGAAGCGCTGGCGGCGATGGTCGCTCTGACGGCCTCAAACAGCACATCAGGCGGATCGAACGCCACCGTCATCGGCACGCGATACAGCTGGAACGGAATGTCGCCGGCCGCTTCGAATCGGACCGCATCCTTGTCGGTCGTGAACACCGCCGTCGCGCCGACGCTCACCGCCTTGGTCGCGATCGACGTGAGGTCGCTGCGCGAATAGCGGTGGTGATCGGGGAACGGCATCGCGCCGGTGACGTCCCAGCCCGCGCCCCTGAGGGCGTCGGTGAATCGCTCGGGATGCGCAATCCCGGCGACGGCAAGAATCTTCGAGCCCCGCTCCCTGATCCCTGCTCCCTGATCCCCGATTCCTGATCCCTGATTCCTGACTGCCGCCGGCGCGCCCAGCGTGCGCAGCGCCCCGCACGACTGCGAGATGCCGAGCGCCCACGCTTCGCTCGACGCCGCGCCGGCCGTGGCGTCGGTCACGACCAGTAGCTGCGCGCGAGCGGCCGCATCCATGGGCTCGCGCAGCCGGCCGGCGGGCAGGACCTTCCCGTTCGGAATCTCTCCCATCGTCGTCACCAGGACGTCGAGATCCCGCGCCAGCTCAAGATGCTGAAACCCGTCGTCGAGCACGTGCACGCTGGCGCCCAGTTGCTGCTCTGCCAGTGTGCCGGCCAGGTATCGATCCGGCGAGACGCACACAATCGCGCCGGCGACCTGGCGCGCGAGCATCAGCGGCTCGTCGCCCGAGCGATCGAGGGTCGACACGACCGTGTGACCGTCGGCGACCACCACCACGCCGTCGACGTTGGCCTGGCGCGCGTAGCCGCGGCTCAGAATCGCCGGGCGATGCCCCTGGTCGATCAGCCATTGCGCGATCGCGGCGACCACCGGGGACTTGCCGGTGCCGCCGACCGAAAGATTACCAACGCTGATGACGGGCTTCGAGAGGCGGCGCTGTCGATCCGGCCGGCGCTCGTAGCGCCGCCGCCGCACGCGCATCACCTGTCCGTAAATGGAATCACGCAAGGGGTCGGAAGGGCCTGACGTTGGCGGGATAGGCACGCGGCTCCTGCGGCAGCAGCAGCGCCAGCGCGGCCACGCTCTTGTCGTTGGCGCCGCGATTGGCTTCGACCAGCGCGCGTGCCGCGGCACCCAGCCGCGCACGGCGGACCGGATCGCCCATCAGCGACACGAACGCCTCGTCCAGATCCTGGTCGCTCGACACTTGCACACCGGCGCCGTTGGTCACGAACGCGTCGGCGATCTCGAGGAAGTTCTGCATGTGCGGACCGAAGACGATTGGCTTGCCGAACACCGCCGGCTCGAGCACGTTGTGGCCCCCGGTCGGGACCAGGCTGCCGCCCACGAACACGATGGTGGCAATCTGATAAATGGTCGCGAGCTCACCGATGGTGTCGAGGATCACGACGTCGACGCGCGGCTCGGCATCCACGGCCAGGTCGGAACGGCGGGCGACCTTCCAGCCCTCCGCGCGCACCGCCTGTTCGGCCTCGCCGAACCGTTCGGGATTGCGCGGCGCCAGCACCAGCAGCGTATTCGGCGCGGAAGTGCGCACGCGCCGGAACGCGCGCAGCACATGGGCCTCTTCGCCCTTCATCGTGCTGCCGGCCACAATCACCGGACGAGACGAGGTCATGCGGAAGTAGCGCAGCACGCGCTCCCTGGAGCGCGCCTCTCCATCGAGCGAATCGAACTTCAGGCTGCCGGTCACCACCACGCGCGCGGGATCGGCGCCGAGATCGACAAACCGCCGCGCCGACTCCTCGCTCTGCACCAGGAACTTGTCGACGTGATCGAGCACGCGCCGCATCATCGGCCGCACCATCCGGTAACGCGGGAACGATCGCGCGGACACCCGGCCGTTGACCACCGCGGTCTTGACGTTGCGCTCGCGGCACTCGCGCAGCAGGTTCGGCCAGATCTCGGTCTCCATCATGATGAACAGCTTCGGCCGCACGAGATCGAGCGTGCGGCGGACGACGAAGCCGATATCGAACGGAAAGTAGAACACCGCATCCACGTTCTGGACGCTGCGGCGCGCCAGCTGCTGCCCCGCCATCGTCGTCGTCGACAGGAACACGCGGAGGTTCGGATACCGGCCGCGCAGCTCGCTGATCAGCGGTCGCGCGGTGAGCACTTCGCCCACCGACACGGCGTGGACCCAAATGGACTCGTCGCCGTCGATGTTGAATGAGACGGGCAGGTAACCCAGCCGCTGCCCGAGACTGCCCACGTACTTCTTGTAGCGGACGGCCTGATAGAAGAACCACGGCGAGGCGATCACCGCGGTGAGCAGCACGAGAATGCTGTAAACGCTATACATTCAAGGACTTACGAATTGTATCATTGCCCGCTGCCCGCCGGGAGTTGTACAATCTGCCGTTTGTGTCAGCCAGTCGCGCCGGAGCCGTGGGACGGCAGGCGCGCACTGAGGAGCGCTCGCATATGGCCATCAAGGTCGGGATCAACGGGTTTGGACGCATCGGCCGCAACATCCTGCGCGCCGCGCTGGCGCATCATGATGTGGATGTGGTGGCGGTGAATGACATCACCGACACCGCAACGCTCGCGCACCTCCTGAAGTACGACTCCATCCTCGGCAACCTGACCGTTCCGGTAAGCGCCTCCGGCGACACCATCCAGGTTGGCAGCGATTCGTTCAAGGTCTTCGCGCAGAAGGATCCCGCGCAGCTGCCCTGGCAGGACGTTGGCGTCGACATCGTGTTCGAATCGACCGGCAAGTTCACCAAGCGCGACGATGCGGCCAAGCACCTGGCGGCGGGCGCCCGCAAGGTCATCATCACCGCTCCGGCGACGAATCCCGATGTCACGGTGGTGATGGGTGTGAACGATGCCGATTACGACTCGGCGAAGCATCAGATCATCTCCAACGCGAGCTGCACCACCAATTGCCTCGCGCCGCTCGCGAAGGTCATTCACGATGCGTTCGGCATCAAGAAGGCCTGGATGACGACGGTGCACGCCTACACCAACGATCAGAACCTGCTCGACCTGCCGCACCAGGACATCCGCCGCGCTCGCGCGGCCGCGATGTCGATCATTCCGACCACCACCGGAGCGGCCAAGGCCGTCGGCGAGGTCATGCCGGCGCTGAGGGGCAAGATCGACGGCATCTCGATGCGCGTGCCGACGCCGAACGTGTCGGTAGTCGACGTCGTGGCGCTGCTGGACAAGCGGGCCACCGCGGAAGACGTCAACGCCGCGCTCGAGGGCGCCGCCGACGGCGCGATGCAGGGCATCCTGCAGTTCGTCACCGATCCGCTGGTGTCGATCGACTTCCGCGGCAACCCGCACTCCTCGATTGTCGATGCCGCCTACACCAAGATCATGGACGGCGACTTCGTGAAGGTGATGGCCTGGTACGACAACGAGTGGGGCTACTCGAACCGCTGCGTCGATCTGCTGAAGAAGCTCTAGTCGTGGCGAAGTACTCGATTCAGGACCTCGCTCTTCGAGGCAAGCGGGTCTTCATCCGCGTCGATTTCAACGTGCCGATCAAGAACGGCGCGATCACCGACGACACACGCATCAGCTCGTCACTGCCGACCATCCACTACGCGCTCGCTCAGGGCGCGACGGTGATCCTCGCATCGCACCTCGGGCGGCCGAAGGGCAAGCCGACCCCGGAGTTCAGCCTCGCACCGGTCGCCGCCCGGCTGGGCGAACTGCTGACGCGTCCGGTGGTGTTCGCGTCCGACTGTATTGGCGAACCGGCGAAGGCGGCCGTCGCGGCGGCGCACGCCGGCTCGAAGGTCGTGCTGCTCGAGAACCTTCGCTTCCACGCCGAGGAAGAGAAGAACGACCCGGCGTTCGCGATGCGCCTCGCGGCACTCGCCGAGGTTTATGTGGACGATGCGTTTGGCGCGGCGCACCGCGCGCATGCCTCCGTGGCGGGCATGGTGCCGCACTTCAACAGCGCCGGCGCCGGCCTGCTGATGGAGAAGGAGCTGCGGTATCTCGGCATGGCGCTGGGCGATCCCGAGCGGCCGTTCGTGGCCGTGATCGGCGGCGCCAAGGTGTCGGACAAGATCGACGTGATCGAGAGCATGCTCGGCCGTGTCGATCGGCTGCTGATTGGCGGCGCCATGGCCTACACCTTCTTCAGGGCGCTCGCCATGCCGGTCGGCAGGTCGCAGGTGGAAGAGGACAAGCAGGATACGGCGCGGTCGATCATCGAGCACGCCAAGGCGCGTGGCGTGGTCCTGCAGCTGCCCGTCGACCATGTCGTCGCCGACAAGATCGACGACACCGCCGCAACACAGGTGTTGAAGGTTGGCGACGCCGCCATCGGCGATCGGATGGGCCTGGACATCGGTCCGGAGTCGGCCCGCCTGTATGCCGGGCTGCTGGCCGACTCCAAGACCGTTGTGTGGAACGGCCCAATGGGCGTGTTCGAAGTCGCGCCGTTCGCGCAGGGCACGCTGGCGGTGGCCAACGCGGTCGCCGCCGTCAAGGGCACCACCATCATCGGCGGCGGTGACTCCGTCGCGGCGATCAATGCGGCCGGCGTTGCGGATAAGATGACGCACATCTCGACCGGCGGCGGCGCCTCGCTCGAGTTTCTCGGCGGCGCAGAGCTGCCGGGCGTGGCGGCGCTGCCCGAACGTTCATAAGAACGTTCGGACAAACGTTTGACGGCCGTTCGGACAAACGTTCGGCGAACGTTCACGCAAAGCGACGGGAGAACGTTCGGGCGAACGATTGCAAGCACCAACGTATGCGAAAGCCGCTTGTCGCTGGAAACTTCAAGATGTTCAAGACCGTCGCCGAGACGGTCTCCTACATCAACGATCTCCGCGCCCTGATCACGGATGTGCGCGGCGTTGACGTCGCGATTGCTCCCCCGTTCACCTCACTGGCCGCGGCCGCCGAGGCCGCGGCCGGCTCGGCCATCGCCGTCAGCGCGCAGGACATGCACTGGCAGCGCGACGGGGCGTTCACCGGCGAGATCAGTGCCGCGATGATCCAGGGCACCGGCGCCACGCACGTGATCATCGGCCACTCCGAACGCCGCACGTTGTTCGGCGAGACCAACGAATCCGTGAACAAGAAGACCCACGCCGCACTCACCTCCGGACTGGTGCCGATCGTGTGCATTGGCGAAACGCTCGATCAGCGCGATCGCGACGACACCATGGCGGTGCTCGACAGGCAGATCAAAGAAGGCCTCGACCGCGTCACCGGCGAGCAATTGTCGGGATTGGTGCTCGCCTACGAGCCGGTGTGGGCCATCGGCACGGGCCGCAACGCCACGCCGGCGCAGGCCGGTGAAGCGCATCATCACATCCGCCAGCGGCTGAAGCAGTGGTTCGGACTTGATGCCTCCGAGCGTTGCCGCGTGCTGTACGGCGGCAGCGTCAAGCCGGATAACATCGCCAGGCTGATCGCCGAGCCCGACGTCGACGGCGCGCTCGTCGGTGGCGCGAGCCTGGATCCGAAGTCGTTCTTCGCGATTATCCAGGGCTCGGGCCTGAAGTAGTTCCTACTCCGATCGCAACGCGTCGAGCACGTGCTCCACGTCCCTGTCGGCTGATACGGCCATTGGCCCATTCGCCCATTCGCCCGACGGCCCG
>VFZG01000062.1 GCA_016871275.1 Acidimicrobiia bacterium | reverse complement strand
CACCGGCGACTACGCCGCCAACAGCAACGCCAAGCTGCTCGACTTCGTGGCCAAGAACGTGACCGTCACCGGCGAGGTATCGGAGCAGGACGGCCAGAAGCTCATCAACGTCAAGTCGATCAGGCTGGCGAACTAGGCCGGAGGCCTGGCGTCCCGGTTATACTCCCGAGCCATGAAGCTACGCCTCGTGTTGGGAATTCTGGGAGCGGCGTTTGTCGCCGGTGTCTCAAGCCAGGAGCCGTTCACGCTCGCGTTGACGGGCGACAGCATCATCATGCAGCGGCTCTCGGTCTACAAGGAGCCGGCGCATACGAAGCTCTTCGATCTGATCCGCGGCGCTGACGCCGCGTTCACGAATCTCGAAACGCTGTTCCACGATTACGAAATGCCGCCGGCGCACGAGAGCGGCGGCACGTGGATGCGTACCGATCCCCCAATCCTGAAGGAGCTGGTCTGGGCTGGATTCGATCTCGTATCGCGCGCCAACAATCACGCGGGAGACTTCGGCCCGCGCGGCTCGGAGATGACCAGCCGCCACGTGCGTGACGCCGGCCTGGTGGAGGCGGGCGTCGGCAACAGCCTCGCTGAAGCGCGCGAGGCTAGGTTTCTCGAGACCGCGAAGGGGCGCGTGGCGCTGATCTCGGCGGCATCGACGTTCCCGCCGCACTCGCGCGCCGGCAATTCGCGCGGCGACATGCCGGCGCGGCCTGGATTGAGCCCGCTGCGCTTTACCACCACCTACGTGGTGACACCGGAACGCCTCGCCGATCTGCGCCGGGTGGCGGCAGAGCTGTCGGGCAATCCGCCCGGCTCCGGCGACACGTTGAACTTCGCGGGGCGCCGCTACGTAGCCGGTCCGAAGCCAGGCACCCGCACCGAGCCCGACAAGGAGGACGTCGACGAGATCGCCCGCGTCGTCAAGAGCGCCTCGGCGCTGGCCGACATCGTGATTGTCTCGCTGCACTGTCATGAGGGTGGCGCCAACCGGTCAGTGCCGGCGGACTTCATCCCGGTCTTCGCGCGCGCGGTCATCGACGCCGGCGCCGATGTGTTCGTTGGCCACGGCCCGCACGTGCTGCGCGGCATCGAGATCTACAAGGGCAAGCCGATTTTCTACAGCCTGTCGAATTTCATCTTCCAGAACGAGACGCTGCTGCGGATGCCGGAAGACAGCTACGAGCAGTACTCGTTGAGCCCCGGCGCGCAGCCGTCCGAGTACCTGGATGCGCGCTACGACAACGATCGGCGCAGCTTTCCTGCTGACCGCGAGTACTGGGATTCGATCACCGTGGTCACGAAGTGGCACGCGGGCAAATTCATCGAAGCCGAGTTGCACCCGATCACGCTCGGGTATCAGACGTCCCGAGCTGAGCGAGGGCGCCCGAAGTTGGCGACCGGAGCGGACGCGACGCGCATCCTGGACATGATGGTGACACGCTCGAAGGCATTCGGAGCGACGGTGACGGTGAAGGGCGGCGTTGGGTACGTGACGCCTTAGCGGGCTGCGGGCGAACAGGCCAGCAGGCCAGCAGGCGAACGGCAGTCCGTAGCCCGTAGCCCGCAGCCCGTAGTCCCTTAGAGTGCCCCTATCAGCGCCGCGACCTTATTGGTGGCTTCCCACGTCAGGTCCTTGTCGTTCTTGCCGAAGTGACCGTAGTTGGTCGTCTTCGAGTAGATCGGGCGGCGCAGCGTCAGCTGGTCGATGATCTCTGACGGCTGGAAGTGGAACACCTTGTTGATGGCGCGCGTGATCTTTGCGTCGGACACCGTGTTGGTGCCGAACGTCTCGATGTGCACGCTCACCGGATCGGGGTGGCCGATGGCGTAGGCGAACTGCACCTCGCACTTGTCGGCAAGCTTTGCCGCCACCACGTTCTTCGCGACCCAGCGGCCCATGTAGGCGGCGCTGCGATCGACCTTCGTTGGATCCTTGCCCGAGAACGCGCCGCCGCCGTGACGGCCCATGCCGCCGTAGCTGTCGACGATGATCTTGCGGCCGGTCAGGCCGGTGTCACCCTGCGGTCCGCCGATGACGAAGCGCCCGGTCGGGTTGATCAGGAACTCGGTGTCCTTGGTGAGCAGCCGTGCCGGCAGCACGGCCCTGATCACTTCGTTGATGCAGAACTTCTCGATCCTGTCGTGTGAGGCGTCGGCGGCGTGCTGCGTGGAGATGACGACGTTGGAAATGCCGACCGGCTTGCCGTTTTCGTAGATCACCGAGACCTGCGACTTGGCGTCGGGTCGCAGCCACGCCGCGGCGCCGGCCTTGCGCAGCTTCGTCAGGCGGCGGCCCAGGCGATGCGCGAACATGATCGGCGCCGGCATCAGCTCCGGCGTCTCGTTGCTGGCGTAGCCGAACATCAGGCCCTGGTCGCCCGCGCCCTGCTTGGCCGTTTTCTTGCCCCTGGCCTTGCGCGCATCCACGCCCTGCGCGATGTCCGCAGACTGCTGCGTCAGCAGCAGGTTCACGAACACCCGGTCCGCGTGAAACACGTCATCGTCATTGACGTAGCCGATCTCGCGAATCGCTTCGCGCGCCAGCTGTTCGACGTCGAGCCTGGCCTTGGTGGTGATCTCACCACCGACAATGCAGACATTCGACTTGACGTAGGTTTCGCAGGCGACGCGGCTGAACTTGTCCTGTTCCAGGCAGGCGTCGAGCACCGCGTCGGAAATGGTGTCGGCGACCTTGTCCGGATGTCCTTCGCCGACCGACTCCGACGAGAAGATGTATCGATTACTCATTCATGCTCCAGGCGTTTCCTTGACCGGACTTCCGTCCGGTCCCAAAAAAAATGCCCGCGAACGGTCGCGGGCAGGCTCGCGACTTAGATAGACACACGAAACTGCGCAGCCCACCAAGTCGGAGAAATCGCTGCGCAGACGACCATTCAGTATCGCCCGGTGCGCGATGCGGTGTCAAACACCGCGCACTGCGGGCGGGTTCAGGGCCTGGGGGCCTAGGAGCCTGGGACTTAGGGGCCCAGGGGTTGGGTATTCGAGTAGGATCGTTGGCTGGAGGCGGGTTATGCGTGCACTTACTTCGGTATTGGTGGTGGCCGCGGCGGTCAGCGTGGCGTTGAACGCGCAGGTGGCCAAACAGGAACGCGCCGGCATCGTCAATTTCAGCAAGGTCGATGCGGTCATTGCCTGCGGTGGGGCGACGGAGACGTCTGCGCTCGAAGGATTGGCCAAGGACGGATTCAAGTCCGTGATCAACCTTCGCCAGGCAACCGAGCAGAACGCGAATATCGAGCAGAACGCCGCCCGCACCAAAGAGCTCGGGATGAAGTACATCCACCTTCCCTTCAATTCCGCGCAGCCAGACACCAAGGTTGTGGATACTTTTCTCGCCGCCGTTGCGGACAAGAGCAATCAGCCGGCCTACATACACTGTGGTTCGGCGAGCCGGGTGGGTGCGCTCTGGCTCGTCAAGCGCGTCATGCAGGACGGCTGGACCGTCGAGAAGGCGACTGAGGAAGCCAAGGCCATTGGCCTGCGTAGCGAGCCGCTCGAGAAGTTTGCAATGAGCTATATCGCGGCGAATAAGAGATAGGGCTTAGGGGCTTAACGGCCTAGGCTCTTAGGGGAGTAAGGCCTCCTCGATTTTCGGAATGCAATAAGCGCAGCTTGTGTTCGGCGGCTGAGTTCATCGAACTTGGCCGCCGGGCCCTCTTGAAGCAATCCCAGCCTGTTCGCTAATGCAGTCAGGTCGCCGCACTCGCGGGCGGAGCCGATCGCGATATCCAGAAACCGAACGTAGTCGCCGTCAGCATCTCGAGCGCACCCCTCGACAATGTTCGCCGCCACCGACACTGCCGACCGCCGGGTCTGACTCTGAAGGCCAAAACGCTCGGCCGCAGGGAACGACTGCGATGCTCGATACGCGGTGACTACCCAGGCATCAGCCAAGTTGAAGACTTCGAGCTCGCGATGATCTCTTACCATGTCGACAGGAGGTGCAGGCGGCGCGCCAAGACTCGTCGCGCGAGTACGCGGCGCATTGTGGCACCTTCGACGGGAGCAAGATTTGGGTGGTTGAAGAATCTGCGATCGACTATCCCGAGCGATCGATCAAATTCTTCCCGAAGCCCGAAGCCCTAAGCCCCTAATTCTTCTGCACCATCAGCGTCACCGGCGCCTGCATGCGCACCGTGACGGTGGTGCCCGCGGAAAGCGTCGCGGGGTTGCGATCGTTGCGCATGGCCGCGGCGGTGCCGCCGGCTGCGCCCACCGCGCCGCCAATGGCCGCGCCCCTGCCGCCGCCGAGGATGGCGCCCAAAATCGCGCCGCCAATGGCCGCGCCGCCGACCTTGGCGGCGCTCTCGCCGCCTGGCGACTGTCCTTCGCGCACGACCGGGTCGGTCTTCAGCGCCAGCTCGGTGCCGTCGGCCAGCACGATGGTATGGAAGCGGATCGCCAGCCGCGACTTGCCTTTCACGCGGCCGCCGCGATCGACTTCGGTGACAGAGCCGCGCACGGTCGAACCGGCGGCAATGGCAATGCGATCCGCCACGCGCACGTCGCGCGTCACGCGCGCGTCAACACGATCTTCCACGCGCGCCACCTCGCTCGACACCGTGCGCTCGATCTGCAGGCCGAGCACGGCATCCGCCGGCACGGTCACATCGACATACTCGGGCGCCGGCGGAGGAGGCGGAGGAGGCGGCGGAGGCTCCGGCTCACGAACTTCGGGAACCGGCGTCACATTCAAACGCGCCTCGTTTCCGCCGTTGCCGCTCGATGCGGCCGGAGCTGGCTCCTCACGGCGCGCGATTTGGGTCGAGATTGGCGCGGGCTCCGCGATCGGCCGCGTCGGCAGCGTGGCGACCCGCGATTCGGCGCGGCGCGCCGGTGTGTTGACGATGCGAGATGCGGGGCGCGTGCGGGTGTCGGTCTCCGCCGGCCGCGATGGTGCCGGCGTCGCAGGCTCTGGTGCGATGACGCCTTCGGACTCCGTGACGGCCGGTGCGGCGGGTGAGGCAGGTTGGGCTGGTGCGGGTGAAGGCGCCTCGTTCACCACCGCCGCCTGGTTCTGTCGGACCGCCAGGTAAGATCCACCGGCCGCGGCGGCCAGGCACCCGACCGAAAGTCCCGCAAAGACCAGCTTGTTGAACTCCATTGCTACCTCAAAGTGGGAAGTGAGAGGTCAGAAGTGAGAAGCTCAATCCACGCCTCTTTTCCGACTTCTTGCCTTCGTCTGAGCAAGGGCCATGCCGTGTGACAAACCGCCAAACGCCTGATTTTAGCCCTGTGCTCGGCGAATTCGGTCTGATCGTACGTCCTGATTGTTGGATGGGTGTCCTACGAGGCGCGCCGCTCGGGCTTGCTCGCCCCGGCTCACGAGCGCCGCCGCCGCGTCGAGATCGACGGTATCCCACCGGGGACAATGCGTATCGTTCGGGCCAGCATTCTTCGCGCGAATCTCCAGCCCCGCCGCACGCCTCCTATTGTGCCTGCCCTCGGTAGCCTTAGCGAAGGGGCCGCACCGATGGACCGCATTCCGCCACGACAGACCCGAGCGATGTGGCGAATCGGGGTCCGTGACTGCGGAAGCGCCTGGGCCTTCGGGGCGAAGCACCTGCATAAACAGACGATTGACGGGTGTCAACTGACCCGTTCTGGCTGAATCGAGATGTATTCTCATCAGGCGCGACCACACGTGCAGAAGACGCTCACTTCCATCGTCCTGCCATCGGCAGCGGCCCGCCTCGCGGCGGCGCAGGAACAGGTACTGGCGCTGGAGCCGCCCATCCTGGTGGTGGCAGCGACCCGCGCGGCGGCGGATGAATTCGCGTTCGCGCTCGCCGAACGGAAGGGCGCGACGTTCGGGATCACCCGATCGAGCATCGCGGAGATGGTGGCGAAACTCGCGGTGCCCGCGCTCGCCAGGCAGGGGCTGACGCCCAGCGCGCCGTTGAGCGATGAAGCGGTGTCGGCGCGAGTCGCCGACGAGCTGCTTCTCGAACAACGCCTCCAGTATTTCGCCCCGGTGGCCGATATGCCCGGCTTCCCGCGCGCGCTGAGCCGCACGCTGGGTGAGCTGCGCATGGCCGGCCTCTCACCGTCTCGCCTCACCGGCCACGGTGCCAATCACGATCTCTCCGTGCTGTTCGAGCGCGCGACCGACGAACGGCGCAAGGCAGGAGCCGTCGACTACGCGACGATGATCGAGACGGCGACCAGAGAGCTGGTTGCGAAGCCGGCAACCATTGCAGAACCGGTGCTCGTGCTGCTGGATGCGGCGGTCAACTCCGAAGCGGACGCGTTGCTGCTGAAGGCCGTCATTGCGGCGGCGCGTTCCGCGATCGTGACGGTGCCGCCGGGTGATACGCGCACGCTGGCCGCGCTCGACATCCGGGGATCGGCGCAGGCCCGGCCCGCGGGCGACGCGCTCACACGCCTTCAGCACTACCTGTTCGCCGACGACACGCCGCCCGTTGGGACGATCGACGATTCGGTGATCCTGTTTTCCGCGCCGGGAGAAGGACGCGAGGCAGTCGAGATTGCCCGTCGCATGCTCCAGGAGGCGGCCCGCGGCGTGCCGTTCGACCGCATGGCCGTGCTGTTGCGTGCACCGCAGACCTACCTTGGTGTCCTCGAACACGCGCTCGAGCGTGCCGGCATTCCGGCATGGTTCCATCGAGGCACCCGTCGCCCCGATCCAGCCGGCCGCGCGCTGCTGGCGTTGCTGGCGTGTGCGGAGGAAGACCTCTCGGCACGGCGCTTCGCCGAGTACGTTTCGCTTGGCCAGGTGCCGCTCAACGATGCCGGCAATGCCGACCTGTGGTCGCCGCCGGCGGACGAGGTGGTCGAGGCGCTGATTCCCGTCGACGAGCGGGCTGAAGACGTGCAGCCAGAAGACGAGGCGCACTCCCAGGCGGCACGCGGCGAGTCGGCGCGTGACGTCGCCGGAACGCTGCGCACGCCATGGCGATGGGAGACGCTGATCATCGAAGCCAAAGTGATCGATCGCCTCGATCGCTGGCGGCGCAGACTCAAGGGCCTGGAGCACGAATACGACCGGCGCATTCGTGAAGCCAGCTCGGAGGATCCAGAGGCGCCCAGGGTGAAGGCCTTCAGGCGCGACCGCGAGCAACTGCGCGCGCTGCGGTCGTTTGCCGAACCGATTCTGGGAGAGATGGCCGAGTGGCCGGCGTCCCAGCGATGGGGTGACTGGTTGAGCGCTCTCGACCGCCTGGCGCCGCGCGTGCTCGCGAAACCCGAGCGCGTGGTGCGCACCCTGCGCGAGCTCGCGCCTCTCGCGGGCATTGGTCCGGTGACCCTTCGCGAGGTCCGCGATGTATTGACGCCGCGGCTGTCGACGCTCACTCACGAACCACCACGGCGTCGTCACGGCCGCGTCTATGTTGGCACTCCATCGGCGGCGCGCGGGCGATCCTTTCAAGTGGTGTTCGTGCCAGGCCTCGCGGAACGCCTGTTCCCGCAGAAGATCCGCGAGGACTCGTTGCTGCCGGACCATCGGCGCGAAGCTATCGACGAGGCATTGGCGACGCAGACCCGGCGGTCGGCAGATGAGCGCCTGCAGTTGATACTTGCAGTCGGCGCGGCAGCCGAGCGCTTGTATCTGTCGTATCCGCGTGTCGAGCTGAGTGAATCGCGCCAGCGGGTGCCGTCGTTCTACGTGCTCGACATTGCCCGCGCCATCGAAGGCCGCATTCCGCCGGCATCGTTGCTGGCCGCGCGCGCCTCCGAAAACGGCGGTGCCATGCTGGCGTGGCCGGCGCCGGCGGCGGCGGCGGTTGCGATCGACGACTTTGAACACGATCTTGCGACCCTGGCGCCGCTCCTGCGCAGCCGCGGCGACAACGTCGTCGGGCGGGCGCGATATTTGTTCGACCTGAGCCCGGCGCTGCAACGATCCCTGTCGTCACGATGGTTCCGTCATCACAAGCGCCAATGGGAACCGGCCGATGGCATTGTGCGCTCCACCGAGCACACCAGGGCGGCGCTGGCGTCACAGCGCCTGGGCGCGCGCCCCTACTCGCTGACCGCGCTGCAGCGCTACTCGGCGTGCCCGTACCAGTTCCTGATGGCGGCCATCTATCGGCTGGCGCCGCTCGAAGCGCCGGCGCCGCTGCAGAAAATGGATCCGCTGACGCGCGGCGATCTCTTTCACCAGATGCAGGCCGCCACGCTGCGGCAGTTGCAGGCGGATGGACTGCTGCCGCTGTCGACCGGCCTGTTGCCGTCGGCCCAGCAGCGCCTGACCGCCGCGATTCGCGAGGTTCACGACCGCGAGTACGACAAGCTCGGCCCCGCCATCGAGCGCGTCTGGAAGGACGAGATCGACGCCATGACGCAGGACCTGCGAAGGTGGCTCGAAAAGCTGGCGGAAGAAGGCGAGGAGTGGACGCCGGAGCGCTTCGAATTCGCATTCGGCCTCCCCGAGATGGAGGGACGCGACCAGCACAGCACGCCCCTGCCGGCGCTGATTGACGGCCGGTTCCAGCTGCGCGGCTCGATCGACATGATCGAGCGTCATCGCAAGACCAACTTCCTGCGGGTCACGGATCACAAGACCGGCAAGAACCGCGCCCAGCAGGGCCGCACGGTGGTGGGCGGTGGACGCCTGCTCCAGCCGGTCGTCTACGGCCTGGCGCTGCGATCGCTATTCCCTGAAGAGACCGTGTTCTCGGGCCGGCTGTTCTATTGCACGAGCGCCGGCGACTTCTATCCGTACGAAATTCCGCTGATGGGCGAGGCGCCCAAAGCCGGTGTGGAAGTGCTGGAGATCATCGATCGCGCGATCGACAACGGCCTGCTGGCGGCGCGTCCGGCCCCCAGGACGTGCGAGCGGTGCGACTTCCAGGTGGTGTGCGGCACCCACGAAGAGCAGCGAACGAAGCACAAGGATCCGCAGCTGTTTGCCGACCTCGATGCACTGAGGAAGATGCCGTGAGCCCGGCGCGACGCACGCGGGCGGCCGAGAACCGCGAGCTGATCGGCACGGCGCTCGACGACACGCTGATCGTCGAAGCGGCGGCCGGCACCGGCAAGACCACCGAGCTGGTGGCCCGCATTGTCGCGCTGATCGAACACGCGCGCGCCACGATCGATCAAATCGTGGCCGTCACCTTCAGTGAAAAGGCCGCCGGCGAGCTGAAGCTCCGGCTCCGCGAGGAACTTGAACGCGCGCGGGCGCGCACCGCGTCACAGCCAACGGCCAGCCGCCTGCTCGATGCCGCGGTCCACGACTTTGAGGAAGCGCACATCAGCACCATCCACACCTTCTGCGCCGACTTGCTCCGCGAGCGTCCGGTCGAAGCGCGCGTCGACCCCGCCTTCGCGGTGCTGACCGACACGCAGGCCGACGCGCTGTTCGACGAGGCGTTCACCAGCTGGCTGCACGAACAGCTCGGCAATCCGCAGCCGGGCGTCCGCCGATCGCTGCGCCGCCCGGTGAAGTGGCGCTTTGACGACGACAGTGAAGACGGGCCGATTGAGCGCCTGCGCGCGGCGGCGCGCGGCCTGCTCGAGTGGCGCGACTGTGATGCGCCCTGGTCGCGGCCGGCCTACGACCGCAAGGGGTCCATCAGGGCGCTGACCGCGCAGCTGAAGTCGTTCGCCGATCTATCGGCGAAGCCCATCAAGCGCGACGACAAGTTCGCAGTCTCGGTGGCACCGGCGCGGCTGACCAGCCACGACCTCGAGCGCCAGCGGCGCCTGGTTGGAGACATGGTGCCCGAAGGCACGTGGGATGGATGGGAGGCGGCGCTGATCGCGCTGGCCGAGCATCGCGACTTCGCGAGTCCGAGGAAGGGCACCGGGGCGGCGTTTGCGATTGGCGTGACGCGCGACCAGGCACTGGCCGCGCATGGCGAACTGCTGCGCGCGTTGCGCGAATTTCGCGATCACGCCGACGCCGACCTGGCCGCGTTGCTGCACGAGGAGATGCGGGACTGCCTGCGCCGTTATGACGAACGCAAGCAGGAATCCGGCGCGCTCGATTTTCTCGATCTCCTGATCAAGGCTCGGGACCTGGTGTGCAACAACACCGAGGTCTGCAACGAGTTCCGCGGCCGCTTCCGCGTGATCCTGGTCGACGAGTTCCAGGACACCGATCCCCTCCAGGCGGATCTGCTGCTGCGTCTGGCCGGCGATGACCAAGGCACGCTCCGGCCCGGAGCGCTGTTCATCGTCGGCGATCCGAAGCAGTCGATTTATCGCTTCCGCCGGGCTGACATCGGCGCCTACCAGCGGATTGCCGCGGATCTCGGCCGGCACGGTGCGGCCGCGGTCACGCTGCAGACGTCGTTCCGCAGCGTGCCGGCCATCCAGCGCTTCGTGAACGCCGCGTTCCGCGTCGAGATGAGCGGCGATCCCGGATCGCTGCAGGCCGACTATGTGCCGCTGCTCGCCCATCGCCCGGACGTGCCCGAGCAGCCGGCCATTGTCGCCCTGCCGATCGCCTATCCGTACGGCAAGAGCGTCTACGGGCCTCCACAGGTCACCCAGGCGGCGCTGAACGAGGCGCAGCCTGGCGCGATCGGCGCGTTCGTGGCGTGGATGCTGTCGCCTGAGTGCGCGTGGACGGTGGGCGAAGCCGGTCAGCGCCGGAAGATCGTGGCAAGCGACGTCTGCCTGCTGTTTCGCCGCTTCATGCACTTCGGCCGCGACATTACGCGCGGCTACGTTGAGGCGCTCGAATCACGCGGCATCCCGCACCTGCTGGTTGGCGGCAAGACGTTTCACGAGCGGGAAGAAGTGGACGCGGTTCGCACCGCCCTGACCGCGATCGAGTGGCCCGAAGACGAGTTGTCGGTGTATGCGACCCTGCGCGGGCCGTTGTTCGCGATCGGAGAAGAGGAGCTGCTCGAGTATCACTCGCTGGCGCGGCGGGTGTTTCATCCGTACCGCATCCCGGCCGACCTTCCCGAGCGGCTCGAGCCGGTCCGCAAGGCGCTGACCGCGCTGCGCGAGCTTCACGGCGCCAGGAATCACCGGCCGGTGGCCGATACCGTGGGGCGGTTGATCGCCATCACGCGCGCCCATGCGGGCTTGATCCTGTGGCGAGGCGGCGAGCAGGCGCTGGCGAACGTCCTGCACATCTCGGATCTGGCGCGCCGCTACGAGCTCGAAGGCGGCCTGTCGTTCCGCGGCTTCGTGGACATGCTGCACGAGGCGTCTACGCGCGCGGACTCGCCCGAGGCGCCGATCCTTGAAGAGGGCAGCGACGGCGTGCGGCTGATGACGGTGCACAAGGCCAAGGGCCTCGAGTTCCCGGTGGTCGTGCTCGCCGACATTGCGTGCAAGCTCAGCCTCGAAACGGCGTCGCGCTACCTCGACCCGCAACGGCGGATGTGTGCGGTGCGGATTGGCGGCTGGTCGCCGCTCGACCTGCAGCAACACAACGACGAAGAAGCGACGCGCGACGAAGCGGAAGGCGTGCGGCTCGCCTACGTGGCCGCCACCCGCGCCCGAGACGTGCTGATCGTGCCGGCGGTGGGCGACGGCCCGTACGAGAAAGGCTGGGTCCGGCCACTGAACCGCGCCCTGTATCCGCCGCACCAGCAGTGGCAGGCACCCGAGACCGCCCGCGGTGTGCCCCTGTTCAAAGGCAGGCAGACGATCATGGCCGACGCCAGGGCCGACGGGCAGCCGGTGAACGACACGATTCGGCCCGGGACCTACACGTTGACCGATCCGGCCTCGGCAGAGTCGTACTCCGTGGTCTGGTGGGATCCGCTATTGCTGCAGGCCTCGCAAGGGGAAGCGCGTGGTGTCCGCCGCGAGGATTTGATCTCGAACAAGGCGAACGCGGCCGACGTGGCCGCCGATCGCGCAACCTACGACCAGTGGCGCGACCGCCGTGCCGCCGTACAAGCGTCCGGCAGCGCCGCGTCGATGGTCGTGGCCACAGCGACTCAGCTTTCGGATGGCGAGGAGCCGCCAATCCGCGATGTGACGCTGGAAGACGCCGGCTTTGGCGCAATTCGGCCGTCCGGCAAGCGTTTCGGGACACTGGTGCACGCCCTGTTGGCGTCGCTGCCGCTGGATGCCTCGGCAGACGACGTGCACGAGCTGGCGACGTTACATGCGCGGCTGCTGGGTGCCGAAGATGACGAACGTGAGGCGGCTGCCGGCCTTGCGTCGAAGCTGCTGACGCACCCGCGCATCGCCGAAGCACGCGCGGCCGAAGCAGCCGGCCGCAAGGTCTGGCGTGAAGTGCCGGTCTCGTTGCGGCTCAACTCGTCGGAGCCGCCGCAACTCGTCGACGGCCAAGTGGACCTGGCCTACGAATCACCGGACGGCTGGGTGATCGTCGACTTCAAGACAGACATCGAAATCGCCTCCGCGCAGGACGCCTACCAGAAGCAGGTCGCGCTCTACGTGGAAGCAGTCCGACGCGCCACCGGACAGGCGGTGACGGGTGTAATACTGAAGGTATAGGCCATCGGGCCATCGGGCTATCAGGACAGCCCGTTCGCCCGCTCGCCCGTTCGCCCGTTCGCCGGTAGGCCTTCATGAAGCGTGTTTGCGTGTTCTGTGGATCGAGCATTGGAAGCCAGCCTGTCTATGCCGAGGTCGCCGTGACGCTCGGCAGGCTGCTGGCATCGCGTGGCATTGGGCTCGTTTACGGCGGCGGCAACGTCGGCTTGATGGGCGTCATCGCCGACGCGGTCATGGCTGGCGGCGGCGACGTGATCGGCGTCATTCCGCACGCGCTGGCAGACCGTGAAATCGCGCACCCCACCATCACGCAGCTGCACGTCGTGGACTCGATGCACGAGCGCAAGGCCATGATGGCCGATCTGTCTGACGCCTTCATCGCCATGCCCGGCGGTGTCGGCACCTTCGAGGAGTTCTTCGAGGCCGTCACGTGGACGCAGCTGGGGCTGCATCGCAAGCCGTGCGGGCTGCTGAATGCCGGCGGCTTCTACACCCCGCTGGCGGCGTTCATCGATCAGGCGGTGAGCGAAGGGTTCATCAAACCGGTGCACCGCGCGTCGATTGTCGTCGACGACCATCCCGAGCGGCTGCTGGATTCGCTGGCGGCGGTAAAGCTTCCCGACGTCGCCAGGTGGATACGCCGGGGAGACACTTAGCGCGAAGTCACAAGCCGGTCATCCGGAGAACTTATAACCGAGCCCATGAACCGTGAGGATGTACTGGGGCACGCGAGGATTCGGCTCGAGCTTCTGCCGCAGCCATGCGACATGCACGTCCACCGTACGAGTGGACGGTGCGTTGGTATAGCCCCAGACCTCGTGCAGCAGCTCGTCCCGGGACACGGTGGCGCCGCGGTGCTCGATGAAATATTTCAGCAGTTGGAATTCCTTCGCCGACAGCTCCAGCAGTTGCCCCTTCATCGTGACTTCAGTTTTCCTCACGTCGACCGCAATGTCGCCGAACTGGTAGCGCTCGAGCGACACGCCGCCGGCGCCAGAGGGCGCGCGTCGCATCAGCGCCTCGATGCGCGCCAGCAGCTCGATCGTTTCGAATGGCTTGGTCAAGTAGTCGTCGGCGCCGAGCTTCAATCCAACGACGCGATCGACGACCTGCGACCGCGCGGTCAGCATCAGGATCGGTGTCTGAATGCCCTGCTGGCGGATCGTCTTCGCGACATCGAAGCCGTCACGGCCGGGCAGCATGACGTCCAGCACGATCACGTCGAACGGCTCGCCGGTGGCGCGCGCCACCGCGGCGTGGCCGTCGCCGGCGGTCTCAACGGCATAGCCCTCTGCCGACAGCCGATCGCTCAGCGCCAGCTGCAGGCCGGGCTCGTCTTCAACGAGCAGGAGACGCTTCTCTGGCAAGGTCGAGTGGCTCGTGGGCGGGGCGATCGTGCCCCGCCGGCAACGCCAGGGTGAAGGTACTGCCGCGGCCGGGCTCGCTGGCGACGCGCACCTTGCCGCCGTGGGCTTCGGCAATGCGATGCACCAGGTTCAATCCAAGCCCGCTGCCCTGGATTTGCTGCGATACGGCCTCGCGGCCGCGGTAGAAGGGTTCGAAAATGTGTTTCCGGTCCTCGGCGTCGATGCCGATGCCGCGATCTTCGACCGTGAACACCACCTGATCCCGGATCCCCGATCCCTGATCCCTGCTTGCGGACACGCGGACCCAACGAGCGGTCCCGCCGTATTTCACGGCGTTGCTGATCAGGTTCTGGATCGCCGATCGCAGCGCGGCCACATCGCCGATGACGTCCGGCAACTGATCGGCGACCGCGACTTCGACGCTGACGCCGGCGTTCTCGATTTCCATGCGGCAGGCCGCGAGCGAGTCGCGCACCAGAGTGGCGGGGCTGACCGGCGTCTGCGCGGCCGCCGCCCGGCTCGCGGCAATGCCGGCGAGCTGCAGCACGCGTTCGACGGTCTCGGCCAGGCGGCGCGCCTCGCCCTGGATGGTCTCGCCGTACTTGCGAACGCGTTGCGGATCGCCGACTACGCCGTCTGCGAGGTTACCGGCCGCCGCGCCGATGACCGAGACCGGCGTGCGCAGCTCGTGCGATACCGTCGCGACGAATTCCATCTGCTGCCGCGCCAGCTCCTGCGCCCGACGCGCAGAGATCACGATCAGGCCGATGGCCATCGTCAGCAGCAACAGGATCCCCGAGCTGATGCCCAGGTTACGCATGCGGATGGCGGCCACCGCCGCCTCGAGCGAACCGGCGCGATGCTTCGCCACCAACAGCCAACGGCCGTCGAAACCCGTGAAACTTCCGCGGGTGATCACCCGCCCGCGGGGACCCGTGCCGCTGCCGCCGCGGCGCTCGTCGCGCTCGATCATCGACACGATGACCTTATTGCTCTGCAGTCCGGGCTCGGGGCTCCTCGCTCGGGAAGCGCCCGCCCTTGCCGATCCCGGATCCCGGCTCCCGGATTCCGGAAGTGGCGGCGGCATCGCATCCCGCAGGTTCTTGGCGAAGACGAACATCTGCTCCGGCCGCGGACCCATGAAGGCCTGCGAGACGTCGGGCGCCGTCGAGATGGCCGCGGCCACACCAGGCGCGGACTCCCACACGACCTTCGAGGAGTCATGGCGATCGACGACCGCGACCCGATAGGCCGACTCGGTGTCATCGCCGTGAAAGTGGCGCAACGACAGCGCGGCGAGGATGGTGTCGCGCATCACCGCCGGATCGAGCCGTACCAGCGTGTAGCCCAGCACGGTGATCTTCG
>VFZG01000061.1 GCA_016871275.1 Acidimicrobiia bacterium | reverse complement strand
TCAGCTCTTCCAGACGCGGCTTAGACAAGACGAGGCGAGTCGCCGCGTGGCGGCCCTCGAGCAGTCGCTGCAGCAGTACTCGCAGCCGACCACCGGCGCACCGGCCGCCGGCGCGCAGAATGTGCCGAGTCCCGGTTTTCCGAGAGGGCAAGGCGGCACTGAGACGCTTATTCCGCAGTTCGGCGAGTCGTTTCTCGATCGCCTGATGCAGATGTCGAGCCGAAACGAAGACAGCGCCTTCCGCCAGGATCTGACCAATCGACTGATCGGCGAGCGCTTCAATTTCGCGGCGCTCGAGCGAGAGATGTCCTACTACGGTTCACTGAGACGCTCGTTATCCGACATGCGCTTGCGCGGTCCCGGCGAGCTACCAGTCCTGGCGAACCAGGTCGAACAGAGCATGAAGGGGGCCTTCGAGCAGGTCGGCACCGCCCTAGATCACGTCGTGTCCATCTACGAACAGCTTTCCAGGAACAACCTGAACCCGAGCACGATGCTCTACACCGTGACGCTTCCCTATACTCAGCAGCATGTCCCGGCGTACACGACCCGCCAGGCCACGCTGTGGGGCGTCGCGATCATGACCCTGGCATCGTTCGTGCTCGCTCTCGCGGTATTGATCTACGACCGCTTCCATCCGTCGAGATGGCGGACAGCGTCCACGGAGTCTCGACCGAACGCGTAGCGTCGTGAGCACACAGGATGAGCGACTGGTGGTTCGTCGCCGTCAGCGCGCTCTGGATCCTCGGCCTCTCGATCGTCCTCGCCGCGTTCAGCTACCACGACTGGCTTCGACGCGAGACCGGGCGTCGATGGAAGGAAGCCCGGGCGCGACATGGCCTGGTAGGAGCGAACGCTCTGGGGGCTGCTAGCGGCGTCCTTCGTTTGGGAAACCGTAACGACGGCCATTGAAATCAGACGCCGCAGCTCCCCTCAACCCACCTCGGAAGACCCTCCCCTGACCAACCGACGCGACCTCTCCCGAGACGACTCCAGCGCTGGCGTGTTCACGAGGGCGGAGCCCCGCCTCGGTTTGAGAACAGGCCGTCCGTTAACAAGGGAGGCCGCTAATACGGTCTATCGTCTCACGGCTATGGCTTCTTGTGTTCCTCCTTGATCGTCCACAGGTGCACGTCGTACGGCAGGCCGTAGTCGTCGTTGATCGACACCGTCTGATCGGGTTTCCAATCCCCCATCAAAAATCGATGTGACACGACGCGCGCGCCGATTGGTAGCTGCTTCCACAGGTACGGGCGGATCAGCATGTTGAAGTGATCGCCCATGTAGAGGAGCACCACCGTCATCTTGCCCAGGTCGGGCTGCTCCAGCGCATCGCCGAGACGAATGTCGATCTTGTCGCTGAGCCCGGCGGCCTTTACATTGGCGCGTGACTCCTCGACCCGCTCAGGATCGAGATCGATGCCGACGCCGCCGCGAGCCCCGGCCTTGACGGCCGCAATGGTGATGCGCGCATCGCCGACGCCGGGCTCGTAGGTGACGTCGTGAGGCGTGATCGCCGCCATCTCGATCATCTTCGCGACGATGTTCTCCGGCGTCGGCACATAGATCACCGTCACACGGTCGGTCGGGTCGTCGGCCGACATGTCGATCGTCACGCGCTCGCCGGCGCGGAAGCTGACCACCTTGGTTCGGGTCATCTTGGTGTAGGTGTTCGGCGCCCACTTCGCGATCACCTTGTACTGATAGGAACGGTTCGGCGTCAGGGACGGAGTCTCATACCTCCGCGATACGCCGCTTCCCGAAATCGGCGTGCCGTCGATCTCGAGCTCGCCGTCGTAGGCCGGCAGCGTGATCGCCATGACGGTCGTGACGCCGGCCGCCGCAACTGACTGCGTCTGCACACCAGACAGGGATGTCGAAACAAACAGCAGCAGAGCGAATGCCAGGGTCATGGGTCCGCAATCATCTCCGCGGCGAATGGTATTGCAGGTCGAGCTCCCGCCGCGAGAGCATCATCCTGCCGACTCAGTCTTCATCGAAACGCCGTTGGCGCCGGCCGGCCTTGATATCGCCGCGCCGCTTCTTCCCCGTCAGGCGCTGTTCGCGCGCGCCGGCCTTTGGCCGGGTGGGCCGACGGGTGCGGGGGCGAATGAGGGCCCGCCGAATCAGCCCGGCAAGACGAGCGCGAGCGGCTTCCCTGTTCTGTGACTGCAGCCGGTGTTCACGACTGTCGATCAGCAGGAATCCGTCGGCAGTCAGCTTCGAGCCGGCCAGGGCGCGCAGCCGCTGTTTCACCTCGCTCGTCAGCGACGACGCCTCGAGGTTGAATCGCAGTTCGACGGCGGTCGACACCTTGTTGACGTTCTGACCGCCAGGGCCAGACGCGCGCACGAAGCGCTCCTCGAGGTCCTTCTCGGCGATCGCCAGGGCGTCGGTAATGTAGAGCATCCCCTCCAAGCCTAATCCACCCCGCGCCGTTCACGCACGGCGAGAAATGTAACCGGCGTAGCCCGGCGCGCAAGTAGGATCAGCATCGTGCGCGTCCGTTGGCGTTGGCGACCACTCCCGTGAGCGAAGCGGTCAGCGCCACCAGGGCGATTCTGATCCACGGCAACGGCGGGTGCACGGCCGGCGACATCTGGCTCCCCTGGGTGGAGCGCGAGCTCAGCGCGCTGGGACTCGAGGTCATCAACCAGACGTTCCCCGACCACATCAGGGCCCGCGCGTCGGCGTGGCTGCCGCATCTCGAATCGCTGGGCGCCGACGAGCGGACCATTCTGATTGGACACTCCTCCGGCGCGGTGGCGGCCATGCGGTATGCCGAGACCCACCGGCTGGCCGGCTCAATCCTCGTCGGCGTGTGCCATACCGACCTCGGCGATGCGTTCGAGCGCGCCAGCGGCTACTACGCAGAGCCGTGGCGGTGGCAACGGATTCGCGACCACCAGCCCTGGATCGCCATCTACAGCTCGACTGACGATCCGCTCATTCCGATCGCCGAGCCGCGCTTCGTCGCCGCGCAACTGCGGTGCAGCTACTTCGAGTTCGACGATCGCGGCCACTTCACCGATCGGCGGCAATTTCCCGAGCTCGTGAACTTGGTGCGCCGCAAGCTCACGTCCTGAGCGCGCGCGCCGCGTCCTCAGGGGAGACCGGATTGCGATGAACGCCGGTGCCCCACTCGAGGCCGCTATACCGGGTCACACGAGGCAGGATCTCGAGATGCCAATGGAACGCCGCGTCAGCCTCGCCCGATAGCGGCGCGGTATGGAGGACGAGGTTGTAGGCGGGCCGCTCCAGCGCCCAGTCAATTCTTGCCATCACCGCTTTGAAGGTGGTGGCAAGGATGTGCAAGGTCGCGTCGGACGCGTCTTCAAACCTTGCCGAGTGTGAGCGGGGCATCAGGCAGGTTTCAAACGGCACCCGCGAGGCGTACGGGGCAATGGCAAGAATCGAGGCCTGGTCTGAGATGACCCGGCGACCGTCTTTCAATTCTTCCGCAATCACATCGCAGTACACGCAGCGGCCCTGGATCGACAAGTATTGTGCCGCCCCTCGCAGTTTTTCAGCCAGAGCCGGCGGCACCAATGGAAACGCCGTGAGCTGGGAATGTGAATGATCGAGCCTGGCGCCGGCAGCCCGGCCGTGGTTCTTGAACGCCACCAGGCTCACGAATCGACTGTCCCGCTCCAGGTCCCGCATCCGTGTGCGCCACGCCCAGAAGACGCGCCACACACGATCCACATCCAGGGTGTGCAGCGGCTGGTCGTGAATCGGCGTCTCGACGATCACTTCGTGCGCGCCAAGACCATCCCGCCCGTCGAACAACCCGTTGGGACCGACGTCGAGCTGCCCTTCAATCCTGAGCATGGCGTGCCGGTTGGGCACGACGCGCACGGACCAGCCGGGCGCGTTGGCAGGACCGCCCTCCCGCCACGCCAGGATCTCGGGCCCGGCTTCGGCCTCCCGGCCCTCACTTAGCGGGCACTGAGCCGGTGCATCCTCGAGGCGTACCGGCTCCAGGTCGAAGTCGTCGCGCCGCTGGCATGCGCCAAGGTCAACGGCGACCGTCCGGCCCGTGATTGGGTCTGTTCGTAATTCCGTCGTCGTCACAGTCTGTGCCGTCTGCGCCTTCTGCGGCTCACCATCCGGGACGGAACGCGTCCTTGTAATGGGTGATGGTGGCCGGTAAGGCCGACAGATCGACACCGACGACATCAAACCGGCAGTTGGTCCCGGGCGGGCACCGGAAGCTGACGTATTCCTCCCCCATCGAGACGATCTGTCGCTGTTTCTGCAGCGTTACTTCCTCGACGGGATCGCCAAAACTGCTGCTGGTCTTGGTCTTCACCTCCACAAATACTACCGTGCCGTCGTCTCTGGCGACGATATCGATCTCGCCAAAGCGAGACCGGTATCGTCTTTCGAGAATTGAGTATCCGAGCTTTTCAAGCTCCACGCAGGCGAGGTCCTCGCCCTGCAGTCCGAGATCCTGTCGATGTCTTGTCATGCCTGCTCCATAGCAAGGCTGGTGCCATGGTGTGGACGCAGCCATGGAAGAGCCCAGACTGGGCGTTTCGACATACGATGCGGCTCGTCTGGAGTTGAGCTATGAGTCCGATTCGTCCTTTCGCCGCCACCGTAGGCGTTCTGTGCTTCACCTCGCTGCTGATGGGCCAACAGCCGCGCCCGCTGGCGCCGGACGAGTACGGGCGGTGGGAACAGCTCGCCGCGCAACGCACGCCGCTCTCGCCTGATGGCAAGTGGCTCGTCTTCGGCGTCACCCGGGCAGACCGCCAGAACGAATTACGGGTGATGCCGTCGGCGGGCGGCACCGCCACCGCGATCGCGTTTGGCGAGCAGCCGGCGTTTTCAGACGACTCGAAGTGGCTGGCAGCGCTGGTCGGAATGTCCGAGGAGGCGGAGGCAAAGCTCCGCCAAGAGAAGAAGCCGATTCGCAGGAAGCTGTCGATCGTGGAACTGGCCACCGGCGCCGTGACCACGATCGAGGGGATCGAGTCGTTCTCGTTCAGCGCCACCGGCACACATCTGGCGATGCGTCATTACGCGCCAGAGACCACCGCGTCCGCGCCGTCCCCAGGAGACGAGGTGGCGCCCAGGGGAACAGCGCTGGTGGTCCGTGCGCTGGCGACCGGCGCAGATACGACGTTCGGCTCGGTGTCCGAACTGGCATGGCAGACGCACGGTGCCCTGCTGGCCTTCGCCGTCACGGTGGAGGGTGGCGCCGGCAACAGCCTCCAGCTGTTCGACCCGTCCACCCATACGCTGCGCACTCTGGATTCATCATCAAGCTTCTATTCCGGCCTGACCTGGCGGCGTGAGTCGGCCGCGCTGGCTGCGCTGAAGTCGTCGGACGACGACACGCGCGAGGGACCGGCCTTTTCTGTCATGGCGTGGGCGGACCTGGGGGCCGCCCCTGCGAGCCGATTCGAGTTGCCGAACCGGCATGCTGAGCTTGGAGACGATCTGCGGATTGTGCGTTTCCGTTCGCCGCTGTGGTCTGAAGACGGCGCACGGCTGTACGTGGGCGTCGGTCCGTGGCGCCGGAAGCCCTTGGCCGGTAATGCTTCGCTGCGCACCCGTCGCATTGCCGCCACCAGCGAGATTGCCGATGAACTGCCCGACGTGCAGGTGTGGCACCCAACAGACACCATCGTGATGCCACGCCAGAAGATTGACGCCAACCGCGATCGCCAGCGGTCGATGCTCGCGTCGTGGAGCCTCGCAGACGGCAGGCTCACGCGCCTGGCGGGCGCCATCGGTGAGGAGGTCACGCCAATCAAGCGAAGCGCGCGCGCCGTGCTCGTGGACACCAATGCCTTCGCCATGGAGCGCAGCATCGGCCGTATCGTCGCCAACGTGTCGGTGGTCGACGCCACGACCGGTGCCCGCTCCGAGGTCGCCCGGCGTGTCGAGGACCGCTACGTGCAAACCAGTCCGGGCGGAAAGTACCTGCTCTATCTCAAGCACGATCAGTACTGGACCGTCGAGCTGGCCACCGGCGCGCAGACCAACCTGACCGGCGCGATCGCAACCAGCTTCGTCGACAAGGAGTCCGACGATACCGGCGCACAGAAGCCCGGTTTTGGCGTCGCGGGATGGACCCGCGGCGATGCGAGCGTGCTGCTGTACGACAAGGTGGATGTGTGGGAACTGAAGCTGGACGGCAGCGGCGCGTCGAGATTGACGAACGGCGCGGCCGGCGAGATTCGTCACCGCTACGTGAGGCTGGATCCGGAGGAAGAGTGGATCGATCGGACACAGCCGATCGTGCTGTCGCAGTTCGGCCTGCGCTCCAAGCAGTCAGGCTACGCCAGGCTGGACGGCGGCGCGTCGCCCACTGTGCATTCGCTGTTGCGGCTGGACAAGCGTGTCGACCGCCTGGCCAGGGCGAAGCGCGCCGACCGCTTCGTCTACGCGGTTCAGGGCTTTGACGATTCGCCAGACTACTTCACGGCCGGTGCCACGCTGACGGACGGCAAGCAGGTCACGACCACCAATCCGTTCATGCGCGAGTATCTCTGGGGCCGTTCAGCGGTGGTCGACTACAAGAGCCAGAAGGGCGTGCCGCTGCAGGCGGCGGTCTTCTACCCGGCGGGGTTCGATCCGTCGAAGAAGTACCCGATGGTGGTCTACATGTACGAGAAGCTGTCTGACGGCGTGCACACCTTCTCCATGCCGTCGGAGCGCGACTACTACAATGCGGCGGCGTTCACGACGCGCGGCTACGTGTACGTGCAGCCGGACATCGTGTTCCGGCCGCGCGACCCCGGCGTGTCGGTGATCGAATCCGTCGTGCCCGCGGTGCAGCGCGTGCTTGGCATGGGCTTCGTCGATGCCGCTCGCATCGGCATCGTGGGCCATTCCTGGGGTGGTTTCGACACCGTCTACCTGTCCACGCACACCACTGTGTTCAAGGCGGGTGTCGCCGGCGCGCCCATCACGGATCTCGTGAGCAACTACGGCAACCACCACTGGTCAAGCGGCATTGCCGAGACCGATCACATCGAGACCGGCCAACAGCGCATGCAGGTGCCGCTCTACGAGGACCTCCAGGCCTACATCCGCAACTCGGCGCTCTACAAGGCGCACGCGATGCAGACCAACCTGCTGGTCATGTTCGGCGACAACGACGGCACGGTGCACTGGCACCAGGGCGTCGCGCTCTACAACGTGGCGCGGCGGGCCGGGAAGAACGTGGTGCTGCTGCAGTACGGAGGCGAGGATCACGGCCTGCGGCGGCGGCAGAATCAGGTCGACTACCACCACCGGATCTTCGAGTGGTTCGATCACTACCTCAAGGATTCGCCGGCGCCGGCGTGGATGACGCAGGGCGAGCGTTACATCGATCGCGAGCGGGACCTGCAGGAGCGCCGGCTGCCGGCCAAGCCGTCATCGCACAGCACCGGCGACCGGTAGCGAACCCAGCGCGGCGTCGATGATCTCCACGGCCGTCGACGCCTGCGCTTTCGTCAGCACCAGCGGCGGGGAGATGCGAATCGCATTCTTCCCCGCGCCCAGCACCAGCAGTCCCCGCTGGAAGCAGGCATCGACCACCGCATCCCGCTCGGTGACGGCGCGCTCCTTGGTGACACGATCGCGCACCAGCTCGATGCCGATCATCAGGCCCTTGCCGCGCACATCGCCGACAATCGGGTGCTTCAGCTGGAGTTCTTTGAGCCGGCCCAGCAAGTAGGCGCCAACGTCGGCGGCGTTCTGCATCAGCGAGGCCTTCAGCAGTTCAATGGTCTTCAAGGCCGCCGCGCACGACACCGGATTGCCGCCGAACGTGCTGGCGTGTGATCCCGGGGGCCACGACATCACCGCTGCCCGCGCCGTCGTCACGCCGAGCGGCAGGCCCGACGCCACGCCCTTGGCCACCGCCACCATGTCGGGCTCCACGTCGAAGTGCTCGATCGCAAACATCCGCCCGGTGCGCCCCATGCCCGACTGCACTTCGTCAGCGATCAGAAGGATGCCGTGGTTCCTGGTGATGTCACGCAGGCGCTGGTGAAACTGCGGCTTGGGGACGACGTAGCCGCCCTCGCCCTGGATGGGCTCCACCACCACGCCGGCAACCTCGTCGGGCGAGATCAGGTGCACCAGCAACTGATGCTCGAGGAAATCGAGGCACTCCGCCTGGCAGGACTCGGGCTTGAGCCCGACCGGGCACCGGTAGCAGTTGCCGTAGGGCGCGTGGAAGGCGCCGGCCTGCATGGGTCCAAAGCCGCGCCGTTGAAATGCCTTGCTCGAAGTCAGGGAGAGCGCTCCCATCGTGCGGCCGTGAAAGCTGCCCAGGAAGCCAACCATGCCGTAGCGCCCGGTGGCGTAGCGGGCCAGCTTGATCGCCGCCTCGATTGCTTCGGCGCCCGAGTTCGAGAAGAAGGAGCGCGTGTCGCCGCTGAGCGGGGCCACGGCGTTGAACTCCTCGGCGAGGCGCACCTGCGGCTCGTAGTAGAAGTCGGTGCCGGACATGTGCAGGAACTTCTGCGACTGATCGATGATCGCCGCCACGACGTCCGGGTGCGAGTGACCCGTAGAGTTGACCGCGATGCCGGCGGCGCAATCGAGGAACAGGTTGCCGTCGACGTCTTCGACGACCGCGCCCGCTCCGCGCGCCATCACGAACGGATAGTCGCGCGTGTACGACGGCGACACGACCCGGCGATCTCGTTCGATTAAGGCCTTGGCGTTTGGTCCAGGCAGGGCGGTCTTGATGATCGGCGCGTCCATACGCTGATCCTAATCGAAGTGAGAAGGGAGAAGGGAGAAGTCACACTTGCGGCTTCTCTTTTCTCACTGCTCTCTTCTCACTGCTCTCTTCTCACCTCTCACTTCCGTTTCCACCGCGTGCCGTGCGGACCGTCTTCGAGGACCACGCCCTTGCTCAGCAGGTCCTGGCGGATACGATCGGCCTCGGCAAAGTCGCGCTTGCGGCGCGCGTCCTGACGGGCGTGCATCGCAGCATCGATGTCGGCCTGTGGAATCGGCGGCGCAGCATCCTCTGCCCTCCGCAGCGACAACACGCCCAGCACGCGATCGAAGTGGTCGAAGGCCGACATAATCCCCGGCGCGTCACCCGCGCCCACCTGCCGGTGGTCCATCGCGATGTTGAGCGCGCGGATCAGATCGAAGATCGCGCCCAGCCCGGCAGCGGTGTTCAGGTCGTCGCGGAGCGCGGCATCGAAGGCTCCGACCGCGTCTGCGACGCGAGCGCCGACCTCGTCGTGGGTGCCCGCCGCCGTGAGCGCCTCGACGCGGCCGAGAAAGTCGGTGATGCGGCGTAACGACTCTTCGGCTTGTTCCAGGCCGGTCCACGTGAAGTTCAACTGCTTGCGGTAGTAGCCCGACAGCAGGATGTAGCGCAGCGCCGACAGACGGAAGCCCTTGTCGCGCACGTCCTGCACCGTGTAGAAGTTGCCGAGCGACTTCGACATCTTCTGGTTGTCGACGAGCAGGTGCTCGATGTGCACCCAGCAGCGCGAGAACTCCTGGCCGGTGGCGCCTTCGCTCTGGGCAATCTCGTTTTCGTGGTGCGGGAACACCAGGTCGACGCCGCCGGTGTGAATGTCGATCGGCGACTCGCCCAGCAGACGCAGCGCCATCGCCGAGCACTCGATGTGCCAGCCCGGCCGGCCCGGGCCGCAGCCCACGTCCCAGGTGGGCTCACCAGGTTTGGTGGCCTTCCACAGCACGAAGTCGCGCGCGCTCTCTTTGTCGTACTCGTCAGAGTCGACTCGCGCGCCGGACTGGATGCCCTCGTAATCGAGGCGCGCCAGCTTGCCGTAGGACGGCAGCGTCGAGATCTTGAAGTAGATCGACCCGTCGCTGCGGTAGGTGTGCCCGCGCTGGCCGAGCGCGTTGATCATGTCGGCCATGGCCTTCACATTGGCGTCGTCGGTCGCGCGCGGGGTGTCTTCCACCGGTTCGATGCCAAGCGCCGCGGCGTCTTCGCGGAACGCGGCGATGTACTGGTCGGTGTATGCGCGGAGGCCGATGCCGGCCTTCGCCGCGCCAACGATCGTCTTGTCGTCCACGTCGGTGAAGTTCATGACGTGATGCATCTGGTAGCCGGCCACGTATTTCAGCGCGCGCCGCAGCACGTCCACGCAGACGAACGTCCGGAAGTTGCCGATGTGGCCGCGGGCATAGACCGTCAGGCCGCAGGTGTACATGCGCACGGTGTTGTCGCGCAGCGGAACGAACGCTTCCGCCCGCCGGGTCAGGGTGTTGAACAGGCGCATGGGCTACGCGGGGAGCGGCTCGGTGACGGTGTGGCTGCCGATGGTCACCGTCAGCTGGCCCTTCACCGCCGCAACGATCACCAGGCAGGGGCGGCCATCGGCGCCCTTCATGGCATTCAGCGCGGTGTTCCGCGCCCGATCCACGAACGCGGCGCCGGCCGGGCCCTCAATCCTGGCGTATTCAACGGCATGAGTGGCCACGACGGCCACGACAGAGGCACCCACGGGATCGTTCGGCACCGTCAGTTTGAATGTGAACGACGAGCGGCTCATCTCAGACCGATAGTCTATCGAACAACCGAGCCGCACGGCGAACATCCGCCGCAATCTGTTCCTGGAGGACCTCGATATCGGGGAACTTCCGCTCGTCGCGCAGACGCTGCACGAACGCCACGCGAACCGCCTTGCCGTACAGGTCCATGGACTTGTCGATGACGTGCGTTTCGATGGTGGTCGCCAGCCGGTCACCAAACGTTGGCCGCTGCCCGATGTTCGTCACACCCGGCAGCACCTGGCCGTCGATGGTGATCACCGTCGCGTAGACCCCGTGCGGCGGGATCAGCTCGTTGCCGGTCGACAGGTTCGCGGTGGGAAACCCGATCTCTCGTCCCCGCCGGGCGCCCTCCACGACCGTGCCGTCGATGGCGTAATGATGCCCCAGCAGCGCACCAGCCTCATCCACCCGGCCCTCGCTGACCAGGCGGCGAATGCGCGTGCTCGATACGACGAAGTCCTTGTAGCGGATGGGATCGATCTTCTCGGCCCGAAAGTTCAACTGCGCGCCGAGCGACCGCAACAGCGAGAAGTTGCCGCTGCGATCGCGGCCAAACAGGAAATCGGCGCCCACCCAGACTTCGGCGACGCGCAGCCATTCGACCAGCACGAGCCGGACGAACTGCTCCGGCTCCCACTGCGACATCTCGCGCGTGAAGCGCACCACCGCCGTCCCCTGGACGCCGGCTCGCTCCAGCGCCGCGAGCTTTTGCGGTTTGGTCATCAGCAAGGCGGGCGCCTTGTCGGGGCGAAGCACCCGCGGCGGATGCGGGTCGAACGTCAGCACCACGCTGGTGCCACCGCGTTCGCCGGCACCCCGCTGGATGCGTTCGACGATCTTGACATGGCCGCGATGCAGCCCGTCGAAGTTGCCGAGCGCCAGTACCGGCGAGCGCCAGGTGGCGGGACGCGGATCGTCGGGATAGTGGATTACGTCCACGCGTCCGCCTCGATGTCGAAGACCAGCCCGTCGTAGGCCAGTTCCACCCCTGCCGGCAGCGACTCGTTGGTCGCGACATGCGGCAGGTCGTGGCAGATGTGCGTGAGATAGCTCCGGCGCGGCTGGAGCCGCCCGAGCACCGCCACCGCTTCGGCAACGGTGAAGTGCGTGGGATGGGGGCGATGCCGCAAGGCATCCAGAATGACCGTCTTGACGCCATCGAGCAGCGGCCACGCCTGGTCGGGCAGGTGGTTCGTGTCCGTGAGATAGGCGAACTCACCGAATCGAAACCCGAGAATCTGCCGCGAACCGTGCATCAACGGCACCGGCCGAATCGCTACGCCGTCGATGCCGAACGGCCCCTCGATCAATCGCAAGTCGATCCGCGGCAGGCCGCCGCTCTTCTCCGTCACCGGATCGAACGCGTAGTGGAACGACTTCCGCAGCGACGCCATGGTCTGCGCATCGGCGTAGCAGGGAATGGCGCCTTTCTGCATCTGGCTGAAGCGCCGCGAGTCGTCTAGCCCCATCACGTGATCGGCATGGCTGTGCGTGAACAGGATCGCATCGACGCGCGATACGTGATGCGTCAGCGCCTGCTGCCGCAGGTCGGTTGACGTGTCGACCAGGATCTTCGGTCCGTCCGCAACGTCCACATAGATCGAGGGCCGGGACCGGCGGTCACGCGGATCGGTGGACCGGCACACGGCGCAGCTGCAGCCGATCATCGGCACGCCATGTGACGTGCCGCTCCCCAGGACGGTGACGCGCGCCTTCATCCAAAACTGCAATGCTAGCATACGCACATGAGTGATTCGCCCGGCACGACCGGAACGCGGAGCGATTCCAGGCACAGCGGCGAGCAGTTTCAGCGACTCGTCGACCTCATGCGCGCCTTGCGATCCGAGGCGGGTTGTGCGTGGGACAAACAGCAGACGCTCTTGACCCTCCGGCCGTTCGTGCTCGAGGAGACCTACGAGCTGCTCGACGCCCTCGATCGCGGCGACCACGACGCGCTGAAGCACGAGCTGGGCGACTTCCTGTTCGAGGCGGTGTTCCTGGCGCGAATCTGCGAGGAGGAGGGCCGCTTCAGCATCGCCGATTCGATCGCCTCGATCGCCGAGAAGCTGATTCGCCGCCACCCCCACATCTTCGATCCCGACGGCCAGGCGTCGCTGACGCCACAACAGGTCAAGCAGCAGTGGGAGGAGATTAAGGCCCAGGAGAGAAAGGATGCACGCAAGGACGCCGGCGAGCCCGAGAAGACCGTGCTGAGCGGCGTGCCACGGTCGATGCCGTCACTGCTCCGCGCCTATGAACTCGGCACCAGGGCCGCACAGGTCGGCTTCGACTGGGTGAAGACAGACGATGTGATCGACAAGGCCGAGGAAGAGATCCGCGAACTGCGTGACGCCGTCGCCGCCGGCGGCGGCAAGTCGCGCGAAGCGGAAGAAGAATTCGGCGACCTGCTGTTCTCGCTCGTCAACGTGGCGCGCAAGCTGGGCATCGAGCCGGAAGCCGCGCTGCGCGTCGCCAACGACAAGTTCCACCGCCGCTTCGACGACCTCGAACGCCAGGTCATCGCCGGCGGCAGAACGTTCCGCGACCTGACGCTCGATCAACTCGAAGCGCACTGGCGGATTGCAAAATCACGCACCTAGCAGGCTGTCGGGCTGTCGGGCGATCGGGTCGTCAATCAACTCGTTCCCACACTACTGGCGACGCCGACGTCGGCCCTGCCATCGCGCGCTGCGGCGTGCGCAGGGTGATAAGAATTGGGTTCTCCGCGCTTCCGTGCCTGCGTGGCGCAGACCTCACCTGGCGAATGCCTTGACCGAGACCGTCACGCCATCGGTCGACACGCGAATCTGCCCGTGCAGGTCCGTGCGATACACCGCGGCTCCGGCGGCCGCATATCTGGCCATCACGGGATCGACCGGGTGCCCGTGCGGATTGCCGCGGCCACAGCCAATCAGGACAATGCGCGGCTTCAGCGTGCGGACGAAGTCTTCCGAGCTGGAGGTGCCGCTGCCGTGATGCGGTGACTTCAAGACGACGACCGGGAGCAGATCGAGCGCGGGCAACAGCGCCTGCTCCACGTCGCGACCGATGTCGCCGGTGAGCAGCATCGACACCTGCCCGTAGCGCAGCTCCATCACCAGCGAATCGTCGTTGCGCACCTTCTGGCGCTGCCAGTCCTCCGGTGCCGGATGGTGGACACGCAATTCGACACCCCCGATGTCCATGCGCTCGCCACGTTGCAACCATCGCCAGGCCGAACGTGTTCGCGACGCCAGCGCCTGCAGCGCGATGGACGGCTGATGGTTGTTGACGTAGGTGCCATACCAGATCTCGCGCGGGGCAAAGTCGCGAACGATCGACGCGGCACCGCCAATGTGATCGGGATCGCCGTGGGTGATGGCGAGGTAGTCGAGTGTCGTGATTCCCCGCGCTCGGAGCGCGGGGCCAATCACGCGGTCGCCAATGTCGAACTCGCCGCCCGGCGACACCCCGCCGGCATCCACCAGCAGCGTCCGGCCGTTCGGCAGGGTGACCAGCATCGCATCGCCCTGCCCGACGTCGATCATCGTGAGATGCAGTTGTCCATCGCCGAAGGTGCGTGCCCAGGTATGCGGGGCGAACGCGATGACGCACAGCAGGACCGCTGCGGTGACGCGACACGATTGGCGCCAGCGCTTCAGCGGCGCGAACAGCGCGACCACCAGCGACCAGAAATACATCAGGACCAGCCACCAGTCCGGAGACGGCACACGCCACGTCAGCCACGGCGCAACGTCCACCAGCCGCGCGCTGTCAAGCAACCCACGCACGCCGATGTGAGTCGTCCAGCCTGCGACGCGTGCCAAGCCGTCAAGGCCAACCGCGTCCGCAGCCGCCGTAATCATCGCCGCAACCTGCACGACCGCCATTGACGGAATCGCCACTACGTTGACGGGCAACCCCGCGATCGTCACGCGCTGGAACACGTATGCGACGATGGGCAGGAGCACGATTTCGACGGCCAGCGAGGCGATGATGATCGCCGCCGGCACTTTCAGCCACAGTGGCGCCGGCAGAAGTACCCGCGCTGCTGCGACCACAAGCGCCGCCGTCGCCCCGAAGGTGAGCCACAGTCCCACATCGGCAATCGACAGCGGCGACGCCATCAGCACGGCGACCAGCGTCACTGCCATCGCATGCTGCGGCGCCGTCCGTTGATCGATGGTTCGCAGGCCGAGGTAGATCACCGCCATGACCGTCGCCCTGACGACCGACGGCCCGCCGCCGGCAATGAACGCGTAAGCAGCCAGCAGCGCAATGGCCGCTCCAGCGGCCCACCCGTCGCGAATCTTCAGCACCCAAAGGAGGCCCGAAATCAGGCCGGCGAGAATGGCAATGTTGCCGCCCGAGATCGCGATCACGTGATATGTCCCCGCCTCCTGGAGTCGCTGTTCGACGATCGGATCCAGGGACCCGCGATCCCCGATCAGGATGGCCACGGCAATCGCGGCCGATTGCGGATGCCGCGGCGCCACGTGCCGATCGATCGCGCGCCGAACCGCGCCACGAATCGACGCCGCGGCTTCATCCATCCACGTCCCTTCGGCCACACGCTGCACGAGGGCCGCGCTTTTCACCGTGCCAATCAGCGCTATCCCCCGCCGCGCCATCATCCGTTCGAAATCGGGCACGCCGTCGTTCAAGTACCTCGCGGGCCGGCGCAGAATCGCGGTCGCGCGAATGGTCCGGCCCGCCCGCCATTCGGTGACCTGGCTGGCGGCAAGCACGCCCTGCACGGTAAGCGATACGCCGCCCTCGGCCGGCTCGAGGCATGCTCCGGCAGACGCTCGCTCGACGCGCAGTCGCAGCGACGCCCCCGTGCCGGTGAGGAACGCATCGGCCATCAACCGCCCTTCGATCTCAACTGGGACCTCCCTCCTCTCCACATCGCGGCTGTCCATCGCGAATCCGCCGATGCGGTCTTCCAGAAACTGGCGCAACGGCGGATGCAGGGCGCGATGCTCGGCGCCACTGGCGATCAGCAGGCACAGCGGCAAGAACGCCCCCGCAATGCCAAGCCGTGCGAAGCCGAGATGCCCCTTGGCCGCGCACAGAAACGACGCCAGCACGAACAGGGCCACGCACCACTGCGCGGGCCTGGCGAGCGAAGCATCGAGGAAGA
>VFZG01000060.1 GCA_016871275.1 Acidimicrobiia bacterium | reverse complement strand
GGCCGAGGCAGGCAGACTCGGCATCATCGACCGCGGCTTCCGCAACGGCGACATCGAGCCGCAGGTCCGCGAGGTCGCCAAGGCCACGCGGATGCAGCAGATCATCATCCGCGACCCGTATTCCGTGGCGCCGGAGGCGCCACTGGCGGACGCTGCGGCGTTGATGCGGCACCTCCGGGCCGGGACCCTGGTGGTGGTCGATGGCGATCGCACCCTCAAGGGGCCGCCGAGCAGACCACGGTGCAGGGCAAGGGCAAGAAGCTGCCGCTGGTGGACACGCAGGGCCCGCGGATCGGTGCGTCCGCTCATGCACGACATCTTCAAACACTTGGGCTCGTCGATCAGCTCTGGCGGCGCCGGCAGCCTGCAGGAATGGAAGCAGATGTTCCGCGCCGACCCGATGAAGTACCGGGTGAAGCTGTCGGCCTCGGTGAAACGCGGCAGCTACCAGAGATAGACGGGCTGCGGGCTACGGGCTGCGGAAGCTCAGGCCGGCTGCAACGACGTGACTGTTCACGCCGGGATTCGATCCGAGCTGGTTGCCGTTCGAGAAGTGCTGAAAACGATACGCAACCAGCAACGCGTGACGGCCCCTGGGCCGAAGGCGCACGCCGCCGCCCCAATGCGCGGTGAAATTCCACTGGCTGGTGTCCTCGGGGATCGCGGCGGTGGTCCACATCCCACCCATCGACAGTTCGCCGTACGCCGACCACGACTGGCGGGGCGGGAAGTTCCATCGCCACACGACCGGCGCGAAACCGATGCCGTAGATTCCAGAGGGCTCGAATTGCGCCAACACAGGCATGGCCTCGACACCCCAGGCAAACCGCCCGGGGATGCCGATGATCTTCGAATCGCCGGTGAGCTCACGTGCCCAGCCAATGATCTGCACAGCGTAGGCGCGGCCGGAGGTGGACTCGAACAGGCTGACGCTCTTCGCAACGCCCACGCCAAGCTGCCACTCGGTGGTCCGAGGCGGGCGCAGCGTGACGGGCACCCCTTGCGTGCCCGCCAACTGCAGGAACACCACCAGCGGAAGAATGATCAATCGCCCGCCCTTCGACTCACGCTCAGTAGCGTGACTTGCGTCGCCTACGCCGACTCTTTCGAAGTGAGCAGTGAGAAGTCAGAAGCTTCTCACTGCCCACTTCCCGAGGGAATTTTACCAGCTTTCTGCTAAGGTGGTCCTCATGGCCCGTGGCTTCGAGAGCAAGTCGGTGGAGTCGCAGCAGGAGGAGGCGCAGAGGGTCAAGACCGTCCGGCCGCCGATGTCAGAGGCAGAGAGGGCCCGGCAATCACGCAAGGCCGGGCTGGAACTGGCGCTTGCTCAGACCCAGGCTGAGATGGCGGCGGCGTGCAAGGCTGCGCATCGCGAGATGCTCAAAATGAGGCTCGAGGCCATTCAGGCGCGAATCCGGGACTTGTGAGCCCCTGACAGATTTGCTAAGCTTCGCCCACAGCGGATACTCACCCATTCCTACCGCCACTTCCCTGGGAAACCCTCACGACCCCAACCCTGTAGCCGCTCACTGTTAGAGTTCAACCGTGCCACCAGTCAGATTGTTCGTGGGCAATTTGCCCTACCAGGCAACCGAAGACGACCTGCGTACGCATTTCGCACAGGTCGGCAAGCCAACCCAGATCGTCCGCCCGCTCGACCGTGACACCGGCCGCGCGCGAGGATTCGCCTTCGTGGAGTACGCGGAGCGCACCGAAGCCGAGGCGGCGATCGCGCAGTTCGATGGTCAGCTGTTCATGGGCCGACCGCTCGCCGTCAGCGAAGCGCGTGCGCGCGAGGATCGCGGCCCGGGTGGACCGCCACGCGGCGGCGGCTACGGCGGCCCGCGACCCGGCGGCGGGTTCGGCGGAGGCGGCGGCTTCAGCGGTGGCGGTGGCAGCTACGGCGGGCCGCGTCCGGGCGGCGGCTACGGCGGCGGCTCCTACGGTGGGGGCGGCGGCGCCAGCCATGCGCGCCAGCAGAACTTTGGCCCACCCGCGCCTCCCAAGGACAAGAAGAAGCCCTTCAAGAAGAACGAAGACAAGCCGCGCGGTCCGATCCCCACCAAATTCACGGGCCGGACGTTCGATCTCGACGACACCGATGAAGATGATTCGATCGACATCACGCCGGACTTCATGAAGCACGACGATCCAGAGCCGGACGCGCCCGACACGGACGGCGACGACAAGGATTGATCAGGGATCAGGGAATGCTGAGACGAGAAGATGTCATCCTCTTCAGTGGCGGCGCGCTCGGCGCCGAGGAAGCGTTCGGCGCCTGCGCGGAGAGTTTCGGCGTCGAGGAGGTGAACTTCTCGTTCGAGGGCCATAAGCCGGCACGGACGCGGGGACTGCGGGTGCTCAATCATGAAGAGCTGGCTGCGGGCGAAGTCAGCCTGGCCTACGTGTCGAAGCTGATGAACCGCCGCTATCCGGACACGCCGACGTTCCGGAAAATCCTGCAAAGCATTTGGTACCAGGTCAACAGCGGCCAGGAGATCTATGTCATCGGCTCGATCCAGCCCGACCTCACGGTGCGCGGCGGCACGGGCTGGGGCGCGGAGTTCGCCAAGCTGTGCAACAAGCCGCTGTTCGTGTTCGACCAGGACAAGGGCAGCTGGTTCCGGTGGGACGGCGAGGCCTCGGCATGGGCCGCAGAAACCGGTTCGTCAGAGCCGGTGGTTCAGCACAGGCACTTCACGGGCACCGGCACGCGCATGCTGATGCCGGCCGCGCGCAAGGCGATCACGGAGCTCTTTTCGCGATCGTTCGCCTAAGGCATGCATTCCTCTTGACCCGGGACATCGTCGCCGGCGTCACGACGTTCCTCACGATGTCCTACATCGTGGTCGTCAACCCGGCGATTCTTTCAACGCCCGGCACCAACATTCCATTCTCGGGCGCGCTCACGGCCACGGTCATGGTGTGCTTCACGATGACCCTGCTGATGGGACTCTACGCGAAGCTGCCGTTCGGCGTCGCACCGGGCATGGGCCTCAACGCCTTCTTCGCCTACACGTTGATCATCAACGGTGGCATCGCGTGGCCGGTGGCGCTCGGCATCACCTTCTGGGCCGGCGTGGTGTTCCTGCTCGTATCGATCACGCCGCTGCGCGAGCGGATCGCGCTGGCGATTCCGCTGCCGTTGCGGTCGGCCACCGCCGGCGGCATCGGCCTGCTGCTCACGTTCATTGGCTTGCAGAACGCCGGATTCGTCGCGGCCAACCCGGCCACCATGGTGGGCGTCGGCCCGCTCGATCATCGGGCGCTGTTGGTGCTGGCCTCGCTGATCGTCAGCGTCTGGCTGGCCCGCCGCGACAACCCGTTCGCCTACCTGGCGGGCATCGCGCTCGCCACCGGCGGCGCCTGGCTGGGCGGCTTCGTGGCGCCGCCGGCGTCGTGGTTCAGCGCCCCGGATTTTTCGAGCGTGTTCCTCGAGCTTGACGTCTGGAGCGCGCTGCAGCTGTCGCTGGTCCCGGCCATGCTCACCGTGATGCTGACGGATCTGTTCGATTCGCTGTCGACGTTCATCGGCGTGTCGCAGGCCGCGACGTTGACGGATGACCAGGGCAAACCGAAGCACCTCCGGCAGGGCCTGATCGTCGATTCGTTCGCGACCTTTGGCGCGGCGCTGTTCGGCAGTTCATCCGGGACGGCGTACGTGGAGAGCATTGCCGGCATTCGGATGGGTGGACGCACCGGACGCAGCGCGGTGATCACCGCGCTCTGCTTCCTGCCCTGCCTGTTCATTGCGCCGCTCGCCGCGGCGATTCCGCCATACGCCACCTCGGCGGTGCTGATCCTGGTCGGCGTGGCGATGTTTCAGTCGGTCACCGTCGTGCCGTTCGATCGCCTCGAGATCGCGCTGCCGGCGTTTGCTACGCTGATCCTGATTCCGCTCACCTTTTCCATCACGCAGGGTATTCTCTGGGGGTTCATCCTGCACGCAGCACTGCACGTGGTGGCCGGGCGGCGGCGCGACGTCACGCCGGCGGCCTGGGGACTGGCGGTCGTGGCAGTGGCGCTGCTGGTGATCGAGAACAGCTGAATCACGTCCCGACCCATCAACCCATGAGTCACTCCCCTATCCTCTCGGCTGCGATGGACGAGCTGCAGAAGATCAAGAAGCTCGCCGACAAGTCGATCGAGCAGCTCACCGACCAACAGCTGCACGACACCATCGATCCGGATGCCAACAGCGTCGCGGTGCTGATGCGCCACATGGCCGGCAACATGCGCTCGCGGTGGGTCGACTTCCTGAACAGCGACGGCGAGAAGCCGGATCGGATGCGCGATCGCGAGTTCGAGGATCCGCAGCAATCGCGCGCCGAGCTGCTGGCCGAGTGGGAGCACGGCTGGAAGTGCGTGTTCGATGCGCTGACGCCGCTCACCGACGCCGACCTGCAGCGCATTGTCTACATCCGCGCCGAGCCGCACACCGTCTACAAGGCGATTTCACGCCAGGTGGCGCACTACGCGGGCCACGCCTACCAGATCCTGCTGCTGGCGAAACACCTGCAGGGTCCGCGCTGGAAGACACTGTCGATTCCGCGGGGCCAGTCGGAAGAATTCAACCGCCGCATGCTGGCGAAACTGAAAGCCGAACATTGATGGCTGCCCTGGAGGCGCGGAGGCCCGGAGGCCTGGCGGCCCGATGATCCGCTGGGGAATCCTGGGAACGGCGCGGATCAACCGCCGGGTGATTCCGGCGATGCGTCTGGCGAAGCGCAGCGAGCTGGTGGCGGTCGCGAGCCGCGATCGCGCCAAGGCTGAAGCGCACGCCCGCGAGTGGTCCATCCCCCGCGCGGTGGTCGGCTACCAGACGCTGCTCGACAGTCCGGACATCGACGCGGTCTACATCCCCCTGCCAAACACCGACCACGTGCCGTGGACCCTTGCCGCAATAGCCGCCGGCAAGCACGTGCTGTGTGAGAAGCCGCTGGCCCTCGATCCCGCCGACATCGATCGCATCGCGTCGGCCGCCACAGCGGCAAAGGTCGTCGTTGAAGAAGGGTTCATGTATCGCCATGAGCCGATGACCGCGACGGTGGTATCGCTGCTGCATGGCGGAGCGGTCGGCGCGGTGCGCGCCGTCGTATCCGGCTTCACCTTTGCGATCGGTCCGCCGCCGAACACCCGATTCGAGCCGTCGCTGGGCGGCGGCGCGCTCTGGGACGTCGGCTGCTATCCGGTGACGTATGCGCAGCTGATCGCCGGGCATGAGCCTACGATGGCCGCGGGACATGCGCTGTGGCACGAGTCGGGCGTCGACGAGGAGTTCACGGGACTGCTGCGGTTCGACAGCGGCATCACCGCGAACGTCTATGCGGGCTTCCGTGCCGCCTATCGAACCTGGCTCGAGGTGCTCGGCAGTGACGGGGCGCTGACCGTGCCCAATCCCTTCCGGCCCGGACCCGTGGAAACACTGGCACTCGAACGCCACGGGGTGGTCGAACGCGTCCACGTCACCGGATCGAGCGACATCTTCGTGCGGGAGATCGAAGACTTCGAGGCGAGCGTGCTCGACGGCGCCCCGGCGGTGGTCAGCCTTGCGGAGAGCCGCCGGACCGCGGTCACGCTCGCGGCGCTACACGCCTCCGCTCGCGAACACAGCCAGTCTCGCGCGTAGCCGATTGGCGCAGGCCGGCCTCGCCGTAGCTCCGCCAGCGAAGGCGCGGTAAACTGAAGCGATGGATGCGGCCGGCTCGACCGTGTTGTGGCGGCTGTTTCGGCCCACCACGCGCGACCGCACACGCGCCGTGATCCTGCCCGGCGGACCGCCCTTCACACTCGCCTTCTTCGCCAACGAGGAGATGGAGCGGGCCGAGAATCACGACACCATGGACCTCGCGCTGTTTCGATCGGACGAGATCAGACAGTCACTGCTGGCTGCGGACTGGAAGGAAGACTGAGTGCTCACTGTAGACAAGCGGCATCGGACGGTCGGCGTCAAGGTCGGCCACGTCACCGTGGGCGGCGGCGCGCCGATCGTCGTGCAATCAATGACGATGACCGATACGGCGGATGCGACGGCGACCGCCCGGCAGTGTATCGAGTTGTGGGAGGCCGGCGCCGAGATGGTGCGGGTCACCGTCAACCTGCCCGAAGCGGCCGCCGCCGTGCCCGAGATCAAGCAGCGCATGCTGGATGCCGGCTGCCCGGCGCCGCTGATCGGCGACTTCCACTACAACGGCCACCTGCTGCTGACGCGCTTCCCCGACTGTGCGCGGGCGCTCGACAAGTACCGTATCAACCCGGGCAACGTCGGCACCGGCAAACGGCGTGATGAACAGTTCGCCACCATCTGCCACGTGGCGATCGACCACGGCAAGCCCGTGCGCATTGGCGTCAACGGCGGCTCGCTCAACCAGGAGCTGGTGATGGCGAAAATGCAGGACAACACCGACCGCGGCCTCGGCAAGGAATCCGACGACATCATCAACGAATGCATGGTGCTGTCGGCGCTGCAGTCCACCGAACTGGCGATCGACACCGGCCTGCGCAAGGATCAGATCATCATCTCGTGCAAGGTGTCGCGGCCGCGGCACCTGATCGACGTCTACCGCGCGCTGGCTAAGCAGACCAATCAGCCGCTCCATCTCGGACTGACCGAGGCGGGCATGGGCACCAAGGGCCTGGTGTGGTCCGCATCAGCGTTGGGCGTGCTGCTGACGGAGGGCATTGGCGACACGATCCGAGTGTCGCTGACACCGCGGCCCGGTGGCGATCGCCGCGAAGAGGTCTACGCGGCCTGCGAGATCCTGCAGGCCCTGGGGCTGCGGTCGTTCGCGCCCAGCGTCACGGCCTGCCCGGGATGCGGCCGCACCACCAGCTCCACGTTCCAGGAACTCGCCGAAGCGGTGCAAGCCTACATCCGGCAGCAGATGCCCGAGTGGAAGCAGAAGTACGACGGCGTCGAGACACTGACCCTCGCGGTGATGGGGTGCGTCGTCAACGGCCCTGGCGAGTCGAAGGCCGCCAACATCGGCATTTCCCTGCCGGGTACCGGCGAGGCGCCCAATTGCCCGGTGTTCATCGACGGCGTTCATGAGACCACGCTGAAGGGCACCTACGATGAGCTGGCGCGGGCATTCCAGAAGCTGCTGGACGACTACGTCGAGCGGAAGTACGCGAAGAAGTTGGCAGTTTACAATTGACGGTTGCCAGTTGAGTTGCTGGTTGACAGTGCCAGTGCCGGTTCGAGTTTCAGTGCGCGTCGCCACCGCCGCCGATCGCCAGTTCGTCCTGGCACTGGCAGCGAGACTCGTTGACGGATTCGAGCAGCCGCCGCACCGCAGCAAAGCGGAGTTGATCGAGGGCGACCGTCGGGCGCTGGACGGCTGGTTTGAGCGGCCCAACGCAGACGAGGGCATGCTGGTCGCCGAACTGGATGGCGTTGCCGCAGGCTGCGCCTACTTGGTCACGCTCGTCGACTACTTCACCGAACGACCGCACGCGCACTTGTCGGTGCTGGCTGTCGAGAAAGCGGCCGAAGGCAAGGGCGTCGGGTCGGCGCTGCTCGATTCGTCGGAAGCGTGGGCGCGAAGCCGCGGGTCCGATCGCCTGACGCTCAGCACACTGGTCACCAACGCCCGCGCGCGAGGGCTCTACGAGCGCAGGGGATTTGGCGGCGAGTACATTCGCTACGTGCTGCCTCTTTAGTGCGCCACGGAGACACGGAGCCAACCCTTGGAAACACCTGTGTAGCGACACTGCGTTGTCACATCAAGTCCCCGTGCCTCCGTGCCTCCGTGGTGCATTAGAATGCGCGCCATGCGCACTCTGCTGTTGGCCCTTCTTACCACGCTGACCGTCTCCGCCCAGGCGCCGCAACAGTTCGACATCCTGATTCGCAACGGGCGCGTGCTCGATGGCACCGGGAATCCCTGGTATCGCGCCGACATCGGGCTACGTGGCGATCGCATTGTCGCCATGGGCACGTTGGGCAACGCCGCGGCGAGGACGACCATCGATGCGATGGACCGTTACGTGACGCCGGGGTTCATTGACGTGCACTCGCATGCCGGCGACGGGCTCGCCACCGACGAGCTGAAGCACGGCCAGCCGCTGCTGGCGCAGGGCCTCACCACCGTGTTCGTCAATCCCGATGGCGGCGGCCCGACCGATCTTGCCGCGCAGCGCGCGACGTATGAGCGGCAGCGCATCGGCACCAACGTCGCGCAGTTCGTGCCGCACGGATCGATTCGCCGCGCCGTCATGGACATGACCGACCGCGATCCGAACGCGGGTGAGCTCGCCAGGATGGTGGAGATGTCGCGCCAGGGCATGATCGACGGCGGCGTGGGCCTGTCGAGCGGCCTCTACTACGCGCCGGGCAGCTACTCGAAGACCGCAGAAGTGATCGCCATGGCCAGGGCCACCGCGCCGTACGGCGGCGTCTACTCCAGCCACATCCGCGACGAGTCCGACTACACGATCGGCGTCGTCGCCGCGGTCCAGGAAGTGATCGACATTGCCGAACAGGGCGGCGTGATTGGCGTGGTCTCGCACATGAAGGCGCTCGGGCCGGCCAGCTGGGGACTGTCGAAGACATTGATCGGCAACATCGAGGCGGCGCGCGCGCGGGGGGTGCAGGTCTTTGCCGATCAGTACCCCTACGAGGCGTCCGGCACCGGCATTGTCGGTGCGCTGATTCCGCGCTCCGCGCAGGTCGGCGGCCGCGACGCCATGATGAAGCGCATCACCGGCGAGCTGCGGAACGAGATCCGGGCCGACGTGCAGACCAACATCGCGCGCCGCGGCGGCGCCGACACGCTGATGATCAGCCGCTATGCCGCCAACCCCTCGTTCGAAGGCCAGCGTCTGTCGGTGCTGGCGGCCAAGGCGGGCGTCGCGCCGGAGGAGTACGCGCTGCAGCTGCTCGAGAAGGGTGACGCCAGCCTGGTGTCGTTCAACATGTCCGAAGGCGACATCGAAGGCATCATGCGGCAGCCGTGGACCATGACGTGCACCGACGGCGATTTGCTACGCATGGGCCAGGGGGTGCCGCACCCGCGCGCCTACGGCGCCTTTGCGCGCAAGCTGAAGAAATACGTCAACGAGCGGCAGGCCGTGACGTTGCCGGACGCGATTCGATCGATGACCACGCTGCCGGCGGCGGTGTTTGGATTGAAGGATCGCGGTCAGCTGCGGGCGGGCGCGTTCGCCGACGTGCTGATCTTCGATCTGGCGAAGGTCAACGACGCCGCGACCTACGACCAACCGCACCAGCTCTCCGAGGGCTTCGACGATATCATCGTCAACGGAGAACTGGCGCGGCGCAACGGGGTGTTCACCACCGCCATGGCCGGGCGCGTGCTCCGGCCAGAGCGGAAGTAATCACGCTCAGTTCCCTTCGGGCATCTCGACCTCAGGGTCTTCCACGACCCCGTAGGCACTGACGGTGTACTTGAAGCGCCCCTTCAGGCCGGCCGCCAGCGGCTTGCGTTCCTCGTTGCAAACCTGGAACGGATCCTGCGATAGACGCGCCGACAGGGTCTCGCCTTCGACGTACTCGAAGACGACGATCACCTTGCCGCCGGCGTCGAGGACGTCGTGCACCGCCGCGATGTCAGGATGGGTGAGCGCCGCGGCGGCGAGCTGGCGGGTGACGTGCTACGGCCCGATGTGGGCGCCGACGTGCACGAGACCTACTGGCCCGAGAGGTAGGCCTTTGACGCCGCCTCGTCCTTCAAGGGCACGACCTTGTCGGGATCGACGCGGATCATGAGATAGGTGATGTGGTCGTCGATCTTCGTGAACCAGTGGCCGGTGCCCGCGGGGATGATGATCGCGTCGCCGGCTTTCAGCTGGTGCGTCACGCCGTTGCGAATCGACGCCGCGTTGCTGCCGGGCCCGTTCAGCAACCGCACGTTCTCGTTGGTCAGCGGCCGTCGTTGGGCGTCGACGAGATCAGGCCCGGTCACCAGCGTCGCCGATCCGGAGATCACGTGGTAGACCTCGCTCACGTGATCGTGCTCGGCCACGGAATTGGCCTGCGGCGCATCGAGCCTGGTGCGATGGACCATGCCCACCGCCACGCCGCTCTTGCCGATGTCGACCGAGCGCACCTGCTGGTCGATCTGTTTGCGGGCGATGGCGCGCTTCAGATATGCCTGCAGCTCCTCGTCCGAGATGTAGGAGGCCGGGCATCCCTTGCAGGTCGCGGTCGGCACGTTCTGTGCGTAGACCGCGCCCATTGTCACGAGCAGAGCACTGCTGATCACCAGGGACTTCACCATACGGGGGGTTCCTCGCCCCAGAGTTTACCCCGGAGAACTGCGAGTGATGAGGCAAACACTGCGCTGATACGTGAAGTACGCCGCGGCCAACCCTGCGAGGCCGCCGCCAACCCTGACTACTTGGGGAAGCCCCGCCATCTCCTCTATGCTAGTCAGGTCATGCCCAAGCCTGGTCTTGCGCCTCCCGAATCTGTCGTCACCACCGCCTGCCCGCTCGATTGTCCGGATGCGTGCACGCTCGAGGTGACGGTGCGCGGCGGGCGCGTGGCAAAGATCGACGGCTCCCGCGAGAACCACATTACCCACGGCTACATCTGCGCCAAGGTTCGCCGGTTCCCGGAGCGCGTCTATGGCGACGATCGCCTGCTGCACCCCGCGATACGCCGGGGCGGCAAGGGCTCGGGTCTGTTCACGCGGGTCACGTGGGACGATGCGCTGGATCTGATCGCTGAGAAGTTCGTGGCGGCGCGCAACGGTGGCGGCGCCGAGACGATCTTGCCGCTGTGCTACGGCGGGTCGAACGGATTGCTGACGCAGGACTACGCCGATGCGATCCTGTTCCGGCGTCTTGGCGCCTCGCGGTTGCTGAGAACGGTGTGCGCGGCTCCCACCGGCGCGGCGAACCTCGGCCTGTACGGCAAGATGGCGTCGGTCAGCTACGAGGACTACCCCGAGGCCAGGATGATCATCGTCTGGGGCGTGAATCCGAGTGTGTCCGGTATTCACTTGATGCCGTACCTGAAGCAGGCCCGCGACAACGGCGCCTACGTCGTGGTCATCGATCCGCGCGCGACGACCATTGCGCGACAGGCGGACCTGCACATCACGGTGCGGCCCGGCACGGATCTGCCGGTCGCACTGTCGATGCACCGCTATCTCTTCGAAGAAGGACACGCGGCGCAGCCGTTCCTCGATGCGCACACCAATGGCGCCGCCCAGCTGCGGGCGAAAGCCGCACCATGGACGTTCGAACGGGCCGCGGACGTCAGCGGTACCGATGCCGCGGTGCTGCGCCGGGTGGCCGAGCGCTACGCGAAGACGTCGCCGGCCCTCGTCAAGTGCGGCTGGGGTCTCGAACGCAATCGCAACGGCGGCAGCGCAGCCGCGGCGGTGCTGGCGTTGCCGGCGGTGGCCGGTAAGTTCGGGGTGCGGTCGGGCGGCTTCACGATGAGCAACTCGGCGAGTTGGGGCATCGAGCGGACGTGGCTGACGGAACCGGAGCCGCCGACGCGCGCGATCAACATGAACAAGGTCGGACGCATCCTCACCGAGCCCGAAGGTGCGCCGATCAACGTGCTGTTCGTGTACAACTGCAACCCGGTGGCGATCCTGCCCGATCAGCGGCGCGTGATTCGCGGTTTCGAACGCGAGGATTTGTTCACGGTGGTGTTCGACCAGGTGCTGACCGACACCGCCATCTACGCCGACGTGGTGCTGCCGGCCACGACGTTTCTGGAGCACTACGACACCGTGCGGGGCTACGGCCCCATCACGCTGCAGCTCGCCAAGCCTGTCATCGATACGGTGGGTGAATCGCGATCGAACACCGACGTGTTCATGGACCTGGCCCGCAGGCTGGGCCTGGCCGGCGACGACGATCCGGTGGATGAAGTCGACGCGATGTTGCGGATGCTCAACGAACTTCCGCCGGATGTCAGCACCGGCCTTCGAGAATCCTGGAAGGCCACGCCGCCCCACGATGGGCGCCCGATCCAGTTCGTGGACGTGTTCCCGAAGACGAGCGATGCAAAGATCGATCTGTTCCCGGCGGCACTCGACCAGCAGGCGCCACTCGGACTCTATGGCTACCAGCCCGATCCGGCAACGGCCGAATTTCCCCTGGCGCTGATCTCGCCCGCGAGCGATCGCGCGATCAGCTCGACGCTGGGCGAGCTGCCGCGGCCCGACGTGAAGCTCGATATCCATCCCGATGACGCCGGGGCGCGCGGCATTCTCGACGGCGATTCGGTGCGCGTGTGGAACGCCCTCGGCGAGATGCACATTCACGCGCGACTCACGCCGCTCATCGCGCCCGGCACCGTATCGACGCCGAAGGGCGTCTGGCGGCGCAGCACGGTGAACCACTACACCTCGAACGCGCTGGTGCCGGACTCCCTGGCGGATTTGGGTGGGGGCGCGTGTTTCAACGACGCGCGCGTCGAGGTCGCAAAGGTCGGCGCGTAGCCCCTTCGGGCGCGCCTTTCGAAGAGGCCGACTATCATCACCATCGGACGTTCATGATCAAACGACTCGCCGTCTTCACGCTGTTGGTGGGAAGCCTCTATGTCCTGGCGCGGAGTCCCCGGGTCGTCGACATGCGACAGCAGCTCGATCTCAATCGTGGGTGCTGCGATTTCTCCCTCGCGCAGGCGCTCTCGCTCACGTTCCGCGAAACGATCGGCAGCGCGCCGACGTTCCCTTCCGAGATCGGCCAGGACAAGTGGGTCGTCGAGAAGATGTTCCCCGGCGTCTCGAACGGCTATTTCCTGGACGTCGGCTCAGGCCACGGCACCATCGGCTCCAACACCAAAGTGCTCGAGGAACTCGGCTGGACCGGCATGTGCGTCGACCCCTTCCCCATCCACATGGAAGGCCGCACCTGCCGAATGGAGAAAGAGGTGGTCTCGAGCACGGCCGGGAAGGTCGTGAAGTTCCACACCCATGCGGGGCTCGGCGGCATCGCCGACACGCTCGGCAAGTGGAAGGACGAAGCCCAGAAGAGCCCGGCGGTGGAGCTCACGACCACAACGCTGGGCGCGTTGCTGGAGCGGGCCAACGCGCCGGCCTACATCCACTTCCTGAGCCTCGACATCGAGGGCGCCGAGCTCGACGCGCTCAAGGGCGTGGACTTCAGCAACTACACGTTCGGCTCGATGGCCATCGAGCACAACGAGGAAGAACCGAAGCGGAGCGACCTGCTGAAGTTCCTGGAAGAGCGGGGCTACCGGCGGGTGCACAGCTTCCGTCAGGACGATTTCTTCGCGCCGACCAACTCGCCCCGATGACCTTTCGCGACCGGCGGCACATCAACCGGCGGTACTGCCAGGTGTCGGTTGCGAGAGCGCTGATGATGACCCTGGCCGAAACAATCTTGGGGGTGCGCGACCAGGCCGCGACCGGGCAGGACAAGTGGGTCCTGCACGGCCGCTATCCCGGCGTCACCAATGGGTTCTTCGTCGAGATCGGCGCCGCCGACGGCGCGCTCAACTCAAACACCCACCCCAAATCCTCCGGCATGTCTGCGGTGCGTCGCGCGTAGCAACACGTGCGAGGTCTGGCTTCCGCATCCACGCAGGGAATATTACAATGCCCCCATGGCAATGTGTGGTGGTCCGCCGAGCCCGAACGACACGCCCATCGGCAACCAGAGCGGCCGGACGGTGAAATGCGTCAAGTTTCAGAAGGAACTGCCGGGACTCGATGCGGCGCCGTGGCCGGGCGAGATCGGCCAGCGCGTCTACGAGAACGTGTCGGCCCAGGCGTGGAAGCTCTGGGAAGACCGCCAGAAGATGATCCTCAACGAGTACCGGCTGATGCCCTGGCAGAAAGAGGGCCAGGAGCTGATCCGGAAGCAGATGGAAGACTTCTTCTTCGGTGAAGGCTCGGCGCTGCCGCCGGACTACGTGCCGCAGCAGTCGAAGTGAGAAGTCAACGCTAGGAAGTAGGAAGGAGGAAGTAGGAAGCAAGAGTTCTCACTTCTCACCTCTCACCTCTACTTCGAGAAGCGGATCGATCGTGAACGTCAAGCGCGCGTGCGCGGCGCGCACCGCGCGCTCGGCCTGGTCGGGCGACTCGGCGCGCGCGAAGATGAATCCCAGGTAACTCGATCCTTCCGGCAACGCCAGCATTTGCTGGTCCGGCCGGGCCGTGATTTCGATGTCCTGGACGTGCGGCACCCGGCCGGCCTCGACCAGACCCTCGACGCGTCGATACACACCGCTCCTCGGGATTGGAATCATCATCACCGCGGATGCGGCCGCTTCGCGCTGCCACTCCCCCATCGGCTCGCCGAGCGCGTGCCGCAGCAGGAACTCTTCCAACCCGATGGATTCGCCGGCCCGCTCCAGGCGAATGGCCCTGGCGCACAAGCCGCCAATCGGCCGTGCTGCGACTTCGAGAATGTAGGCGCCGCGATCATTGACGCGGCACTCGGCATGGATCGGCCCGTGATACAGGCCAAGCGCCGTGCCGGCCGCGGCCACCGTCTGCGCGATCTGTTTCTGGATGCCGGCGCTGACGCGCGACGGCGCGACGTAGACCGACTCCTCGAAGAACGGGCCTTCGAGCGGATCGGGCTTGTCGAAGATCGCCAGGGTGCGGAGCTGGCCGCGCTCGAGTACGCCGTCCAGTGCAAACTCTGCGCCTGGCAGGTACTCCTCGACCTGAATCACGTCAGCGTCCGGATCGCGCAGCTGTCGCACGTCGGGTGAGGCCAGCAGCCGGCGCACACGATCGAAGGCCGTCACGAAACTCAGCGGATCGTCGGCCCTGATGACGCCGCAGCTTCCCGACAGTACGGTCGGCTTGACGACGACCGGGAACGACAGCCTGCTGGCGATCGACCGCGCGTCAGCGGTGACCGGCACGGTGGTGAACACCGGCACCGGCAGGCCGGCCGCCCTGAGCGTTTCGCGAGCGCGGCGCTTGTCTCGCGCGGCGGCGGCCGCCTCCGGGGGATGCCACGGTAGGCCGATCAGCCGGGCAATGCGGGCGGCCATCACGGTTGGCCGATCGCCGACGGCCAGCACCGCATCGACCGGCGCCCGATCGATGGCCTTCAGCACCGCATGAACCGAGCGCCACTCCTCGTGGAAGCGGACCGGGATAGCGCGGTCGCGCCAGGGATCGTCGAGGTGATCGCAGCGATCGGTGGCGTAGACCAGTTCCACGCCCAGGCGAGCGGCCGCCGCCGCGAACATACGGGTCTGGTAGCCGGTCGTGGTGGCCAGCAGCAGCACGCGCCGGGTCATAGCAGAGCCACCTGCTCTGCGGTGGGTTCCGCTCAACAGTACCAGGGTTCGTTCATGTAGGGGATCGCCGAACGCGACGGCAGAACGAGATTCACGTGCGCCACTTCGCACACCGCTCGAAAGATGCCTTCGCGAGTCTGGCCGGCGCGCACGCCCGCCAGTGACATCACCTGCTGCTGCAGGAGGTCGATGCGAGGGTCGGCGTGGCGCCAGGGGAACGTCAGCGTCTTGGCATCGAACGCGCCAACCGACGATTGAATCTCGGGTAGCTCCAGCAGACGGGAGTCCCAGGTCACGAGCAACCGAATGCCCCATTGCACCGGAGCGACATGTGACACCAGTCCCAGGTCCGACACCACCCGTAACATGTCGGCATAGGCTGGAATCGTCGTCCAGGGCGTGAAGGCGACGAAGGTCGGCACCAG
>VFZG01000059.1 GCA_016871275.1 Acidimicrobiia bacterium | reverse complement strand
ACTTTGCCGCCGCGCGCGAGCATTTCGCGGATCACTGCGCGAGTTGCCATGCCAACGACGGCAGCGGCCACACCGAGATGGGGCGCAATTTCTATCCGAAGGTCCCGGACATGCGGCTGCCACGCACCCAGGACCTCAGCGACGGGGAGTTGTTCTACATCATCGAGAACGGGGTGATGTTGACCGGCATGCCCGGCTGGAGCACCGGCACGCCCGAGGGCGAGCGATCGAGCTGGCAACTGGTGCACTTCATCCGCCGGCTGTCGAAGCTGACACCGGACGATTTCGAGGTCATGCTGCAGTTCAATCCGGTATCGCGCGCGGTGATCGAGGAGGAGCGGACAATCGAAGACTTCCTCAGTGGCGGCGACGAGCCGCCGCCCGCCGCAGACGTGTCGCGCCGAAGCCCCGAAGGAGCCAAGGCGGACCCGCACGCCGCTCACAAGCAGTAGTCATCGCCCGCCAAGGAAGGCCGCGTTGTAACTTCATCAGGTTGAACGGCGTGATCTCGATGAACGGTCACGTGGCCCGGCGGCTCGGGTCCCACCTCGAGACCATGCCACCGGTGCAACCGGAGCTGGAAAACCGGGGTGGTGCGCTTGGCCATGAGAAATGCTAGCGTAACTGCGCCCGAGATGACCGAGACGACGCTGCCCCGCCGCTCCGCGTTCAAGGCCCTGCGCCAGGTGCCGACCCGCTGGATGGACAACGACCACTACGGCCACGTGAACAACGTCGCCTACTACTCCTTTTTCGACACCGCGGTGAACGGCTACCTGATGGAAGCCGCGGGCATGGACATCCGCAACCTGCCGGCCATCGGGATCGTGGCCGAGTCGAGCTGCCGCTTCTTCAGCCCCGTCAGCTTTCCTGACGTGATTCACGCCGGACTGGGGATTGAGCGGATGGGCGCGCGCAGCGTGGTCTACGCCATTGCGCTGTTCCGGAACGACGAAGACGAGGCGTGCGCCATGGGCCGGTTCGTGCACGTCTACGTCGACCGCGAATCGAGGCGGCCGGTGGCGATTCCGGACCTCATCCGGGCCGTGGTGGAACAGCTGAACTGAGCGGTAGCATTCCTTTGCCCTGCGTCCGGCAGGGCGGTTAGAATTCCTCTATCCTCTGGAGGATCGATGAAACGCCCATTTGCAGCCGCCGTCGCCACTCTCGGCTTCCTCGCCCCGCTGACACCGCTCACCGCGCAGACGACCACGCCCAAGCCGGCCGCGCAATCACCGGCCGCGCCCGCCACCAAGAAACCGTGGGCGGTGCCGCGCACGCCGGACGGCAAGCCCGATCTCCAGGGCAACTGGACCAACGAGACGCAGACGCCGCTGGAGCGCATCGGTGGCGGCGGCGCCACGCTGACCGACGCACAGGCCAAGGCGGTTGAAGATCGCGCCCTGCTGGTCGAGGAACATCGCGACAAGGCGAGCGATCCCAACCGGCCGGCGCCACCCAAGGGTGGAGAGTCCGGACGCCTGGCAGCTCCCGGCCAGCCGTCCTTCATCGAGATCATCTCCGAGGCTGCCGGCGGTGGCGTGGGCGGCTACAACGGCTTCTGGCTCGATCCTGGTCTGAACGTCATTCGCATCGACGGCGTGCCGCGCAGCTCAATCATCATCGACCCGCCGACCGGACGCTTCCCGGCCCTCACCGATGCCGGCAAGAAACGCCTGGCGGAGCTCAACGCCAAAGCACGCCGTGTACCGGAGTTCGATCATCCAGAGGCGCGGCCGCTCGCCGACCGCTGCCTGGTGTCGTTTGGATCGAACGCCGGCCCGCCGATGCTGCCGAACTACTTCTACAACAACAACTACACCATCGTGCAGACCAAGGACACGGTCGTCATCTTCACCGAGATGGTGAACGACGCGCGCATCATCCGGCTGAACGACAAGTCGCACGGGCCGGCGGCCGTCAAGAAGTGGTACGGCGACTCGATCGGGCGCTGGGAAGGCGACACGCTGGTGGTGGAAACGACCAACATTCATCCGATGCAGCTCGAGCAGACCAGCATCCTGTGGGCCTATCGCGGCGCGTCGGAGAACCTCAAGGTGACCGAACGCTTCACGCGCACCGGACCCGACACGATCCTCTACCGCTTCACGCTGGAAGATCCGGCGATCTTCACGGCGCCGATCACCGGCGAGCTGCCGTTCAGCCGGCTCAACGAGATGATCTACGAGTACGCGTGCCACGAGGGCAACTACGCCATGGAGAACATCCTCAAGGGCGAGCGCTCCAAGGAACGCACGGCCGCCGAGGCCAAGAAGCAGCAGTAGCGCTATACTGATTAGCGTGTTGATGCGGGCTGTCCTGATCGCGACGGCGGTGGTCATGGCCACCGCTGCCCCGCTGCGTGCCTGGTGTGAGGCCTCCTGCCTCGCACCCGCGCACCATGCCGAGTCCTCCAGGTCCCACTGCCCGACAACCGAGCCGTCCGGCGACGACGGCACCTCGCTCAGCGCATCGTCTTTCGACGAGTGCCCGGCCATCGAGGCGGCGCGCACGACCAACGTCCTGAGGAGCGACCTGCTCCGCCAGGTGCCATCGATTCCAGTCGTTCCAGATCGTTCCAGCCGCCGCGACAAGAGAGCGGCATCGCTGGAACCGTTGGAACGCCTTGGAACCGTTCTGTTCGTTCCTCTTCGAATCTGATTCCTTCTCCGGCGAACTGGTCTGCCCGACGGCCCGACGGCCAGACGGCCCGGAGAAGCGATGTCTGTCATTACACGTCGTACGTTTGTGAAAGGCCTCGCCGCCGGCGGGGCGATGCTCGCGGTGCCGGACTGGACGGCGCTGGCCCAGAGCGCTGCGCCGCCGGTCCTGCGAGGCACGGAATTCGATCTCGCGATCGGCGAAACGCCAATGAACTTCACCGGCGCGCCGCGCATTGCGCAGACCATCAACGGCATGGTGCCGGGCCCGGTGTTGCGCTGGCGCGAGGGCGATACCGTCACGCTGCGCGTCGCCAACCGCCTGCGTGATGAGTCGACCTCGATTCACTGGCACGGCATCATCCTGCCGGCCGACATGGATGGCGTGCCCGGCCTCAGTTTCGCCGGCATTCACCCGGGCGAAACGTTCACCTACCGCTTCGACGTGCGGCAATCCGGCACCTACTGGTATCACAGTCATTCCGGCTTCCAGGAGCAACGCGGCGTCTACGGCGCGCTGGTGATCGAGCCGAGCGGTGAGGAGTCGGTCAAAGCCGATCGCGAGCATGTCATCCTGCTGTCCGACTGGACGGACGAAAACCCGGAGCGGGTGTTCGCAAAGCTGAAGAAGCAATCCGACTATTACAACGTCAACAAGCGCACGCTCGGTGACCTGTTCAGGGATTTCCGCCGGCAGGGCGTGAAAGCCACCCTGGCGGATCGCGCCGCGTGGGGCGGGATGCGGATGAATCCCACCGACCTCGCCGATGTGGGCGGCTCCACCTACACCTACCTGATGAACGGCACCACGCCGGCCGGAAACTGGACCGGCCTGTTCCAGTCCGGCGAGCGCGTGCGGCTGCGATTGGTCAACGGCTCCGCGATGTCGTACTTCGATGTGCGGATACCGGGACTGAAGATGACGGTGGTCGCCTCCGACGGACAGCCGGTCCATCCGGTCACGGTGGACGAATTCCGCATCGCGACCGCGGAGACCTTTGACGTGATCGTCGAGCCCACCGGGCAGGATGCCTTCACGATCTTCGCGCAGGCGATGGACCGGACCGGCTATGCCGCCGGCACCCTGGCGGTCCGCCAGGGCCTGCGTCCGCCGGTGCCCACGCTCGATGCGCGCCCGCTGCTCAGCATGTCCGACATGGGCCACGGCGATCACGGCGCGCATGCCGGCCACACCATGCCCGGTATGTCCACGCCCACGCACTCACCCAGTGAGTTGCGCAATCCGCTGGTGGACATGCAGACGACGATGGCCATGTCGCGGCTGGACGATCCCGGGATTGGCTTGCGCGACACCGGCCGCCGCGTGCTGTCGTACTCGGATCTCGGAAGCACGTTCAAGGATCCCGACGGCCGCGAGCCGTCGCGCACCGTTGAACTGCACCTCACCGGGCACATGGAGAAGTTCGCCTGGTCGTTCGACGGCATCAAGTTCTCCGACGCCGAGCCGCTCCGCTTCACCTATGGCGAGCGGCTGCGCATCGTGCTCGTCAACGACACGATGATGACCCACCCGATCCACCTCCACGGCATGTGGAGCGACCTGGAGAATGACGCCGGCGACTTCATGGTGAGGAAGCACACCATCGACATGCCGCCCGGCACGCGCCGCACCTATCGCGTCAAGGCGGATGCGCTGGGCCGATGGGCCTATCACTGCCACCTGCTGTTTCACATGGAAGCGGGCATGTTCCGCGAAGTGCGGGTGTCGAAGTGAACGGCCATCAGGCGGCCGGGCAGCCGGGCGGTCGGGCGTTGGCGCTCATGATTCTTCTCGCCCTCGTTCCGGTGCCGGCGCTGGCCCAGGCTGTCGATCACGGCGGGCACACCGTGCACGATCGCTCGATCAACTTCCAGGTGCTGTTCGATCAGCTGGAATGGCAGTTCGTGCACGGCGAACCCGGCTCGCGGTGGGACAGCCGCTCCTGGATCGGTGGGGACATCCACAAGGTCTGGATCCGGACCGAAGGCGACGCGGTCGATGGCGGGCTGGACGCGGCCGAGGCCCAGCTGCTGTACGGACGCTCCATCAGCCGGTGGTGGGACCTGCTGGCGGGCGTGCGGTTCGACGCCCGCCCTTCACCTGCGCACACCTGGCTGGCACTCGGCGTGCAAGGCCTGGCGCCGCAGTTCCTGGACGTGCAGGCCACGATGTACGTCGGCAGCGGCGGACACGTGGCGGCGCGCCTCGAGGTCGAGCACGACATGCACATCACCCGGAAGCTGGTGCTGCAGCCGCTGGTCGAGCTGAGCCTCTCCGGCGCGGACGACCCGGACCGCGAGATCGCCCGGGGGTTGAGCACCGCGGAAGTGGGCTTCCGCTTCCGCTACGAGTTCAAGAAGGAACTGGCCCCGTACGCCGGCATCGTCTGGCACAAGAAGCTGTTCGGCACGGGCGACTTCGCCCGCGAGCGGAACAGCGATCCGGGCGGGTGGCACCTGGTGGCGGGCCTGCGCTTCTGGCTGTGACACCGGATAGGGGGTACGGGTATCATCCAGGGGTAGCGGGTATGTCGACAGCACCTCACGCCCCCGACCCCCCGGCTCCGCCGGCCGCGAAGATCACCCTGCCCGTCGAAGGGATGACGTGCGCGGCCTGCCAGACACCGGATAGGGGGTACGGGTATCATCTAGGGGTAGCGGGTATGTCGACAGCACCTCACGCCCCCGACCCCCCGGCTCCGCCGGCCGCGAAGATCACCCTGCCCGTCGAAGGGATGACGTGCGCGGCCTGCCAGGCCACCGTGCAGCGCGCGCTCACCAATACGCCCGGCGTCGCCACCGCCGCGGTCAACCTCATGACCGGCGAGGCGACCGTCCACTACGACCCCGCCGGCACCAGCGCCGAACAGCTGGTGGCCGCCATCAACGACACCGGCTATGTCTCGCGGTTGCCGTCGGCGCCGGCCGCCGCTGCCGGACACGACCAGGCCGCCCAGGGCCACGCCCGCGATTACGCCGTCGCGCGCAACAAGGCCATGGTCAGCCTGGCGCTCGGCGCAGTCGCGATGATCGCCTCGATGCCGCTGATGACCATGGGCGGCCACGACGGTCACACCGGCGATCCGTTCATCGCCTGGACGATGCGCGTGATCGATCCGCCGCTGCGCAGCGTGGCGCCGTGGCTCTACGCCATCGATCACACGCGCCTGCTGGACTTCCTGCTGGTCTCGACGGTGTGGGTGATGGCGTGGGCCGGCCGGCACTTCTACGTTGGCGCCTGGCAGAGCCTGCGGCACGGCTCGGCCAACATGAACACGCTGATCGCGCTCGGCACCGGGGCCGCGTTCCTCTATTCGGTGATCGCGACGTTCGCGCCGCAGTGGTTCACCGCTGACGGCGCCAGGCCTGACGTCTATTACGAAGCCGTCATCATCATCATCGCGCTGGTGCTGGCGGGCCATGCCATGGAGGCGCGCGCCAGGCACAACACCACCAGGGCGCTTCAACAGCTGGCGACGCTGCAGCCCTCGACCGCGCGCGTGCGCCGGAACGGGACCGACTCGGACGTGCCGATGGCCGACGTCCGTGCCGGCGACACCATCATCGTCCGGCCGGGAGAGCGCATCCCGGTGGACGGCGTCATCCGCGCCGGCAGCGGTGCCGTCGACGAGTCCATGCTGACCGGTGAATCGATCCCGGTGGACAAGCAGGCCGGCGACACGGTGATCGGCGCGACCATCAATACCTCCGGCGCGCTGGAAGTCGAGGCGACCAGCCTCGGCGCGTCGAGCGTGCTGGCGCGCATCGTGCAGTTGATGAAGGATGCGCAGGGATCGCAGGCGCCGATTCAACGGCTGGCCGACCGCATCTCGGCCGTCTTCGTGCCGGCGGTCGTCTCGATCGCCGTCCTCACCTTCGCGGTGTGGATGCTCGTCCCGGCGATTCCATCGATCACCTCGGCGATCACGGCGGCGGTGGCGGTGTTGATCATCGCCTGCCCGTGCGCGATGGGACTGGCCGTGCCGACCGCCGTGATGGTGGCGAGCGGCCGCGGCGCGTCGGCCGGCGTGCTGATCAAGGGCGGTGAGCCGCTCGAACAGCTCGCCAGCATCGACACTGTCGTGTTCGACAAGACCGGCACGCTGACCGAGGGGAAGCCGAAGGTCGTCGACTCGCTGATCGTCGGGGATCGCGAACAGGCACGACGAATGATTGGCGCGGTAGAGGCGAAGTCGGAGCATCCGCTGGCCAAGGCGATCGTCGAATTCTCCCTGGGACCCGACCGACGATCCCCGCTCCCCGATCCTGGCAATTTCATGGCCATCGCCGGCAAGGGTGTGTTCGCGACCGTGGACGGACGCTACGTCATCGTCGGCACACAGGCGCTGCTGGAGGAATCCGGTGTCGACACCTCGCCGCTCAGCGGCGCGATCGCGGGCTGGACCGCGCAGGCACGGACCATCGTGCTGGCCTCGATCGACGGCCAGGCTGCCGCCGCGTTTGCGATTGCCGACACGCTCCGCCCCAACGCGCGGACCGTGGTCGAATCGCTGAAGCGCCGCGGCTTGCGCATCGTGTTGCTCAGTGGCGACCGCGCCGCCACGGCGACCGCGATCGCCCGCGACGCCGGCATCGACGAAGTCATCGCCGAGGTGCTGCCAGACGGCAAGGTCGAGGCGATCGCATCGCTGCAGCGCGCCGGGCGTCATGTCGCCATGGTGGGCGATGGACTCAATGATGCACCGGCACTGGCGAAGGCAGACATCGGCATCGCCATGGCTTCCGGCACCGACATCGCCAGTGAAGCCGCCGCCGTCACGCTGATGCGCAGCGACCTGGCCGGCGTCGAGCAGGCCACCGTACTCGCGCGCAAGACGATGTCGACCATGAAGCAGAACCTGTTCTGGGCGTTCATCTACAATGTGATCGGCATCCCGGTGGCGGCCGGCGTCCTCTACCCTGCCTTCGGCATCCTGCTCAGTCCCATCCTGGCCAGCGCCGCCATGGCGTTCAGCTCGGTGAGCGTCGTGTCCAACAGCCTTCGGTTACGGGGAGTCCGCCTCTCATGAAGCACAAGCACGCGGAAGCCGTTGATGCAGACATCAAGGACGCCAACCTGAAGCGGCTTCGCCGGATCGAGGGGCAGGTCCGCGGGCTGCAGAAGATGGTCGAGGACGATCGCTATTGCCCGGAGATCGTGACGCAGATCGCCTCAGTCCAGGAGGCGCTGCGTGGGGTCGGGCGCCAGCTGCTGCGGAATCACCTGAAGCACTGCGCGACCAGCGCGATCAAGCAAGGTCCGGCCGAAGCCGACCGGACCTATGACGAATTGCTGGCGCTGATTACGTCCATCAGTCGATAGCCAGCCGGTCGGCTGACTACTTGAGCAGGTCGATGGCCGTGACGAACCGCGGCTCGATATCCACCGGCACCGACGACAGCTTGTCGAGAATGGCCTTGGTGGGCGGCCGGATGGTTCCAAGCGTGTCGATCAGCTGCCTGGCCTTGGCGTAGCTGCCCTCGGCCTGCAGCGTCATGATCTGGCCGGTCAGCGACTTCACGGCCTCACGAATCTTTGCGGCATCGACGCGAAATGTGCCGTCACCGCTCACGCTGAAGGCGCCCTTGTCCAGCAGGTAGTTCAATTGGATCGCCTGGCCGCGTCCGTGGGCTTCGTTGATGCCGAATCGCAGCGAGCGGAACGCCGACGCCAGGAACGTGGTGTACATCGTGCGCTCGAACGACGCGTCGAGCTGTCCCTTGTCGACCAGGAACTGCAGCGCGAACAGGCCTGAGATATCGGCCTTGGCCTCCTCGATGGCGCTGTAGGTGTCCTTCAGCTCCTGTCGCACGGTCGTGGCGCGGCCGCCAACCGTGATGTCGTGTGGCCCCAGGCCGTGCATCAGTTCGTGCATCAGGATGTGGGTAAAGAACGCCTCGAACGCAACGTTGCCCTGGTCCCCGGCCGCCAGCGCCACCTTCGAAATCGGCACCAGCACCTTGTCGAACTTGGCCTGCTGGTTGTTCTTCAGCATCACCCGCTTGCTGCCCTTTTCGCGGATCACCCGCTCGTCGTTGGGCAGGTTGAACGCCGCGGTCTGGACGCCGCGATTGCCGTCGCCAGCCGAGAACACCGTGTTGACGACCGCGATTGGCGCCAGCGCGCCGAGTCTCGGGTTGCGGTACCGCGGATCGATCGGCAGGTTGTTCTCGATTTCCTGCAGCGAGCCGGCGAACTGCTGCAGCTTGTCGGACTCGGTGCGGTCCTTCACGGTGATGAAGGCCTCGAACGCCGCCTTGTAGTTGAACCACTCGTCTTCGTAGACCTCGTACGGCCCAATGGTTGGTTCGATGGTGGCGTCGAGCTCCATCCACTTCACGTCACTCTCGTAGTAGTCGTTCGACACGAATGCCGCGGCGCGCGTTTCGAGAAAGGCCTCGAGCGTCGGCTGCGCGGTCGCGGCCGCGGCGGCCCGCAGATGCTGCGCCGCAATCGACAGCGCGCCCTGATACTCAATGCTGTACGGCACGGTGACGAAGCGGCCGTCGGGTCCACGGCGGATCGTATGGAAGAAGCCGGTCGCTTTGGTCTTCTCGGCGCCGCCGAGCGAATTGATCCACTGTTCGACGTCCGCCTTGGTCGCGCCCTCTGGATAGTAGTTCGCGGAAGGCGGCTTCTCGGGCGCGCCCGGAATGAAGATGGCGTTGTGATCGAGCCGCTGCCACGGCCCCTTGTTGATCAGGAATTCGCGAAGCCGTGCCTTGCCAAGCGGCGATTCGTCGCGCAGCAGCGAATACAACAGGGATTCGTTGCCCGCCCACACCTGCTCCAGGAACAACGCGTCCATGACCTGCGCGGCACGCACCATGTGCGCCAGGGCGTCACGCTCGTTGGCCGGCAGCGCCGTGATGTCCGCCGTGAGATCGGTCGGTGCGAACCGCGCCGACTTGGCGCGCAGATCGGCCACCGCCGTGTCCCCCGCCGGCGCCGGCGCCGACGGCGTCGTAGTGGGCGCCTGCGCACGACACGCGGCCAGGGTTGCAATTAACGATGCCGATGCGACAGCCATACCTACTCTCTTCATAAGGTCTTTCCCGCTAGCCCGTCAGCCCGTCCTCCCATCGGCCCGTCGGCCCGCTAATGCACTCCAGACGACCCGTGCAGCATCGACGGCTCGGCGCCCATGCGCCGGATCGCCGTGGCCCACATGTCGTCTGAGGGCGTTTCGAAGATCAGGTCCGGCTGCACCGGCGCCATCAGCCAGGCACCGTGCGCCAGCTCCACATCAAGCTGCCCGGCGCCCCATCCGGCATAGCCGACAATCATGCGTACCGCAGGATCCGGAGCCGACTCGAGCGTCTTGCGCACCAGGGCCGGTGAGGCCGACAGGTAGACGCCCTCGATCACCTGCAGCGCCTCGAAATCCATGTCGGGATCCGACGTCAGGATCCACGCGCGCGTTGCCTCGACCGGCCCGCCGGTGTAGAGGTGCATCTTCGGATGAATCGTCAGCGGCTCGTCCGCGGTGACGATCGACATCGCCGGCTCGTCCATCGGCCGGTTCACCACCAGTCCAAACGCTCCTTCCGCCGTGTACTCGGCGAGCAGCACGACGGTCTTCGAGAAGTCGGGATCGAGCATCTGCGGCATCGACACCAGCAGGACGGGGGCGAGGGACTCGGTCGCCATGTCCCGATACTATCAGCTTGCCCTGAGCGCGGTCGAAGGGCCGGCGGTCATCCCGGCCGGGGCATCAGGTCGGCCCCGCGATCTGTGCGGCGATCCTGGCCCGCACCTGCGCCGGAATCGCAGCCGACTTCCGCGCCTTCGTATCGAAGCACACTTCAACCGTCTTCTGCGTCGCGCAGTGCGTCATCGGATCGCTGGCGTAGAGACGCAGCTCGTAGCCGATGCTCTTCTCGCCGACACGCGTGAAGGCGCCCTGCACCAGCGTGAGCTGTCCGGCCGTCAGCTCGTGATGAAAATCGATGGTCATCGTCGCCACTACGCCGCCCAACCCCTGCGCCTGCAACTCAGTCAACGACACGCCGGCCTTGGCGAACATATGCCAGCCTGCATCATCGAAGAACGCCGCATAGTGCCGGACGTTCATGTGGCCGTACACATCGCAGTGGGCCGGCATGACGATGGAGCGGGTGAGCTCGTGCCAGATCACTTGCCGTCCACCTTCGCGCTGCGCGCTTCGGCCGACACGCTGCCGGCCTTGAAGGCCTCGTAGCGCGCCTGCGTTGCGGCGTTGGCGGGATACAGGCCCGGCAGCGGCACGCCACGCTCGATCTCCGTCATGATCCAGCCTTCGAGCCGCTCCTGCTCGACGGCCAGCGACGCCACTTCGTCGACCAGCGCCGCGGGCACGACAACCGCGCCATCCTGATCGGCAACGATCACATCGCCTGGGAACACCGCCACGCCGCCGCATCCGATCGGCTGCTGCCAATCAACGAATGTCAACCCGGCAACGGATGGCGGCGCGGCGACGCCGGCCGCCCAGACCTTCAGGCCGGTCGACAGCACGCCGGCGAGGTCGCGCACCACGCCATCGCTGACCAGCGCGGCGACACCGCGCCTGGCCATTCGGGCGCAGAGGATGTCGCCCCAGCAGCCGGCGTCCCTGCAGCCATTCGCGTCGACCACCGCGATGCAGCCCTCGGGCATCGACTCGATCGCCGCGCGGGTGGACCTGGGCGAGCTCCACGATGCGGGTGTCGCCAGGTCTTCGCGCGCCGGAATGAATCGTACCGTAAAGGCGCGGCCGGCCACGCGCGGTGTGCCCGGCGCCAGCGGAAACGCGCCGCGGATCCAGATGTTGCGCAGGCCTTTCTTGAGGAGGATGGTGGTCAGCGTGGCGGTGGTCACACCGGCCAGCGCCTGAAGGGGATCGGTCATGCCGAAAGACTAGCCTATCAGCCCGCTCGCGGCGAACATCCCGGCCGACGTCGGCGGTTTCACGGGAGCTGGCGATATCATGCTGAGCGTGACCTCACTCGCCCGCGCGGGCGGCTCGCCGGACGAGCTCGAACAGTTGCGCGCGCGGGCCACGAGCTGATGGCCGACATGATCCGCCGGCTCAATCGCGACATCCGGCCGCCAAAAACCGGCTCGACGCGCTTCAGCGCGCGTGAACGGGCGCGCGGAAGCCCTCGTGGGGCGAGGGCGCGCGGAGAGGCACGCGCCCTCCTACTCGCCGGCCAGCTGTTGACGTGCCCACGCTACGGCGTCCTGAACGGCGGGCGTGAGGGTGCTGCGCGCGGCGTTCTTCCTGCCGCGGCCGGGTCGGTCCAGGACGCCGGCCAGCGAGGCATTACCGCTGTTGCCGATGATGACGGCCAGGTTGCGTCGCAGTCGCGACAGCGGCACGTAGGTCATCGCGCTCCCCTTGATCACCTCGTGCAGCTCATCGTCCGATCGCTCCCAGAGCCCGGCGGCGGAGAGACCGTGGCGAAGCGGACCATGCCAGGCCGGATCAGCGGTCACTGCCGCGCCGAGGTTCCACGGGCACACCGCCTGGCAGATGTCGCACCCCCAGGCGTGCTGCTCGAGCAGCGGCCGTTGCGGCTCCGGAATGCCGGCATTGGTTTCGATGGTGAGATACGAGATGCACTTCGTGGCGTCGAGCTGGCGCGCGTCCACGAGCGCCCCGGTCGGGCACGCGTCGATGCACAATGTGCACGATCCGCACCGATCGACCGCCGGCGCGTCGGGCTCGAGCACCAGGCTGGTGGCGATACCGGATAGAAACAGCCACGATCCAAGGCCGGGGTTGATGACGCAGCAGTTCTTCCCAACCCACCCAATGCCGGCGTGATGCGCAAACACCCGCTCCTGCACCTGGTGCTTGTCCACGAATTGTGCGGCGTCGAAAGGCTCAGGGCTCTCCTCCTGCATCCAGTCGATCAGCTCGATGAGGCGATCCTCGATGACCTTGTGGTAATCCTGTCCACGAGCGTAGCGAGCCACCCTGATGGCATCACTCCCTGATCCCTGATCCCTGGTCCCTGATTCCTGCTCCGTGTTGTAGACCGTCCCCATCACGATGACGGAGCGGGCCGAGGGCAGGAACCGGCGGATGTCGGCTCGCACGTCCGCGGATTTTTCGAGATAGTCCATCTCGCCCGCATAGCCGCGAGCGAGCCATTCCTGAAGCCAGGTCAGTTCGGGGAAGCCGATGGCGGGAGCAACCCCGCACAGATCAAAACCTAGTTCGCGGGCACGCTGCCTGATCGCTTCGGCCGTCAGCATAGGAATGCACCACGAAGTGGCCTGGCACGTTACCGCGATTGCTTGACCAACTGCCTCAACACGTACGGCAGGATGCCGCCGTGCGAAAACGCCACCATCTCCTCCGGCGTGTCGATGCGCGCCATCACGGCAAACGTCTTCATCGAGCCATCGTCAGCCCTCGCCGTCACCGTGACTTCCGATCTCGGCTTCAACGCGGCGCCGGCGCCGCTCAACGAGAACACTTCGCGGCCGGTCAGGCCGAACGTCGAGGCGTTGTCGCCGGTCTTGAATTGCAGCGGCAGCACACCCATGTTCACCAGGTTGCTGCGGTGAATGCGCTCGTAGCTTTCGGCGATCACCGCCTTGACGCCGAGCAGCATGGTGCCTTTCGCGGCCCAGTCGCGCGACGATCCCGATCCGTACTCCTTGCCGGCGATCACCACCAGCGGCACGCCGGCGGCCTGGTACTTCATCGCGGCGTCGTAGATCGGCATCACCTCCCCGCCAGGCAGGCAGGCGGTGACGCCGCCCTCAACGCCAGGCACCATCTGATTCTTGATGCGGGTGTTGGCAAACGTGCCGCGCATCATCACCTCGTGGTTGCCGCGACGCGCGCCGTAGGAGTTGAAGTCCTTGGGATCGACGCCGTGGGCGATCAGGTACTTGCCGGCCGGGCTGTTGGCCTTGATGTTGCCGGCCGGCGAAATATGGTCGGTCGTGATGCTGTCGCCCAGCACCGCCAACGCGCGGGCGTGGGCGAGGTCCGCCGGCGGCGGCGGCGTCATCGACAACCCCTCGAGGAACGGCGGCTTGCGCACGTAGGTGGACGAGCCTTCCCAATTGAAGTTGTCGCCGGTCGGCACCGGCAGCGTCTGCCAGCGCGCATCACCTTCGAAGACGCTGGCGTACTGCCGGCGGAAGGCGTCCGCCGTCACGCTGTGCAGCATCGCCTGCTGGATCTCCTGCTCGGTCGGCCACACATCCTTGAGATACACCGGCTGGCCATCCGAGCCGGTGCCCAGCGGTTCCTTGGCCACATCGATGTTCATCGATCCGGCAAGCGCGTAGGCGACCACCAGCGGCGGCGACGCCAGGTAGTTGGCGCGCACGTCCTGCTGGATGCGGCCTTCGAAGTTGCGATTGCCGCTCAACACCGACGCCACCACCAGGCCGCGCTCGTTGATTTCCGCTGAAATCTCGTCGGGCAGTGGACCGCTGTTGCCAATGCACGTGGTACAGCCGTAGCCCACCAGGTTGAAGCCGATCTGATCGAGATACGCGTCAAGGCCGGCTTTCCTCAGGTAGTCGGTCACCACCTTCGAGCCCGGCGCCAGGCTGGTCTTCACCCACGGCTTGCGAGTGAGGCCCCGCTCCACCGCCTTCTTCGCCACCAGGCCGGCGCCGATCATCACGCTGGGATTCGACGTGTTGGTGCAGCTGGTGATCGCCGCAATCACGACAGCACCATGCTCGAGTTGTGCCTCGGTGGCGACCGCGGTGCCGCCGGGGGCCGCCTGCACTTTCACGCCCTTCTTCAATTCCTCGAGCGCGCCGGCAAACGACGCCTTCGCCTTCGACAGCGACACGCGATCCTGCGGACGACGTGGCCCGGCGAGGCTCGGCTCCACCGTTGCGAGGTCCAACTCCATCGTCTCGGAGTATGTCGCGTCCGGCGACTCTGCGGTCCGGAAGAGGCCCTGCGCCCTGGCATACGCCTCGACCAGCGCGATCTGTGTCGCGTCGCGGCCCGTCAGCCGCAGGTAGTCGAGGGTCATGTCGTCGATCGGGAAGATCGCGACCGTCGACCCGTACTCAGGACACATGTTGCCGAGCGTGACGCGATCGGCAATCGTCAGGTGCGCCAGCCCGGGACCGAAGAACTCCACGAACTTGCCGACCACACCGCGCTTGCGGATGGCCTCGGTGATCGTCAGCACGAGGTCGGTGGCCGTCGCCCCCTCAAGCAGCCTGCCCGTCAGGCGGTAGCCCAGCACCGGCGGGATCAACATCGAGCTCGGCTGGCCCAGCATGGCGGCTTCGGCCTCAATGCCGCCAACGCCCCACCCCACCACGCCAAGGCCGTTCACCATCGTGGTGTGCGAGTCGGTGCCGAACACGGTGTCGGGATACGCGATCGCCCCGCCGTCCGCGTCTTCGCGGCAGACCACGCGCGCCAGGTATTCGATGTTGACCTGGTGCACGATGCCCGTCTCGGGTGGCACCACGCGGAAATTGCGGAATGCGGTCTGGCCCCAGCGCAGGAACACGTAGCGCTCACGATTGCGGTGATACTCGAGGTCGCCGTTCAACTCGAGGGCATTGACGGTGGCAAAGTGATCGACCTGCACCGAGTGGTCGATGACCAGCTCAACGGGCTGCAGCGGGTTGACCTTCTGCGGATCGCCGCCGAGAGCGACGATGCCGTCGCGCATCGCAGCCAGGTCCACCACGCACGGCACGCCGGTAAAGTCCTGCAACAGGACCCGCGCCGGCATGAATGAGATTTCCTTCTCGCTGAGTGCCTTCGGATCCCAGCCGGCGAGCGCGCGAATGTCCGCGGCCTTGACGAACCCGCCATCCTCGCGGCGCAACAGATTCTCGAGCAGGATCTTGAGAGAGTACGGAAGCGTTGAGACGCCCGGGAATTGCTTTTCGAGTGCCGGCAGGCTGTAGATGCTGACGGTGTCGCTGCCGACGGTCAATGGAGTGCGGATCTTGAAGGTATCAAGGCTTGGCATGCAACTTCTTATTTTATCCACAACCCTCAGAGTCCGAGGAACACCCCCAGCGACAACGACGGATAGCTGCGCGTCAGGTTCTCGAAATCAATGCCCCTTCGCCGCACGTTCAGGCGGGCGTCGCCTCGAATCCCGAAGGCGAGTGACCGGCCGGAGGCGCCACGCAGCCAGTAGCGGGCGCCCGCGCCGGCAAAGTAGACCTCGCCGGTTTCGACCACAGTGCGGCCTTCATGGAG
>VFZG01000058.1 GCA_016871275.1 Acidimicrobiia bacterium | reverse complement strand
CAGGGCCTCGCCCAGCGTGCCCCGCTGAAGCATGCGCCGCGTCGGACCGATGGCATGCAGGTTGAGGCGCCCAGCCAGGGCGGGTTCCCCCGCGAGCGAGCCGAACCGTGCCATCCGCGTATCCAGACCGGTCCGGGGGTGAAGAGGAGGAGTTTGCCGCCGACAGCGGTGTGATTGTAGGAGATCGCTGGCACGTAGAAGAGGTCGTTGTGGGCGTCGAGTACTACGAGGCGGAGGCCCGGATGCCGCAAGGCCAGCGCGTAGACGATCGGGAAGGTGATGGCGCGATCGCCGCCGATGAAGAGCGGCCGCAAGTGATTCGGCGCCACGCGCCCGGCCACGAAGCCCTTGATGGCCTGGAAGAGCGCGCCGACGGTGCCCTCGCCTGCGCCGACATCGCCGTAGTCCTTGAGCACGACACCGCGACCGACGACCCGCGGCAGCCCTCCGTTACATCCCACCTCCGTATAGAGCCCGTCCAGCCAGACTTCGAACCACGGGGTCAGCCGTTGCGTTATCCGCCGCAGCGTGTCGGGCGCGCGACTGGCGCCGAGCGCCGATGGGACCGACGCAACCGGAACGCCCACGATCCCGACGTCGACCCTGTTGTCGGGGACCTTCTCCGGTAGGTGGAAGTACGGCTTATCGTCACTTGGAACGAATCCGCCGGCGGTTCGCTCGCAATCTGGGCAACCATCGCCGGGATCAGCAGCATGTAGAGCATGGCATTCACATCTGATGACATTCGATCCTGACGCCTTTCCCCGTCGGAGGCCGCGTCGTTCGGCCACGACGTTGAAAGTCAGCCAGCCAATCGGCCGCCGGCCGGGCCACGCCGTCCCAGCCGATGCCGTTCCCGGAATCCTAACCACCGCCGACTGGGCGTCAACGAGAGTCGGGCAACAGCCTGGCCGAGCCGATCAACGCATCGAATGCCCGCACCACCTCCGGATCGAAGCTCGTGCCGCCGCCGGCGGCGATCTCCCCGGCGGCGCGCTCCACGGACCAGGCCGGCTTGTAAACGCGCGGATGAGTCAGCGCGTCATAGACGTCGGCGACGTGAACGATCCGGGCGGCCAGGGGGATGGCGTGCCCGGCGCGGCCGTCGGGATAGCCGCTGCCGTCCCAGTTTTCGTGGTGGCCACGGGCGATGTCGCGGGCCTGGGCGAAGAACGGCTTGAGCGAGAGGATGCTCTCGCCCACCACCGTGTGCCGCTCCATCTCTCGCCGCTCGTCATCCGTGAGCGGTCCCGGCTTCTTCAGGATGTGGTCCGGGACGCTCATCTTGCCCACGTCGTGAAGGATGGCCGAGTAGCCCATCTGCTCCGCGTCGGGCGCCGCCAGCCCCATCTCGCGGGCCAGCGCCTGGGCGTAGTGCTGAATGCGGCGCACGTGGGCGCCGGTGTCCCCGTCCTTGGCCTCGCTGGCCACCGCGAGCATATAGATGGCCTCCATATTGGCCTCGTGCAGTTCGGCGGTCCGCTCGCGCACGCGCTGTTCCAAATGCTCTTTGTCGTGCTTGAGGTCCAAGGCCTGCTCGAGGATGGTGTCGCTGAGGGTGGCGATGGTCTGATACTGCTCGGTGGCCCGCTCCTCCGCCTGCTTCTGTCGGGTGATGTCCATGATGGTGAGCAGGCGTAAGCTGGCGGTGGCGCCGCCGCAGTCGAGCGGACGGCCGGAAACAATGATCGGCACTCGGTCCCCGTCCGTGCGAGGCAGATAGAACTCGCCCTCGTAGGTCTCATCGAAGTGCTGGAGCCGCTGGTCGATGTAGGCCCGGTCCTGCGGCGAGGGGTAGAGGTCGTAGAAGTCCTTGCCGGCCAGGTCACCCAGCGGCAGGCCGATCATGGTGCACAGTCGCGGATTGGCATGGCGGATACGGCCGGCGCGGTCCACCAGCGCCGCCCCGCAGTGCAGGGCGTCCATCAGGCCGATAAGCTGGCGGACCGGCTTCTCCTTGTCGGAAAGCATCAGGCACCTCGCGTCTTGCTAGGATAGGTCGATGGGCCGGCTGATTCAAACGCGGTGGCGAGCCGCGGGGTTTATCGCCGCGCTCCTACCGCTTCGAGGGGCCAATCGCGCTGGAGGTCCGCTGTACGCGCACGCCGCCAAGGCGTAGCGCGAACACGGAGTAAATCATGAGCCGCGTTCACCGGCGTACCGAAGACGCCCGTGGCGGTACGGGCGCGGCGTTCGGTGAACCAGAGGCCCTCGCGCACCGTCTGGCGAACACGCTCCGCTCCGAGCGCCGACAGGAATCGCCGCCCACTGCGACGGATGCTCCGGACCATGCTCGCACAGCATCCGCACGGCTCGCTCTCCGACTTCAGGGGAATACTTCCTCGGTCTTGCCATGAGCTAATCCTCTCAAGCAATCAGCCCTCCGAAAAACCCGGGACAGTTGAAACCTTATCAAATTATTTTTCGGCGTCCATCACCAGTTTCTATTGGCACATTATTTTCAGACGTGTTAAATCTCGGTTTCAGCCTAACGAGCACGTCCCGGACCCGAGATCGCTCCGAATCGTGCAACAACTTGCCAGGCGCACTGACGCCGTAGGGAGCTATTGACTCATGAATTACTTCCAACTCCGTCCCGGAGGCGGCAGGGGCCGGGTCACTTCGATACTTTTCCTCGCCGGGTTCGTCCTGGTCCCATCCATCGGTTTCGCTCAAGGAAATTTCGGCCCTCTGACCGTGGGCGCCGGCATGCGGACCTTTTTCACCCATGAGCAGGTCGATAAGGGCGGCGATTCCGATCGGTTCGCGCTGGACAGTATCCGTCTCTACATCAATGGATCCGTCACCGGGAAGGTGAAGTTCATGTTCAACACCGAGTACAACAGCTCGGACAGTCGCGTGAATATCCTGGATGCCGTCGCTCGCCTCGAGTTTCATCCCAAATTCAATATCTGGGCCGGGCGGCTGCTTCCGCCCAGCGACCGCGCCAACCTCGCTGGCCCCTACTACAACAGCCATTGGGGGGTCTATTCGGATGGCATTCAGAACGGCCATCCCTTCATCTTTCAGGGCCGCGATGACGGCGTCGCCTACTGGGGCGACTTCGGTAAGGTCAAGCTTTCCGCTGGAGCATTCGATGGTGGTACGGCTACCGGCCGGCCGGAAGTCATCGGCGCTTTTCGCGCGCAGATTCACTTCTGGGACAAAGAGGAAGGCTACTACCTGAACAGCACCTACTATGGCTCCAAACAACTGCTGACCCTCGGCGCAGCAACGCAGGTACAGGGCGGCCGCACGGCGACAACCGTGGACTTCCTGCTCGAACGCAAACTAGCCAACGCCGGCGTCATCACCGTCGAAAGCGAGTATTCGAACTACAACCGGCTCGGTGGCTACGATGCTCGTTTCGCCAAGAGCCAGGGCGCCTACGGACTCCTCGCCTACGTCCTTCCCAAGCCAGTCGGGCCGGGCAAAATCCAACTTCTCGGAAAATTTTCCAAAGCCGACTTTACCCACGGCGGGACTGCCCTCAACTACAACCAGAAAACCACGGAATTCAACGTCAACTACCTGTTCAAGGAATTTAACGGACGAGTCATGACGTTCTTCCGGAAAGCCGACTATAGCCGCGGCAAACCAACATCCTGGGCAGCCGGCCTTGGCCTGCAAATCCAAATCTAAACAGTATCCGGCTACTTCCATCCCCTAACCGAAAAGAGACTGACGTCTCCCCCGAAAACGACGGCAGGCGACACTAGAGGAAGATAGCGGCTTCGGACGGTCCAGAACAGGAGCAGGGACCATGAAGAAGTCGAAGTTCAGCGAAGAGCAGATTGCGTACGCCCTCCGCGAAGTCGAGAGCGGACGGCCACCGGCGGACGTCTGCCGGCACTTGGGCGTCAGCGAAGCGACGTTCTACCTCTGGGAGAAGAAGTACGCGCACCTGGGTGTGACCGAGCTACGCCAGCTGCGCGCGCTCGAGGACGAGAACGCGCGGCTGAAGCGTCTCGTCGCCGACCTGTCGCTCGACAAGCACATCCTCACGGAAGCGCTGCGAAAACAGTCTGAGGCCCACACAGCGCCGCGAGTTGGCCGCCTGGGTGCAAAGCACCTTCGCCGTCAGCTGCGTGCGGGCCTGTCACTTGGCACAGTTCAGCCGAGCCGCATGGTATCGCCTCTCGACCCGAGACGACCAAGCCGCATTGCGGAGTGGTATCCGCGAGCTCGCGCAGGCGCGACCTCGATTCGGTTTCCATCGCATCTGGGTGTTGTTACGACGTGAGGGCTGGCCGGCCGGCCGTTTCGGCTGCTCACCGTCGTCGATCAGTGGAGTCGCCAGAGTCCGTTGCTGGAGCCGGCATCGAGCATGTCTGGCCACACGGTTGGCGAGGCGCTCGACCAGGCCATCGCCGGCGGCACGGCGCCGCAATCGATCACCGTCGATCATGATACCGAATTCATGTCACGTGCGCTCGAGGACTGGGCCTTCGCACGAGGCGTGCAGCTCGACTTCATTCGACCCGGCAAGCCCGTGGACAATGCCTACATTGAATCGTCTAACGGCCGGTTGCGCGATCAGTGCTTGAACGTCCAGCAATTCACCTCCATCGAGGAGGCGAAGGCGACGATCGAAGCGTGGCGGATCGACTACAATCAGCGCCGACCGCACAGCTCGCTCGGCGATCTGACACCGAACGAGTACGCGCAACCAGGTCAGAATTCAGGGGCCGAAAAAGCCGCTTTTCTCTAGCAGGATCTGGCGCGTTTCGGAACCAACGTCAGGGTGTCAGAATTGAATGCGGACGATGGAAAAATCGTCATCCAGCGGACCGTCGCCGTGCCGGGCACGCACCCAGGTTTGGAGTTGTTCCAGGCCGTCTGGAGCGCTTCCGTTTTGGCGCATGAACTCTTCGAATGTTTCGAAATCCATGAAGTGTCCCTGATCGTCCTCGATTTCGAAGCAGCCGTCGCAGAGCACAACCAGATGGTCGCCGACCGCGACGGTGCGAGACTCGGTATCGTATTCCATCCCTTCCATCAGTCCGATGATGGTTCCCTGCGTCCGCAACTGATGGCTTTGCGATGAACTGCGTTCGAGTAGCAAGGCTGGCGGATGAGCACCGCTGGCATACCGCAGGGTACGGCTTGGCGCGTGATACACTCCGTACCAAATCGTGAAATACAGATTGTTCTGCTTCTCCATCGGAAAGGCGGTGTTCAGCGCGGCCAACACGGCGCCGGGATCGCGAAAATCGGTATTCGGCAGTGCTCCGGAGCGGATCACGTTGATCGCACTGACGGAAAGCAACGCCGCACCGACTCCATGTCCGGAGACATCGAGCAAATAAACGGCAAAATGGTCGGAATCGACCCAATGGTATCCGAAGGCATCGCCGCCCAGTTCGGTCGATGGCTGGTAGATCCATTCGATTTGCAGGGGCGACGACGTTGGAGCGGGCAAGATCGAGCGAACGTAGCGGGTGGCCGCGACGAGTTCTTTCTTCAGACGCCGCTGCGTCTTCTCGATGGTACGCAAGTGTTCCTGCTCGGAATCGCGGAGCGTTTTCTTCTCCAAGCAGGCTCCGATGCGGGCATGGAGCAGCGTGGGATTGAACGGCTTCGGCAGATAGTCCTCCGCGCCCATCTCAATGCACCGAATCACATTCTCCATTTCGTCCTGGGCGGAAATCATAATCACCGGGATATGTTGTGTCGCGGCGTTTTCTTTCATGCTTTTCAATACGCCGAATCCGTCCAATTCCGGCATGACGACATCGAGCAGCACTGCATCCATCGGCAACTTCTCCATCAACTCCAAAGCCTGCTTGCCATGGATCGCTACACTGATCTTGTAGCCTCTTTCTTTCAGCGTCGCGGAAAGCGTCTGGATGTTGGCAGGCGCATCGTCGACGACAAGGATTCGATAATCGGATGGTTGTTTCATGTCAGGCAAGTTCCTTTAGCGCATGCTCCAGAAGTGCTTGCGCATCGCCGAACGCGTATCCTTGGATCTGCTTCTCGAATTGCTCCCAAGCGGTTCCGGTGAACAAGGGCCACAACATCGCGTGATGAGATTCGACAAAGTCCATCGCGCCCGGATCAAAGGCTTGCAGCAACTGAATCAACTCCGTGGCCGCCACGCGCATTTGGGCGGAGTCGACCGGTGTGGCGGGAGCCGCTTCGGGGACGGACGCGGCAACCGCGATTGGCTTCAGACCGGCGAGCAGCGTATCCAACTCGGCTTGCGTCTGCGATTTCGCCGCTTCGAGATCCTTTGCCGGGGCGTTGTCGTGAATGCGTTTTTCCAGTTGACCAGCGGCTGCGTAGAGAGATTTTGCACCGATGTTGCCCGCGACCCCTTTGAGCGTATGCGCGATCCGCTCGGCCAACGCTCGATCACCTTGGGCAAGTGCACCTGCGACTTCGGAGACTGCGGCTCCCTGCTGTTCGACAAACTTGCGGAGAATTTTCAAGTACAACTTCCGGTGTCCTGCGACGCGGGACAGACCGTCGCTGGTATCCAGGCAAGCAATCGCGGGAAGTTCTTCACTGGCAGCCTCAACGGCTTGCTGCGACACGACGGTAACTTCAATGGACGGCCGGTAGAACCGGGCAACCGTCTCGAACAATTGGTCGGGGTTGATCGGCTTGGAGATGTGATCATTCATGCCGGAGTCGAGACAACGCTGACGTTCTTCCATGGTGGCATGCGCGGTCATCGCAATGATCGGCAAGGAGGCAAATCGCTGGTCGGCCCGGATCCTGGCCGTCGCCTGATGGCCGTCCATCTCCGGCATCTGCAGATCCATCAGGACCACGTCCACGTCGCCGGGTGGACCGCTGCTCAGCATCTCCACGGCGAGGCGCCCATTGTCGGCGACGCGCACCGTCGCACCCGCACCTTCGAGTAACTCCACGGCAATCTGCTGATTGATGTCGTTGTCTTCGGCGAGCAGAATCCGGGCACCTCGAAGCGACATCGTCTCCGCGGCTCGCTCGGCGGCCAATACCGCATCGCCTTCCTCTGCGAAAATATTCACCAGCATGTCGAAGATCATCGATTTGGTGAGCGGTTTAATGAGGTAACCGTCGAGCTGCAGCCGTTCGGCTTCCTCGCGGACCTCCTCGCGACCAAAGGCCGTGACCAGCACGATATGCGGCGGATGAGTCAGCGTCTCATCACTCTTGATGTGACGACTCGCCTGCAGTCCGTCCATGCCCGGCATCCGCCAGTCCATGAACACCACGTCGTACGGATCGGCGTTGTCGTGCTGTCGCACGGCATCGATGGCCGCCTTACCTGAAGACGCCAGATCCACGCGCGAGACGATTCCGCCGAGCGGATCTTTGAGGATTTCCTGAGCGGTTTCGTTGTCGTCGACCACCAGCACCCGCAACTCGCTCAGTTTTTCGGGGACGACTTTTCTGGCCCCGGCTGGCGTTCCTACGCCGAGCCACACCGTAAAGTAAAACGTGCTGCCCACTCCCGGCTCGCTCTCCAGCCAAGTGCGTCCACCCATCAATTCGACCAACCGGCGACTGATCGTCAGCCCTAATCCGGTTCCGCCGTGTTTGCGAGTGGTGGACATGTCGGCCTGGGTGAACGGCTGAAACAGCCGGCCGGCCTGTTCCTTAGTCATACCGATTCCGGTATCGCGGACAGCGAATCGCAAGTGCGTCTTTTCTCCGACTTGCTCGATCTGTTCGATCGTGACCTGCACCTCGCCCCGTTCGGTGAATTTCACAGCGTTGTTGATGAAGTTGGTGAGGATCTGCCCCAGCCGGAGCGGATCACCGAGCAGAACTTCAGGCACTTCGGGTGCCGCATGGATCAGAAACTCCAGCCCCTTGTCGTGGGCCTTTTGCGCCGTGAGCGTGGTAACGGCGGTGATGACTTCATCGAGCCGAAATTCGGTCGACTCGATGTCCAACTTGCCCGCCTCCACTTTCGAGAAGTCGAGGATGTCGTTGATGATCGCGAGCAACGACGTGCCCGCGTTATGCACTTTGCTGACATAGTCGCGCTGCTTCGGTGTCAGTGTTGTCTTCAGCGCCAGATGCGAGAGCCCGATAATGGCGTTCATCGGCGTGCGAATCTCGTGGCTCATGTTGGCCAAGAATATCGACTTCATCTGCGTCGCTTCTTCGGCCTTCGCTTTTGCGACTCGCAATTCCTCGGCCGCGCGTTTCTGGTCGGTGATATCGACCAGCAATCCGATCAATCCGCCGGGACTGCCATCTTGCAATTGGAAGCCGTCAACCGAATAGAGCGTGACGTGGGTCTCGCCATCCGCATACTTGATCGGCAACTCGTAACTGAGCCGGCTCGAGTCCCGAATCACACTGCGGTCTTGCTCGTCAAAACGCTGCCGATCCTCCTCGGGAATAAATTCGAGTTCCATTACCGACTTCCCCTTTAGGAAATCGCTGGCAATGCCAAATGCCTGCTCATAGGCCTTGTTGCAGCTGACAAATCGGGCTTGGGCGTCATTGATGAACATTGGATAAGGAATGCTCTCGAGCAACGCGCGCTGGAAGACCAGCAACTCGTTTGCGCGCTGGTTTCGCTGCAGCACTTCTAGTTTCATCGCTGCCATGGCCGCTACGTCGTGCAACAAGGCAAGCTGTTGTTCCAACAAGTCGGCAAAGGTCGCCACTTCGACCACCGCCAGCACTTGGTCCTGACTGACCAGTGGAACGACCGCAAGCACCTTGGGGGGTGACTGTCCCAATCCCGAACGGATTTGGACGTAGTCGGGTGGCAAATGAGTCAACACAATCGTTTTTCGCTCAACGGCCGCCTGCCCGATCAGACCTTCGTCGGTCGCGATACCGGTTTCAGCGCGCGAAGTCGCACCACCGTAGCAGCTGGTCAAGTAGAACCGATCGTCGAGTCGTCGCACATGGAAGGCACCGAAGCCGCCTCCCAACAAGGGCACCAGCTGCGAGAGCAACCGGTCGGCGAACGCCGAGAGCATTCCCTCGACCTGCAGTGATTCCGCAATTTCGCTCACGCACGACTTCACCCACCGCTGGCGGTCGGCAGCATCGACCATCCGGCGATAGCTCTCCATCGAACGCGCCACTTCTCCGATTTCAGAATCATCCTGCTGATGGCTGATCGTAACGCCGGCTTTCCCCGCCACCAGATCACCCAGATTCCTATTCAGCGTGGTCATTGGATTCACAACCCGCTGCCCGTAGAACAACAGCAGCGCCGCAATAACGGCAGTGGCATTGAGAACCAAGGCACCGATCGCAATCCAACTGGCGGTATTGGCCTGTCTCGACAGCGTGGCAGCATCGCTGGAAAGTCGTTCTGCCATGATTTGCCGGCTCTCCGCGATCGGGTCCATGATCTGATCTTTGGCCGCACGATAGGCGTCGCCGAAAACCAGCGAGATGGCCGTCGGCAGGTCCTTGTTCTCGACCGCGGCGATCGCCCGGTTCTCCAGCGAGACCAACGCGTCCGAATTTTGCTTGGCACGCGTAATGAGTGCCAACTCACGATCGGTGATCCCGAGTTCTTTCAGACGCTCAACCGCCTTGTCGCGCGACTGATCCTCGTTCAATTCTTGCTGAAACGCATCGTAATACCGTCGATCACCGGTTGCCGCGTAGCCGCGCACGTTGTTGGTAAGCGTGTCGCTGCCGGCCGCAAGTTGAACCGCCATTTGCGAAGATTCGTAACGGATCGCATAGGCCTGTTCCTCAAGCTGTCGTAGTCGCAAGGAATAGATCGCCGACAACAAACTGACGATGGTCAACAAGATGACTCCGACAGTAATGACGCGGCTTGTTTGTCGGATACGTGATGACATAAGTCTGTTCAGTGTTGCTCAGTTGGGTTTCGCCTACACTCCACGACGGCCTGATCGTTGAACAAAGTGTGGCCGATCGTCCGCCAGACTGCAATTACAATTCGATCGCTTTGCAAGGACACTCTTGGATTAACAGTTCTCAGGTGCACAGGGATTTCCGCCCCTCAACCGACCCGACTCGGAAACAGGGTCAAATGCAGCTTGCGCGGTTGCACCCTAATCGCCGACGCCACGAAGGGCTGGGTCTGAGAACCGGCGTTCGGTGAACTAGAGGCCGCTAATACGGCTTATCGTCATTACGCGGTCACGCCCTACCCGGCGCGCTACGGGCTGTGGGCCTCGGTCGCGCGGGAAACATTGAACGCCACGCACGGCGCCACACCGTTCGGCACAGCGGAATCGGTGGACGTCAGGACCGCGCTGCGCTCCTATACCGCCTGGGCGGCACGGCAGATCTTCCTCGAGGATCGAATTGGCACCATCGAAGTGGGCAAGGACGCCGACCTTGCGGTCTGGGACCGCAACCCGTACGAGATTCCAGCCGCCGCGCTCAAGGATCTCCAATGCGAGCTGACGTTCGCTCGCGGCCGTGTCGTGTTCGGTCAGCCTCTATCGAAGCGCTGATTCGCCCTGACGGAAGCGCTCACTTCGTGGACGGCGCGCGGTAGCGAAAATCACAGCACGGCGCCCCTTGCATGATGGTCTGTGATCTCGTCAGCGTCACTGACGAATTGAAGCCTTCGATCAGGGCCGCGTCGCGATTGCACGACAGCACCGCCCCGAGCTCCGGGATGCCGAGCGCCCGGTACATCTCCGCGTAGCAGCAGCGCGTCACGTCGAACGCCAGGGCCTGGTCCGTCTGCTCGATCACCCGCAATTCGAGTGCGCCATCGCGCGTCCAGGGCTCGAGGGTGGTGGCAAAGCCTTGCAGCGAGCCGTCCTGCCTGGCTTCGGCCATGGCCCGGCCTTGCTCGCGGGCAATCGACGTCACCACGTCGCGCACGATGGCCACCACCTCGTCGCGGCCGAACCGCCGGCCTAACGCGTCCACGACCGGGGCGAGAATTCGCGCCTCGATCTCACGGCGTGTCAGCACGCCGACGGCATTGAGGCGATCCACGCGGGCTGGGTCTTCATTCATTGGCGCCTTCCTATCGGGAGCGATGGCCCACTGAAGAGCGGCGCCCCTCATCGGCCGGTCAGGTGCGGCAGGGCGAAGACGAAGAGCGCCCGCCCGGACGACACCGACACGTGCTGGCGGCCCTCGACCAGGAACGTCGCCGGGTTGGAGCGCACGGCGCCGCCGGTCTGAAACTGCCACAGCGCCACGCCGGTCCTCGCGTCCAACGCGTAGAAGTTACCCTCCTGAGAGCCGCTGAAGACCAGCCCGCCGGCGGTCGACAGCACTCCCGACCATGGCGGCGACGGCAGCTTGAAGTCCCACATCTTCGCGCCGGTCCTCGCGTCGAGCGCGCGAACCGCGCCCCACGCCTCGTCCGCCAGTCGCCGTTCGCCGCCGCCGGTAAACGGCAGCCCCGGCTCGTACTCGACATCGGTCTTGTAGTAGTACGAACCCATCTCGCGCACGGGCACGTAGAACAATCCTGTCTGCGGGCTGTAGGACGGGCTGGGCCAGTTGGTGGAACCCTGCAGGCTGGGATAGATCAGGTTGCCGTCCTCGGTTGGATCGGTGTTGGGCAGGACCATGGGACGGCCCTTTGCATCAATCCCCTTCGCCCACGTCTGCTTCGCGTACGCCTGCGCATGCAGGAACTCCCCCGTGCTGCGGTCGAGCACGTAGTAGAAGCCGTTGCGGTTGGCGGTGATCAAGGTCTTGCGCGGACGGCCGTTGATGGTCAGGTCGGCGAGCACCTGGATTTGATTGGCGTCCCAGTCGTGGGTGTCGTGCGGCGTGTACTGAAAATGCCATTTCATCGTGCCGTTGTCCGGATCGAGCGCGATGACGGCCGCGGTGTAGAGGTTGTCGCCTTTACGGACGTCGCCATTCCAATCGGGACCGGGATTGCCGGTGCCCCAGTAGAGCAGCCGCAGGTCTGGATCGTACGAACCAGTCAGCCACGTGGCGCCGGCGCCGTTCTTCCAACTCTCGCCAGCCCACGTTTCAACGCCAGGCTCGCCCGCGGCGGGAACCGTGTAGGTTCGCCAGACCAGCTTGCCTGTCCTGGCGTCGTAGGCATCCACGAAGCCGCGAATCCCCGCCTCGCCGCCACTGATGCCCACGATGATCTTCCCGGCAACAGCCAGCGGCGCCATGGTGATCGAGTGCCCGGTGCCGTTGTCGGCCACCTTGGTCTCCCATCGCTTCGCGCCCGTGTCGGCATCGAGTGCAATCAGATAGCCGTCAAGCGAGCCGACATACAGCAGGTCGTCCAGGATCGCGACGCCGCGATTAGTGGCCGGAAAGCCGATGAGCCGCAGACCTGACGGCATCGGCCGCAGGTAGGTCCACAACGCGCGCCCGCTCCTCGGATCGAGCGCCGTGACCGTCGTCGGGGGCTCCGTGATGTACATGCGGCCGTCGACGACGATGGGCGAGGTTTCCACTTCGCCGCTGCCGCGCACCTGATACACCCACGCCGGCTGCAGTTGCGCCACGTTGGACGTATCAATCTGTGTGAGCGTCGAGTGCCGGCGTCCGTCGTAGGTGCCGTTGTAGGTGAGCCAGTTGCCTGGCTCCTTCGCCGCATCGACGATGCGAGCGTAGGGCACTTGTCCGGAGAGAACCGCGCCGAAGCCGACCACGCCAATCGCCAACGCCAACGCTCGTCTCATTGTTGCCCCCGCAAGCTGACCAGGTAGGCCACCAGATCGTCGACTTCAGTCGTGGAGCGTTGCGCACCGTAGGCCGGCATCAGGCTGGCGCCTGCCTCGCGATCCAGCGCCTTGAGGTCCGACTTCCAGTAGCGATGCACACGGTTGCCGGGGTCCCGCACGTAGACCCAGAACACGTCTTCGCTGATGCGCACGCCGCGCACCGCGCGGGCGTCGGTGGGCGTGGCCGTCACCACCACGTGCCCTTCCGGCACGCGGGCGCTGGGCTCGACGAGCGCTTGCCTGATGTACGCGGGACCGCGCTGGGTGCCGATGCTGGAGAGATCCGGTCCGAACGCGCGTCCGGCACCGTCCAGAACGTGGCAGCCAGCGCAGCCCCGCTCGTTGTAGATGGCCTTCCCCTTGGCCGCATCCCCGACAATCGCCACCGGTGAGCTGCCTGCCATGAGGCTGCGAACGTAGGCCGCGAGCTGCCAGGTGCGGCGCGGGCCATTGGCGCGACCGTAACCCGGCATCAGGTTGGGGATTCCGTCATCGACGATCCGGATGAGGCTGCGGTCGTCGGTTGCCCGCGGCAGCACGGGCACCAGGAGGGAGGGCCCGTAACCGCCACTGCCGTCCATGCCGTGGCACAGCGCGCACTGTGCCACATAGGCGCGCTTGCCGGACGCCAGATCGGCCGCATTCGCCGCGGCCAACGGCTCGTGATCCACCGGGCTCTGGGCGGCCAGCGCCGGCGCCAGCACACCTCCGGCCACGATGATCAGCGCCGCAACGTCTGTCCATGTTCGACTCATTGCGTCGTCCCTCCGCACGCCTACCCCTGTTCTATTGCCCGTTGCGGCCCGCGACGAACGCCCGGACCTGGTCGACTGCCGCCTTGGCCTTCAGGTCCTGTTGCACCTTGCCGAGCGCCGCTGTACCGTTTCGTGGATCGCCGTCCACACCCTTGGCGGAGTCCTTCCCGGCGATCTTGTCCTTGCGGACCCATTCGGGCTTCACGTACAGGATCGCCGAGGTATCCTCCACGCCCGCATGACCTTCCCCGGTCACCTTGTGGTCCTTCAAGTACTGGGAAAACTGATCGCGCGACTTGTAATACAAATCGTCGCAGTAGAACACCCGCGCACCGGTGGATTTCAATCGGGCATCGAGAGTAGCGGCCGTCTGCTTCAGCACATTCTGCCCGCCGCCGTGGTCGCCAATCAGGATGATGTCCCGAAAGCCGGCGGTCGCCGCGCCCAGCACGAGATCCCGCAGCACCATGCCGTAGGTGTCGTCGGTGATGCCGCTGGTTCCCGGGAACGCAAACTGGCCTTCCTTCTTCGACGGGTCGCCGGTGGGTGAATACGGCAGTACCGGATAGACGAGCGCGTTGCCGAGTTCCCTGGCGATACGTTCCGAGAGCGAACGCGCGACGGCATTGTGTTTGCCAAACGCCAGATGGGGACCATTCTGTTCGGCGCCACCGGTGTAGATGATCGCGGTGGTCTTGCCGGCCTCGAGCGCCGCCGCCACTTCTACCCAGGTCAGGTCTTCGATGAAGAGCGAACTCGGTTGGCCATTGACCGCGCGTGGGACGGCCACGAACACAACGCCGGCGAACAGCAAAGCGGCTCTGTACATAGTGTGGTGGAGTATACCAGCGTGGCTGCCTGCCGCACGGGCTCGCGCGACGCTGCCCGGCGCGCGACGCTACTGCGGCGGTTTCACCATCGGCACGAAACGCACGGCCAGGCTGCGTTCGGTCGTCACGCCCTTCGCGGTCCTTGTCAGGATGCGCAGTTGCTGGGCCCCGTGCTGCGGCCCCACCGGCACGACGAGCGTGCCGCCCACGGCCAACTGGTTCACGAGTGCCTCCGGCACGACCTCCGGAGCCGCCGTCACGATGATCTTCGAGAACGGCGCGTGCTCCGGCCACCCGAGGTAGCCATCGCCGGAGCGGACGTGCACGTTTAGATAGCCCTCGCTGGCCAGCGTGCGTGTGGCGCCGGCGGCCAGTTCCGGCACGAGCTCGATCGTGTAAACCTCGCGCGCGAGTTCGCCCAGGATCGCCGCCTGATACCCGGATCCCGTGCCGACCTCGAGCACGACATCATCCGGCGTCAACCGGAGCGCCTCGGTCATGAAGGCCACAATGTAGGGCTGGGAGATGGTCTGCCCGTGCCCAATCGGCACGGGACCGTCGTGATAGGCCGAGGCTTGTTCGTCCTCCGGCACGAAATGGTGCCGTGGCACCTTTTGCATGGCCGCCAGCACGCGCTGGTCGGCGATGCCGCGGGCGCGGAGCTGATCAGCCACCATACGCTGCGCCTCGATGCTCCGATCCTGCCCGCCACCGGTCTGGTCCGCGGAACACTGTGCCGATTCCATCATCAAGACTCCAGCGAGGCCGACGAGGTACAGAATCGCCATGGCACGGCCCTCCTCCGATAACACCACGCCAGGCGCCGGTTCGTCCAGCGGACCGTCATCGCCGCCGGCCGCGCCGGCGACAGATGGGGCACAATGTGGTCGACCATGTCCGGCCGCCGCCGCACCATTGCCCTTCTACTGCTCTCGACGCTCGCCATGACATCCGATCCCTTTGCACAAACCCGCAAGATCTACTGGGGCGACGAAGTGCCCACTGGCTGGGCCGGCAAGTGGCCCGCCGACCTGCTCACCGTGCCGGAACGCTCGAACTGGACGCGCACCATGTCCACGCTGCAGCTCCACGAGTGGATTGCGGCGCTCAAGCTGAAGACCGAGTTCCTGCACGTCGAACCCATGTTCCGGAGTCCGCTGGGCAAGGCAGCGCCGGTGATGATCCTCGCAAACCCGCGCGTGACCACGCCCGCGCAAGCGAAGGCGTCGGGCAAACCGGTCGTGTTCCTGCTCGGCAACATCCATCCGCCCGAGCCCGAAGCGGCCGAGGCGCTGGCCATGCTGGCGCGCGACCTCGGCGTAGGCTCGCGCAAGGCGCTCCTCGACAAAGTGATCGTGATGATCGCGCCGATCTACAACGTGGACGGCACCGACACGTTCGTGACTCAGGACGGCGGCTACGGCAGCGTCACGCCGTACATCCAGGGCGTGCGCGAGAACTCGCAGGGGCTGGACCTCAACCGCGAAGGCGCGAAGCTGACGTCGGTGGAGTCACAGGGCCTCATCCGCACGCTGAACGCCTGGGATCCGCTGCTGTTTCTCGACGGGCACCTGATGAGCCGCGTGAACCACGGCTACGCGAACACCTACGGCACCGCCACCATCCCGGCGGCCGCGCCCGGTCCTCGCGACTACATGACCAACACGCTCTTCCCCGCCGTGCGCGACGCCGTCCGGACGGGCTTCGGCCTGGAAGTCTTCACACACGCCCTGGCCGTGCCCGA
>VFZG01000057.1 GCA_016871275.1 Acidimicrobiia bacterium | reverse complement strand
CGCGTTCGCTCAGCGCATCCTGGCGGACATACACCTGGATACGCGCTCGGCCGTCCGACAGCACGAAGAAGCCGGCCTTGCCGAAGCTCCGCACGCTGACGATGCGGCCAGCGGCCACGGTCTCGACCCGGGGAGCCTCGAGATCCGCCGCCGGCGTCTGCGAGTAGCCGTCGACGAGTTCGGTGACAGAATGCGTCGTGTCGAACTTGTTCGGGTACGCGGCAAAACCGAGGCGAGTGATCGCCTCCAGGTTAGCGCGGCGCTGTTCCGTCTGGACGACTTCGCTACTCACGAACCAGTCCTTCCTCTTTGAGCCGGCGATACGCGCCGTCCAGCACGCCGTTCACGAACTTCGCGGCGTCCTCGCCACTGTAGGCGCGGGCCAGTTCGATGGCCTCGCTGATCACCACCCGCGGCGGGCTCTGGCGATGCGACAACAATTCGTGCAGGGCCAGCCGCATCACCAGTCGATCGATCGTCGCCATGCGCTCGACGCGCCAGTTGGCGGCGGCATCGCCAATGCGCTCGTCGAGAGCGTCGCGGCCGTCAATCGCGCCGCGCACCAGCGAGACGACAAACGCGTGCTCGTCCGCCCCCGGATCCTCAACTTCGGGCGGCCCGGCATGGTGCAATACCCCCAGCGCCTGCTGCGGCGTCAGGCCGCCGACTTCACACTCATAGAGCGCCTGGAGGGCCGCGGCGCGCGCCCGGCGGCGATTGCACCAGCGCGCCGCCCCGTCATCGGTCACGCGCGTCACCACATTCAGCGAACAAGCGGGTTTTCGGCGAACAAGCGGGCCATGTCGAGCGCGGCGTCAGCGGCCTCCCTGCCTTTGTTCGACGGTCCGGGCGCACTGCGCTCCAGCGCCTCTTCGACCGAATTGGTCGTGAGCACGCCGAACGACATCGGCACGCCGGTGCTGGCGGCCGCGGCCGTAATGCCGTGCGCGCAGGCCGACGCGATGATCTCGAAGTGCGGCGTGGCACCCTTGATCAGGCAGCCGAGGCACACCACCGCCGATACCAGACCGGTCTCGGCCACGCGCTGCGCGGCCATCGGAATCTCGTACGCGCCAGGCACCCGCAGCACATCGATCTGGCTGTCGGCCAGGCCCGCCTCCCGCAACGCGGCCTGCGCGCCCTCGAGCAGACGGTCGGTGACGAAATCGTTGAAGCGTGAAGCGACGATGGCAATCCGCATTACCGGCCTTGCCAGACCGCCTTGCGCTTGTCCAGGAACGCGCGCGTACCCTCTTTCATGTCCTCGGACGCGGCAATGGTAGCAAACAGCGCGGTCTCGAGAGACTCGGCGACCGGGAACGGCGCATCGAGCCCCTGGTTGACGGCTTCGATGATGTAGCGGACGGCGATTGGCGCCTTGGCCGCCAGCGCGTGCGCGAGCTTCTTCGCTTCGGTCATCAGCTCCGCGGCCGGCACGACCTTGTTCACGAGGCCAATCGCATACGCGCGCTGCGCGCCGACCATGTCGCCCGTCAGCATGATCTCGAGCGCGACCCCCTTGCCCACCAGCCGCGGCAGCCGCTGGCTGCCGGCGTAGCCAGGAATGAGGCCAAGGTTGATCTCCGGCTGGCCGAAGCGCGCGGTGTCGGCGGCAAGGCGCAGCGTGCAGGCCATCGCCAGCTCACATCCGCCGCCCAGCGCGAAGCCGTTCACCGCGGCGATGACCGGCTTCCCCATCTGCTCGATCGCGTCGAAGATCTGCTGGCCGCGGCGCGCGTGCTCCTTGCCCTGCACCGGCGTCTGCACCGCGAGCTCGTTGATGTCGGCACCCGCCACAAACGCCTTTTCACCGGCGCCGGTCAGCACCACGGCGCGGACACCACTGTCGGCCTTGAAGGCCGCGATCGCGTTGTCGAGGTCGGTCAGCGTCTGCGCGTTGAGCGCGTTCAGGACTTTCGGCCGGTTGACGGTGACGATGGCGACGGCATCGTCTCGCTCGATGAGGAGGTTTTCAAAAGTCATTCAACCCTTGATTGTACTCCACCCCCACGCCGCCAGCAGGCCGGCGCCGGCGCCGATCATGTCGTTCCACAGGTCGCGCCATTCGGCAATGCGGGTTGGCACGAACATCTGCTCGAGTTCCACGCTGGCGCCATGCGCGGTCGCAATCAGGAAGGCCATGGCCAGGGCGCGCATCGTGACCCCCGACCAGCGGCCGCCAGCCGTGGCCCGCAACGTCAGCCACGCGACTGCCGCGTAGCCGACCATGTGCAGCACGGTGTCCGGGACCTGCGCGGCGGGGCCGGGCGTGGGGCTCAAAGCCGCGCCGTACCAGATCGCAGCCATCAAGGCCGCAACCGGCAGCCAGAGGGCGAGGGCCCCGCGACGCGGATGTGGCGTCGCGGGGGGCCGGTCGATCACAACGGAAAGAGACGGAGCACCCAGCCGAGCAGCATCGCCGCAGCCATGAAGGTGCCGAACATCCTGGCGCCGAGCTTGGCCTGCTCCGCCGGCGTGTCCTCCGCGATGGTCGCGAAGATCAGCGAGACGAAGAACGCAAACAGCAGCATCAATCCGAGATGGCTCGTCATCACTTCCGTCCGAGACGCACGTCGTAGGCGTCGATGGTGACGAGCATGTTGAGCAATCCGGAGACGATCAGGAACGTGTTGGCGTACTCGTAGGATGTCGCGGTGACGACGCCCTGCCCGAGACCCATCGCCTTGGCGATGAAGTACGGCACGCCCATGCCGAGATTCGCAACCGCAGCCAGGCCAATCAGCGGATCGGCGAATTGAAATCGCGGGAGGCGTCCGTCAAGCGCGAGACCGATGGCAAACATCACCGGCAGCGCGATCAGGAACACCAGGCCTTTCTGGCGGCGCCCCTGCAACAAATGACCGGCGCCTGGCACGAGCCACGACACCACACACACGACTGCAGGAGACACGAGGCGAGTTTACCTCAGGTCTTTTGTGAAGACGGCCGCGACGATCATGCCGGCCGTGGCGCCGAGCGGAATCGCCAGCAAGGCGCGCGTGACGTTGTCGCCGTCCCACCATCCCAGTGCACCAGAGGCCACCGACCCGGCGGTCGGCACCGCGGCAATCAGGAGCACGCGAAGTCCGACACGCGCGTCCAATCGGGGCCGCGCGGCCCTGAACGCCAGAAAGCCCACAAGTCCGACGAAACCGCTCAGGTACAAGCCCGTGCATCGGGCGCAGACCGGAAGCTGGTTCCCGTCCCAGAAGAACGAGCGATCGGGGATCTGATGGCAGATCACACCGCCGACAGAAAAAACCAGGAGGGTCAGTAATTCCATCTAAACAAGAGACTTATCTGATTTGAACACAAGATTGTCAAAATCTGAACTTGCCAAACCACCTTCTCGTCTTACACCATTTGAAGTCCGAACACTGTTTAGTTCGGCTCTCAAACAACATCCGGACTCCGAGTCCGTCTTCTACGACGAACGAACCTTATGGGAACGAAAGAACGCCAGGATCGCGAACGCCAGGCCGTGACCGCCTCCATTCTCGGCGCCGCTCGGGAACTGTTTACCGCAGAAGGCTACCAGAGCGTCTCCATTCGCAAGATCGCCGAACGCATCGAGTACAGCCCGGCCGCCATCTACAGCTACTACACCAGCAAGGACGACATTTTCCTGGCACTCGCCGCGGAAGGTTTTCACCTTTTGGACGACAAGGTGCGCGGAGCGATGACGACCGACGATCCGCTCGAGAACGTGCGGGGCTGCTGGTGGGCCTTCTACGAGTTCTCGCAGGAGCAGCCGGCCTATTTCCAGTTGATGTTCGTCGATCGATCCGTCCCGCGCATTACGCAGCAGTGGGAGGGCTTCTCGTTCCTCCAGGAAATGCTCGCCGAGGCAGTGAACGCGATTCAGCGCGCCATCGACGCCGGCGCGTTTCCGCGCGCGTTGAGTCCGGATACGGCCATGCACATGCTGTGGGCATCGCTGATTGGGCCCGCGATTGTCGGCGTGCGGCATCGCCTTGCCAGCGGTGAGGACTATGACGCGCTGGCGCGCGACGTCCTGAACGCCACCATTGCCGGCCTGCAGTCCGGCATCGCCACCACCTTCGTGTCGTGCAAGTGCCTGGAGGAAGGAATCGCGGGTGCCCCTGTGCCGGCTGGAGTGCGTCGTCATGCGTCGTAATGCCCTGCTACCGCTTCTTGGTTCTGCCATCATCCTCAGCTCGTCGCTATTCATGGCCGCCTGCAAATCGACCTCGACTACGGCCGAGGCGGCGCCGGACACCATGGCCGCCACGCCGACCATCGTCGACGTCATGGTGGTCACGGCCACGGTCGGCACCGTCGAGTCGGCGCTCGAGGTTTCCGGCACGCTGACCCCGCGCAGCCGCGTGGCGGTCAAGCCGAGACTGCCCGGCACCATCGATCGCATCCTGGTGGACATCGGCGATGCGGTCAGCGCGGGCCAGACCATCGCGACCATCGACCGCCGCGAAATTGACGCGCAGGCCGATGCCGCGGTCGCGGCGGTGGCGGTGGCCAAGGCCGCGCTCGCCGCCGCCGAGGCGTCGCTCGCCAACGCGGTGCTCGAGCACGAACGCGCCAAGAACCTGTTCGAGAAGGGCGCGCTGCCACGCCAGCGGCTCGATGCGGCGCAGACCGCGCACCGTGCGAGCGTGGCGCAGCGCGATCTCGCCAACGCGAATCTCGCGCAGACGGATGCGGCCCTCCGCCGGTCGAAGGAAGTGCAAAGCAACGCCAACGTCACCTCCCCGGTGACCGGCTTCATCGTTGAGCGCAACTACGACGCCGGCGCCATGCCGGGCGACCGGCCGATCGTGGTGGTCGCGGACCTGCGCGAGCTGAAGCTCGAGGCAGGCGTCTCGGAGCTCGATGCGGGCCGCCTGCGTGTTGGCATGAAGGCGACCGTGAACGTCCAGGCCAAGCCAGGCGAGACATTCCAGGGGCAGCTGGCCGCCATTGCCCCGGAAGTCGACGAGCGCAACCGTCATTTCAAGATCGACGTGCGCGTGCCGAACACCGGGCGGACGCTGCTGTCGGGCATGTACGCCACCGCCCGGCTGATTGAAGCGACCAGCGCCAACGCCCTGCTGTTGCCAAAGGAGGCAGTCACGACGCGTGACGGCAAGCGCATCGTGCAGAAGGTGCAGGGCGACACGGTCACTGCCGTCGAAGTCGTTGAGGGACTCAGCGGCGGCGGCCAGGTGCACATCATCAAGGGCCTCTCCGCCGGCGACCAGGTGTTCGCCGACGGGCGCCGTCAGCTCGCTGCCGGCACCAGGGTGCGAGGCGTCGGCCGGTAGCCCGTAGTTTGTAGCCCGTAGCAGGACTTTCAGCCATGTGGATCTCTGATACCTCCATCAAACGACCCGTCTTCGCGACGATGGTCATTGTCAGCCTCATGGTGCTCGGCATCGTGTCGCTCGGGCGCCTGGGCATCGACCTGTTCCCGGAGGCGAACTTCCCCTTCGTGAACGTCTCCATCGTTTACCCGGGCGCGGGTCCGGAAGAAGTGGAGACGCTGGTCACGCGTCCCATCGAGGATGCGGTGGCCGGCATCAACGGCGTCAAGCGCATCATCTCGACGTCGACGGAAGGGTTTTCGCGAGTCGGCATCGAGCTCCGCCTCGAGATCGAGCCCCAAGCAGCGACTGCGGAGGTCCGCGAGAAGGTCGCGGCGATTCGCGAGCGCCTGCCCGAGCAGATCAAAGACCCGACCATCCAGCGTTTCGACGTATCGGCCTTGCCGATTGCCACCTACGCGGTCGGATCGTCAACGCTGACCTCGGACGTCATTCGCCGCACCGTCGAGGACGATCTCAAGCCGCTGCTTGGCCAAATCGACGGCGTGGCGGCGGTCGAGGTCAACGGCGGCCAGGTGCGCGAGCTCCAGGTCAACATCGATCCCCGCCGTCTCGAAGCGCTGAACCTGCCGATCGGCGAAGTCGCGACGAAACTGGCGGCCGACAACCTGGACCTGCCCGGTGGGCAGGTCCGCCGTGACGGCCGGGCCGTGTCACTGCGCACCAAGGGCCAGTTCACGACGGCCGCCGACATCGAACACGTCATTCTCCGCTCCGACGCCGGTTCCACGGTCCGGCTGCGGGATGTCGCGACGGTCGTCGACGGCTTCGAAGACCGCACCTCCACGACGCGCCTGAACGGCGAAGACGCCGTGTCGTTCTCGATACGCAAGCAGGCCGGCGCCAACACCATTGACGTGCAGAGGAAAATCGATGCGGCGCTGGCGAAGGCGCGGCCGACCTTCCCGCAGCTGCAGATCGGGCCGGTCCATCTCGACGCCGAGCCGATCCTGGAAAACGTTCGCGACGTGCGCGGTCACATCATTTTCGGCGGCATCATGGCGGTGCTGGTCGTGTTCATCTTCATGCGCGACTGGCGCTCGACCGCGATCACCGCACTGGCGCTGCCGACCTCTGTCATTGCGACGTTCTTCTTCATGTATGTGATCGGCTTCACCATCAACATGATGACGTTGATGGCGCTGTCGCTGGTCATCGGCATCCTGATTGACGATGCGGTGGTGGTGCGCGAAAGCATCTACCGCCACATGGAGCACGGCGAGGACCCCTACACGGCGGCGCGCAACGGCACCGCCGAGATCGGGCTCGCCGTCATGGCGACGACGTTCACCATCCTGGCGGTGTTCCTGCCGGTCGGTTTCATGACCGGTATCGTCGGCCAGTTCTTCAAATCGTTTGCGCTGACGATCGCATTCGCGGTGTCGATCTCGCTGCTGGTCGCGTTCACGCTGGACCCCATGCTGTCGTCTCGCTTCGTGCGCTTCATCCCGCTCGACGAGCGCACCCGCACCCGCACCGGCCGCTTCCTCGAACGGGTCGGCGCATTCTACGACCGCATCGACCAGCGGTATCACTCGCTGCTGGGGTGGGCGGTCGAACATCCCTTGAAGATCGTCGCGACCGCGACCGTGGTGTTCCTGGCCAGCATGTCGACCCTGACGATCATCGGCACCGAGTTCGTGCCGGTCGAAGACCGTGGTGAGTTCGTCGTCAATCTCGAAGCGCCTCCGGGCACCGCCTTCGAGCAGACGGTGGCGTACGTGGCCGGCGTGGAGACGATGGTTCGCGAGGAGCCTGAAGTCCGGCAGATCTTCTCGACGGTCGGCTTCGAAGGCAGCACGCTCATGGCGAGCCTGCGGGTGAAGACCACCAGGCGCAACGAGCGCGAGCGGATGCTGACGGCGATCAAGCAGGACATGCGCGCCCGACTCAAGGGCGTGCCGCTGCTCAAGCTGACGGTGGCGGATCCCGAGTTCATGCAGGGCTCGCCGACGCAGGCGCCGCTGAGCGTGTTCCTGCGTGGCGACGACATGATCGAGCTCCAGCGCATCAACGAAGAAGTGCTGGCAAAGGTCAAGTCGGTAGCTGGCGCGGTTGACGTGGACAGCACGCTGGAATCCGGACAGCCGGAAATGCTGGCGCAGATCAACCGCGAGCTCGCCGCCGACCTGGGCTACGACGTCGGCGGCGTCGCGATGCAGCTGCGGGGCATGGTCGAGGGCGTCGTGCCGACACGGCTGCGCGAGAATGAGAAGGAGTACGACATCCGCGTGCGGCTGGCCCCGGAGTTCCGCGAGGACTTCGACACCATCAGCCGGACGCCGCTCTACTCGCCGTCCGGCGCGGTGGTGCGGGTGCGCGATATCGTGACGCTCGATCCGCAGGTCGGTCCGGCGGCGATTGAGCGCGAGCAGCGCCGCCGCCAGGCCAAGATCAACATCGAGCTGTCCGATCGCTCGCTCGGCGAAGTGACCGCGGACGTGCAGCGCGTCATGGAGTCGATGGCCCTGCCGGCGAACTTCGAATGGGGCTTCGCCGGCGACGTGGAGATGATGCAGGAATCCGCCGCGGCGATGGGCCTGGCGCTGCTGCTCGCCTGCGTCTTCATCTACATCGTGCTGGCGTCGCAGTTCGAGTCGTTCCTCGAACCGTTCCTGATCATGACGTCGCTGCCACTGGCGCTGGTGGGCGCCCTGCTGGCGATCCTGCTGACCGGCAGGAACCTCGGCATGCCGGCGATGATCGGCGTGGTGATGTTGATGGGCCTGGTGACGAAGAACGCCATCCTGCTCGTCGACCTGACCAATCAGTTCGTGCGTGACGGCATGGGCGTCAAGGACGCGATTCTCAAGGCCGGGCCGATCCGCCTGCGGCCGATCCTGATGACCACGATTGCGATGATCCTCGGCATGCTGCCGTCGGCCATGGGTGATGGTGAAGGCAGCGACTTCCGCGCACCGATCTCCATCGCCACGATTGGCGGCTTGATCACCTCGACGCTGCTGACCCTCGTGGTGGTGCCGGTGTCGTACCTGCTGCTGGCGCGCAGCGTCGAGCGCGTCAAGCGGCTGCGGGAATCCGGGGCGCGCGTGCCTCAGGTCGCACGCGTCGCGGGCATCGTGCTGCTGGCCGCGGTGCTCGGCTGGCTGCTGTCGGCGACCACGGCCTTTGCCCAGACCGGCCCCATGACCCTGAACTTCAACCAGGCGCTCGAGCGCGCGCTGGCACACAACGAGGGCCTGAAGGTCGCCAAGGAACGGATGGTCGAGACACAGGCTCGCGTGCAGGAGTCGAAGACCCAGTTCCTGCCGCAAGTGAATCTCGGCTACAACTTCACGCCGGCACAACGCTTCCCGGTGATCAAGATCCCGGCAGGCATTTTCGGGCCGGAGGAGCAGACGTTCCAGGCCGGCTTCGCGCAGAAGAACGTCATGAACCTGTATGTCAACCAGCCGATTTACACCGGCGGCCGGCTGAACAATGCCTATGGCATCACCAGCTCCACGCTGGATGCCTCGAAGCTGGAACTCGAACGCACGCGCCAGGAGATCGAATACCGCGTCGTGGAGACGTTTTACGCGGCGCTGATGAACGAGCGCGGCGTGGCGGTTGCGGATGAGCAGATCCGGCTGGCTGAGAGGCAGCTGGCACTGGCGCGGGCGCGGTTCGAGTCCGGCACGGTGGCGCGTCTCGATGTACTGCAGGCCGAGGTCGAGCTCGCCAACGCCAGGGCGCGCCGCATCCAGGCCAGGGCGCAGGTCGACACCGCCATGCAGGCACTGCGTGGCGTGTTGTCGCTGCCGCAGAGCCAGGCGCTGACGCTCGATGGCTCGCTCGACGGCCCGGTCGCCGGCCAGGCCCGCGACGATCTCGACAAGCAACTGCCCTCCCGGCCGGACCTGCAGGCGTTCAGCGCCCGCCGCCATGCCGCGGAGTACGCCTCGAACCTCGCCCAGAGCGAGTGGAAGCCCATGCTGTCGTTCTCCGGCAACATGCAGTATCAGCAGGACCATGTCGGCTCGCTGCTGGCACGCGACAACCAGAGCTATGCGGTCGGCCTGCAGCTCAACGTGCCGTTGTTTGCGGGCCCCGGCGCGGCGGCCCGCCGCAACATCGCGCAGTCGCAGATGCGGCAGGCCGAGCACGGGCTCCGGTTCGCGACCGACAACGCCCGGCTCGAGCTGGAATCGGCGTGGACAGCGCTCGAGTCGTCCGCCGAAGTGGTGACGACGCAGCACAAGGCGCTCGAGCTCGCGCGCGAGAGCGTGTCGATTGCGCAGGTTTCTTACGAGAATGGCGTAATCACCTCGGCCGAGCTCAACGATGCCCAGGTGCGGCTGCTCCAGACCGAGTGGCTGTTGATGCAGGCGCAGTACGCGCGCATTACGGCGGCGGCGCGGGCCAAGGTCGCCGCCGGAGCCAACTGAGGTGGCGCAAACAACTTTGTGATATAAAGCCTGGATGCATCCGCCGCGCCTAGTCGGCGCTCTGCTCTGCGCGGGCGCGACAGGCGCCGTGCTGCTGCTGCCCGCGGTGTCGTTCGTGGGCAGCATGCTGTTGCCGTCAATGCCGGCGCCGCCTCAGGAACACGTGGCGCCGCTGCTGGGCGAGGCGATGTGGGCCCGGGCCCGCGGCGGCCGCGCCACGGAGTTGCAGCCGCTCAATCCGTTTACCATCGCGCGCTTTGCATCGTGTCAGCTCTTTGCCGAACGGCACGAGGACCGCGCCGCACGCGACCAGGAGCAGGACGCGTGCATGGCGCTGCTGCCGGCCATCCAGGCCGTGGGCCTGGTGGCCACGCGTCACCTGCAGAGCGTGGGAGTGTGGCAGGACATCCGGGTGCCGTTCGCCGCACTCGCGACGGTGCGCAAGATGTCGAACACGTGGACCCGTGCCGAGCTGCTCGATGCGCTGGGCGCCAGCGGTGAATTCGGCCCCGTCTTCATTGGCGCCGACGCCGCGGCGCGCGGCTATTTCGGACGGTCCGTCGTCGAGCTCGACCTTTCGCAGATCGCGCTGCTCGCCGCCACGCTCGGCGAACGGCACGTTCACCCATGGTGCTGGCCTGAGCACGCCGCACGCGTGAGACAGGGCATCCTGGAGCGCATGCATCAGAACGGGGTGATCGACCTAGCGGCCGCTGACGCCGCGACTCGCACCTCGCTCGGGATCACCGCGACCCCGCCGGCTGAATATCCGCCCTGTCCGGACTGAGGTATTCTGCGCGGCGGTATACAGGCCGGCCTTCACCGACTTCTTCTCCTGGGCGGACGCCGCGCACATCGACGCGGCCAGGACCAGGCCCGCGCAGGCCCCGAGCCGGAAGCCGGCGGTGTTTACTTCTTTTTCTCAACTTTGATCGCGGCCATCGGGGAGGCACCCGGCGGCAGGTCCGCGTCGCCGGTCGGATACTCGTTCAGCTGCAGGAAGTAGGCGATGATGTCGGCGTACTCCTGGGGCTTCAGGCTGGCAGGGTTGTCCTCCGGCATCGTGCCGCTGGCGACGTCCCACAGCTCCTTCAGTGCCTTGCCGTCCCACGACTCATGGAAGGCCTCACCGCTGAAACGTGACGGATCGTGGCACGTGGTGCACTTTTCCGAAAACGCCTTCTTGCCGCGCTCGGCCTGGGCGGCCGTAAATACCCCGCTGTTGGTGGTCTTGGTCGCAGCCTGCCGGGCGTCGACGGCAACCAGGGTGACCGGCAGCAACGCGGTCACGAGCAATACGCAACGAATCATGACGCCAGTATACCCGGGCCGCGCCAATCACGGCCCGGCCCCGGGGCGAGGTCGAAGGGCTATAGCGGGCCGAAGTGCTTCTCGTAGCGGCCCTTGAACTCCTCCCACGTGTAGGCATGCGATGTGCCGCCCAGGTGCTCGAGACAGTAGGTGGCCGCGACGCTGCCGAGCTTGGCGCACGTCCCATACGGCGCGCCCATGGCCAGGCCCTTCATGAAGCCGCCACGGAACGCATCACCCACGCCGGTCGGATCCGCAATGCGATCCGGCGTCACCGCCGGCACATCCTCCGTGCCGTCAGCGGTGTGAATCGTGCAGCCCTTCTCACCCTTCGTCACCACCAGCAGGGACGCGTGGGTCAGCACCTCGGCCTCGCCCAGCCCGGTCTTCTGGCGCAGGAGCTCCATCTCGTAGTCGTTGACGATGACCATGAAGGCGTTGGTGACGCCACGGGCCAGCTCCGTGCCCTCCATGCGTGCGCATTGCTGGCCGGGATCCCAGATGTACTTGACGCCCATCGCCGCGCACTCTTCGGCCCACTGCACCATGCCGTTGGGATCGTTGGCGGCGATGATGACCAGGGCGTCCTTGATGCCCGGCACCGCCCGCATGGACAGCTCGCCGGCATTGGCCATCGCCCCGGTATAGAACGAGGCAATCTGGTTGTTCGCCTCGTCGGTGCTGCAGAAGAACGACGCGCAGAACTTGCCGTCGATCATCCGCACCAGAGAGGTGTCGATGTTGACCGCCTCCATCCACGCCTTGTAGTCGGTGAAGTCCTGCCCTGCCGTCGCCATCAGGTGAGGACGCTCGCCGAGCAGGGCGATGGTGTAGGCGATGTTCGGCCCGCAGCCGCCGCGCCGCTTGTCCATCGAGTCGACCAGGAAACTGAGCGACAAGCGGTGCATGTGCTCGGGCAGGAAGTGCTCGGTGAACTTCCCGGGGAACGACATCAGGTAATCGAACGCGATGGATCCGGTGACAATCAGTTTCATATGGGGCTACGGGCTTCGGGCGACGGGCTTCCCTCTGCGGGTTACGGGCTACGGGTTATTTGACGTACTTGCCGATGAGCGGCGCCAGGTCCTTCTTCACTTCAGGGGGAATTGCATCCGCGTGGGTCAGGATCGCGGACTTCAAGGCGCTGTGCGCCGGGTCGCGGCGGCTCACGTCGAGCTTCTCCACCACCCTGGCGATCACCTCCTGCGCCATCTTCACGTTGGCGGTCAGGTAGCCGATGATCATGTCGATCGTCACCGAGTCGTGCTCCGGGTGCCAGCAGTCATAGTCGGTGACCAGCGCCATGGTGGCGTAGGCGATCTCCGCCTCGCGCGCCAGCTTGGCTTCCTGCAGGTTGGTCATGCCAATCACGTCGCCGCCCCATGACCGGTAGAGGTTCGATTCCGCCAGCGTGGAGAACTGCGGGCCCTCCATGCACACATAGGTGCCGCCGCGGTGCGCCCGCGCGCCGGCCGCGGTCGCGCAATCGGCCGCCAGTGCCGCCAGGTGAGGCGACAGGGGATGCGAGAAGCCGACGTGCGCGACGATGCCGTTGGTGAAAAAGGTACTGATGCGACCGCGGGTGCGATCGATGAACTGATCCGGAAACACCAGGTCCATCGGCGCGTATTGTTCCTGCAAGCTGCCGACGGCGCTGGCCGACATGATCCACTCGACACCCAGCAGCTTCATGCCGAAGATGTTGGCGCGGTAGTTCAGCTCGCTCGGGTTCAGGCGGTGCCCCTTGCCATGCCGCGCCAAAAACGCGACCCGCTTGCCGCGCAGCGTCGCCAGCACGTACGGCCCGGAGGGATCGCCAAACGGCGTCGTCAGCGTCCGCTCTTCACGATCGGTCAGCTCGGCCATGTCGTACAGGCCGCTGCCCCCGATGATGCCAATCTTGATGTGCATATCAGTTCGTTGTGCGCCTTCTGCGGCTCAGATCAGCCGCTCCACGAAACGCTTGCCGTCTTTCTCGCGCAGGTAGCCCGCCGCCATCGACGGGTCATGCTCGAAGAACAACAGGTACTCCCGCTCGATGGCTTCGCGCGCAAAGGCCCGCTTGAACGCCAAAGTCTCCACCGGCAGCAGGTCGTAGCCCATGACCCACGGATCCGGGACGTGCGCTGACGTCGGATACATGTCGGCGGTGAATACCGCCGTCTTTCCGCCCGACTCGATCATCAGCACCTGGTGATTCGGCGTATGGCCGCCGGAACGGCGATAGCGCACGCCAGGCATGACCTCCGCCTCGTCGTCGACCAGCGTCAGCACGCCGGCGTCCTTCAGCGGGACGAAGTTCTCCTGGAGGTAGCTGGCCCGGTTGCGCTCGTGGGGATGCGTGGCATCCTCCCACTCGCCTCGATGCGCAATGTAGTTCGCGTTCGGGAATCGAGGCACCACCGACCCGTCCTGGCGGACCGCCGTGAACCCGCCGACGTGATCGAAATGCAGGTGGCTGGCCACGACCAGGTCGATGTCCTCGGCGGCCAGGCCGGCTTCCGCCAGCGCGTGATCGAGGTGATAGCGGCGATCGAGCCTGAAGATCGCGGCGCTCTTGGCGTCCATCTTGTCGCCGCAACCGGCGTCGATGATCATCGTCGTGCGGCCGTTCCGGACGATCAACGGACGCATCCCCAGCGGGACGCGGTTGGAGTCGTCCGGCGGGAGGCGTTTCTCCCAGAGCATGCGCGGCACGATGCCGAACATCGCCCCGCCGTCGAGGCCGATGAACCCGTCAGAGAGCGTGATCAACTCGAGGTCGCCGAGCACGTGCCGGGTTGCCGTGGTGAAGAGTTCGACCTTCGCCGCGGGCTGCTTGAGCTCGACGAGCACGCCATGTGACGCCGACGGATGAATGAAGGCCACCAGCGCGCCTTCCGCCCCAGGCCGGGGCTGCTCGTCAATCAGCCGGACCCCCCGTGACCGCAGATGCGCCAGCGCGGCGCCGATGTTCTCGACGCGCAGCGCGACGTGATGCATGCCGGGGCCGCGCTGGTCGACAAACTTCGCGATTGGCGAATCCGCGGCCGTCGACTCGAGCATTTCGAGGGTGGAAAGGCCGGTGTCGAGGAACGTCGCCCGGACGCGCTGCGACGCCACCTCCTCGCTGCGCTCGACGTGCAGGCCCAGCACGTCCTTGAAGAACGCCAAAGCGGCCTGCAGATCGCTGACGGCGATTCCGACGTGATCCAGGACGGCTTTCATCAACCCTTCGTGGCCCGCTGGCCTGATGGCCCGAGCGCCCGATCAAGAATATCCGACGCGGCCGTGTACGGGTCGACTTCCCGCCTGGCAATCCTGGTGACCAGCGCCTCGAACTCCGCCGGGCCAAGCAGGTTCGCCTCGACGTGCTCCATGAAACGGTGCGTCAGCAGGTCACGAAGCCGGAACTCGTTCCTGGCCTTCAGGCGCTTGCCGCGTGCCCCCTCGGAGTGCGTGCGGAACGCCTTGATGGTCTGCCACAACTCCGCAATACCGCGGCCGGTCGTCGCCTCGGTCTTGACAATCGGCGGGCGCCACTCCCCCTCCGCAAAGTGCTGCAACGCCAGGTTGGACTCGATCGACGTCACCATGCGATCGGCGCCGTCGCGGTCGCACTTGTTGACCACGTAGATGTCGGCAATCTCCATGATGCCCGCTTTGAGCGCCTGTACATCGTCGCCCGTACCCGGCACCAGGACCACGATCGACACGTCGGCGGTGCGGACGATATCCACTTCGTCCTGGCCGACACCGACCGTCTCGATGATCACGAGGCTCTTGCCGGCCGCGTCGAGGACGAGCGCCGCGTCGCTGGTGGCGCGCGCCAGGCCGCCCATGTGGCCGCGCGTGGCCATACTGCGGATGAAGACCTCCTCGTCTTGCGCGTGCGCCTGCATGCGAAGGCGATCGCCGAGTATGGCGCCGCCCGTGAACGGACTGGTCGGGTCGACGGCGATCACGCCCAGCGTCTCGCCGGCCTGGCGGGCCTCGGCGGTCAGCCGATCGACCAGCGTGCTCTTGCCCGCGCCCGGCGGGCCGGTCACGCCAATCAGGTAGGTCTTGCCGGTCTGAGGAAAGATGTCGCGCACCAGCCCGGCCGCGGCGCCGGCTTCGTCTTCGATCAGCGAGATCGCACGAGCCATGGCCCGCACGTCGCCGGCCAGGACGCGCTCGGCCAGTGAGGACGCGCTCACGCTAGGCCGCCAGCAACTGACGCGCGATGACGAGGCGCTGCACCTCGCTGGTGCCTTCGCCAATCGTCAGCAGTTTCACGTCGCGGAAGTATTTCTCGGCCGGATAGTCCTTCACGAACCCGTAGCCGCCGTGCATCTGCACACAGTCTTCGGCGGCGCGGACCGCGATCTCGCTCGAGTAGAGCTTGGCCATGGCGGATTCGAGCGTCATGCGGCGCCCGTGATCCTTCAGCCACGCAGCGCGATAGGTCAGCAGCCGCGCGGCGTCAACCTGCGCCACATGCTGCGCGAGACGCTCCTGGATCGACGGCAACGATCCAATCGCGCGGCCGAATTGCCTGCGCTGCGCCGTATAGCCGGCAGCCGCTTCATACGCGCCCTGCGCCAGACCAACAGCCAGCGCGGCAATGCCAATGCGGCCGGCATCCAGAACCTGCAGCGTCTGGATGAAACCCTGGCCTTCTCCGCCGATCAACTGCGCCGGCGAAAGGCGGCAATTCTGCAGAATCACTTCGGCGGTCTCGCTGGCACGCATGCCGAGTTTGTCTTCCTTCTTGCCGGCCAGCAAGCCGCCCATGCCGCGCTCGAGAATGAATGCGGAAATGCCTTTGGCGCCTTTCGACTTGTCGGTGACCGCCATGATGACCAGCGTGTCGGCGGAGGTGCCGTGGGTAATGAACGCCTTCGACCCGTTCAAGACCCAGCAGCCGCCCTCTTTCACCGCGGTGGTGCGCATGGCCGCCGCGTCGCTGCCCGAGCCCGGCTCGGTCAGCCCCCAGGCCGCCAGCTTATCGCCCTTCG
>VFZG01000056.1 GCA_016871275.1 Acidimicrobiia bacterium | reverse complement strand
AGGCGCGGGCTCACGATCAACGCGCACGTCTTCTACCATGACGATGCGGTTGATCTGGTCAGTGCCGGCATCGACGGCTTCGCGCACCTGGTGCGCGACAAGGTGATGGACGACGCGCTGGTCGCGACCATCGTCAAACGCGGTGTCTTCGTGATGGGCAACCTGTCGTTTCCGCGCAAGTCCACCTATGCATCGCTGCCGCCCTGGATGATTCCCGGGGACCCCATGGCGCAGTTGCTCGCCGAGTCCGTGAACACCGGTGTGCTGGATCGCCTGCGGGCGTATTTCATCAACCGCGATGCGAAGGCGGTTGACGCGGCACGCCAGCGCTACTCGATTCTCGAACAAAGTCTCGCGAAGCTCAGTCGTGCCGGCGCAAGGATCATCCTTGGCGCGGACACCGGGCTCGAGGATCACCTCTTTGGCATGGCGGAGCACCTCGAACTGGAGGCGATGGTCGACGCGGGCATGTCGCCGCATCAAGCGATCGTGGCCGGCACCAGCCGCGCGGCCGAGTTCCTCCGGCTGAAGACCAAAGGCACGCTGCGGCCTGGGCTCGACGCCGACTTCGTGGTGCTCGATGCGAATCCCCTCGAGGCCATTACCAACCTTCGACGCATCTCGCGGGTGATCCTGGGCGGCGCCGAGGTCGATCGTCGAGCGCTGCGGCCGGCGCTGCCATAACGGTCGGCCTGCGCACGTTCACGATTGAATCGGCGGTGGTTCGGTCAGAGAATAGGGTCGACACCTCGACCGGTGTCACGGTGCCGATCGTCCAGACGTGATCCTCTTCACCCTGCTCTTGTCCTGGCTGCTGCAGCAGCCGCCTGCCCCTCGCGATGTCCGCACGGTCGCGATGGAGGGATGGCTCGCGGCCCGTGCTGTGGCTTCGAAAGGAGGAGCGGTGGAGGCGCTGGGGCCGGTCAACCTGCGGCTGCGCGAGCTCGATCAGGTGACGTCACCCGCGGCACGCTACGCGGAGACCGCGATCCGCGCCGCGGTGTCGGCGGCACAGGAAGAACGCGACGAGATGGCGCTGCTGCTCGAACATGCGCGCAGCCTGTCGGATCAGATGAGCGGCAGCCGGGAGCCGGCGCAGTGGCCGCTGCCGATCGACGAGCTCGAAGGGGAGTTGTGGTTCGAGGTCGATCGCTTTGTCGAATCGCGCGACGCCTATGCGCGCGCCACCAAGCTCAAGCCGACGCCGAATGGGTGGATAGGCCTGGCCCGGGCGAGCGCCCGGTTGGACGACATCGCGACAGCCTGCCGGGCTTACGCAAATGCCAATACTACGCAGAATTTGCCACCCTCGGTAGAACTTGAGATTTCGGTGTTCGCCCTTAAGTGCAAAATCTGAAGCGTTTTCCGGGGGGTGGGGGTCAGTCCCCGTTACAAAAGCGTGCCGCCGCCGAAGCTGAGGCGCTCGGGGACCGTGCCGCCGCTGCTCACCCGAATGGCGCAGTACTTGAACTCCGGAATCTTCCCAAACGGATCGAGCACCGGGTTGGTCAGCTTGTTCGCGGCCGCTTCGTAATAGCAGAACGGCACGAACGCCGTCCCTCTCGGCGTGCCGTCGTCGGCGCGCGCGTAGAGTGAAATGCGGCCGCGCCGCGACTCGATGGTGACCACCCCGCCCGGCGCGACCTGCATCGCCTCGAGATCGAGCGGGTGCAATGACGCCACCGGCTCCGGCTCGAGGTAGTCGAGGTTCGCCGACCGTCGGGTCATCGAGCCGGTGTGCCAGTGTTCGAGCTGGCGGCCGGTGATGAGCACCATCGGATACTCGGCGTCAGGCCGTTCGGCCGCGGTGATGAGGTCCGCCGGGACGAACTTCGCCCGGCCCGATGGCGTCGGGAATGTCTCGCAGAACACCACGGGCTGGCCGGGGTCGCCGACCTGCACGCACGGATACGTGACCGACGAGTCGCGCTCCAGCCGATCCCAGGTGATGCCGGCGATGGAATCCATGCACGCGCGCATCTCGTCGAAGACGTCGCGCGGGTGTTCGTAGTACCAGTCCACGCCCACACGGCGTGCCAGTTCGTTGAGGATCCAGAAGTCCGGCCTTGCGTCGCCGGGCGGATCGATGGCCTTGCGTCCGAGCTGCACCATGCGATCGGTGTTGGTCACCGTGCCGACTTTTTCGGGCCAGGCGGTCGCCGGCAGCACCACGTCTGCCAGGTAGGCGGTTTCCGTCAGGAAGATGTCCTGCACCACCAGGTGATCGAGCGCCGCCAGAGCCTCGCGCGCGTGATCGACATCCGGATCCGACATCGCGGGGTTCTCGCCCATGATGTACATCCCGCGAATGTCGTGCTGTTTCGCCGCGTTCATGATCTCGACGACGGTGAGTCCGGGCTCCGGATCGAGCGTGGTGTTCCACAGTCGCTCGAACCGCTCGCGTGCCGCAGGCACAGAGACCCGCTGGTAGTCGGGGTAGAACATGGGGATCAGCCCCGAGTCCGACGCGCCCTGCACGTTGTTCTGTCCGCGCAGCGGATGCAAACCCGAGCCGGGCTTGCCAATCTGGCCGGTGGACAGCGCCAGCGCGATCAGGCACCGGGCGTTGTCCGTGCCGTGCACGTGCTGCGAAATGCCCATGCCCCAGAAGATGATCGAGGCTTTCGAGGTGGCGTAGAGCCGGGCCACGTCGCGAATCGTCTGCGCATCGATGCCGCAAATGGGCGCCATCCGCTCGGGCGAGAACGTCTTGACGTTGTCCGCCAGCGCCTCGTACCCAGACGTGCGGTCGCGGATGAACGCCTCGTCGACCAGGCCCTCTTCGACGATGACGTGCAGCATGGCGTTGAGCAGCGCGACGTCGGTGTCGGCGTTGAACTGCAGGTAGTAGGTGGCGTGCCTGGCCAGATCGCTCTTCCGCGGGTCAGCGAGAATCAGCTTCGCGCCCGACTTCGCGGCATTTTTCATCCAGGTCGCGGCCACCGGATGATTCACGGTGGGGTTGGCGCCGATCACGAAGATCACTTCCGCGCGCGCGGCGTCGCGCACCTGGTTGGAGACGGCGCCGGAATTGATGCCCTCCATGAGCGCGGCCACGCTCGAGGCGTGGCACAGGCGCGTGCAGTGGTCCACGTTGTTCGAGCCGAAGCCGGTGCGCACCAGCTTCTGGAAGAGATAGGCCTCTTCATTGGTGCCCTTGGCAGACCCGAACCCGGCAAGCGCGCGCTTGCCGCAGGTGTCGCGCGTATCGCGCAGCCCCTTGGCGGCGAGGTCCAGCGCTTCCTCCCACGTCGCTTCGCGGAAGACCTGCTGCCAGTTGTCGGGATCGACCACGAAGTCCTTGTGCTTCGGAATGCCGGGCTTCCTGATCAGCGGCTGCGTGAGGCGATGCGGATGCTGCACGTAGTCGAAGCCATACCGGCCCTTGACGCACAGGCGCGAGGCATTCGCGGGTCCGTCCCTGCCCTCGACGTAGAGGATCGTGTTGTCCGTGATCTGGTAGGTCAGCTGGCAGCCGACGCCGCAGTACGGGCACACCGAATCCACGTGTCTGTCGGGGACGATGGTGCCGGCATTACGCGCAGGCATCAGCGCGCCGGTGGGGCAGGCCTGCACGCACTCGCCGCAGGCCACGCAGGTCGAATCGCCCATCGCATCGTCGAAGTCGAACACGATCTTCGATTCGTGGGCACGGAACGCGTAGCCAATCACGTCGTTGACCTGTTCCTCGCGGCAGGCGCGGACGCAGCGCGTGCACTGGATGCAGGCGTCCAGGTGGACGGCCATTGCCGGATGCGACAGATCTTCGGCCGGTTGATGTCGCGGTGCGAAGCGCGGCTTGCCGACGTTCATCTTCCGCGCCCAGTGATCGAGCTCGGAGTTGAGCGTGTAGCTTCGCTCCGGCACGTCCGACAAGAGCAGCTCGAGCGACATCCTCTGGCTGGTGAGCGCCCGCGGGCTGTTGGTGGTGACCTCCATCCCGTCTCTCGGATAGCGGCAGCAGGACGGCGCGAGCACGCGCTCGCCTGCGATCTCCACCATGCAGGTGCGGCAGTTGCCGTCGGGCCGCATGCCCTCCATGTAGCAGAGGCGCGGGATCTCGACGCTGTGGCGTTCGGCGATCTCGAGGAGGGTGTCCTCCGGGGCTGCAACCACGGTGCGTCCGTTCAGCGTGAAGGACACCATCAGTCGACTTCCTTCGGGAAATACTTCAGCACCGTCAGCGCCGGGTTCGGCGCCGCCTGGCCCAGGCCGCAGATCGATGCGTCCATCATTGCCTGCGACAGCTCCTGCAGCAGTGGCGCATCCCAGCGCCTGGCCTTCATCAGGTCGAGCGCCTTGACGGTGCCGACGCGGCAGGGCGTGCATTGGCCGCACGACTCTTCGGCGAAGAACTTCATCACGTTGCGGGCCGCCGCCGCGGCGGTGTCGTGGTTCGACAGCACGATGATCGCCGCCGAACCAATGAAGCAGCCGTACTCGTTCAACGTATCGAAATCCAGTGGCACGTCGGCCTTCGACGCCGGCAGGATGCCGCCCGACGCGCCGCCGGGCAGGTAGCCGTAGAGCTCGTGCCCATCGAGCATGCCGCCGCAGTATTGCTCGATCAGCTCACGCAGGGTGATGCCGGCGGGAGCGAGGTGCACGCCGGGACGCTTGACGCGGCCGCTGACCGAGAACGAACGTAATCCCTTGCGGCCATGACGGCCGTGGCCCGCAAACCAGTCAGGGCCTTTCTCCAGGATCTCCCGCACCCAGTGGAGCGTCTCCATGTTGTGCTCGAGCGTTGGACGGCCGAACAGCCCGACCTGCGCCACATAGGGGGGGCGGAGGCGCGGCTCGCCACGCTTGCCTTCGATCGACTCGATCATCGCCGACTCTTCGCCGCAAATGTAGGCGCCGGCGCCGCGCCGCACGTGAATGGGCGGCAACGCGCAGGGAGGATCGGCCTGCAGCGCCGCCAGCTCGCACTCGAGGAGGGCGCGGCAGCCGTGATACTCGTCGCGCAGGTAGATATAGACGGCCTCGAGGCCCACGACCGATGCCGCGATCAGCGCACCTTCGAGAAAGCGGTGCGGATCGCGTTCCAGGTAGTAGCGATCCTTGAACGTGCCGGGCTCGCCTTCATCGATGTTGATCGCCAGCAGGCGCGGGGCCGGTTCGGCCGACACCAGCCGCCACTTGCGTCCGGCGGGGAACCCGGCGCCGCCCAGGCCGCGCAGCCCGGAGTGTTCCATTGCCGCGATGACGTCGGCAGCAGATTTCCGGCCGGCCGCGCACGCGGCGGCGAGCGCGTAGCCACCCGCGGCACGGTACGCCGCATAGTCAATGTGCGCGGGAGTCACGGCGCCGCTGGCCGGATGGGCGACGTCGCCGTTGTTCACGACCGCAGTCACGGACGCCGCTGCGGCATGCGGTATGGGGTGCTGACCGACCACCGCGACCGGCGCCGCATCACATCGGCCCACGCACGGCGCGGCCTTCACGCGAACGGTGGCGCCGAGGGTATTGCGCAGAGTGTCGAGCAGCGCCTGTGCGCCCGCCAGCTCGCACGACAGCGAGTCGCAGACGCGGACCGTGATGGCCGGCGGCATCGCCTCGCCTTCCTTGACCACGTCGAAGTGGTGATAGAACGTCGCCACTTCGTAGACCTCGGCCATTGCCATCTTCAACTCTGCCGCCAGTGCGGCGAGATGCCGGGCCTGCAGGCAGCCATAGCGGTCCTGGATCTTGTGCAGGAACTCGATCAGCAGGTCCCTGCGGCGTGGTGCGTCACCCAGCAGTGCGCCGACGTCTGCCAGCGCGGCCGGATCCACGCGCCGCCCCTTTGGCGTCGCGCGCACGCGGCCGCGCTGTTGCCGGGGCACGCCTGAGGTCGTCATTTACGGCATGCTACCATCCCTGCATTGCTGACCCGGGCCTCCGCCGTTCGGGGCTCAGGGCGTCCTGAGCGAAGTCGAAGGGCGGCCGGGCGGCTGGCACTTCCTGATGCGCGTTGAGTTCCTCGGCGTTTCACGCGACCGCGCCGGTGTCGACGAGATCGACGTCGAGGCGGAGACGCTCGGCCGGCTGCTGATGACGCTGTCGGCGCGGCTGCCGCGACTGGCCGAGCTCATCGTCGTCGATCGAATCTCACCCCACGACGCGCACGCTGCAGTGCGGGGACCCCGGCTGCACTCGTCTCTGGCCGCCAACCTCAACGGCGATCGATTCATCAGCGATCCGGAGACACCGCTGGGGGAGAGGGATCGCGTGTTAATCCTCTCCGCCGATGTCGGAGGTTGACGCAGCGTGTCGACCGTTAGTGTGCCGTTCGGATATCACGGCATGTCCCTTCGCATCGACGTCTCCACTGGCGGCGTCGAACGGGTGCCACTGCCCGGCACCCTGTTGCGTCGCTTCATCGGCGGCAGCGGCCTTGGCGTGCGCCTGCTGCTGGACGAGGGCACGGCGCCGCTCGACGCCCTGGATCCGCGCGCGCCGCTCATCTTTGCGTTCAGTCCGCTGGTCGGCAGCCCGCTCACCACCTCGGCCAAATTCGCCGTGGTCAGCAAGAGTCCGCTGACCGACCGCATCAACGACTCGCTTGCCAGCAGCGGCTTCGCCGTCCAGGGCAAGGCCTGCGGTTGCGACGCGATGGTCATTGTTGGCCGCGCGGCCGAGTGGTCGGTGCTGGTCATTGATGATGGGTCCGTGCGCCTCGAGCCGGCGGCGGATTGCGCCGGACTGACCTGCGGGGCGACGGACGCGCGGTTGCGGTCGCGTCTTGGCTCCGACTTCCGGATTGCGGCCATCGGGCCCGGCGGTGAAAACGGCGTTCGCTTCGCCACCATCTCGCACGATGGCCGCCATGCCGGGCGCGGCGGCAGCGGCGCGGTCATGGGGGCGAAGCGCCTCAAGGCCATCGCCGTCAGGGGTACGCAGCGGCCGGAGTGGGCGGACCGGCAGCAGGTCATCGCGATCAGCCAGGACCTGTCGCACCGGTCGTTCGGACCGGCCACGGCGAAGTACCGCGAGTTGGGCACCGCCACCAACCTGCTCACGTTCAACCGCTTGCGTGCGCTGCCGACCCGCAATTTCCAGCGAGGCCACTTCGAGGACGCCGGCAATCTGTCGGTGGAGCAGCTGACCGCGACGCGCTCCAAGACCCGCGAGAGCTGCGTCACGTGCACGATCGGCTGCGAGCACATTTACGGCGTCGGCTCGGGCACCGTTCGCGTGGAGTATGAAAGCCTGTTCGCGCTCGGGTCGTTGTGCGGCATCGGCGATGCGGAGGTGGTGCTGCGCGCATCGCAGCGCTGCGATGAACTGGGCATCGACACCATCAGCGCCGGCGGCACGATCGCCTTCGCCATGGAATGCGTCGAGCGGGGCTGGCTCGATGAACCGTGGCTCGCCTTCGGGGATGGTCAGGCACTGCTGCGAGCGATTGACCTGATCGGCGTCCGCCAGGGCCTGGGGAATCTGCTGGCCGAGGGCAGCCGCCGAGCCGCGGCGGCGATTGGCCACCACAGCATGGCGATTGCGCCGCAGGTGAAGGGCCTCGAGATCCCCGGGTACGAGCCGAGGGCGCTGCAAACCATGGCGCTGGGCTTTGCGGTGGGCACGCGCGGCGCCGACCATAACCGCAGCGGCGCCTACGAAGTGGACTTCTCCGAGAAGGTCGATCGCCGCCAGGTAACGCTCGACGCCGTCCGCCACGCCATCGACACCGAAGATCGCGCGGCGCTGATGGACTCGCTGATCATCTGCAAGTTCCTGCGCGGCGTGTTCGAAGACTTCCACGAGGAGGCCGCCGCGATGGTACGGAGCGTGACCGGATGGGAGGTCACGGCCAGGGAACTCCGCCAGACCGCGGCGCGAATCGTCGCGGCCAAGCAGCAGTTCAACCGGCGTGCCGGGTGGCGGCCGGAGGAGGACACCCTGCCGGATCGCGTCCTGGATACGCCGTTGCCCGACGATCCCCTTGCGACCCTCAGTCGCGAACGCCTGGCGGCGCTGGTCGCCGAGTATCACCGCCAGCGCGGCACGGCGGACCCGCGCGACGTCGAAGGCTAACGGTGCTTGCCGCGCGGCCGGGCCGCGGCGATAATGAACCGTGGTTCGAAAATCGAACAGCCGTTTACAGAGCGCTGCCGCCACGCCGCGGGCGCGCCGTCGCGACCGGCAGCGTGACGCCATCCTGCACGCCGCCGCGCAGTTGTTCCGGGAGCGCGGATTCACCGACACCGGCATGCGGGACATCGCCGCGGCCGCCGACCTGTCGGCCGCCAATCTCTACCACTACTTCGACGGCAAGCACGACCTGCTGTTCTACTGCCAGGACCGCGCCCTGGACCGCATGCTCGACGCCGTGGCCACGGCGCGCCGCGCCGCCGCGTCGGCGCCCGAACGTCTGCGGTCCGTGTTGGTCGCGCACGTGCGCACGCTGCTGGACGACATCGAAGGCGCCACTGCGCACCTGCAAATCGAGTCGCTGCCCCCGGCGCTCCGCACCGCCATTGTCCGGAAGCGCGATCGGTACGAACGGGCGCTCCGTCGGTTGATTGCCGATGGCGTGCGCTCGGGGGAACTGATCGACATGGATCCGGCGCTCGTTGCCAGGGCCATGCTCGGCGCGATGAACTGGACCGTGACCTGGTTCCGGCCAGAGGGCGCGGACACCGCTGCGGCGGTCGGCGACGTCATTTCCCGCTACCTGGTGAGGGGCGTCGCCATGCGGACGCCGGCGACGAAACGACAGCTCTCGGTGGTGCGGAGGCCGTCGTGAAGGTCCGCCTGACGTGCTCGGTCAATCAGGAACCGGTCGACGTGCTGGTGGACGACTACAAGACGCTGCTTGAAGTGCTGCGGGAAGACCTGCAGCTCACCGGCACCAAGCATGGCTGTGAGCTGGGGGAGTGCGGCGCCTGCGCGGTGCTGGTGGACGGCAGTCCGGTGCTGTCGTGCCTGGTGCTCGCGGTTGAATCCGCAGGGCGCCGAATCACTACCGTTGAAGGTCTGGCGGCCGATGGCCGCCTCCATCCTCTCCAGGAGTGCTTCGCCGACCTTGGCGCCTCGCAGTGCGGCTACTGCACCCCGGGCATCCTGATCACCGCCAAGGCGCTGCTCGATGCCGAGCCGAATCCCTCGCGCGAACGCATTTGCGAAGCGCTGTCGGGCAACTTGTGCCGGTGCACCGGTTACCTGCAGATTGTCGAAGCCGTGGAAGCTGCCCTTCGACTCGGAGCGGCTTCCAAGCAACGGCAGCCGCTCCTCGCCCAGAGCGAGCCGGGGGCCGGCCAATGACGCCGAGGCGCATCATCGGTCAACCACGCCGCCGCGTCGACGGCCGCGCCAAGGTCACCGGGCAGACGCGCTTTGCCGACGACATCATCCTGCCGCGCATGCTGCACTGCCGGTTGCTGCGCTCGACCCATCCCCATGCGCGGATCGTCAGCATCGACACCGGCAAGGCGGAGCAGCTCGATGGCGTGCACCTGGTGCTGACCGGGGAGTCGTTTCCGATTGCCTACGGGATTCTGCCCGTCAGCCACGACGAGCACGCGTTGTGCCGAGACAAGGTGCGATTCGTTGGCGATCCGGTCGCCGCCGTCATCGCACGAGACGAAGTCACCGCTGAGTCGGCCGTCAATCTGATCGACGTGGTCTACGGGCCGCTGCGCACCTTTGCGGAGCCGGCCGAGAGTCTCGCGCACGACGAGCCGCGCATTCACGATTACGGCGACCACGGCAACGTGCACAAGGCCGTGTCGCTGCAGTTCGGCGATGTCGACGCCGCGATGGCTGCGGCCGACCACGTGTTCGACGATGTGTTCTTCTTCGAGGGCAATACGCACTTGCCCATCGAACAGCACGCATCGGTGGCGGTGAAGGATCCGGATGGCAAGCTTGTGATTTATACGAGCACCCAGACGCCGCACTACCTGCACCGTGCGCTGGCGAAAGCGCTGGCCATGCCCGCCGCCCACATTCGCGTCGTCGCCACGCCCAATGGCGGCGGTTTCGGCGGCAAGAGCGATCCGTTCAATCACGAGCTGGTCGTCGCCAAGGCGGCCATGCTGCTCGACCGGCCGGTCAAGATTTGCCTCAATCGCGAGGAGGTCTTTTACTGCCATCGTGGCCGGCACCCGGTGACCATGCGATTCCGGACCGGCGTCACCAGGGACGGCAAGATCACCGCGCTCGATCTGCAGACGCTGCTCGACGGGGGATCGTACGGATCGTACGGCGTCGCCAGCACGTTCTACACCGGCGCGCTTCAGACCGTGACCTACGATATTCCGCGCTATCGCTTCCGCGGCTGCCGCGTCTTTACGAACAAGCCGCCGTGCGGGCCCAAGCGCGGCCACGGCACGCCGCAGTCGCGGTTTGGCCAGGAAGTACAACTCGACAAGATCGCCGAGCACTTGAAGCGCGATCCAGCCGGCCTGCGGCTGGGCATGATCGCGCCGCCGGACTCACTGACGGCGAACTACCTGCGGGTCGGCACGATTGGGCTGGCCGAGTGCATCACGAAGGTGGTGGAGCGGTCCAACTGGAAAGACAAGTTCCGCAAGCTGCCGCTGGGCCGCGGCGTCGGGCTGGCGTGCTCCTCGTACCTGTCCGGCGCGGGCATGCCGATCAACTGGAACGACCTGCCGCATTCGGGCGTGCAACTCAAGCTCGATCGCAGCGGCGGCGTCACGGTGTTCTGCGGCGCCACGGAAATCGGCCAGGGCTCGGACGATGTGCTGGTCGGAATCGTGGCCGAGGTGCTGGGCATCGATCCGTTCGATGTGCGCGCCGTCACCGGCGACACGGATCTCACGCCGGTGGACCTGGGGTCGTACTCCAGCCGCGTCACGTTGATGATGGGGAACGCGGCGATTCAGGCCGCCGAACGCGCCAGGGCGATCGTCGCCGGTCCGGTGGCGGCGAAGCTGGGCGTTCCTGCGGATCGCCTGGTGTTCGCAGACCGGCGCGTCTTCGACAGCGAGCAGCCCGATCGCAGCGTGACGTTCCAGGAGGCGGTGTGCATTGCCGAAGCGCGTGTCGGAACGATTGGCACCACCGGCTCGTACACGCCGCCGAAAGCGGCGGGACACTTCAAAGGCGGCGGTGTCGGTCCCTCGCCGACCTACTCGTACACGGCGGCGGTGGTCGAAGTGGACGTCGATGCCGAGACCGGTTGGATCACCGTGCCGCGCGTGTGGATCGCGCACGACATTGGTTGCGCGCTGAACCCGACGCTGGTGCGCGGCCAGGTTGAGGGCAGCGTCTACATGGGACTGGGTGAAGCGCTGATGGAAGAGCAGGCGTTTCGCCGCTTGCCGCCGCGGCTGTCGAGCGCGCTGGTGCACAAATTCCCGTCGATGCTCGAATACAAGAGCCCCACCAGCCTCGACATGCCGGAGATCGTGACCGACCTGATCGAGCACCCCGATCCTCGCGGGCCGTTCGGCGCGAAAGAAGTCGGGCAGGGTCCGCTGTTGCCGATCATGCCCGCCGTGGCCAACGCCGTGTACGACGCGGTGGGGGTGCGCGTGGATCAGATTCCGGTTTCGCCCGAGAAGATTCTGCGCGCGCTGCAGGCGAAGGCGGCCGGGAAGCCGGCTCGCGTTGGACCAGCCTCGTTCCCGGATGTCGCCTGGCCGGAACCGCTGCTGGTCACGCCGCCGCACGAAGGTGGCGACGGCCGCGCTTCGAATGAACCCGATCGTCGCTTGCGGCGCAAGGCCGAGGCGGGCGTCGAAGCAACCGCGGGGGTGCGATCGTGATGCGCCTTCCAGGGTTCCGCTATCGCGCCCCGCGCACCATCGAGGATGCCGCGGCGTGGCTCGCGGAGCAGCCGGCCGACAGCATGCTGCTGGCCGGCGGCACGGACCTGCTGCCCAACATGAAGCGCCGGCAGCAGACACCGTCGACGATCATCGGATTAAGCGGCATTGGCGCCCTGGCCGAGATTCGCAACGGCGATGGCCTCACGATTGGCGCGGGTGTGACGCTGTCGAATCTCGTCGCCGACCCGCGGATCAGGACGTCGTACGCCGGGTTGTGGCAGGCGGCCGCGCAGGTCGCCACCCCGCACTTGCGCAACATGGGGACGATCGGCGGCAACGTGTGCCTCGACACGCGCTGCACCTACTACGACCAGAACTACGAATGGCGGAAGTCGATCGACTTCTGCATGAAGCGCGACGGCAAGACGTGCTGGGTGGCCACCTCCAGCCCGAAGTGCCTGGCGGTGTCGTCCACCGACACCGCGCCGATGCTGCAGGCGCTCGACGCATCGGTGACCCTGGTGTCTGCCGGCGGCGCGCGCGTGCTGCCCATCGCGGACCTCTTTGCCAACGACGGCATGCACTACCTGACCAGGCAGCGCGATGAAATCCTCGCCTCGATTGCGGTGCCGGCACTGGACGGCTGGCGCAGCGCCTACTGGAAGTTGCGGCGTCGCGGCGCCTTCGACTTTCCGGTCGCCTCGGCCGCGGTGGCGGCCAGGCTCGACGGCCGGCGGGTCGTCGACGCGCGCATCGTACTCGGCGCGGTGTCGTCCAGGCCGCTGTCTGCCGATCGCGCCGTCGCCCAGCTCCTCGGGCAGGAGCTGACCGATGATCTGATCGCGTCCGCTGGGGCCGCCGCGGCTGAAATCGCCAAGCCGATGGACAACACCGATTTCGAGCTCGTGTGGAGGAAGAAGATGGTGCGCGCGCTGGTGAGCGCCGCCCTCCATGAGATTCGCGGCGACGACATGAGAGCCCGGCGCCTGCAGTTGGCGCGTCAGGAAATGCTGTCGATGCCCGCGTCGACGAGCGCCGCGCGGTAATCCTCCGGGGTGTTGAGGTTCCGGAGCGTCTTCAGCTCAGGGTCGACCACGGTCATGTCTTCAGGCCGGATGCGGCGCGTGCGGACCGCATCGAACAGGAACACCGGCCGTAATCGATCTGCCGCGAGCAGCGACTCTGCGTGGGGCAGCGTGCGGCGCCGGTAGACCGCCGATAGCGGATGCGTGAAGCCGTCCACGTCCATGACGGCGATATCGTGCTCGCCCAGCAAGGCGATCATCCGCTCAACGAATGCCGGCACCAGCAACGGCACGTCGCAACTGGTGATGTAGGCCGCGTCGACCGAGGCCGGCAGCGCGCTCAGTCCCGCGCGGATCCCTTCGAGCGGTCCCTTGGCCTCGCTTTCATCCCGAGCGACATGGACGCTGCCGGGCAATACCGGCAGCGTCTGATCTCGCGCGGCGACAACCACGATCGGCGAGACCGCCTCGCCGAGGAGCCTGACCACGCGCTGCAGCATGGTCTCGGGTCCAAACGGCAGCGTGGCCTTGGGCACCCCCATGCGGGTCGATTTCCCCCCGCACAAGACGACGCCGCCGACCGTCAGGGGACTCTGAATCCTATTTCCCGGCCGCTCCACCATCTGGCGGCCGGCGGTCCACGCCGCCCTCGAGCATGTTGTCCTTCTGGTTGAACACGATCACCTGCGCGGCGCCCTGGCCGCCGGCCTCGGTGACCTCGTGTCCCATGGCGCGCAGCATCTTCAGCGTGTCGGCGGAGAAGCCGAAGCGTTCGACGCTGATGCGGTCGGGCAGCCACTGGTGATGCATTCGGCCCGCATCCACCGCTTCCTGGGCGTTCATGCCGTAATCGATCACGTTGAGAATCGTCGTCAGGACGGTATTGATGATGGTGCGACCGCCCGGCGTGCCGGTCACCATGAACAACTGGCCGTCCTTCGAGATGATGGTCGGCGACATGCTCGACAGCATGCGCTTGCCGGGGCGGGCCAGGTTGGGCGTCGTGCCAATCAGCCCGCGTTCGTCGGTCAGGCCCGGCGCGGCGTTGAAGTCGCCCATCTCGTTGTTGAGGAGGAAACCGGCGCCCGGGACGACGATTTTCGAGCCGTAGCCGGCCTCGAGCGTGTAGGTGAGCGACACCGCGTTGCGCTTGGCATCGACAATCGACAGGTGGGTCGTCTCCGGCGATTCGCTGGTGAATTCGAACGTACTGGTGGACGACTTCGACGCCTTGTCCTGGTTGATCGACTTGCGCTGCTTCTCGGCGTAGTCCTTCGAGATCAGCATCGCGAGCGGAATGTCCTTCTCGAAGTCGGGATCGGCAATGTAGCGCGCGCGATCCGCGAAGGCACGGCGCATGGCCTCGGCCGCCAGGTGGATGTTCTTCGCCGAGCCGTAGCCGTTGGCCTTGAGATCGAAGCCTTCGAGCACGTTGAGAATCTGCATGACCGCCATGCCGCCCGAGCTCGGTGGCGGCATGCCGATGACGTCGTAACCGCGATAGGTGCCTTTGACGACGCCACGCTTCTTGGCTTGATACGCCTTGAGGTCGGCCATGGTGATCAGGCCGCCGTTGGCCTTCATCTCTTTCTCGATCGCCGCCGCGACCTCGCCCTCGTAAAAGCCGGCCGGTCCCTGGTCGGCAATGCGCTGCAGCGTCCGCGCCAGGTCAGGCTGCTTGAAAATCTCGCCGGCTTCGTACGGCACGCCGTTCTTCGAGAACTGGGCGACCGACGCCGGGTACTTCTTCATCTGCGGCAACACGCCGGCCAGCGAGCGCGCCAGCCCGTGTGAAAGCTCGAAGCCGTCTCGCGCGAGGACAATCGCCGGCTGCACCAGATCCTTCCAGGGCTTCGAGCCCTGCTCCTTCCAGGCGAGGTGCAGCCCGGCCACCGTGCCGGGCACGCCCACGGCAAGGTGGCTGTTGTGGTGCTTCTCGGCGTCGTACTTGCCGTTGGTGAGCCACATTTCCGGCGATGAGCGCGTCGGCGCCGTCTCGCGGAAGTCGTACGACACGGGTTCGCCGCTGGCGGGGCGATAGACGATGAAGCCGCCGCCGCCGACGTTGCCGGCCGTCGGGTGCGTCACCGCCAGGGCGAAGGCCGAGGCCACGGCGGCGTCGATGGCGTTGCCGCCCGCCTGGATCACCGTGAAACCAATGTCAGATGCGATATCGCTCTGCGTGATCACCATCCCAAGACGGGCACGCTGCGGCGCGGAGCCGGCTTCGAGCGTCAGTGAAGCAATCGCCAGCGCGGCGATGGATGCGAGAACAGCACGGCGGATCATGAACAGCCTCCGGTGCAATTCTACCTAAATGTCTGGGACGAGCGGCGTGACTCCCGGTGACCCTTGGCCACGCCTTCGCGCCGCGGGTCGGCGCCGCCGGTCCAGCGGGTGTTCGCTGGCTGGCGAGCGAACGGGCGGGGCGTAGCGCTGCGACGGCCGTTGAAGACAATGCCCTGCAGTCCGCTGTTGATGTCGACGACCACCGGGTGGTGGCCGCGGGCCGCTTGCCCGGCTGCACCCGATTGGCGACCGGGTTGCCCTGCGCGTCCGTCGGGCTGAGCGAAAAGTCCGTCCGCTGGTCGTTGAGCAGAAAGCCCTTCGTCATCTGCATGCTGCCGAAGGCGCTCTCGATGGTGGTCGTCATCGCGATCGCGTTGCCGAGGCGATCGACAATGGAAATGTGGCTGGTTGAGGGCAGCTCCGGCGAGTCGTCTCTGCCGCGCGGTTCGGCGCCTGCGGGCGTGCCTGGCGCGGCAGGATTTTCTCGTCACCGCGTAGAATGACAGGCGGCGTCATGACCACCACCGTCCCCGTCACCTCCAAGCTGCCCGACATCGGGGTCAGCATTTTCGCGGTCCAGACCCGCCTGGCCAACGAGCACAAGGCGATCAACCTGTCGCAGGGGTTTCCGGACTTCGACTGCGATCCCGCGTTGGTGGAGGCGGTGGCCAGGGCCATGCGCGACGGTCACAACCAGTACGCGCCAATGCCCGGCGTGCTGGCGCTGCGAGAAGGCATTGCCGCCAAGGTGGAACAGCTCTACGGCGCGGCGTTCGATCCAGTCACCGAGGTCGTGGTGACGTCCGGCGCGACGGCCGGCCTGTTTGCGACCCTGACGACGTTCGTGCAGCCCGGCGACGAAGTGCTGCTGTTCGAGCCGTGCTACGACTCCTACGTTCCGGTGATTCGCCTGAGTGGCGGTACGCCGGTGTTCGTCAGCCTGCGGTATCCCGACTACTCGGTGAATTGGGACGAGGTCCGCCGCGCCATTACGCCCCGGACCCGCGCGATTCTCGTCAACACGCCTCACAACCCCACCGGCACGACGTGGTCGGCGGACGACCTGCGCCAGCTGCAGTCGATTGTCGACGGGACCCACATCATCCTGATTGGCGACGAGGTCTACGAGCACATCATCTTCGACGGCCGGCGGCACGAAAGCCTGCTGCGGTATCCCGACCTGCGGTCGCGATCGGTCGTCATCAGCTCGTTCGGCAAGACGTTCCACACCACCGGCTGGAAGGTCGGCTACTGCGTCGGTCCGCAGCCGCTGATCGCCGAAGTGATCCGCGTGCACCAGTTCATGACCTTCACGGTCCACACGCCGTCGCAGATCGCGTTTGCGGAGTTCGTACGGAAGGACCCGTCGGCCAAGGAGCTGACGCCGTTCTACCAGCGCAAGCGCGATCTCTTCTTGCAGTTGACCGC
>VFZG01000055.1 GCA_016871275.1 Acidimicrobiia bacterium | reverse complement strand
GGCTTGAAGTCGCCGTTCTTGGTGTTCTCGTAGAGCGAGTACATCACCTGCTCGTCGTGCTTCGAGGTGGCGACTTCCTGCACGTAGACGCCGTAGTTGCCGTAGTCGGGCAGGCCGGGCGGACGCTCGCTGCGCCGCCAGTTGGCGCCGCCGTCGATCGACACCTGCGTCAGGCCGTCGTCGGTGCCGACGATCATCACGCCTTCGCGGCGCCGCGATTCGGCGACGGTGGAAATGTTGCCCCACGTGGCGGTGGACTGGTGCTGCGCAATCGCTTCCGGCGACCAGATGCGGCCCATCACCGGCAGCGTGTTGCGGTCGGTCTGGCGCGTGAGGTCGGGGCTGATCGGCTTCCAGCTGCTGCCGCGATCGTCGCTGCGGAACAACCGGCTGGCGCCGAAGTACAGCCGCGACGGGCTGTGCGCGCTGATGATGAACGGCGACTCCCAGTTGAAGCGCAGCGGCGCTTCACCGCGATCTTCCGACGGGCGAATGCTGACGCGCTCGCTGGTCCGCTTGTCGAGCCGCACGATGCCGCCGTACTGCGACTCGGCATACACGATGTTGGGATCGGTGGGGTCGATGCGGACCACGAAGCCGTCGCCGCCGGTGACGACGAACCAGTCGTTGTTGGTCGAGCCGTTCGGGCCCTTCGAGCGCGACGGCCCGCCGAGCGTGCTGTTGTCCTGGGTGCCGCCGTAAATGTTGTAGATCGGCGAGCTGTTGTCGACTTCCACGTTGTAGAACTGCGTCACCGACAGGTTGGAGAAGTGCCGCCACAACCGGCCGCCATCCCACGATTCGTAGAGGCCGCCGTCGCTGCCTTCGATCAGGTGGTTGGTGTTGTCCGGATCGATCCAGATGACGTGGTTGTCGACGTGCTTGTTGCGCTCGCCGACCTGGCGGAAGTTGCGCCCGCCGTCGTCTGACACGAAGCTCTGCACCGACGGCACGTAAATGCGATCCGCATCTTTCGGGTCGGGATGGATGTTCTCGTAGTACATCGGCTGCGCCTGCACGTTGGCGCGGCGCTCCCACGATTCGCCGGCGTCGTTCGAGACATACATCGCCACTGGACTGTCCGCCGACTCTACCTTGGCGTAAACCAGGCCGGTACGTGCCGGGGAGAAGGCCGGGACAATGCGGCCGAGATCGCCGCCCGGCAGGCCGGTGCGGATGCGGCGCCACGTGGCGCCGCCGTCGGTCGACTTGTGCAGTCCGCTCTCGGGTCCGCCATGAATCAGCGTCCACGTGTGGCGCCGGCGCTGGTGCGCCGTGGCGAGCAGCACGTCCGGATTCGTCGGATCCATGATCACGTCGCTGATGCCGGTGTGCTCGCTGATGTTGAGGATCTTGTTCCAGGTGGCGCCGCCGTCGGTCGTCTTGTAGAGGCCGCGGTCGCCGCCGGCGCTCCACAGCGGACCGTACGCGGCGACATAGACGACCTTCGAGTCGCGCGGATCGATCACAATGCGGCCGATGTGCTCCGAGGCACGCAGACCCAGGTTCCGCCACGAGCGTCCGCCGTCGTCGCTGCGGTAGAGGCCATCACCCCAACCGACGCTCCGCTGGTTGTTGGCTTCGCCGGTGCCCACCCACACGGTGTTGGGGTTCTTCGGATCGATCACCACGTGGCCGATCGAATACGACCCCTCGTTCTGAAACACCGGCGTGAAGGTCGTGCCGGCGTTGGTGGTTTTCCACACGCCGCCGGACGATACGCTGATGTACCAGGTCTGCTTGTCCGCAGGATGCACCGCGACGACGTTGATGCGGCCGGACATCAGGGCCGGGCCCACGGCGCGAAAACGGAAGTTGTTGAAAGTGCCGGCCGCCCAGGGATCGGCGGCGCCCTGCGCCGTTGCGCCCTGAGCGAAGAGCACTCGATTGATCGAGTGCTCAAAGTCGAAGGGACCCCAGGCAGCAGCCGTAATGGCAAGAGCAAAGACAAGCGTGAGTTTCTTCATGCGGTCACCGATTATAGTTGGACCGCCGGCGCCGCTGCAGCACAACCCCGGGGGCGTGGTTACTTTGCCAGGCCCGTCATCAGCACCTTGGCCATCTCCCAGATCAGTCCCTCGCCGGCGTTGTCGGGCGAGTAGTCCACAGCCGGCATGTCGTCGACGGTAATCGCCATCGCGATGCGGCCGCCTGGCGTATAGGCGATGCCCACGTCGCTGCGCAGCGCGTCGAGCGCGCCCGACTTGCTCGCCACTTCGGTGCCCGCGCCGGCCCGGCGGCCGATGCCGGTCTTGTACTGCTGCCGTTTCAGCATGCCGATGACATCCATCGACGCGGCGGCGCTCACCACCTTGCCCTGCTCGAGCCGTTCGAGGAGGGTGACCATCTCGCGAGGCGTCGACGAGCCGATGCCGAAGCGCTGGTTCCCGGGCAGTCGCCCGGCTCGGCTCCAGCCCTCGGCCGGCTTGAGGGCGGTGCCGTCGCCGCGGATCTTGCGCATCGAGCGCGTCGCGGGGAGTCCGAGCGAGTCCATGAAATCGTTCACCGCGTCGGGCGTAATGCGATCGAGCACGAGGTTGGTGGCTGTGTTGTCGCTGACGACGATCATCAGCGTCGCGACGTCGCGCATCGGCAGCGTCGTCCCCACCGATAGTTCACCCATCACGCCCGAACCCGAGACCTTGTCCTCGGCGCGCAGCGTCACCGGCGTCGTCCAGCTGAGGCGCCCGTCGGCCACCAGCGCCTCGAGCGCGCAGAGGATCGGCAGCTTGATGGTGCTGGCCGTCCGCACCTTCGCGTCTGCGTTCAAGGCGAAGTCGCGGCCGCTGTCCAGGTTCTTCGCGTAGATCGAGACGGTGCCTTTGAAGTCCTTCGTCAGCGCGGCGATGCGATCCGCCAGCGGATCGGCGGCGGCGACACGCGGCACTGTCACCAGCAGCACGATGGCGACGGCTCGCGCGAGGTTGAGCGTGCGGGACACAGGCACTGTCTGACTGAGACCGTGCCCGGAGACACGGTGCCGCGGGCTCGGGTCCGGAATGCAGGAAGCGTCCGCCATGTGACGTGGAGTATAGCTGCGCTATTCTGTAGCGCATGAAGCTGTTGATCGCGATGCTCCTGTTGACGGTCTTGAGCGCCGGCGCCCCGTCCGCGCAGACCGCGCCCATGCGCCCGCCACAGGCGATGCAGGCCAACATCACGTGGCTCTACTACAAGGACCTGCCCGCGGCCATGCGGTTCTACGAGGACATGCTGGGCCTACTGCTCGTGGTCGACCAGGGCTGGGCCAAGGTCTACCAGGTCTCGGGCTCAGGCTTCGTGGGGCTGGTGGACGAAACGCGCGGCATGCACAGGGCGTCGGATACCAAGCCCGTGGCGGTGGCGTTTGTCACCGAGCAGGTGGATGCCTGGCACGCGTGGCTGGTCTCGAAGGGCGTGAAGATGCGGAGCGAACTTCGCGACTCGAAGAGCCTGCCGATTCGCGGCTTCACGGCGTTCGACCCCGAAGGCTACACGCTCGAGTTCGAAACGTTCCGCGACCACCCGCAGAACGCGACCATGCGTGCGCTGCTCAAGAGGTAGGCGCGGGATGACCACGACCCGAATCGCCCTGGCGGCGATCTGCGCGCTGAGCGCCGCCTGCGCTCCTGCCGTCGAGCCGGCCGCTACCCGACGCTGCGCCTGCTGAGCGAGCGCGTCCCCGATTACCCGGTGGTCCTCGATAGCCTGCACGGGTTTGCGGTGTGGGGCAACCGGCTGGCGTTCGAGTCGCTCGACGCGGCCGGCGAGTTGCCCATCCGCGTCTACGCCATGCTGTCGGCGCGCGATGCGGTGCTCAGCCGCGCGTGGCAGCAGAAGGGGCCGCGCCGCCGACATCACCGTGATGGACATCGATCCGCTGGTCACCGGAGCCACCAGGCCGGAAGACCTGTTGAAAGGACGGATTCGCCTCACCATGGTGTCAGGCCGGATCGTGCACGAGGCGCCGTCGGAGGGCGGATGCCAGGGAGCCGCGTTGGTCTAGATCAGCGCTCCCGCTACTTGCGCCACCACTGACTGAGCGGCGATCACCGGCCGGGCCGTCCACTTTGCCATCGCCCGCCGCGCATCGGCGGCGTGGCCCATGCAATCAATCACGATGAGGTCGGTGCCGGTGTCGCGCAACTCGTCGGCGGCGCGCGCCATTTCGTCGTCTCGCGACGGCGATGCCCATGTGACCACCGGGGAGAAGCCGTCGTCGCGCCACTTCCGATCGGCGAACGGTACTTGCGCGCGGTTGGGGGTGACAATGCCGACGCGGCGCGTGCGGCTGATCGCACCTGCCACGGCAGGAACGATGCGGCCTGGCAGCAACACGGGAACCGGACACGGCACGTCGGGGAATGCGCCCGCGCACGCCACCACCACCAGCGCGGCGCCATCGGCGGCCAGCCTGCGCGCGGCGGCGACGACTTTCGGGGCCAGCCTCGCCAGCGGCACTTCGATGTGCGTGCCACCCGCCAGCCGCACGAGGAGGGGATACTCGAGGTCCGGGCGCCCGAGGACCTGCAGGGCGGCAAGGTCGTCGGAGGACATGCCATCGAGCGCCCCGGCCACGCGAATCGCCGCGTGTGGGGCCGCGGCGCCAAACGCGTCCGCCAGGTCCGGGCGCGGTGTCTGCCCGATGGACACGACGCCGAGGATGGGCGTCATGCCGGCCTCACGAGGCGGCCATGGCCGGCCGGTCCGGTGATCTCGCCGTCGTGAAACACGCGCACGCCGCGCACGAACGTCGAGACCACCCGGCCGCGCATGTTGTATCCATCGTAGATGGCCATGTTGGCGCGTGACTTCGTCACGGCCTGGCCGCTGTCGTAGGTCCAGGCCGCGTCCAGATCCACGAGCGTCAGGTCGGCATCGGCGCCCACGTCGATGCGACCCTTGTGCGCGAGGCCGAAGATCCGGGCCGCCTGCGTCGAGCACAACTCCACCATGCGCGGCAGCGACAGCCTGCCGTCGGCCACGGCCGTGAGCATCAGTGGCGCCATCACTTCGAGCCCGCACAATCCCGGCGGCGCCTTGAAGATGTCGTCGGCGGCGGCCGCCTTCTCGTGCGCGAGGAACGGCGAATGGTCGGTGCCGATGTAGTGGATCTGCCCAGCGTCGAGCGCGCGCCACAGCGCCCGCACGCCCTCGGCCGATCGCAGCGGCGGGTTGCACTTGGCGAACGGACCAATGCGTTCGAGGGCCTCGTCCGTGAAGCAGAGATACGGCGGGCAGGTCTCCACGGTTGCGTCGAGGCCGCGCGCCCGTGCCTCGGCCACCAGCTGCGCGGAGCGGGCGCTCGAGCAATGCACCACGCCCACCGGACCGCCCGACTCGGCGGCCAGCGCCAGCACCATCGCCACCGACACCTCTTCGACAATCGGCGGCCGGCTGTCGGCGTGCGCCCGGCCGCGGCAACGGCCCTCCGCCGCCAGCGAGGCCTGCAGCGACTGAAACATCGGCGTGTCCTCGCAGTGGAAACAGTGGCGCAGGCGCGTCGCCGCCACGGCAGCCATCACATCCCGCAGCGCCGCATGGTCGGTGCACCACAGGCCAAAGAACTCGTCGAGTCGGGTGGGCGGTGGCGGTTGCAGGAAGGTCTTGAAGGCCACGACGCCGGCCTCGGCCTGCGCGGCAATGTCGTGGAGGTTTTCGTGGCCGGCGCCACCGTAGAGCGCGAAGTCGATGTGTGCCTGGGGTGTCATGGCCGCGACGCGCCGCCGCACGCCGTCGCCGCTGTTGGCGGGCACTTTCGCGATGGGCATCTCGAAGAGCGTCGTGATGCCGCCTGCCGCCGCCGCGGCCGTGCCCGACCGGAAGTCCTCGCGCTCTGCCACGCCGGGGTGGCGCGTGTGTACGTGCGTGTCGATGAGGCCAGGCAGGGCGTGCAGGCCGGTGGCGTCGACAATGGCGGCTGCGGGCGGCCGGGCCCCGGGTTCCAGGATCGCGGCAATGCGGCCCTCGCCCAGCGCCAGCGTGGCGTGGCCCGCGGTGGGGCCGGAGACGACACGCGCACCAGTGATCAACAGGTCAAACGGCTTGGACATGTCGCTTTTACCCACTCCTCGCAGGCGTCACGATACCTTACGATGGGCACCATCACCTTGCCGAGGTCACAATATGAAGGCCATGAATCGACGTGGATTTGTCGGGTCGTTTGGTGCCGCCATCGGAGGGGCGTGCCTGCCGTACGTCCCGGCGTTGGCCGCGACGAATATCGAGCCCGATCGCGTGGTGCACACGTCGGGTGATGGCATTGGCATCACGCCACGAGACTACGCGTCGCTGCTGAACACGCTGTGCCAGGGCAAGGATGTCCGGGACGACAGCTACCTGCTCGGTGGCGAGGTCGAAGAGTTCGAGAAGCACTGGGCGAAGCTGCTCGGCAAGGAGACGGCGGTCTTCATGCCGTCGGGCACGCTCGCAAACCAGCTCGCCCTGCGTGCCCTGGCGGGGCCCAGACGGCGGGTCATCGTGCCCGAGCTGAGCCACGTCTACAACGACACCGGCGATGCGTGTCAAACGCTGTCCGGTCTGACATTGATGCCGCTGGGCGCCGGCAAGGCGACATTCACGCTTGCAGACGTTGACGCCGTGGTCACGCGAACCGCCGGTGGCCGGGTGGCCACCGACGTCGGTGCGTTGTTGATCGAGAGCCCGATTCGCCGGCTATCGGGCCAGATGTTCGACTGGGAAGAAGCACAGCGCGTGACCGCCTTCGCCAAGAGCAAGGGGATCAAGACGCATCTCGATGGCGCACGGCTGTTCATCGCGTCCGCGTACACCGGCATCTCGCCGGCGCAGTACTCGGCGCCGTTCGACACGGTCTACGTGTCGTTGTGGAAGTACTTCAACTGCGGCATCGGCGCGATCCTCGCGGGCCCGAAAAGCGTGCTCGACGGCATGTTTCACGTGCGCCGCATGTTCGGCGGCAACCTCGCCGTTGGCTGGAATGCCGCGCTGGTCTGCCGTCACTTCATGGAAGGCTTCGAAGGCCGGCTGAAGGCGGCCGTGCAGACCTCAGAGGCGTTCTACTCGGCGATTGCGAAGCATCCCAAGATTGGCATCGAGCGGATTCCGAACGGCACCAATCTCACGCGCGTGACGTTCAAGGGGGTGAGTCCCGCCGAGGTGGGCAAGCGACTCGCCGAGCGCGGCATCGCCATGTCTGGTCCCGCGCAGCCGGGCACGACCACGTTCGGCGTGAACGAGACGTGGAGCCGGATGAGCGCCGCTCAGTTGGTGGAGGCGTTCGAGCGGTCGCTCTAGCAAGGGACGCTGGCGAGCAGCACCGGTGCCGGCACTGCTCGCCTGCCCGTCTCAGCCTGCGAGCGGCGTGGACACGCCGAATTTGAAGCCGTCGATATCCCTGAACTGGAACATCCGGACGCCCCATGGGCGGTCCGCGGGCTGGTCGGTCAGCGTGCCGCCCGCGGCGACAATGCGCGCCGCCGTCGCGTCAACCTCCGCCAGGGTCGGGACGTTGATCTGCAGGTAGAACCCCTGACCCTTGATGCGATCCCACCCCAGCTTGCCGTCGTCCTGGTTGAGGACGATCCGGCAGTTGCCGGCGACGACCACGACAGTGGTCACCTTGCCATCGGTCTCGTAGGTCGCGGCTACGCCGAAGCCGATGGCGTCTCGATAGAAGCGAACTGATGCGTCCAAATCCTTACAGGTGAGCGAGCAGCTCAGGTGAGTCGCGTTGATCACCGCACCGGTCTGAGTCATTTTGCCTTCTCTCAATGTGATAGGCCGAACCATGAGTGTCCGGCTCGACCATCTTATCGCCGTCTGGTGCCATGGCGCGCGGGGACTAGGAATTAGGAATTAGGGATCCGTCGCGCCGACCACTCGGGATTCGATTTGCAGTACGCGCGCCGACGGAATCAGCAACTGGCCTACGCGACTCCGGAAGAAGGGGACAGAAGCGTCAGCGCGGCGGGTGGCGAGCGTCTTCAATACGACGGAATTTCAGCACACCGCGCGGGAAGACTCTGGGCGAAATCTTCCAGTAGCGGGCGCAGTGGCGCACGAATCGGTCGAAGTCTGCCTGGGCCGACGAACGCACCGGCGCCCGGTTCATTTCCTCGATCGACCGAAACTTCTGAACGGTCACCTTATTCGTCCTCGTCTGTCAGATTGAAGCGCTCGCGCAGCGCCGCGGCATCCTGATGATCCTTGGCACGCACGGTGTTCTTCTTGAGCCGGTAGAGAGCCGCGGGTGTCGCGACCTGCACCAGAACCCCCTCGACGGTTTTGGTCTCAACTTCCACGGTGTCGAAAGTGGCGGCGTCGCCGAGGCGTGTCAGGATATCGAAGTAGAGATCGCCACTTGGCGGATAGTAGCGGACGGCCGGGTAGTCGCCCAGGAGATCCACCGCCGAAATGTCGTCGATCAGCGGGTCGCCGGCATACGCTGCCTTCAGCGCGGCGCGCAAGCGCTCGACATTGTCGGCCGTCGCCCGGATGAACAGATCAATGTCCTCGGTTGCCCTGACCACCCCGTGAAAGCCCATCGCCGTGGCGCCGATGAGGACGTAGTCGAGACCTGATTCCTCGAAGGCTCGAAGCACGCAGAGGATCTCGTCCCGGTCCACTCGCCAAGCATAGCGTCTGGCGGGCAGCCGATCCACCTTGACCAGTGCGGCGTCGTGATGGCTGTCCTCAACGTCTTGCGCGGCTTCGAATAGCTGGAGAAGGACGGGGCGGGCCGGTTCCATCCGGGCCTTGGCAGTCTGAATGCCGTTCCAGCCTACAATGCCACCAGCATGAAAAAGCTCATTGTGCTTGCCATCCTCGTTGCGGGTGCCGTCGGAATGCACGCCAGCGGGACTCCGACGCGCTTGTTGCGGACGCCATCGATCAGCGCCACCCACGTCGCCTTCGCCTACGCGAACAACATCTGGGTGGTTGACCGCAAGGGCGGCAATGCGAGACGCCTGACCAGCTTTCAGGGGCAGTCCACGAATCCCAAGCTCTCGCCCGACGGCACGCAGGTCGCCTTCAGCGCCGACTACGCCGGCAACACCGACGTGTATGTCGTGCCCGTGACTGGCGGAGAGCCGGTACGGCTCACGTGGCATGCCGGTGCGGACACCGTGCAGGGCTGGACGCACGACGGCACGAGGATCCTGTTCGCGTCTGGACGGCAGACGGCCGCGCCGAGCGCGGCGCCGCGGTTCTGGACCGTGCCGGCGAAGGGCGGCGTGGCCGAACCGCTGCCGCTGCCGCGCGCCTATCAGGGAAAGCTGTCTCCCGATGGCCGGCGCGTCGCCTACCGCATGAATACGTCGTGGGATGACGAGCGCCGCAACTATCGCGGCGGCCAGAATCGTCCGATCTGGATCGTCGATCTGACGACGTTCGATCTGGTCTCGCCGGCCTGGACCGATTCAAAGGACGTGGATCCCGCCTGGCTCGGCGACACGGTCTACTTCATCTCCGATCGCGACGGCATTGCCAACGTCTGGTCGTACGACACTACGACCAAGGCCCTGACGCAGCGCACCAAGTTCATCGACTACGACGTGAAGTCGCTCGACGCCGGCGGCGGGGCGGTGGTGTTCGAGCAGGCGGGCTACCTGCACGTGCTCGATCCGAAGAGCAACAAGGCCGACCAGTTGGCGATCACCGCGACGGGCGACTTCCCGTGGATGATGTCGCGGTTCGAAGACGTCACGTCCCGGATCAGCAACATCAGCCTGTCGCCGACCGGCAAGCGCGTGCTGGCGGAAGCGCGCGGCGAGATCTTTACGATTCCCGAAGACAAAGGCGACGTGCGCAACATCACCAACTCGAGCGCGTCGGCCGAGCGGCAGCCGGCCTGGTCGCCCGATGGCAAGTGGATTTCGTATTTCAGCGACCAGTCCGGTGAATACAAGCTGGTGATTGAGTCGCAGGACGGCGTCGGCACGCCGCGCGCGATCGCGTTTCAACGGGCCGCGTTCTACTACACGCCGGTCTGGTCGCCCGACTCGACGAAGCTGCTCTACACCGACACCCATCTCAACGTATGGGTCATGGATGTGGCAACCGGCCAGGCCAAGACCGTCGGCAGCGACCCGTGGATGGTGCCGCAGCGCACGCTGGCGCCGTCGTGGAGCCCGGACTCGAAGTGGGTGGCGTTTGCGACGCGCCTCAACACGCTCTTCCGCGCCATCGTCGTCGCGAACGTCGACACCGGCGAGCGGCGCCAGATCACCGACGGTCTGGCCGACGCCATGTATCCCGTGTGGGATGCGAGCGGCAAGTACTTGTGGTTCCTGGCCTCGACCGACTTCGGTCTGGGATCGCAGTGGCTCGATATGACATCGTACGGCCGCGACGCAACGTTCTCGCTCTACCTGGCGGTGCTCAGCAAGAGCGAGCCCAGCCCGCTGCTGCCCCAGAGCGACGAAGATCCGGGCGTCGGCGCGGCGGCAGAGCGTCCGGCTCCGAAGGCCGCGCCGGCCGTGACGATCGACTTCGATCGCCTCCAGCAGCGGATCATCACCGTGCCGAACGCCATCGTGCCGGCGCGCCGGTATGCGCAGCTGAGAGCCGGCGCTGACGGCACGGTGTTCTTCCTCGAGACGCCCAGTACGCTCGGCGCGCGCGGCAACCTGCTGCACCGTTTCCGGCTGAGCGATCGCAAGCTCGATCAGTTCACGGCCACCGTGGCGGATTTCGCGGTCAGCGCCGATGGCAAGAAGCTGGTATACCGAATGACGGCACCGCAGGGCAATCCCAACGCCGCCGCGGGGCGGCCGCAGTTGTTCCTGGTCGACGCCGACAAGGGCGTGCCGGCCGCCAACGCCGGCCGGCTCGACGTCACGTTACGGATGCACCTGGACCCGAAGGCGGAGTTCACGCAGATCTTCAACGAAGGCTGGCGCCTGCAGCGCGATTATCTCTACGTGCCGAACATGCAGGGCACCAACTGGCCGCGCATGAAAGAGATGTATGGCGCCATGCTGCCGCACGTCGCGCACCGGGCCGACCTGAACTACCTGCTCGACAACATGGGCGCCGAGATCGCCGTCGGCCATTCGTACGTGCGCGGCGGTGCCATGCCGGAGGTGCCGACCAACCCTGGCGGGCTGCTCGGCGCGGATTTCACGATCGAGAACGGCCGCTACAAGATTGCCAAGATCTACGACGGCGAGAGCTGGAACCCCGAGCTGCGGGCACCCCTGGCCGGCCCCGGCATCAACGTGTCGGTCGGCGACTTCATCCTGGCGATCGACGGCATCGCCCTGGCGGCGCCGGACAGCATTTATCGCCTGCTCGATGGCACCGCCAACCGGCAGATCGTGCTGACGCTGAACACCACGCCCGGCACGCAGGGAGCGCGCCAGGTCACGGTCATGCCGGTCGGCAACGATCAGAACCTGCGGACGCGCGCCTGGGTCGAGGAGAACCGGCGCTACGTCGATCAGCGATCGAAGGGCCAACTCGCCTACGTTTACGTGCCGAACACCGGGCAGGGCGGCTTCGACAGCTTCAACCGCTACTATTTCGCGCAGCAGGACAAGGCCGGCGCGGTGATCGATGAGCGCTACAACGGCGGTGGCTCCGCCGCCGACTACATCATTGACGTGCTGCAACGCGACTTCGACGGCTACTTCAACAACGTCGCCGGCGATCGTCGTCCGTTCACGAGTCCGTCGGCGGGCATCTGGGGCCCGAAGGTGATGATCATCAACGAGATGGCGGGCTCGGGCGGCGACCTGATGCCGTGGATGTTCCGCTACCGCAAGATCGGTCCGCTGATCGGCAAACGCACGTGGGGCGGTCTGGTGCACACCGCAGACACGCCCGGGTTCATCGACGGCGGCTCGATGATCGCGCCGCGCGGCGGCTTCTTCACCCGCGACGGCCAATGGGCCGTCGAGAACGAAGGCACGGCGCCCGATATCGACGTCGAGAACTGGCCGAAGGACACGATCGCCGGCCGGGACATGCAGCTCGAACGCGCCGTCGATGAAGCGCTGCGGCTCCTGAAGGAGAAGCCGGTGGACCGCAGGACCACCGAGCCGCCGCCGCCGACGTGGGGAAAACGGCCCCAATAGATTGACGATTGGGTGATTGTTTGATTCCTTGATTGTTGGGTGATTCGGCGATTGTCAATCGCCAAATTATTTGGCCATTGCTCAATCGGCAATCACCCAACAATCAAGGATTCAAGGAATCGCCAGATGTGATATACTCTTATTGTCTCTGCAGCTCGGTCCTCGATTTCCCGCTGGAATTCAGCCACCGCTCGGTTAACCGCTAGCTCAGATCCACTTCTCGCCGGGTTCCATGAGAACAAGGCCGGCGTGATGTTCGCGTAAATCGTCCGTCCTGTTGTGTGCGGGAACGCTCCAGGCAGTTTGCTGGGAGTCGTCTGTACATGCCGTTTGCTTCACTAGGCCTTTCGCCCTCGCTCACCACTCCGCTTGCCAGGCTCGGCTATGCCACGCCGACGCCCGTGCAGGTGAAGTCCATTCCGATCGTTCTCACCGGAGGTGACCTGCTCGCCAAAGCGCAGACCGGCACCGGGAAGACGGCCGCCTTCGGGCTGCCGATGATCGACCGCTTGCTGGTTCGGGGCGGTGCCCCGGCCGGCATGCGCAAGCCGCGCGGTCTGGTACTCGTACCGACCCGCGAGCTTGCGTTACAGGTCCACAAGTCACTCGCCACCTACGGCGTGCCGGCCAACCTGCGCGTCACGGCCATCTTCGGCGGGGTGTCCATCGTGCCGCAGAAGCGAGAGCTGGACCGGGGCACCGACATCATCGTCGCCACCCCCGGACGCCTGCTCGATCACATCGAGCAGCGCACCATCGATCTGTCGGCCATCAGCATCCTGACGCTCGACGAGGCCGATCGCATGCTCGACATGGGCTTCCTGCCGCCGCTGCGCCGCATTCTCAAGGTGCTGCCGCGCGAGCGGCAGACGCTGCTGTTTTCGGCAACCATCTCGCCGGAGGTGGTCAAGCTCTCCGCCGACTTCACACGTGAGCCGCAGCGTGTCGACGTGTCCGAAGGCCAGACCATGGCCGTGACGGTCACGCATCGCGTGCACCCCGTCACCGATCAGCGCAAGGGAGATCTGTTGACGCACGTGCTGCAGGAGACGCCCGGCACGCAGGCCCTGGTGTTCTGCCGAACCAAGCACGGATCGAACCGGGTGGGGCAGTATCTCGGACGCGCCGGCATTGGCGCGGCCGTGATCCACGGCAACAAGAGCCAGGGCGCGCGTACCAGGGCGCTGGCCGACTTCAAGGAAGGCCGCGTCACCGTATTGGTGGCCACCGACATTGCCGCGCGCGGCCTCGACATCCCGCAACTGCCGCTGGTCGTCAATTTCGATCTGCCGCTGGTGCCCGAAGACTACATCCATCGGGCCGGGCGAACCGGACGCGCCGGCGTGGCGGGCAGGGCGGTCTCGCTGGTCTCCGCTGCCGACAAGGATTTGCTGCGCGGCATTCAGCGCCTGCTCCCGGCGCCGATCGAGCATGTGGCCATCGAGAACTTCGCCACCAGCGCGTCCTCGCAGGACGCGCTGCCCACTCCGGGCCGTCGTCACCAGGGCGGGCGCCAGAGCCGCGGCGTTGGCGGCGGACATCGCCATGGCGGCGGTGGCCATCGTCACGCACCGGGTGGACGCCCGCAGCGTGGCGGATCGTTCCGGCCACGACGGTCGGGGCCGTCGCGCCGCAGCGCCTGATTACTGCGGGGAGCCGACCCGAATGGTGCGGTTCCCGAGATCGGCCACGTAGAGCCGGCCGTCCTCGCTGATCGCGATGCCTTTCGGATTGAAGAAACGCGCGGCCGTCGAGGTGCCGTCGGTCGAGCCGTTGCGGCCGGCCGTGCCGCCGGCCGTGCTGACTTCGCCGGCCGTGGTGATGGCGCGGATGACCTGGTTATCGGTGTCCGCGACGTACGCCGTGCCGTCGCGGGCGACGGCGATGCCAGAGGGGTAGTTGAAACGCGCCGCGGCGCCACTGCCGTCGGTCGATCCAGTGCTGCCCGCGGTACCGGCCAGCGTCGTCACGACCCCCTCGGCGCTCACGCGCCGAATGGTGTGGTTGCCGTGATCGACGACAAACACCACTCCGGCTGCGTCGACGGCGATGCCATAGGGGACCCTGAACTGCGCGTTGGTGCCGCTGCCATCTGCGCTTCCCGCCGACCCCGATCGTCCGGCCAGCGTGGTCACCACACCCGCGGACGTGATCTTTCGAATCGTGTTGTTGGAGGCATCCGACACGTACACGTTGTTGTTGGCGTCGACGGTGATGCCGAACGGCTCGCCGAATCTGGCCGCCGTGCCGGTGCCGTCGGCCGTGCCGCGCGTACGTCCCGTGCCTGCCAGAGTGGTCACGACCCGTTCCGGTGTGATCTTCCTGACCGTGCTATTCAACGTGTCGGCGACATACACGTTGCCTGCGGTGTCCACCGCCACGCCACTTGGCGAGTAGAACCGTGCCGCGTCCCCCGTGCCGTCGTCGACGCCAAAGGAACCCGGCAGCCCCGCGAAGGTCGTGACCACGCCATCGGCGATCTTCCGGATGACGTGAGCCGTGGAATCGGCGACGTAGACGACGCCGTTGCTGTCGGCGGCCGTCGCAAACGGCGCATCGAATCGCGCCTCGGCGCCGAGGCCATCCGCGGTCAGCACACGGCCTGCCAGGCCCGCCAACGTCGTGACCTCCGAGCCGTTGATGGATCGAATCGTGTCGTTTTCGGTGTCGGCGACATACACCGTGCCGGCTGATGTCATGGCCAGACCGGATGGGTAGTGAAAACGGGATGCCGCGGTGGTGCCGTCCGTCGTGCCGGGTGAGTCTGCGGAGCCGGCCAGGGTCGAAATCGCGCCGGACGACGTGATGCTGCGGATGCTGTGCGAGCCGTAATCGGCGACGAGCAGCGTGCCCGCCGCAGTGAGCACCACCCCGCGCGGTTCGCTCAACCTGCCTCCCGACAGGCTCAGCGTGGTGACCGTTCCGTTCGCCGCGATGCGGCGAATCGAGCGGTTGCCGCTGTCGGCCACATACACCACGCCGGTCGCGTCCACCGCAATGCCCATGGGCCCGCGGAAGGAGGCCGCGGTGCCAACGCCATCAGCGCTGCCCGGAGCATCTGCCTGGCCCGCGAGTGTGGTCACGACGCCGGCCGGTGTAATGCGGCGAATGAGATGGTTATCGTAGTCGGCGACGTACAGCGTGCCGTTGGTGTCGATGCAGATCCCGCGGGGCTCGTCCAGCCTCGCCGCCGTCCCCGTCCCGTCTGCGGTGCCCGGGGCGCCGCCTCCGGCGAGGGTCGTCACCACCCCGGCGGCCGTGACCTTCCGGACCGCATTGTTCGACGCGTCCACCACGAACAAGTCGCCGGCCGAATCCACGGCGATGCCGAACGGCTCGTTGAATCGTGCCGCCGCGCCGGTGCCGTTGGTCGAGCCCTCCGTGCCCGCGGTGCCGGCCAGTGTCGTGACGGTGCCCGTGCTGGTGACCTTGCGGATGGTGTTGTTCTTGGTGTCCGCGACGTAGAGGGTGCCGTCGGTATCCACGGCGACGCCGCGCGGCGCGTCGAACTGCGCGGCGCTTCCAGCACCGTCCTGGCTCGTCACGACCGTGCCAGTCGAGCCAGCGGCCGTCGTGAACGCAAAGGTGCTGACGAAAGTGAGCGCTCCGAAAAGAGCCGCCAGGACGACGACCAGCATGTGCAGATTATCGTCCCATTGGCCCAATACCCGCGTCCCCCAGTTGCGCTATCGTGCGCGCGGATGCGCAATAGCTTCGCAGAACTCGCAGTGCCTTACGAATCCGAGCGATTCGTAGACGCGGATGGCCGGAACGTTGTCCTCCCGCACATTCAAGCCAACCGTTGGCAGGTGCCGCAGCCGGTGGAGGACGGCGGCGGTGACGGCCCTGCCGAGCCCGAGCGGTCTGATGTCTGTGCTTGGTGTGTCTTCTGTAGCCTCTAGAGTTGCTGAGCCTTCGAAGCCCATGCGGAGCATCCGCTTTACATCAGTGATGCGCGCGAAATTCGCGACTTCCTCGAGCCCTTCGGGCCGTACTTGCAGATGCACCGGCCAGCTCACGTGATCCAACGCTTCGCGAATGCTCGCCGTGCCGACGGCGAACAGGATGTTCGTCCCGTAGTCGTGCAGCACCAATGTCAGATCGGGCGAAGTCGCGTCCGCAGCCGTGGCGGAGGCGGACGTGAACCACTGGCACTTCACGAACATGCGATCGGTGAGATCGCCCAGCGCGTAGACACACCAGCGGGGATCGGACAGCAGGCGCTGCCGAATGTCGTTCTTGTCCGTCGGCCGCAAGCGCTATTTCACTGTGCCGTTGAGGATCTCGTAGGCGCGGCGCATGCCGTGATTCGGCGTGATGCCCGGTGCCTTGATGGTCGGATAGTTCACGGCCTGGCCGCGCAGGTCGACCTGCTTGGCCGCTTCTTCCCACGGCGTGCCGGCTTTGTGGAACTTCTGCGCCTGTGCCCAGAAATCACGAATGTAGGCCTGCCAGTGATCGAGCGATGCCTTGCCGGTCATCGGCCGGCCGTGGCCCGGGAGGATGGTGTCGAACTCTACGCCCTTGAGCGTCTCCATGGTCTGGACCCAGTCGGTGAAGAACGCATCG
>VFZG01000054.1 GCA_016871275.1 Acidimicrobiia bacterium | reverse complement strand
GGCGGAGATGCTGGCCGCCGGCCGCTACCGCACCGTGCTGGTCCGCTAGAACGGGTTGAGGCGTGGGGCGTGGCGCTTGAGGCCTGGGGCGTGAGTCAATCCCTACCTGCCCTCAAGCCCCAAGCCTCAAGCCCCACGGCACTATTTCTTCTTCTCGTACCGCTTCAGCGCCTTCGGTCCCACTTCAGCGCCGTAAATATTCCCGGCGTTGTCGATGGCCACGCCCTCGGCGGCCAGCGTGCCCGTGGGACCCCCGCGAATACCGTCCATCGTCCCGCGGTGGTGGCGTTGGACCTCAACCCGGGACGCATCGCGCTGTCCGGCCTGCGGCCGCAGCACCTCGCCCAGACGCAGGCCACGTTCCCGCTGCTCTTCAACGCGTTCTATCTGGCCGCGGCCGGGAGCTGAGACCGGGCGCGAGCGGAGGCCGCGCCTCCGCTCACGCCGGCAGCAGGCTGGAGAGGCCGGCCGCCAGATCGTCGTAGGTGATGGCGCAGACATCGATCGGCTGCGCCTTGCCCTTCACCTGGATCGAGGACAGGCGCCCCTGCCAGACGGCCTTGGGCAGGTGCCGGTACGAATCGGGGCCGATGACGACGTCCGTCCGGAGCTCCTTCGACGCGGTCTCGAGCCGGAACGCCAAGTTGACGGAATCGCCCAGCGCCGTGAACTCGCGGCGCTGGTCCGCGCCCAACGTGCCGAGCACGGCCAATCCCGTGTTGATGCCCGTGCCGATCCGGAAAGGCCCCGGCAGGTCGGCGAACCCCGCACTGATCTCCCGTGCCGCATGGTCGAACGCGACGGCCGTGCGGACGGCGGCGGCCACCGACGACGCCGCGTGGTTCCGGCTGGTGCGCCAGCGGACCATGATCGCGTCGCCGATGAACTTGTCGACGGTGCCGGCGTGGCGATCGACGATGGAGCTGGCCGTGCCGAACCACGCGGCCATGAGCTGCGCCAGCGTGTCGACCGGCAGCGTCTCGGAGAGCGAAGAGTAGCCGCGCACGTCAGCCACCAACACCGTCAGCTCCTGCACCGCGCGGTCCTGGGTCATCAGCGTGGCGGCCGTGATGTCGACGGACTCCGGGCCGGGAGCGTGATCCGCCGCCGTCTGGTGGAAGACCAGGAGGTGCTCGCCGACGCGCACCGCGTCGCCGTCCTTGAGCAGGCGCGGCACCACCACGCGCTCGTCGTTCACCAGCACGCCGTTCCGGCTGCCGGTGTCCATGACGTAGTACTGCCCGTCGTCCAGCTGGCGGATCATCGCGTGGCTGCGCGAGACTTTCGGGGTGTTGAGCACCACGTGGTTCGTGTGGAGCCGGCCGATAGTGAGCAGCGACGAGCAGGGGTAGCGGACCACCCCGGCGTCGGTATAAAGATGGAATTCGGCGTTCACGGCCCGTGGCCTCCGGCTCGCGACCTGGCACAGGGCGCCGAAGGGCGCCCCGCCCTTTATCCTACATCCGGCTCGGGTTTCAGATCCCTTCCGCCAGGGGCTTATGGGCCTTCTACGCGCGCCCCAGCAGGCGCTCCGCCCGCTTGCGGTCAGCCGCGGCTCGCTCGTCCAGCCGGGCCTCCACCCAGGAACGCTCGCGCTGCAGCTCCCGGTAGCTCTCCAGGCGAGCCGCGTCCAGCGCGCCGTCGTATCGTCGCGATCAAAGTGCTGGCTCCGGGACTCGCGAAAGACATCACCTCGCGCGAGCGGTTCGAGCCCGAAGCCTGGGCCATTGCACGACATCGGCCGAGACACGCCGTCCGGCATCGACGACCCTCCGGGCTTGGTCGGCGCTGGGTCTGCGAACCGGCGTTCGGAGCACCAGAGGCCGCTCGGGGGGGGCTATCGTCCATAATCCGCCCACCATGAAATGCCTGCTCGCGCTGGCGCTGCTCCTCACGGCCGTTAAGCAGGCGCGCGAGGCCAACGCGAACTTCGCCCAGGCGTAGTCACGCTATCCGGATCGCATCCGCTGGTTCACGTCGCTCCCCTGGGAGTAGCCGGTGCGGGCGGTCGAGGAGCTGGAGGGAGCTGCGCGGAGGGCGCTTCCAACGTACTGGTGCTGGCGAACGTATCGGGTCGGAGCCTCACCGAGGCGGCGTTCGCCCCCATCTGGCAGGCCATCGACGATCGGGTGCTGCCGGTGCTGGTGCACCCCACCGACCCGCCAGGCGTGGACATGATGGACATGACCAAGTTCGACCTGAGCTGGTCGGTCGGGTTCATGTTCGACACCACGCTCGCCATCACCCGCATGATCTTCGAGGGGTTCTTCGACCGGTATCCCAACATGACGGTCATCGCCGTCCACGTCGGCGCGCTGCAGTATTTCATCTCCGTCGTCGGCGCCGACCGCGTGATGCTCGGCACCGACTGGCCGTACTGGGTGCACGACACGAAGGGCGCCTTTGCCAACACCGCGTGCCTGCCCGAGGACCAGATGCAGAAGGTGCGGGGCGACAACGCGCGGCGGGTGTCCGGGTTGTAGCGCGCGACCGGACTCGCCGATCAACGCGCCGGCCGCGCGCTGATCTTGTAGACCATCCGCCACACGCCGTCACGCGTGCGGATCACGAACGGATCCGTGATGTCGTATCCTTCTGGCGCCGTGAGGCGGAGGCCCTCCTCCATGGCCCAGTCGAGGCCGTTGTTCGAGACGAAGCTCCGGATCGTGTCCTGCCGGCCCTGGTTGAAGGCATAGAGCCGAAGACGCCCGTCGTCGAGGCGCACGGGCGCGGTCGTGCCCCAGCGCTGCAACGGGTGCATGCCGAGGTACGAGAAACGCAGGCCGTCCGCACTCTTGGCCACGATGGTGCCTGGGGCGGTGAGGCTGAACACGAACATCAGCCACTCGCGGCCGCTCCAGAAGACGTCGGGATCGACGAGTCCATCCTCCGCGTAGACCTCGCCCTCGTCCACGAAGCGGACGCCGTCTGTCGAGATCGCCGCGTGGATGCGATGCAGTCCGGAGGCGTTCACATTCTGCGCTGACGCGTAGTAGTAGAGGCGATATCGCCCGTCGGGCAGCAGCACGATGCTGGGGTCCACCGCTTTCGCGCCGCCTCGTCCCGCGATCGTGCAGCCAAGCACGCGCAGCGTGCCCGCCGCCGTGGCTTCCGCGCAGTTCACGGTCTCGGGGCGTTGCGTCGCGTCCACGTAGTAGACGCGGACGCGCCCATCCGGCGTCACGATCGCGGCCGGAACCGAGGCGTGCTCGAGGAGCACGCGGCCGTCGTGCGTCCAGCTGAGACCATCGGGGCTCGTCGCGCCCATCACCTGGTGGAAGTACGGCCCGCCCTGGGGGGCAGGCGGAACCTTGGGCGACCCGCCGGGCGGCGGCGCGGGTTGGGGGAGCTGCACGGCGGCGGCAAGACAGCAGGCGGTAACCATGCGCATGGGGTCCTCCTACTGACGTCAGACCGCCCGTCGCTCTCGAAGGTTTAACGGCCGACGCTCCTCACCGTGCGGGGCCGGCGTTTATGACAGGGTCTGACAGGGTCAGTTGTAACTTCGGAGGTCAGGCGCGGTTCCGGTAGAGTGACGCCTCCACGGCCCTGGCCATCGCGGCCGTGTCCATCGGGCGGCGCAGGAAACGCGCCACGGCCACGGCGGTCGCCTCGGGAGCCGCGACGGCCTCGCGATACGGCACGTGGAGCGTCTCGAAACACGGCCGCGCTGCCATGAATCGTTCGACCTGCGCCAGATGCGCCTCGAAGACCTCCCTCGAGGTGCCTGATGCCGCCGTCGCCTCACCGCGGCGCGCCAGCATCTGCTGCTGCGAGGCCAGCACCTCGTCGAGATCGCGCTCCATGAAGATGACCTGGTAGTTGAAGTCTTCGGGCAGCCACGTGAGCAGGAACGAGATGATCTTGACGGCCTTGCCGCGTGCCTCGGGCAACCAGGGTACGTCGCCGCGCGCCGCCTCAAGGTCCTTCACCGGCTCGAACTCGAAGTAGCCCTTCGGATTGCTGACGTCGGCGGCGCGGCCGCCGGACTCGAGCGGCCTGACGCCGCCGGCCTCGAGCATCCGCATCATCATCGACGTGCCCGAGCGGGGCAGCCCGGACACGACCACGATTGGCGCGCCGTACCACAGGCGGCGCAGCAGCCGGCCGATCATCGCGCCCACGACTGGACCGGCGCCCTGCGCGGTACAATGGCTGGCGTTCGCCAGCAGATCTCGATGCATTCCGGCATGGCCAGACTTGTACCACACCCCCGCGTCGCGCTCGCCGCGACGGCCGTGGCGCTCGTCGCGCCGGCCGCCGCCGCCGATGCCTACATCGGGCCCGGCGCGGGCTTCGCCGTGATGTCGTCATTCCTCGCGATCTTCGTCACGATGATCGTGGTGCTGGCCTCGGTCTTCGCCTGGCCGTTCCGGGCGCTCTGGCGCGTCGTGAGGCGCACGGGGCCGCCGCCCGCCTCCATCGGCCGCTTCATCGTCGTCGGCTTCGACGGCCAGGACCCGGCCCTCACCGACCAGTTCCTGCAAGAAGGGCTGCTGCCGAACTTCGCGGCGCTCAAGGCGCAGGGCACCTATCGCCGACTGCAGACCACCTACCCGGCGCTGTCGCCGGTCGCCTGGTCGTCGTTCAGCACCGGCACCCACCCGGCCCGCCACAACATCTTCGACTTCCTCGATCGCGATCGCCGCACCTACCTGCCGCTCCTGTCGTCCACGCGTATCGGCGCCGTCGAGAAGTTCTTCCGGCTCGGCAAGTACCTCATCCCGCGCGAACGCCCGGCGCTCACGAACCTGCGGCGGTCGAAGCCGTTCTGGACGATCCTCGGTGAACGGCACATCTGGAGCACGATCCTGCGCGTGCCGATCACGTTCCCGCCCGATCGTTTCCACGGCGCCGAACTGAGCGCCATGTGTGTGCCCGATCTGCTCGGCACGCAGGGCACGTTCCTGCTCTTCACCACGCGTCCGCCGGCCGCCCGCTTCAAGGAAGGCGGGCAGCGTGTACAGGTGACGCTCACCGGCGACCGCATCGACACGGTGGTCACCGGTCCCGAGAACACCTTCGTGGTGGGACACCCGCCGCTCACCTGCCCGCTTACCCTGACACTCGATCGCGCCGAGCGCCGAACCACGGTCACGATCGGCAGCGAGACGGTGACCCTCGCCGTCGGGGAACTGAGCGGCTGGCTCTCGCTGCCCTTCCCCGCCGCGCCGGGTGTGACCGTGGCCGGCATCACCCGCGTGCAGCTCCTCGAACTCGGCGAGCATGTCTCGCTCTACATGTCGCCCATCAACCTCGACCCCGAGGCGCCGGCGATGCCGATCTCGCATCCCGACTACTACGCCGGGTACCTCGCCAAGCGCCACGGCCCCTACGCCACACTCGGCCTGGCCGAAGACACCTGGGCGCTCAACGAGGGCGTGACCGACGACGCCACGTTCCTCAAGCAGGCGCACGACATCGACGACGAGCGGCGCGCGATGTTCCTGACCTCGCTCGAGAAGCTGCGTCGTGGCGCCCTCGTGTGTGTGTTCGATGCCACCGACCGCATCCAGCACATGTTCTGGCGCTACCTCGACCAGAACCATCCCGCGCACCGCAGGGACGTCCCGGCCGAATACCGCGAGGCCATCAAGGCGCTCTACCGGAAGAACGACGCGCTGGTCGGTCAGGTCATGGCCACGCTCGGCCCGAAGGACCTGCTGATGGTCATCTCCGACCACGGCTTCAGCTCGTTCCGCCGCGGCGTAAATCTCAACGCCTGGCTGCACCGCGAAGGTTATCTCACGCTCAAGGACGGCGCCGACGGCTCCACCGAATGGCTGCGCGATGTGGACTGGACGAAGACGCGCGCATATTGCCTCGGACTCTCGGGCCTGTACCTCAACCTGCGCGGCCGCGAAGCCGGCGGCATCGTGGAGCATGGCGACAAGGCCCGCGCGCTCAAGGCGGAACTCATCGCCAGGCTCGCGGGACTGCGTGATGAGGCCGGCGGCGACATCGGCGTGCGCGAGGCCTTCGACACCCGCGCCTTGTACGAGGGGCCGTACTCCGAGAACGCGCCGGACCTCGTCATCGGCTACAACGCCGGCTACCGCACCTCGTGGGACTGCGCGTCGGGTATGGTCGCGGGACCTGTCTTCGAAGACAACACGAAGGCGTGGAGCGGCGACCACTGCATCGATCCGCGGCTCGTGCCCGGCGTGCTCTTCTGCAACCGGAAGATCGAAGACACGCGCGACCTGTCGATTGTGGACATTGCGCCGACGGCGCTCAGGCTCTTCGGTCTCGAGCCGCCGCCGCATATGGACGGCCGGCCGTGGGCGGTGGCGTCGTGACGCCGCTGCCCGCGCGGACCCGCACGGCTGGCGCCATGCTGCTGGCAGCGTGTGCGGTCGCGCTCGCCGCGGGCTGCGGTGGCGGCGCGCATGTCGTCGCCGGGCAGAAGGTCATCGTGCTCGGCATCGACGGCTTCGACCACCAGCTCACGCGCGACCTGCTGGCCGCGGGGCGGTTGCCGAACCTCGCCCGGCTGGCGCAGCAGGGCGGATTCACGCCGCTGGCCACCTCCACGCCTCCGCTCAGTCCCGTGGCGTGGTCGACGTTCATCACCGGACTCGACCCGGGCGCCCACGGCATCTTCGACTTCATCCATCGTGAGCCCGACACGCTCGCGTCGTTCCTCTCCACCTCGCGCACGGTGCCGCCGGGTAAAATCCTCACGCTCGGGCCGTGGCAGTTTCCGCTGTCGTCGGGACGGGTGGAGCTGCTGCGCGGCGGCGAGGCCTTCTGGGAAGTGCTCGAAGCCCGAGGCATCGAGACCACCATCGTACGCATGCCGGCGAACTTCCCGCCCTCGGGCAAGGCCACGCGGGAGCTGAGCGGCATGGGCACGCCCGACATGCTCGGCACCTACGGCATCTTCACGCTCTTCTCGTCCAAGCCCGACGTCTTCGAACGTCGCGACGTGTCGGGCGGCGTAATCCAGCCGATCGACGTCATCGACGGCGTCGCGCGCGGCACGATCGAAGGGCCCCCGCATCCCTACCGAATCACCCCGACACCGATGGCAGTGGAATTCGCCGCGCATGTGGACGCGAGCGGCGAGGCGGTGCTGATCGTCGTCGGCGACGAGACGCGTGTGCTCGAGGTGGGCGAATGGAGCTCGTGGGTGCCCGTGGGCCTGCCGCTCCTGCCCTTCCAGACGCTGCCCGGCGAAGTGCGCTTCCTGCTCAAGAGCCTGACGCCGTACTTCGAGCTCTACGTCAGTCCGATCAACCTCGATCCGTATGCGCCGGCCCTCCCGATTTCGACGCCCGGATACTACGCTGCGGAACTGGCAGACGCCGAGGGCCGCTTCTACACGCAGGGCATGCCCGAGGACACGCGGGCGCGGAATGTCGAGGCGCTCACGGCCGATGAACTCCTCGCGCAGGCGCGCCTCACCGCCGACGAGACCCGGCGGCAGTTCCGCTACGTGCTCGACCAGTTCCGCGACGGCCTGCTCTTCTACTACTTCGGTCATGTGGATCAGGTATCGCACGTGATGTGGCGATCGCTGGATCCGGGCCATCCCGCCTACACGGAGGCTGACGCGCGGTATCGCGCAGTCATCGGCGACCTCTACGTGGAGATGGACGCTGTCGTGGGCCAGGCGATGGCGGCCCTGGGCCCCAACGACCTGCTGGTCGTGATGTCGGACCACGGGTTCGCGCCGTGGCGCCGCGCCGTGAACGTGAACAGCTGGCTGCGCGACCACGGCTATCTCGCCGTGACCGACGCCCGTGCGGCCACGGCTCCGGGACTGGCCGGCGTGGACTGGACGAAGACCCGCGCCTACGCCGTGGGCCTGAACGGCGTGTATCTGAACCTGCAGGGTCGCGAATCGAAAGGGATCGTGCCACCCGCAGAGGCGTCCCGCCTGTCGGCCGAAATCGCGGCGGCGATGGAAGGCACGGTCGACCCGGCCACGAACACACCGGCCATCACGAAGGCGTTTGTGACGGCGGCGGCCTTCGCCGGCCGCGCCTATCCGCGCATCGAGCCCGACATCGTCGTCGGCTACGCCCGCGGCACCCGTGTCGCGAGCGACTCGGCCCTCGGCATCGTCGGGCCGGACGTGTTCAGCGACAACCGCGAGCCGTGGAGCGGCGACCACAGCATGGATCCCGCGCACGTGCCCGGCGTGCTCTTCACCAGCCGGCCGCTGAAGGTGCCCGCGGATCGGCTGCAGGAGCTCGCCGCATCGATTCTCGCGGAGTTCGGCGTCACCGGTTTCCCGAAAGTGAGGTCCACCCCGTGATCTTCGGTTCAGGCGTCAAACTCGACAAGGCGCTCATCGCCCGCGTCAAGCGCATTTCGGATCTGGCCGGCTACTCGTCGGTCGAAGAGTTCATCACGCACACCCTCGAGAAGGAACTCGCGCAACTGGAGAGCGCGGGCTCTGAAGAGGAGCTCAAGAAGCGCCTCAAGGGTCTCGGATACCTGTCGTAGCCCGATGACTCTCGTGAACGCCCTGCTCGTGCGGCTGGCCGATGCCCTGCTCGCGCCGCTCGCCGGACTGCCGCCGCTCGCGGTGGTGGCCGGCTGCGCGCTCGGTTCGGCGCTGGCGGTGCTGGGTGTCATGCGGTTCACCTCGAACCAGGTCGCACTTGGCCTGGTGAAGCGGCGCATCCACGCCGCCCTGCTCGAGATGCGCCTCTACAACGACGATCTGCGGGCACTGCTGCGGGCGCAGGGCGAGGTGCTGCGGCACAACCTTTCGTACGTGGGTCTGTCACTCGTGCCGCTCGTCATCACGGCCGTGCCACTGACGCTGGCCATCGCACAGCTCCAGGCGTGGTACGGCTACACGGGGCTCACGCCCGGCACGCCGGTCGTGGTGACGGCCGCGGTCGAGCGCGGCGCCGCGGCGACAATGCCGCGCCTCGAAGGCGCCGGCGTCGAGGTGACGGGACCACCGCGCTACTTCCCGACGCTCGGCGAGATGACGTGGCGGATCGTGCCCCGCGCGCCCGGCCCCACCACACTTCGGCTCGTGACCGCCGGCGGGACCGTGATCGAGAAGCAGCTTCACGTGGCCACGGGGGACGACATCGCCCGTCGCTCCCCGCTGCGCGAGCAGCCGTCTTTCGTGGGCCAGCTTCTTTATCCCTCCGAGCCGCCGCTCGACGCCAGCGCCGGCGTGACGGCCATCCGCCTCCCCTACCCCGAGCGCCTGCTGCCAGTGGCGGGCCAGGCCGTGCACTGGCTCTACGTCTACCTGGCGCTCACGTTTGCCTTCGTGCTGCTGCTGCGAAAGCCGCTCGGCGTCGTGATCTGACCTGTCGTCCAGTCGTCAACGGGAGCGGCGGATACGCCGGTGCACGGGCGCTTGGTACAATGCCCGCATGCTCTTGCGACGCGAGCGGCGATGGGCCTGGCCCGCGCTGGCTCTCCTGACCGGCCTGGCCGCCATCGGCGCCTGCGGCCGGACGGCCAGCACGCCGGCCAACGTCCTGGTCATCAGCCTCGACACGCTGCGGGCCGACCGTGTCGGGGCGTACGGACACGCTGCGGCGCAGACGCCGGCGCTCGACGCGCTGGCGGCGCGCGGCGCCCGCTTCGCGAACGCCACCACCACGACGCCGCTCACGCTGTCGGCCCACGCGAGTCTCTTCACGGGCACATGGCCCATGGCGCACGGCGTGCGCGATAACACCGGCTTCTACGTGGACGAGGCCGCCATCACGCTGGCCGAGGTGCTCAAGGGCCGCGGCTTCCGCACGGGCGGATTCGTCGGGGCGTTCGTGCTCGACAGGCGGTGGGGCATCGCACAGGGGTTCGATCACTTCTTCGACAACTTCGACCTGTCGGAGGACGTCGGCCCCGGCCTCGATGCGATTCAGCGGCGTGGCGCCGAGGTCGTGGACCAGGCCACGGCGTGGCTCGGACAGGCCTCGACCGAGCCCTTCTTCGCCTGGGTGCACCTCTACGACCCGCACACGCCGTACGACGCGCCGGCGGAGTTCGCCTCGCGCTTCCCCGCCACGCGCGACGGCGCCTATGACGCGGAAGTCGCCTACACCGACGCGCAGGTCGGCCGGCTGCTGGCTTCGCTCGAGGCCGGCGGACGCCTCGACAACACGCTGGTAGTGGTGCTGGCCGACCACGGGGAGCAACTGGGTGAACATCAGGAGCAGTCGCATGGCTTCTTCGTCTACGACGCTTCGGTGCAGGTACCGCTGATCGTCGCCGGGCCCGGCATCGCCGCCCGCGTCGTCCCCGATCAGGTGCGCATCGTCGACGTCATGCCGACCGTGCTCGACCTGCTCGGTGTGACCGCCCCGGCAGCCGTACAGGGCACGTCGCTGCGTCCGGCGCTCGAGGGCGAGCGCCAGTCGTTGCTCGCCTTCTCGGAGTCCTGGTATCCACGTTTCCACTACGGCTGGAGTGAACTGAAGGCGGTGCGCGACGGACGCTACAAGTTCATCCTGGCGCCCACGCGCGAGCTCTACGACGTGAGCGCGGACCCCGGAGAAACGAAGAACCTGGCCGCCGCCGACAGCGCCCGCGCCGACACGCTCGAACGGGCCCTGCGGGCGCTCGTCGCCCAGACCTCTCGCAACGCCGCGCCGAAGGCACCGCAGGCCGTGGACGAGGCAACCGAACAGCGGCTGCGCGCCCTGGGCTATGTGGGCGGCAGCAGCGCGCGCAACCTTGAGGAACGCCCGCGCCGGGATCCCAAAGACACGATCTCGCTCTACAACCTTCTGCTCCAGGCGGGCACCGACTCGGAGGCCGGCCGCTACGACGCGGCCATCAGCAAGGTGCGCGAAGCGCTCGCGGTCGACCCGGAGATCATCGAGGGCTACTCGCGCCTCGGCAACATCGAGACGAAGGCCGGGCGGCACACCAACGCGATTGCCGCCTACCAGCGGGCCCTGGCGCTGGATCCGGAGCACCGGCTCTCCGCCTTCAACCTCGCACTCGCCTACCGCGCCGCCGGCAAGGTCGACGACGCCATCGTCGGCTTCGAGCGCACCCAGCAGCTCGATCCGCGCAGCGGACGTGCACACTTCCAGCTGGGCGACATCTACCTGCAGCGGGGGGAACCGGCCAGAGCCGTCGAGGTGCTGACCAGCGGCCTGAACCTGGAGGTCGATCGGCCGCCGTTTCTGGTGAAGCTCGGCGAAGCGCATCTCGAACTCAAGCAGTTCGACGCGGCCGAGAAGGTGCTGCGGGAGGCGGTGGCCCTCCGAGCCGACGTGCCACGCGGCCACTACAACCTCGCACTGGTGGCCGAGCAACACGGCAACGCCGGCGCCGCACGCGCGGCGTACGAGGCCGAGGTCGCCGCCAACCCGAAGAACTACGGGGCGCAGTTCAACCTCGGCAAGCTCTTGCAGAAGGCAGGCCGGCTGGCCGACGCCACGAGCCGATTCCGGGCCGCCGTCGACGCACGGCCGGAGTTTGCCGAAGGCTACTTGTATCTGGCCAAGGCCCTGCTCGACACCGGCAATCTGGCGGGCGCCGCGCAGGCAGCGCGCGACGGCCTCGACCGGCGGCCAGCGGCCAGCATCGCACCGCTCGGCCATTATGTGCTGGCGGATGTCTACTCCCGGCTGGGCCGGGAGAACGAGGCCGCGCGGCAGGTAGCCCTGGCTCGCCGTCTGGAGCAGCGCCGATGATGGCGGGCGCGGTCAGGGGCGTCGTCGCCCCACTTGCCCTCTTGGCACTCGCCGGCTGCGGACGCGAATCCACGGCGCCTGCGGTCACGGCCACCACCGCGCGGCATTTCGTGATTGTCACGCTCGATACGCTGCGGGCCGACCGCCTCGGCGCCTACGGCAGCACCAGCGTGCCCACGCCGAACTTCGACCGGCTGGCCCGTGAAGGTGTGCGGGCCCTCGATGCCACGACCCATGTGCCGATCACGCGGCCATCTCACGCGACGATGTTCACGGCACGATACCCGGCCGAACACGGCGTTCGCGATAACATCTCGCTGCCACTCGCAAGTGACGTGCCCACCCTCGCCGCGTCGCTCAAGGCGGCGGGCTTCACCACCGCCGCATTCGTGTCGAGCTTCGTGCTGGCCTCGTCATCGGGCCTCGATCGCGGCTTCGACCACTACGACGATGATGTGGACGCGGCAGGCGCAGCCGGCCCGCCCTCGATCGCCCAGGCGCAGCGACGCGGCGACATCACCCTGCAGCGGCTCGAGCAGTGGCTCGATGCACACGCGCCGGCTAAGCAGACGTCGCGCACGGCCCTGTGGGTGCATCTCTACGACCCGCACGATCCGTACGAGCCGCCGGAGCCGTTCGCATCGCAGTACGCAGGCCGTCCCTACGACGGTGAGGTGGCGTGGACCGATACCCTGCTCGGGCGCCTGCGCAGCAGCCTGGAAGCCCGCGGACTCTGGAACGATACCCTCGTGCTCATTACGGCTGATCACGGTGAATCGCTTGGCGAGCACGGGGAAACGGGCCACGGCTTCTTTGCGTACGAAACCACGCTGCGCGTGCCGCTCGTGGTGCGAGGCCCGGGCATTGGTGCCGGTCAGACACTGGCGCCCACCTTCCGACTCGTCGACGTCACGCCCACGGTGCTGGAGCTTCTGGGAGTGCCGGGTATTGCCGGCGTCACCGGCCGCAGCCTGGCCTCGGCCCTGACACAGGGAGCCGCGCCCGAACCTGTCACGACTTACGCCGAGTCGCTCACCCCGCTCGTGCATTACCAGTGGAGCGACCTGCGTGTCCTGCGCGATGGCCCGTGGAAGTACATCCTGGCGCCGCGGCCCGAACTCTACGACCTCGGCGCCGACCCTGGTGAGACCCGGGATCTCTCCACCAGCAACACCGCCACCGCCCGACGCCTCAGGGCCGCGCTCGAGGGCCTCCTGAAGGCCGAGCGGGCGCGCGCGCTCGATCCCGCCAGCCGGCCGGCGGTGTCGGCCGAGACGTTGCAGAAGCTCGGGGCACTCGGCTACGTCAGCCCCGGCGCACCGAAGGACTCCGTCGCGCAGGGGGCCGATCCGAAGGACAAGATCGCCGAGTTCAGCCTGCTGAGCGGTCTGATGCGCGAAGGCCTCGCGCTGCTGAAGGAGAAGCGATACGCCGAGAGCGTGTCGCGATTCGGCCGGCTGCGTGAAGAAGGTGCCGACTCCTTCCAGCTCCACTTCTATCTCGGCGAGGCCCTCGCTGGCCTCGGCCGGCATCGGGATGCCGAAGCCAGCTTCAGCCGCAGCCTGGCGATCATGCCGGCCTTCACTGCCGCCCACGTGAGCCTCGCCAACGCGCGTATCGCGCGTACAGACCTTACCGGGGCGATCGCGGCGCTCCAGCAGGGACAGAAGGACGCCCCCAACGAGCCGCTGCTCTACGACCGCGAAGGGCAGGTGTGGCAGACCCTCGGGGATCGTACACGCGCGATGGCGGCATTCGAACGTGTCGCGGCGCTCGCGCCCACCGACGCGCTCGTGCGCTGGCGGATGGGCGAGTTGCTGCTCTCGACCGGCCAGCCCGATGCCGCGCTGGGCCGCTTCCGCGAGGCGACCACCCTCGACCCGACCGTAGCAGACTTCTGGAACTCACTCGGCATGGTGCTCGGCGGCGGCGGGCAGCACGGCGAAGCCGCACAGGCCTTTCGTGAGGCGGTGACACGGGACTCGGCCAACGCCCGCTATACCTATAACCTCGGGCTCGTGCTGCAGCGCAGCGGACAGCCGGAGGCAGCCGAGTGGTTCCGCCGCACACTCACGCTCGATCCCACCTTCCGGCCAGCCCGCGACAGGCTCGCCGAACTCGCCCGATGACGCGAGCGCTGGTGCTCGTCGTCGTGGTCGCGGCCACCGTTGTCACGTTCCAGTCAGTGACGGGTTTCGGTTTCCTCAATTGGGACGACCACGACGCACTCGTCAACAATCAGGCGCTGGTGGCGTCATGGCCCGAGGTGGTGCGCTGGGCGTTCACGACCACGCACATGGACCACTACCAGCCACTGTCGTGGCTGGCCTACAGGGCCACCGGTGTGCCGCTGTCGGCCGCGCGCATCCACACGCTGGCGCTCGTCCTGCACGCCCTGAACGCGGGGTGCCTGTTGTGGCTGACAGCCCGGCTGATCCATGCCGACCGCGACCGCTGGTGGCTCGCGGCAGCCACCACGCTGCTCTTCGCCGTCCATCCCCTGCGGGTCGAAACCGTGGCCTGGACCAGCGCGCTTCCTTACCTGCTCTCGTACGGGCCGCTGCTCGTCGCCATGGGCTGCTGGCTGCGGTGGGTGCACGAGGGCGACGAACAACAACGCTGGCTCGCCGTCGGGTTGTATGCCGTCTCACAGCTGGCCCGCGTGACCGCGCCGCTCTTCCCACTTGTGCTTGGTGTCGTGGCGCTCGCCTCCCGCATGGCCCCGCCGCGCCGCCCGGCGGAGGTCTGGCGGGCCACGTGGCCGTTTGCCGTCATCGCGCTGCCGCTGGCCGCGATGGAAGCCGCGGCACGCCAGGCCGAGACACTCGCCGATATCGGCTTTGCGCCAAGACTGGCCTGGGCCCTCACGCACCCGGCGCTCTACGTCTGGCGCTCGATCGCGCCAGGTATGGCGTCCCCACTCGACGTGCTGCCGCGCGTGCCCGTGTCCAACTGGGGCGTGGCGCTCGTGGCCACGGTCGCCACGGCCGTTGTCGTCACCGCTACCAGCTCCCTCCGGTCGCGGCGAGTGTCAGTGGCCATGTGGGGGAGCTATCTCGCCCTGCTGGTGCCGGTCGTGGGCCTGCTGCCGTCGGGCCTGCAAGTCACGGCCGACCGCTATACCTACGGTCCGGCCATGGTGCTGTCGCTGGGCCTGGCCGCCGCCCTCGCCCCCTCCGGACCGCTCGTGCGGCGGTGGGTGATTGTGGCCGCCGGCGGCGCGACCATATTCTTCGCCCAGGCGAGCATGCTCCGAGCCGGCGACTGGCGCGATTCGCTGACGCTGTGGTCGACAGCGGTCAGGTTCGACGCCAATAACGACGTGGCGCTCTACAATCTCGCGCTGGCCCGGATCGAGGCCGGCCAGCCGGGGGCCGCCATTCCGGAGTTGGAACGCCTGCTCGTGCTCGTGCCGGATCACGGCCCCGGCCGAGCCCAGCTGAATACGCTCGTCGCCGATCGCGAAGAAGCCGCGGGCAACGCCGCCGCCGGCGAGCGGCGCTTCGTCGCGGCGGTGTCGGCCTACTCGCGCGCGCTGGCGTCCGATGCTGCCCGTGTGCGGGTCCGTCGAAAGCGCGGCATAGCGCTGATGGAGACCGGGCGGATGGATGAGGCCGCCGCGGACCTGGCCGCGGCCCGGGAGGCCGGTGATCGCGATCCGTCGGTGGCCGGCGCGCTGGCTTTCGCCTGGAGCAGCCAGGGCAAACACGCCGCCGCACTGGATCTCCTGCGCGACAGCCTGCGCCTCGCTCCCGGCGATCTCGCGCTCACGGGTAATCTGGCGCGGCTGCTCGTCACTGCCGAGCCTGCCACGCTCCGCAACCCCGAGGAGGCACTCGCCCTCGCCGCCCAATTGAACGACCGTACGGGCGGAAGTGATGTGCGGGTGCTCGACACGCTGGCGCTGGCTCTGGCCGCCACTGGACGCACGCGTGATGCGGCCGAGGCACTCGGCGTGGCCGCGACGCTCGCCCGCGACGCCGGGGATGCGGCGCTGGCCGCGGCCTTCGACCAACGCCGCGCCGCGCTGCCGCGCTAGTTACGCCTCTCTCCTTCCGCAGCACGCCGCGAGGCTCTCGCCGTACAGACGACGGGCGACCTTGAGAGGTCGCCCGTCGCTATGTCACTGTCTGGTTCTGGTGGGCCCTGGCCCCCAGCCCCTGATCCCCGGTCCCCGAATTTTCAGAACCGGAACTTCGCGCCAAGCATCAGGCGGCGCGGCAGCACGAACGCCGACTTGACGCCGAAGTTGCTACTGGTCGAACGGCGGTCCAGAACACTCTGCGCCGCGCCGTTGTTGAGCACGTTCAGCAGGTCACCAAAGACCGCGCCTTCGACCTTGCCGCCAGAGAAGCTGAGGGCCTTCTCGAGCCGCAGGTCCAATTGGTTGAGGGGATCGACCCGGCGGTCGCCACTAAGCGGCTCATACAGCACACGAGTGGAGCCAGGCACGAGGCCGGTGAACCGAACTTCGCGGCCCCAGGGCCGGCCCGACTGGAAGCCGTAGTTTCCGGCGATGGTCGTCCCCCACCCGAGCTCGTAGACACCGCTGGCCTTGAAAACGATCGGGCGGTCGCCGATCAACAGTCCGTCGGAGTTGATTAAGTCGTTCGGATTCTGACCGAACGAACCCGCCGTGCTGTTGGCATTGGTCGTCGCCGAGCTTCGCGCGTGGCTCGAACCGAGCCGACCTTCGCTGCGCGACAGCGTGACGCCGGCCGTGGCCAGCCAACGGTTCGACATGCGCTTGTTCACCTGGAAGTGCACGCCGCGATAGGTGCTCGACATGTTGCCCGGATTGGTGAGCTGGAAGATACGGCTGGCCCCTCCGCTCGTGAGCTCCTGGAGATCGAATGTCTTGCCTTCGGTCGTGCGCTGCACACGGCTGTAGGTACCGCCGATGTCAAGCCAAGCCGACTGGTTGTCGCCGTTCTTGTAGACGCCGCTCACGGCCACGCCCACCCGGCTGGTCAGCTGATGCTCGAAGCTGACGATGAACTGGTCGGTGTAGGGGTTCTCGAAGCCCGGGTCGATCCGGACGTTCGAGTTGTCGCTGACGAGGCTCAGACCGAGCGGCGCGCCCGCCGCCGAGTACAGGCCGCTGAACTCGTAGCGGGGTGCAATCGACGGGGTAGCGTTGTCGAACTCGCTCGTGACGACGCCGCGGTGGTAGCGCCCCACGCTGCCCTTGAGCAGCGTCGTGCCATCGTCGTTGAGCCTGATCGTCGCGCCCACACGCGGCGAGATCACGCTCCAGTCGAACAGCTTACCAACGGCCTGCGAACGGCCGATCTTGTTCGCGTTGCGATCGAGCAGGTCGAAGGCGTTGAAGTAGCCCTTGTTGTAGTCGTAGCGCACCCCGAGGTTCAGCGTCAGACGTCCCGCACGAACCGTGTCATCCACGTAGACGCCCAGCCCGCGTAAACGCCCGCCCTGCCAGTAGGGGTTCTGCGTGTATCCATAGGACGGCGTGCTCCCGTAGGTGTAGATGTAGTCGTTCGGGCCGTTGAGGTTTTCGCCACCGCCGCTGTTGTACTGCACGCCCACCTTGAAGTCGTGCTGGGCGCCCAGGAAGTTATCGGCGTACTTGGTGACCTTGCCGGTAAACGCCGTCTTGAAGCTGTTGCCTTCATACCAGTAGGAAATGCCGCCGGTGACGTTCCCGGTATCGAGGTCCTGGAAGCGCCGGGCAATCTTCGGCCCGCCGTTGAGAGGCAAGGTGTCGGCGGTGCCGTAGAAGCCCGAGTAGCGGGCTTCGAGCACGGTCGTGGGATTGATGACGGCGGTGTAGAACACACCGGGCGAGGGGTTGTGCCCGCTGTTGAGCGAGATCGTGCTCGGTGCGCTCCGCGCGGTGGCACGCTCCGGAATCTCATAGAAGTCGTCGTGCGTCTGCGCCTGCAGGCGGTGGTTCTGGTTGATGCCGTAGTTCAACTTCCAGAAGTAGCGCTTGGCGTTCGACTTGGCCGGGAACGCTTTGGGTGTTCCGGGCTGGGACTCCCAGTCTTCCTGGAACTGGAACGAGCCGAAGAACCACAGCTTGTCCCGCAGGATGGGGCCACCGAGCTGCGTCGTGGTATCGCGAAACCTCGCGCGGTTGTAGGGCGAGCCGTCGTCCTGCTTCTCAGTGGTGTTGCGGCCGGTCAGGCCCGAGGTTTGGAAGTAGAAATTCGTGTCGCCATGGAAGGTGTTGCCGCCCTGGCGGGTGACGATGTTGAAGACCGCACCGGCCACGTTGCCATACTCGGCATTGGCGCCAAGCGACAGCACCTGCACTTCTTCGATGGCATCGGTGTTGGGCCAGGGCCACGCGGCACCGGTGTACGGGGCGGTGAAGTCGGTACCGTCGAGCAGGTAGAGGTTCTC